>NZ_JBQFRZ010000005.1:0-230758 GCF_056537765.1 Ruegeria sp. C2 | reverse complement strand
GCGACGCGGTACGACAGGTGCCCCAGAGTATTCCTCTCAGCAATCGCTCTCGCCGCTTTGGTCATCTATTGGTTATGAGTCCTGAGCCTAGCAAACGCACTGATCACTGCGGTGTTTTGCGCAGCATCTTACTGGCTATTGTTTGTTTTGAGCTTCTAGGTATTGCTCGTAAGGTGGATTAAAGGGTGGCTTGGATTGAAAGCTATGCATCCAACATATTGTTTTAGATATATAATATAAAGATATGTGGTGCCTCAAGAGGGACTCGAACCCCCGACCTTGTCCTTACGAAGGACCTGCTCTACCAGCTGAGCTATTGAGGCATGCGACAGATCGTTTAGCCGCAGGTCGCGACCCTTGCAAGAGGCAGTTCACACACCCCTGCGGTTGACCGGTTCGCATTCCTCGCCCATCCTGCGCGCGGGCGGACCGGAGCCTGCGGGTTCGGGTGGATTATCAGATATTTGGCAAGGTCATTTGAATGTCCGGGATTTCACAGAAGACTTATGTGCTGGACACGCATCGCCTGCGGGACCCTGAGCAGACACTTGCCATCGTCAAACCGTTCCTCAAACAGATGGGGATCACGCGCATTGCCAATCTGACCGGGCTCGACCGGGTCGGGCTGCCGACGGTGATGGTGACGCGACCCAATTCGCGTTCGGTCGCGGTGTCACTGGGCAAGGGATTGTCGCTGAGCGCGGCGCAGGCCTCGGGCGTGATGGAAGCGATCGAGTCGTGGCATGCGGAACGGATCGAATTGCCGCTGCGGCTGTGCAGCCATGCCGATCTGGCACAGGATCACGTGGTGGATGTCTATCGTCTGCCGCGCGTGACCGGCGGGCAGTTTGACCCGCATGGCGCGATGCTGTGGGTGCAGGGGCGTGATCTGAACGCCGATGCCGCCTGTTGGGTGCCCTATGAGATGGTGGATACGGATTACACGACCTCTCCGGTCGTCGGGCAAAGGGCGTTTCCGCGCACAACGAATGGTCTGGCATCGGGCAACGACGTGACTGAGGCCAGTTGCCACGCGATTTGCGAGTTGATCGAACGGGACGCCACGACGCTGTGGCATCACCGGGGTGCGACGCCGCGCGTTGATCCGGACACGGTGGACGATCCGCGATGCCGTCAGGCGATGGATCAGATCACAGCGGCGGGGCTGGATCTCGGGATTTGGGACACCACCTCGGATATCGGCATTGCCAGCTTTCACTGTGTGATCTGCGAGGCCGGAGAGGCCACCGGCCATATCGGCATCGGCGATGGCTGTCACCCGGATCGCGCCATAGCGCTGCTGCGTGCACTAACCGAGGCGGCGCAGACGCGGCTGACCTATATCTCGGGCGCGCGGGATGATCTGGACCCCGAAGAGTTCTCGGACGAGGCCTGCACGTGGCGCAGCCGGTATATCCGTGAGTTGATCGATGGCGCAGCAGCGATCGGGCGTTTCACGGATTGCCCGTCGCATGTCACGGGGTCGTTCACGGAAGATCTTGAGCTGCTGCTGAGTTGTCTGTCGGTGGTCGGTATGGGTCAGGTGGTGACGGTCGATCTGTCCCGGCCTGAATTCGATATCGCGGTGGTCCGCGCGGTTATTCCGGGGCTGGAAGCGCCGCATGACGATCCCGATTACATTACAGGTCCACGTGCACGGGCGGTGACGGCATGAGCGTAGTGGTGTTCGTCGGCCCCACCCTGCGATCCGATGCGGTGCAGGTGCATCTGGACGCGACCATTCTGTCTCCGGTCCGGCAAGGGGATGTGTACCGCGTGGTACGGGACAGGCCGCGGGCCATTGGTATCATTGACGGGTATTTCGACGGGGTGCCCTCGGTCTGGCACAAGGAAATTCTGTGGGCGCTGGAACAAGGCATCCCGGTCTTTGGCAGCGCCAGCATGGGCGCGTTGCGGGCGGCAGAACTGGCCGATTTCGGGATGATCGGCGTCGGGCGGGTGTTCGAGGATTATCTAAGCGGCGCGATCATAGACGACGATGAGGTGGCGGTTCTGCACGGACCGGCAGAGCTGGGCTTCATGCCATTGAGTGAGCCAATGGTGTCGATCCGCGCCACTCTGGCCAAGGCGCAGACCGCAGGGGTGATGTCAGCCGATGTTGCCCGGACCTTGTTGGACGCTGCCAAGACTCTGCACTATCGCGACCGGGTTTGGGACAAGGTGATTGCAGCGGCGGGCACAACCTCGGGTCTGGAGGGCTTTCAGAACTGGCTGCCCGAGGGGCAGGTCGATGCCAAGGGCGATGACGCCCGTGAGATGCTGGCACATATGGCGCGGTATCTGGAAGCGGACACCGACACCCCCGCGGCGCCGCGCGTCGAACGTACCCTGGCCTGGCGCGAGTTGCGGGCGCGGGTCGATGCCGAGACCGCCTCGCAAGACACCGCCTCCCGGACATTGGTGGATGAGCTGCGGCTGGACCCTGCCCTCTATGCCGAGCTGCGTGATCGCGCCGCGCTGAACCTGCTGGCGCGGGACGAGGCGCATCGGGTCGATCACCAGCCGGACCGTGAGATATTACGAAAGCACATGACCGCGCACAGGCGCGCGGCGCGCCTGCCCCGTCAGGCCGATCTGATGGAATGGCTGCAGGACAATGACCTGACCCCTGCGCAATACGAGGCGATGCTGGCCGACCGCGCCCGCAAGGATGCGGCCATCGCAGCGCGGGCGGATGATCTGGATGCCGCCGTGCTAGCCGAGCTGCGCCACGATGGTCATTATGCAGCGTTGCGTGACCGGGCGCGGCGCAAAGCTGACCGTATCGAGACGTTGGATCGGGTGAATGGCGGCACGAACCGAACGCAGTCGCTGATCTGGTATTTTGAAACACGTCTTGACCAAGCGGTACCGGATGATCTTGAATCCTATGCAATCGCGCTGGGCCTTGAAGGGCGCGAGGCGTTTCTTGAACTGATTGAAGCCGAATTCATCTTTTGCCACGCCGGTGGCGACCCCGAGGATCAGCAGCCCGATACGCGGGCCTAAGGTTAGCCGGGACGATAACGGGAGGGGACATTGACGATCTGGCCCGATTACTCGGAAAATGAAACTCCGGGCACGCGGTTCCTGCTGTATCCGCAATCGCCCTATTTAGAGCCGAATTCGAAACCTGAACTGGTCGAGATCTCGGCCCCGCAGGGCTCGATCGGGCCCGGCCCTTCTGGGCCGCGCATGTATGCGATGTACCCGGTCGACAAGACGACCCCTTATGGTGCGATGATCGAAGGCGAGGACGGCCCCGAGATGTATCTGCCCGCCTGGGACGGCTATATCCTGCCACCGCCCGAGCCCGATGAGTTCGGCAATTTCATCCATATCGATCCCGACGATCCGGCCTTTGAAGCCGCCCACCTGTTTGGCGCAGCCCATTTCACCATGGATGTCTGGGAGGGTTATTTCGGCCGCCCGATCCCCTGGCATTTCGAGCGCGATTTCGAGCGGCTGGAACTGTCGCTGCTGCCCAGCCTCGACAACGCGCATATCGGCTGGGGGTTTCTGGAAACCGGCGGCACCCGCGAACATGGGGACGAATACCGCCCCTACAGTCTGAACTTCGACGTGGTGGCGCATGAAATCGGCCATGCCATCATCTACAGCGTCATTGGCCTGCCCTCGGAAGACGACGCAACGGGCGAGTATTACGGGTTCCATGAATCGGCGGCGGATATGGTGGCGCTGCTGGCGTCGCTTCATTTCGGCTCGGTCGTGGATGAGGTGCTGAAGAACACGCGCGGCAATCTCTATACCTATAACCGGCTCAGCCGCTTTGCCGAGCTGTCGCAGAACGCGCAGATTCGCATCGCGGCCAATGACCGGACGCTGTCCGAGTTTTCGCATGGGTGGTCCAGTGAACACGCGCTGTCGGAGCCGCTGACCGGTGCGATGTTCGATATTCTGGTCGATATCTACCACGAACGGCTGGTCGCCCATGACGTGATCGATTCGGAAATGGAGGAGCTTTCGGACGAGCTGGAGGGCACCGATGAATACAACGCGATCATGCAGGACCTGTTCGACGAACATTACGCTGCCGATCCCGAAGGCTTCCGCGTCGCTCTGATCGAGGCGCGGGATTTGCTGGGGTCCTACCTTGCCGACGCCTGGGAAATGCTGGATGCCGATATGCTGAGCTATTTCGGGGTCGAGCGCGCGCTGGTCGTTGTCGATCAGGAGATTACCGGCGGCGCTTTCCGCCAGATTATCGAGGGCAATTTCCGCATGCGTGACATCGGGCTGACACGGCCCGGCCCACGTCTGACCAAGCCGGATGGGTCCAGCCACGCCGCGTCCGTTCGCACGTTGTCACCCGAGATTAAAGAACCTTAAAGTCTTTGTTTTTGCCCCGGTTTTATGGCAGGTTGTGCGCACGGGGTGATAATTTGACAATCGACGTGCAGTGAAATGCGCAAACTGGGACAGGCGCGGCCCGAGGCCCCGTCGACCCCCGATAGGGAGAAAGTGATATGTCTGAGTCGTTACTCAGTTTTTCCGAGGTATTACTGTTCGGACGAGAATTAAGTGATCTTAAACTGAGACAGAAGTCAGTCCGGCTCGCAATTGAGGTGGCGACGGGTTACGATTTTACACAGGAGATCACCAAAATTGATGGTGTGGCTGTGCGGGAAGATGACCGGATCCTTGTGCAGGCTGGAGACAGTGCAAACGACGAGTCAGGGATCTACAAGATCTACAAGGACAAGAACGACGGGAACAAACTGAAACTCGGTAAGCGCAAGAAAGTCCCGTTTGAATCATTTGTCTACATTCGCCGGGGTCGCGTTTTCAAACACACGTTCTGGCAGCAGACTGCTGACAGGCATAGCGAGCAGCTATTCATCGAACAAGATGATCGCAGAAGGGGTCGTGGCGTCAACAACTTCATCGGGGACCAGTTCGGAGGCGATGCCCGGCTGGCCCGGATCTATGGCTTCGCATATGATGGCACCTACTACGAGATGCCCGAACCGACGATCTTCCTGGTCCATGGCGAAGGCGACAGCGCCACCGGCGGCAACTTGCCTTACGGCTTCAAGCTTGAAGACCCCGGGAAAGACACGACGCGGCAGGCCGCACGTGCGCCGCTTGATCCATCCAAATCCGGCGTTGCAGCGGCGGATTACCAGATGGCGAATGATATCCGCGTCTGGAACTATGATCAGGCCGATTACACCATCCGTATGGATATCGCAGCCGGTCAGATCGAAGAGGTCCTGCTGGACGTCTATTTCGAATACGACGCCCCGATGATGGCCGGAGCCAAGGTGAGTGGCGCGAAGGTCAGCGGTGCCAAGGTCTCTGGCGCCAAAGTCAGTGGCGCCAAGGTGAGCGGTGCCAAAGTCAGCGGTGCCAAGGTCAGCGGCGCAAAGGCACGCGGCGAATAACAGCTGATCTATCCGTGAATGGGGCGCGTCGATCACGCGCCCTTTTTCTTGCTCAGAACCCGGCCTTCTTGAGGCCTTCGAGGAAGTGCTGCGTGTCGTCTTCCAGCAGGTCCGGCTGAACCTTGGCCCAGCGCGCCAGGGAAAAGTTGGGATGCGCCGCCCGGTGCTTGTCAGCAATCTGGCGCGCCATATCCATATCGCCCTTATGCGCATAACTCGCAGCCAGAACCCGTTGCCCTTCGGTCGGGTTGTTCATCTTGTTGACCGCAGAAATCACATCGTCATAGCGTTTGAGATTGTAGTAGGCCCCGCCCAGATGCCAGAGGTACTGATCCGGGAAATAGGGGTTCAGGCGCATCGCTTGCTGAAGATGTTCGATCGCTGTCTCATTATCCCCTGAATGTGCCAACGCATCGGCATAATCCGAATGCATGTCGGCATCATTGGGGTTCAGCGACAGCGCGCGTTTGTAGGATTCAAGCGCGGTCGCATGTTCCTTGCGATAAAGCTGCACATAGCCCAGTTCGCCAAAGCCTCGCGCATCGGTCGGGTCCAGTTCGACCGCACGCAAAGCCAGAGACAGGGCTTTGTCGAGCGCGCCGCCCGGATCTTCGGTCCAGGAATAGCGCCAGTCGATATTGAGCGTCCGCGACAGGGCGGCTGCCGCGCGGGCATACCCTCCGTCCCGTTCGAGTGCCGATTCATAACAATGCTGCGCCTTGCGGTTATCGTTGCGCGTGTATTTGAAGATGTGATGCTGGCCCTGCAGAACCGAGCCATAGGCCCGAAGGTCTGACGGAATGGCCTGCACCATGCGCTGCTTTTCATGCGATTCAATCATCACCGCCATGGCCGCGACGATGCATTCCGTGACGTCGTCCAGAATGTCGAAAATATCGTCGAGCTTGCGGTCGAACCGTTCGCCCCAGATGGTCCGTTCGGTATTGGCGTCCAGCAACTCGGCAGTGACGCGGATGCGGCTGGAGGAACGGCGGACGCTGCCGCGTGCCACATAGCGCACGTTCAACCGGCGCGCGGCCTCGTGCGGGGACATCGACTGCGTCTTGAAGAAAAAGGACGAGTTGCGGGCAATGACGAACAGGTTCCGGAACTTCGACAGGTTCATGATGATGTCATCGGTCAGCCCTTCGGCGACCCAGCTGTCATCCTCATCCCCACCCTGGCTGGCAAAGGGGAGCACGGCAACTGAAGGGATATCGGGCCGCTCCAGCAATTCAAGATGCATATCGGGCCGCAGGGTCGCGGCCATGGTCGCGCCCTCGACTTCGCTGCGGACGCAATAGGTCGCCACCGGCGACATGATGTTCTTGAGCTGCTTGGGCCCAAGGAATTCGTAGCCATAACGCAGGCGATTGCGGATCTGCTCATAGACTGCGGCGCTGACATAGACCCGTTCCGGTTCCGCAATTTCCTGTAGGCGAGCGGCGATGTTGACGTTGTCGCCATGGATGCCGCGATCATCCTGCAGAACCTCGCCCATATGGACACCGGCGCGGAACTTGATCTGTTCATGTGCCATCCGCGCCTGATTGTGCTGCGCGGCAATCCGATGCAGTTCCACGCTGAACTCAACCGCGCTGGTGGCGGTTTCAAATAACGCCAGAATGCCATCGCCGCGCACTTCGATCACCCGGCCCTGATACTGCTGGCAAATCGTCTCAAGCTGTGACAGCAGAGATTTCAACGCGTTATACGTATCCATCTCGTTCTCACTCATCAGACGGGAATAGCCCACAACGTCGGCAAAAAGCACCGCGCCGAGCTTCTGTCTGAGTGAGGGGTCTGAACCGGTTGTATTCACTGGCAATACTCGAATGTCGTGTCGCGTCGAATCCGACGAGTGTACTCTAGCAAAATCTGCCTCGATACAGGCGTTATTTCAGTCATCGCAATCCGCCCGGGGTGGCCAGCTCCAATCGGCCGAGCCGAAACTGACCACAGTATCGGAATGCAATTCCTGCGCCAGAACCTGCCGCCGTGTGGTCCAGTCCTGCTGCAACATACCAACAACCACCATGTCGTGGAACTGTCCGTCTGCGAACCACGCCTGTCGCATGGTGCCTTCGATCTGACATCCGACCTGACTGATCAGATCGCGGCTGCTGTGATTATCGGCCCGGTAATACGAGGTGATCCGGTTGAGCCCCAGCTGCCGGAACGCAAAATCCAGCAGCAGCGCAATCGCCCGGACAGCAACACCATGGCGGCGCACAGATTTGTCGATGAAAATCGGGATCACGGCATCGCGGTTGACCGGTGAAATCGCTTCGAGCCCGATCATACCCACCGCGTCACCGCCTTCGGATTCGATGATGAACCAGCACTTCCTGCAATCGGGCGCGGAGCTGAGCGCCTCTTCCCAAATCTGTTCGGTTTGCATCAGATTCAGCGGAACGCGTGACGTCCGGTCAAACAGTGCAAGGTCGTGTACATCCTGAAACCAGCGCGCAGCCGTTTCCATATCCGACTTCTCGAGCGGACGCAGCCGGAACAACCGGGGTGTAGCATCGGGCAAAGGCAAAGCCTCCGAATACAAATACAAAAATCTATCCGCGCGATACTAGCACAGATGATTCAAAAACGAGAAATAACTTGTTCACACAAGGATTCAGATAAGCCGAGACCCGCTGAGCGGGCCGGTTTCTCAACAACGTGCGCGAGGTCCTAGCGGTTTTCAGCCCGGATCAGGAAAATGTTGCGTAGATAGATCGACAAGCCCATAGACTGGCCGAGAATAAAGACGGGATCACGGCGATAGATCGCATAGCTGAGCAGGATCAGCCCGCCGCCGATGGACAGATACCAGAAAGCCATAGGGATGACCGATTTCTTGGCCCGTTCCGAGGTGATCCACTGAACGATGAACCGGGCGCTGAACATCAGCTGGCCCGCAAGACCGATGAAAACCCACAACGCTTCGGTCGGGCTATCGACATGCAGGATTTCGAGGATGGTTTCAATCACGAGCGACCCGCCTCTTTTGCCGAGACCGATTTGGCGCGGCGCATCAGCCAGACGACGCCGAACAGATCCCAGATGCCGACCATCGCGCGGCCGAAATTGGTATATTTGGATTGCCCCGACAGACGCTGCTGATGTGCGACATCAACCAGAGCGACCTGCCAGCCATAGGCTTTGAAAAGCGCAGGTAGATAGCGGTGCATGTGATCGAAATAGGGCAGGTTCAGAAACGCCTGCCTGCGGAAGGCCTTGAACCCGCATCCGGTATCGCGAGTGCCGTCCTTCAGCATCCATCCCCGCAGCGCATTCGCCGCGCGCGAGGCCAGCTTTTTCGAAACGGTGTCCTTCCGCCCCAGCCGCTGCCCGGCCACAAGACCGATCTGCCCGCTGTCATCCGCCAACAGCGGAGACCAGATCTTTGGCAGTTCCTCAGGCGGGTTCTGGCCGTCACCGTCAAGCGTACAGCAAATCTCGGCCCGCGCGGCCTGGACACCGGAATGAACGGCGGCGCTTTGTCCTCCGGCAGGTTTGTGCTGCAGGATGCGCAGATAGGGGCAGGATTGCTGGAACGTCTTCAGCGCCTCATAAGTGCCGTCGGTCGAGCCGTCATCGACCGCGATGATCTCAAACGCCGGTAAATCCGCAGCCGCGGCACAGATGCCTTGCAGCAGATCAGCCGCGGCACCTTGCTCATTATGCATGGGGATGACAACCGACACGGCGGGTCGGTTATCGGACTGAGGCTGAGTATCGCTGGGCATGACGAATTTGTGTTCTTGAATCAGACACCAAGGCTTGTGATTGATCAGGAGCGTAAATTCAAGTAGCCAGCCAGCCGAAAAGCAGGTTTCAGCACAACTGATCGAAAGGTGGGCGTGGTGAACGTCAAATCGACCGAACGCCTTCTGGCGCATGACTGGGCGCCTTACATCGCGACGGGTATCGTCATCGCGATTCTGTGGTGCTGGTACATGATCGGGCTGGGACAGGACGGGCTGTCGAAGATCGATGAGTTCTTCACCTATGACCGCAGCCTCGGCTTTGCCCGCAACGGCGATTGGTTCACGGTCTTTTCACAGAACGAACCCAGCCTGAAGAAACCTCCGCTGCAATACTGGATGACGGCGGCGATGATCGAGATGGGCCTGTCACATATGACAGCACTGCACCTGCCTTCGATGCTGTTTGCGCTGGGCACGTTGATCGCGACCGCTTGGCTCGCACGGGTCATGGTGCCGGATCATCCCTGGCTGATGCTGCCTGCGGTGCTGCTGGTCTCCAGCTCTCAGAATTTCTGGGGTCACGCCACTTCGGCCATGCTGGACAATGGCGCGATGTTCTTCTCGACCCTTGGCGTCGCCATCATGCTGGCCGCTTTTGAGCGTCCGCGCCTGTGGCCCTGGTTCGCCGTTACGGTGTTTCTGTCCGGGATGCAGAAAAGCCCGACACCGCTGGCCTTTTTGGCGATCGCTTTGCTGACCTTGATCCTGACGCAGCGTTGGCAGGACCGTCCCACAAGTGAGATCTGGAAAAACCGGACATTCCTGTGGAGCATGGCGGCCTGTCTGCTGCTAGCTTTCTTCTGGCCACTGTTTCAATATCTGCGCTTTGGCTTTGGGGCCGAGTTTCAAGGCAGTGTGCGTACCGAGATGCTGGATCGTTTTGCACCCAGCGTTTCCGACCGCAGTCTGAAGAAACTCTCGGAGATCATTCTGGGCAACGCGCCGGGATTGCGGCTGGTGGGGTTGATCGGGCTGTTCTTCCTGCCCTTCAAGTTTGGACGCCCCCGCCTGCTGGCCGTAACCGGGATAGCCGTGGTTTTCTTCCTGGGCATGTGGATGGCATCGGGAAAGGTCTATGACCGCTATACGCTGCTGATCCTGCCAATGCTGATGGTTGGCGCTGCGGGCGGTATCATGCTGATCTCGAAACGGCTTTGGGTGCGCGTGCTGCTGATCGCTGTGCTTTGTTTGTCCGAAAAAGGTCCGCTGAAACGATCCGTCGACTATAGCCACCCCACCACGGCTGAGCAGTTCGGCATTGACCTGCAGGACTTGCTTGAGCCGCTGCAATCCATGGTTCAGCTCGGCGAAACACTGGTGGTATGCGGCTTTGACAACCGGCACCGTCTGCCACTGGGGGCGGCCTCGGTCTATGCGTCACCCGATCAGCGTTTCGTTTATATCAGGCGCCCTGATCTGCGCGGTTATCTGGATCGGTTTGGCTATGTTTCCGGCCCGTTGCGCGGTGTTTGCCGCGCGAAAGAGCTTGATCAAATTGCCGATGACCTGACCGGTCTTGCTCGGCAGCCTGTTGACGGGACAAAATTTGTCTATTGGACAGCGGACAGCTTGATCAACCAATAGGACCTTGATCGTAATGGCTGTATCGCCTCGGGGCTTTGCAACCCTAGACTGGGCCTTCGATTCTTCCAGGCATTCCTGAACATCGCCTCTGGCAGCGTTGGGTATATTTTATTTTTTCGTTGCCGAAACCGGTTTCGGTACGAATTAATAGGGAATGATAACGAATCCAACACTGCAAAGGCGTCAGTCTTCACCGCATCGCCTCTCGTCCCCCAAAAGGGTAAAGTTGGACGAATTGGCAAAGCATCTCGGGCTTTCCAAAAGCACCGTGTCGCGCGCCTTGAACGGGTATCCAGATATTTCTGAGGGCACGCGAAAGCGCGTTGAAGTCACAGCGCGTAAGATGGGGTATCGTCCGCTCAGCCATGCGCAGGCCATCCGAACCGGGCGGGTGCGCGCCATTGCAATGGTGATCAACAGCGAAGAGCCTGACCGGCATAATCCTTTTCTTCAGGACTTTCTGGCCGGCGCGTGCGAAGCGGCGAGCGCGTTAGATTGGACAATGACAATTTCCACGGCGAAGTCCGAGAAAGACATGCTTGAAGTCCTGGGGCGGCTTGTCGAAGAACGCAAGGCTGATGGGTTCATCCTGCCCCGGACCGAGGTCGACGACCCGCGCGTGAAATACCTCAGAGAGCTGGGAGTTCCGTTTATCCTTTATGGACGTACCGGATACGGGCAAGCGGGCGCGCAGCATGACACATCCTGGTTCGATATCTCCGGCGAAACGGCGATACGGGATGCGGTTGATCGACTCGTCCGTATTGGCCATACGCGCATTGGCTATGTCGGCAGCGATCCGAAATTCAACTACAGCCATCTGCGCCGCGACGGGTATCTCGAAGGCCTCAAGGCCGCAGGTCTGCCCGCCGATCCTGAGCTGATCCGGGAAGGCGCGCGCACGCGCGAAGAAGGTGCTGTTGAGGCGCGCGCGCTTTTGACATTGGGTCGCCCGCCAACAGCGATCGTGTTTGCAACGGATCTGGCCGCGCTGGGGTGTTATCCGGTCTGCACAGAACTGGGCCTTGAGATCGGGCGCGACGTTTCAATCCTGGGATATGACGGCATACCCGAATGCCAATATGTCAGCCCCGGGCTGACTACCTTCAGCGTGGACTCTCAGCGTGCCGGTGAACGCCTTGCAACCATGTTGATCCGCCAGACTCGCGGTGAAGCACCCGCTGATCTGCGCGAGCTGAGCGAGGCCGTGCTGATTGAGCGCGAATCCGACGGGCCACCGCGGCTGACCCCCGAGGAGCTGGCCCGGAAAATCCAACTTTAGAACGTTCATAACCGGGGAGGAGACCGACTATGAAAATTGCACCTGCAGCATCGCGAATGATGCTTGGAACATCGCTTGCGCTGATACTGACGGCGGTGTCGGCACATGCGGATACGATCCGCTTCTGGACCACCGAAGAACAGCCCGAGCGGCTGGCCAAGCAACAGGAAATGGCCGATCAGTTCAAGGCTGAAACCGGCACCACGGTCGAGGTGATCCCAGTCACCGAAACTGATCTGGGTACCCGCGCCACCGCCGCCTTTGCCGCTGGAGATCTGCCGGATGTGGTCTACCACCCGCTGCAATACGCCCTGCCATGGGCCGAGGCCGGCATTCTGGACACCGAAGCCGCGACCGAAGTGATCGAAGAGCTGGGCGCTGACACATTCGCCCCCGGCGCGCTTGGCATGGCGGCGTTCAACGGTGAAACCGCATCGGTGCCGGTCGATGGTTGGACCCAGATGGTTGTGTATCGCAAGGACCTGTTTGATGAGGCCGGACTTGAGGCCCCGAATTCCTTCGCTAATGTCCTTGCCGCGCTGGAGCAGTTGCACAACCCGCCCGAGTTGTATGGCTTTGTCGCCGCCACCAAGGTGGACGAAAACTTCATGAGCCAGGTGCTGGAGCATGTGTTCCTCGCCAATGGCGTGACGCCGGTGGGTGCGGATGGTTTCCAGCCACTGGATGAGGCCAAAACGACCGAGGTTCTGGATTTCTACAAGGCAATCTCGAAAGCCTCGCCTCCGGGTGAGCTGTTCTGGAAGCAGTCGCGCGAACTGTATTTCGATGGCAAGGCCGCGATGATCATCTGGTCTCCGTTCATTCTGGATGAACTGGCCGGTCTGCGTGACAGCGCCCCGCCCACCATCAACGATGATCCGACCTCGCGCGATCTTGCGTCGAAAACCGGTATCGTGACCAACTTCGCTGGCCCGTCCAATCCGGATGGCGCGGCTTGGGGTGACGTTCGTTACTTTGGCATCACCAACGACGCGGATACCGACGCGGCGATGGAGTTTGTGAAATACGCCATGGATCAGGGCTATACCCAGACGCTGGCCATCGCGCCCGAGGGTAAGTTCCCGGTCCGTCGCGGCAATGCTGACAACCCAACCGCCTTCTCCGAAGCCTGGGCCGAATTGCCCGTCGGTGTCGATCGCAAGGCGCCGTTGGGCGAGCTGTACGATCAGGCGATGATCGACGAGATCGTTGGTGGTCTGGACGTGGCGCAGCGCTGGGGCGTCGCCGAGGGTCAGCTGGCGTTGGCGTCCAAAATGATCAATAGCCAGGCCATCAACCGGGTCGTGCGTCAGTATATCGATGATGAAATTGATGCAGCCGCTGCGGTGGCCGCGATGAACGACGAACTCGCCAAGGTTCAGTAACCTTGTGACATCTGCAGCGGCGAATGCGCCGCTGCACCCAACCCTTCGAGGTATCCCATGACTTCGGCCACCCCACCGACAGGAACCGGGGCGTTAGCCAAACGCGAGGCGCGTCTGGCCTGGACGCTGCTGGCTCCGACCGTGATCAGTGTATCGCTTGTGGTGATCCTGCCCCTGCTGGCGATCATCTGGATCAGCTTCAAACCGTTCACCCTGTCTGACCTGCGCCCGCCTGCACCGGTCGTTCGTGAAAGTCTGCGCGGATCCGGCGACGATCTGCGGATCGAATACCGTCTGCGCAACTCAAGCCAGGAGATCGCCGTTGGCGGCGTCACCCTGACCGATGTTCTGCCAGACGGCGTAACGGCGCGCGAGGTGACAAGCCCCTGCGTTCTGGACGGGCAAAACCTGTTCTGTGATTTTGGAACTCTGGAAGGCGGGCAGCGCGAACGTATCCGCATCCCCGTTACAGTGGACGGTGATCCAGACGCGTTTGAGGACCTGATCGAAGGCTCCGAACCCGACCTGACCGGCAGCGGGCCCAGCGTGCTTACCAACTTTGAATTCAGCCTGGAAAACTTCGCCCGTGTCTTTGACGGTGACGAGTTCTGGGGCGTTCTATGGGTCACGTTGTTCTACACCGTTGTCGGCACCATCGGGGCTTTGGTGATGGGCCTGTTTGCAGCCTTGTTGCTGAACAAAAGCTTCAAAGGACAAGGGTTCATACGCGGCCTCTATCTGTTCCCCTATGTGGCGCCAGTCATCGCTGTGGCCTTCACATGGGTCACCTTGTTCGACCCGTTCTCAGGTTCTGCCAACGCATTGTTGGTGCAGATGGGACTAAGCAGTGAACCGATCAACTTCTTCGGGGAACGCCCTTTGGCGCTGATCATGGTGACAGTGTTCGAGATCTGGCGCTATTTCCCGCTGTCCTTCCTGTTCATTCTGGCGCGGATGCAATCCATCGACTCTAGCATGTATGAAGCAGCGGATATGGATGGAGCCTCACCATTCCAGAAGTTCTGGCTGCTGAGCATCCCGCAACTGCTGGGCATCCTGTCGGTACTATTCCTGCTGCGCTTCATCTGGACGTTCAACAAGTTCGACGACATCTTCCTGCTGACCGGCGGCAACGCGGGTACCCGCACGCTGACGGTGAATGTCTATGAACAGGCCTTTGCGATTTCAAACATCGGCGCAGGCGCGGCGGTGGCTGTAGTAATCCTGCTCTGCCTGATCGCATTCAGCTTCGTCTTCTTCCGCTTCATCAGCCGTGAGGAGGGTTTGTGATGCGCAAAGGGTATATAACCGCGCCGTTGTTGGGCGCGCTCTGGCTGGTGGTGATCGCCACAACTGTCGCCATCACCATGTCATTTTCAACCGGGGCAGCGTTCCGACCTCAGGTCCTGCTCTGCCTGATCTGGGGGGCTCTGGCCGGTCTGATCTATGTCCGCTTCCCGGCGCAGCGCGCACCGGCTCGTCTGGGTATATCCGCACTGTTGGGCCTGTCTTGCCTGACCGGGTTCGGGCCGGTTCTGATCGGCTCGGACACCTCGTTGCAGGCGGTTTTGGTCACTGTGGTGGCGATGGCGGTTGTGATGCACCTGTCCATGGCAGCAATCCTGCAAGAGACGCCGTTCGGAGAACTCACGCGTCATGAATACGAAGCGGCGGTGATCCGGTTCTGCACGGGTTTCGGATATATCTTCTTCACCGCGATTGTGATCATCCCGTTCTATGTGATGGTAATGACCAGCCTGAAATCGCAGCAGGCCCTGTTGCAGAACCCGCTGGATTTCTCGGTCGATCTATCGCAAGGCACCGCGCTGTTTCGCAGCTATACCGAGCTGTTTCGGGATTTCAACTTCGGCACCTATCTGTGGACCTCGCTCTACGTCTCAGTCTTGACGGTGTTCATCACCTTGCTGTTCAGCGTCCCCGGTGCCTATGCGGTGGCACGGTTCCGGTTCAAAGGGCAAAAGGCGTTCTCACGCTCGATCCTGCTGATCTACATGGTGCCAATGATTGTTCTGGCACTGCCGATCTATATCGCATTCTCACTGACCGGGCTGCGCAACTCAATCCTTGGCATCGTCATGATCTACCCGGTCACCACGATCCCGGTCGCGCTGTATATGCTGCAAGGTTATTTCCGTGGCCTGCCGACGGAGGTGGAAGAGGCCGGTCTGATGGATGGGCTGTCGCGGCTGGCGGTGATCTGGAAAATTACCCTGCCACTTAGCCTACCTGCGCTGGCATCGGTCTCGCTCTACGTCTTCATGATCGCGTGGAATGAATTCCTGCTGGCCTTCATGCTGCTGGACGACCCGTCAAAATTCACCCTGACCCGAGGCGTCACGATGTTGAATTCCTCGGAAATTCCCCGACAGCACCTAATGGCCGGTGCGGTGATCGCCACCGTTCCGATCATGGCGCTGTTCCTGGGGCTTGAACGTTTCATGACCAAGGGCCTGACTGCGGGGTCCGTCAAAGGATGACTG
Source organism: Ruegeria sp. C2 (assembly GCF_056537765.1). Classification (NCBI taxonomy): domain Bacteria; kingdom Pseudomonadati; phylum Pseudomonadota; class Alphaproteobacteria; order Rhodobacterales; family Roseobacteraceae; genus Ruegeria; species Ruegeria sp. C2. Next base: position 214,837 of record NZ_JBQFRZ010000005.1, on the reverse strand, counting down.
AGATGAACCAACACACCAACCCCGACCGCGAGGCGCGCAACATCCTGATTGCCAATGATCGTGGCGGATACACCATCCCAACCGAAGGGCTTTACCCTTACCAATGGAACTGGGACAGCGCGATCGCGGCCCTTGGCTTTGCCGAGTTCGACATCAACCGTGCCTGGACCGAGATCGAGACGCTGTTCACAGGCCAGTGGGATGACGGCATGGTGCCGCATATCCTGTTTCACCAGCAGGATGATGGCTATTTCCCCGGTCCCGATGTCTGGGGCGGCCATGGGCCGATCCCGTCCTCTGGCATCATTCAGCCCCCGGTGGCTGCAACTGTGGCGCGGAAGATCTGGGAAAAAGATAGCGATGCAGGCACGGACCGCGTTCGCGCGCTCTTCCCATCTCTGCTGGCGTGGCATCGCTGGATCATGAGATGGCGACTCGACGAACACGGCGCGGTTTGCACCACACATCCGTGGGAAGCTGGCCGGGATAACGCGCCAGACTGGGACAAGGCGATGGAAGGCGTCGACCCCACAGGCGTTGGAGACTATCAGCGGCGTGACACAAGCCACGTCAACAGCGCCGATCGACCGACCAAGTACGACTATGATCGGTATATCAAACTGGTTCAGATCGGGTGCCAGGTCGGCTGGGATCAGCAGAAACTGCTGGGCCTGAACCCATTCCGGGTCGCCGATCCCACTATGACGTTCATCACCCTGCGCGCCGCGCGCGATCTGCTCGTGATCAGCGAAAGGCTTGGTATTGCGGCGGATGGGCTAAGCGATGACATTCAGAAGCTCAACGCCGGCGCTCGGTCGTTGTGGAACGAAACGCTGAACTCGTTCGACTCGCGCGATGCGCTGACTGGTGAATGGGCAGGAAGCGTCTCTAACGCGTCGTATCTTTGCTGGTATGCGGGCCTTGATTCACTGCAAATGCTGGAACGGTTGCAGGCGGTGCTTGCGAATGTGCCATATCCAGTTCCCAGCTATGACCCGGCGATGCCCAACTTCGACCAGCGCAGATATTGGAGAGGCCCCACATGGGGTTTCATGAACATGCTGATTGGGTTCGGACTGGCTGACATGGGGCACCTGTCAGAAGCCGAAGCACTACGTCTGAAAACCGCGCAGTTGATCTCAACGAACGGCTTTGCGGAATATTACGAACCACTCACCGGTAGCCCCGCCGGAGGAAATTCATTCACCTGGACTGCGGCTGTCTGGCTGCACTGGGCAGGGAGGAACTAATGGGCAGCATCGAACTAAAATCAGTCGAAAAATGGTTCGGCACGGCTCAGGTCATCAAAGGTGTCGACCTTAAGATCGAAGAGGGCGAGTTCATTGTCTTCGTGGGCCCGTCCGGCTGCGGAAAATCCACGCTACTGCGCATGATTGGCGGGCTTGAAGACATCTCGCGTGGCTCGCTTTTGATTAATGACAGCGACGTTACGGACCATCCGCCATCCAAGCGGGGGCTGACAATGGTCTTTCAATCCTACGCGCTTTATCCGCACCTTACGGTCGCTGAAAACATGGGCTTCTCGCTCAAGGTGGCCGGAGTCCCGAAGGCTGAGATCGCTGAGCAGGTCAACAAAGCTGCCGAAGTACTGAAGCTGGGGCCCTTCCTGGAACGTCGACCCAAGGACTTGTCCGGCGGTCAGCGTCAACGCGTCGCCATTGGCCGGTCCATCGTACGTGATCCGACGGCGTTTCTGTTCGACGAGCCTCTCTCAAACCTCGACGCAGCCCTTCGGGTCGAAATGCGGTATGAGATTGCAAAGCTCCATCAAAACCTGAAGCGGACGATGATCTATGTGACGCACGATCAGGTCGAAGCGATGACCTTGGCTGATCGCATCGTCGTGCTGGAATACGGTAAAATCGCGCAAGTCGGCACCCCGCGAGAGCTTTATGAACGCCCGGCCAATCTGTTTGTGGCGCAGTTCATCGGCAGTCCGAAAATGAACATACTACCCTGCACTGCTCAAGACGGTAGCTACACTCTGGACCGTGGCAGAGGTGGCAGTTTTTCTGGGTCTGGAATTGCCAACAGGCTTGGCATCCGACCCGAACACATCGAAGTGGTCGCGGCCGGAGACGGCCAAAGCGATGGCGTCATAGAAGTGATCGAATACCTCGGGGCAGACACTTTCCTGATCGTGGATTGCGGTACGGAAGAGAAAGTGACCGTTCGCCTGAACGGGGACACAGACCTCAAACCGGGGGCAAATATTGGCCTGCAATTCCCGACTGATATGTTGCACTTCTTCGACGAAAACGGCGACGCGCTGAGTCTGGAATAAATTCGGCCACGCGTCTGCTCGTAAAGTTCGGGTTGTTCTATGACGGGGTTACACTTCCGTTTAGACCAAAAGCTGTGAGCTACCCACCAGGAGGGGGTAGGTCTTTCCAATTGAGCCGCCAGATAGCTCGTTTTTGTGAGGCGGTTTACAACTCAGTTTCAACGTCCAAAGGACCAGTAAGTAATGCGAGTTCCAACCACATCGATTTTGTTCATCGCGGCATTGGGGAAAGAGAGCCGCCGTCGAGAGCTATTATCTGCGCTCTTAGCTACGGTTCAGCAATAGCTTAGGCCCGCTGCGCGGGCTCTGCCCAAGCGAAGGAATTGAATCGCCTTTCGGATGACCTGACCGGCCTTGCCCGGCAACTGATTCACAGCATGAAGTTCGAGTATGGAACAATTGACGGATTGTCCGGGATCTAATCCTGCGAGTCCCGATGCCCAGATGCCGTCCAATACACAAACCCTTCGACCGGCGATGGGGTTGCATCTAGTTCGACCAAATCGGGGGCAAGCTTCGAAAGTTCCTTGGTACTGCAGAACCCGCGCAGAGCGCGCGACGAGAGTCCGTTCTTCTCCAGGCGGAATGCCAGCTCCATCCGTGACAGATAAACAAACCGCTCCCCGTTCGATGCATAAACGGACACGGCACCCGGAGGAATCCTTGGGTGTGTGCGGTCGAATGCGCAGATAACCAGAGCCTCATGCGGTTGCAGCGCCTGACCGATCGGCGTCAAGATGTCCGACATTGGCATCCCAAAGCGATTTGCAGCCAAACCTGACTGGATCTTTGAGCGGTCTTTGAGCGGCCCTCCGGCTGCGATTATCAGCATCAACAGCGCGCCTATTCCCACCCAACGTAAACGGCCAAGCGACAAGGCAAACCCTGCCGCTCCGACCATCAGCAGCGGAAGAATAAGAAGCGTGTAGCGCGCAAAAACCCGTCCGGACGCGGCCCACATCATGACCACGAACAGAATGGCGATGCCAGTCGCAGCAAACAATCTGGGACGTTGCAGGGTGAATGGCAGCGCGCACAGGCCCACGAACCCTGCTATGCGCAGCCACGCTTCATCGCCCAGGATCAACTGAAACATCCCGCTTAAGCCCCGGTCAGAAAACGATGGTGCGAACCGGTCGATCATTTGCTTTTTGACGCTACCGTCCAGCGACCCATCAAGGACAAATCGGACCTCTTGCAGAATCGGCCAAGCGAACGCCAGAAACGTCGAGAAAAGTATGGTTTTGCGGAACCTTACATCACGCCAGATTTCCCTGGGCGGCGTCGTCTGCCATTTGCTCGTGAGCGCCAGAGCGAGCAGAGCCAGCAGCAGGAAGGCCAGTGGTGTAGGGCTTTTCTGCAGCGCTGCCAGAACTGTCGCCACACCAAAATATGGCCAGTATTTCGGCCTCTCAAAAGCAGCGAACATCGTGGCAAAGCCCAGAGTAGTAAAAAAGACCGCCCCCGTGTCCAACATCGCCGAATTTGCGTGGCGCCAAAACGCCATCGAGCTTGCCAATAGCAAAACCGACAGAGGTATCGCCCACGGAAGTTCTTGCAACATAGTCCGTGCCAGAAACGCAGTGGCGAGCAGAGCGCCCAGGGCAAAGACCATTGATGGTATTCTAAGCGCTGAAAGATCTGGCACTCCGAACTCTATCAACAATCCCGATATCCAGTATTGCATCGGGGGCTTTTTAAGGCTCGGCTCATTATTGGAATAGACCGCAAACCAGTCATCGTTTCGCGCAAAACCAGTGCTTCGATCATAGGTGTAGAATTCATCAAAATGCGAAAGCTGACCGACCCCCAAGTCGACCAGATACCAGGACCAAACAATAGAAACGACAACAGCAGCAACGACATAGGGTAAGAATCGTGGCGATTTGAAACGTGAATAAATTGTGTTTTGGGAGTGCATTGATGATCAATTTGTGCTGCGAAACAAAAGTTATGCAGAGGTTCAAAGGGTGCGGAACCTGTACGTTACAAAACGAGTGATATCAATCCGCTCTTGTTGAAGGTCATGTCGTATCAAACTGCGAGCGCTTCAGGTTAGTCTGGCGACCCCGGCAGGATTCGAACCTGCAACCTGCCCCTTAGGAGGGGGCTGCTCTATCCAGTTGAGCCACGGGGCCGCGCGACGTTTTCTGTAGCGGGGTTTTTTTGGATTGTCATGGGCTTTGCACAAGTGTTGAACAGATTGCCCTGTTCACGCTACCATCGGCGAAACAACAATGCAGGTATCCCGGTGACAACAGAAACTAAACGCCCGCTTACCCTTCGTGATGTGTCAGAAGCGTCCGGAGTGTCTGAAATGACGGTCAGCCGGGTGCTGCGCAATCGAGGGGATGTCTCGGACGCCACCAGAACCCGTGTTCTGGCCGCCGCGAAAGAGCTTGGGTATGTGCCCAACAAGATCGCAGGCGCGCTGGCGTCCAGCCGGGTGAATCTGGTGGCGGTGATCATCCCGTCTCTGTCCAACATGGTCTTCCCAGAGGTGCTGACTGGTATCAATCAGGTGCTGGAGGATACGGAGCTGCAGCCGGTGGTCGGCGTCACCGACTATCTGCCTGAGAAGGAAGAGAAAGTGCTGTACGAGATGCTCTCGTGGCGGCCTTCGGGCGTGATCATTGCCGGGCTGGAGCACACCGAAGCCGCGCGCGCCATGCTGGATTCGGCCGGCATTCCGGTGGTCGAGATCATGGACACCGATGGCAAGCCCGTAGACGCGATGGTGGGGATTTCGCATCGACGCGCCGGGCGCGAAATGGCGCAGGCGATCCTGAAGGCCGGATATGAGCATATCGGCTTTATGGGCACCAAGATGCCTCTGGACCACCGCGCCCGGAAACGGTTCGAGGGTTTCACCGAGGTTCTGGGCAAGCACGGGGTCGAGATCGAAGATCGCGAGTTCTACTCGGGTGGCTCGGCGTTGGCCAAGGGGCGCGAGATGACGCAAGCCATGCTGGAACGCTCACCCGAATTGGATTTTCTGTATTATTCCAACGACATGATCGGCGCAGGCGGGCTGCTGTATCTGCTGGATCAGGGGATAGATGTTCCTGGTCAGATCGGCCTTGCCGGTTTCAACAATGTGGAGCTGTTGCAGGGTCTGCCGCGCAAGCTGGCCACTATGGATGCCTGCCGGACCGAGATCGGGCGTACCGCTGCCCAGATCATCGCGGCAAAGCTGGCTGATCCGGAGGCAGAGGTCGAAACCCGCGTCACCCTGACCCCCAAGATCAGCTATGGTGATACGCTGAAACGGCGCTAAGACGTCATGGCGCTGCAACGACTGGACAATCGGGCGGCGCGTGCCCTGTTCATGGACCGCCATGCGCTGCTGGAGCAACCCGCAGGCGGCTCCAAGGGCGAGGATTTGTTGCAACTGATCCATCGGTTAGGGTTCGTTCAGTTGGATAGCATCAACACCGTCGCCCGCGCCCATGACATGATCCTATATGCGCGCAGACCCAGCTATCGCGCGCGTCACCTCAAGCGGCTTTATGAACGCGACCGGGCGTTGTTCGAGCATTGGACACATGACGCCGCGGTGATTCCGATGGAGTTTTATCGTCATTGGCATCTGAGATTTCTTCGCGATGCCGACATGCTGAATGCGCGTTGGAAGAACTGGCGGCGCGACGGGTTTGAGCAGAAGTTCGAAACGGTCCTGCAACATATCCGCGATCATGGCCCGGTTGGGTCCTCTGATGTTGGAAAGGACGAGAAAAAGGGCTCGGGCGGTTGGTGGGACTGGCATCCGTCCAAGACCGCGCTGGAATATCTTTGGCGGTCGGGCGCACTGACGGTTGTGGGCCGGGACGGGTTTCAGAAACGCTATGACCTGACCGAGCGCGTGATCGACACTCATCTCTGCCCCGGAGGCTCATGCGATGCCGAAGCCACGGTGGATTGGTTGTGCAACGCAGCACTCGACCGATTGGGATTCGCGACATCCGGTGAGCTGGCAGCCTTTTGGGATACGGTCAGCGCCGCCGAGGCCAAAACATGGTGTGAACAGGCTCTAACACAGGGTCATATCGAGGAAATAGCTATCACTTGCGCAGACGGGAATGCGCGGAAGGTTTTTGCACGCCCCGGCCTTTGCGATGAAGCCGCTGCTTTGGAGCCTGCCCCTGGTCGGATCCGGGTGCTCAGCCCGTTTGATCCAATGTTGCGCGACCGGAACCGCGCCGAGCGGCTATTCGGTTTTCATTACCGGATCGAGGTTTTCGTACCCGAGCCCAAACGCGTCTACGGTTATTACGTATTTCCGTTGCTGGAGGGCGACCGGCTGATTGGGCGGGTCGACATGAAGGCGCAGCGGGATCGGGACCTGCTGCATGTCCGGGCAGTGTGGCCCGAGCGCAAGCTGCGCTGGTCAGATGCGCGCACCCGACGGCTGCAGGCCGAGCTGGACCGGGTACGCCGATTTGCAGCGCTCGGGGATGTGGAATTTGCGGAGAACTGGCTGAAAGACCCTAAATAGGGTCTATTTAGTCCAGAAAACCCTGCTGCTTGATCAATTGTTGAAGTTCCGACAGCGAAACCTCAACCGATCGGCCCGAGGTATCCATCTGAGCATCCGCACGACCATAAAGCGCCTCACGGCTGGCCAGGATACACTTCAACTGTTCCATCGCTTCCGGGTTTCCTGCCATGGGGCGTTCATCGCCCTGCGCACGTACCCGATCCATATGCTCGGACGGTGAGGTGCGCAGCCAGACCGTATGAAACCGATTGAGCAGGTTCGTATAGGTCGCGGGTTCGGACACGATCCCTCCGGCCACTGCCAGAACCAGCCTGTCATATGAGTTGATCACCCTGTCCAGCGCCTGCGCTTCGAGGTTGCGATACCCATCCTGACCGAAAAAGGCCATGACCTCGGGCAAAGGCATGCCTGCCATCTCTTCGATCCTGGTCGTCAACTCGACAAAGGGCAGGTCGAGTTCAGCCCCCAACAACGCACCCAAAGTCGACTTTCCAGCCCCTCGCAACCCGATCAGGCAGATCCGTTGCGCCTGTGCGTTCCAGTCTGGTTGCGGGCGCAAGGCCTTCATTACGACTTCTTTGACGTCGTCGCTGGCTTCGCGATACAGCTCGGTCATCTGCAACGCGTCCGAATCCCAAGGATCATCCTCTCCGACCAGCCATTCGACCTTGTAGTCCAGGGCCTTGGCAACGCGCTGCAACAATCCGATTGAGATATTGCCCTCGCCCGCTTCAAGCTGCGCAAGATAGCGGGGCGAAACTTCGGAGCTTTCGGACAGAACCCGGCGCGGAATGCCACGCATCTGCCGCGCGCGCCTGACACGAGCGCCGACGCGGGCGCTCAGATCCTGAGGGGCGGTCTCATTTGCCGCATTTGGCGGCGTGGAGGCATCCATTCCGGTCAAACCGTTTGTGTAATATAATGCACAGGCTACGACGCGATATCCAAACGGGCAACGATTTTGGTGAATTCATCGGCCCATGAGCAAATTTTATCAGAGAACTACATCCGAGTTTAATCCCGAAAACACTTGAATAGAGCCTTTTTACGAGCCCTGACTATGGGTCCAGATCATACAACTCGCCCAGCAGGTCCAGCAGCATCTCGTGCCGGTCCTCACCCAAAAGCTTGCGCATATGCGCCGCCTGTTCGAGGATTGCGGTCAGATTGGCCTGGATGATCGCCAGCCCTTCATCGCTGATTTCAACAATCTGGCGGCGGCGATCCTTAAGATCCTGGCGCCTGACGATCAGCTTCTTATCTTCCAGCTTCTTCAGAATCCGGGTCAGGCTGGGCAACAACAGACAAGCCCGCTCCGCGATCAGAGTAGGCTCTTGCGGGCCTTCTTCCTGCAAGACGCGCAGCACGCGCCATTGCTGTTCCGTCACGCCTGCATGGGCCAGAACGCCACGTATGGGCCCCATCACCTTTTCCCGCGCACGAAGCAGCGCAATCGGCAAAGAACGGGAAGTCAGGGGTAAGTCGTCAGCCATAGGGAATTTTGGCGCAATTTCAGATATTTCGCAAGGGATCGCCGACTATGACCGATCATGTGGTCTAGACTTTACTTAACTTGTTTAATATATGGGCCTTGAAACGCTGACAGAAGAACATCTGAAGGGGATCATGATGAAGTGGAATGAATTCTCCGACTGGGGCAAGAAGGTCGCTGAATGGACACAGGATTATCACCTGACGGTCGGAGACAAGCCCGTGCGTGCCCGGACCGAGCCCGGCGATATCCTGAACGCTCTGCCTGCTCATCCGCCCGAGAACGGTGAGCCGGTCGAGGATATCTTTCGCGATTTCGAAGATATCGTGATGCCCGGCATCACCCATTGGCAACATCCCCGGTTCTTCGCCTACTTCAACTCGAACGCCTCGGCCCCGTCGGTTCTGGCCGAGTTCTTGGCCAGCGCCATCGCGCCGCAATGCATGCTGTGGCAGACCTCGCCCGCCGCGACCGAGATGGAAACGCGGATGATGGAATGGCTGCGCGACGCGCTGGATCTGCCCCAGGAGTTTTCCGGGGTGATACAGGATTCGGCCTCTTCCGCGACACTGGCCGCGGTGCTGACCATGCGCGAAAAAGCGATGGACTGGCGGGGCAATCACACGGGTCTGTTCGGTCACAAACCGCTGCGGATCTATTGTTCTTCCGAAGTGCACACCTCGGTCGACCGGGCGCTGTGGATTGCGGGTATTGGTCAGGACAATCTGGTGCGCATCCCGGTTCAGGGAGATTGGCGCGGCATGGATCCCGAGGCGTTGGATGCAATGATTCAGTCTGATTTAGAGTCTGGATTTCAGCCAACAGGCGTCATTCTGTCCGTGGGCGGCACTAGTATCGGGGGCACCGACCCGGTCGAGCGTTGCCTGAAGGTGGCGCAGAAACATGGGCTTTATTCCCATGTCGATGCGGCCTGGGCAGGCTCGGCGATGATTTGCCCTGAATACCGCCATTACTGGGAGGGCGTCGAACAGGCCGACAGTATCGTGTTCAATCCGCACAAGTGGTTGGGTGTTCAGTTCGATTGCTGCGCGCATTTCCTGAAAAACCCCGATGATCTGGTGCGCACATTGGCAATCAGCCCTGAATTCCTGAAAACCCATGGCAAGGACGGGATCATCAACTATTCGGAATGGTCCGTGCCACTGGGCCGACGGTTTCGGGCGCTGAAGCTGTGGTTCGTCATTCGGACCTATGGGCTGGAAGGGCTGCGCGCACGGCTGCGCAATCACGTCAACTGGTCTGTGGCGCTGCATGACCGGCTGGCAGCAGAACCGGATTTTCGGATCGTGACGCCGCCGATGTGGTCACTGTGGACCTTCCAATATGCACCACAAGGGGCAACCGATCTGGACGATCTGAACCTGCGACTGGTGAATGCAATCAATGATGACGGGCGGATCTACCTGACCCAGACCCGTGTGGACGGCGATCTGGTCATCCGCTTTCAGGCCGGCCAGTTCGAAACCACCGAGCAGGACGTGATGATGGCCTATGACGTCATCACCGAGGTCGCGCGCGGGCTTTAAGCCCGCATGTCGGCTGCGGCCTGGGCATAGCCGCCCGAGGCTCCGTCAACGAAATGAACATGATCGTCGCGCATGGCCGAGGGCACAAAGCAGGTCATCATCGCCTCTTGCTGGGCATGCAGACCGTATCGGATTTTGCCCTGCGCTTGCGCGTCTTCCAGCATCCGGGTGATCTGCTCCAACGTGGCCGGGTCACAATCCAGCGTCATCTTCAGCCCGTCATCGAACTTGCGGAAATCGGCGTTGCGGCTCACCATCTCTTTGTAGTGGTTGGGTTCGAACTGCCCCAATCGCATGCCAGTTTTGAACAGCAGCCCGATCATCATATTCCCAATCGTCAGCCGTATCTTCTGCAACAACAAATTGCGCCCGGCGCGTGAGACATGGGCATCGATATCGACACCGGGCGGAGGGAAACTCATTGGTGGTCCCTTGGGGGGAACCGGGTGTCCGGCGCGCTCCAACCCTTCGGCGAGGGATAAAACGGATTGGGTGAGGGCGGCGAAATCTGCCTCATTAGACTCTAATGTGGGTTGAATAACGACTGAAACGATCTGCCCATGCCGCGCCGGGCTATTGGACCATCGGCAGGACAGGCCGGTCAGGTCAGGCGAGGCATCTGGCCCCGCTGGTTGAATGGCGAAGTGCCCGGATTTCATCTGTGCCTCGGCCCAGGCCAGACCACCGCCCGAGAACATCGCATAATCGACACCGGTCGAGGGTGCATAGCGGGCCACGCGCAGATCGCGCCCAGCGGTGCGAAGATCGGCAACAGCGACCAGCGCCGTACGCAGTGTGATGGCGAATTCAGCCTCAGCCCAGCTTTGCAATGCTGCCAGTGTTTCCCGCGCAGTTTCGGCATCCTCGCCCGGCACGGCAAACCCGGCCCCATCGCCCCCGAAGACGTATGGAAAGACACGACCGTCCAGTGCATTGATCATGCCTGAAATCACCGCGGCCCCAACCATGTTGACGGTCTTGTACCGGCCCCGCGCGATCTCGCCGGTCGAATCCACGATGTCGGCAACGCCCAGAAACCAGGTGTCGGGCACCGGTGTGAACCGCGCGGGATCGCTGAGGCTCAGGAAACTTTCTGAAATGGGAACTGAATCATAAAATACAGGGTCTGAGGGGGCCATGGCGCTCTCTGAAAATCTTAAAGCTGATCTGAACATAGCCCAAAAGTGAAGAATGTCCGCCCCTGATGGGACGTCGCGCGTGCTTGTGCAGGCCAGCATGACGTGCCAAGCATCGCTGCAAAGCATTCAGGCGAAGGGGCAGCAGATGCAGGCAGGATTGATCGTTTTGTGTCTGGCTTATGTCCTGAGCCAGTTTTTTCGCGCATTCCTCGCCGTCCTGACCACCGATCTGGGCCATGATATCGGGGCCACGCCCGAGGACCTCGCCTTTGCCTCAGGCCTTTGGTTTCTGATTTTCGCCGCGATGCAGATACCCGTCGGCTGGGCGCTGGATCGTGTCGGCCCAAGGCGCAGTTCCGCGGCGTTGCTGCTGATCGGCGGCGCAGGCGGGGCTGGCTTGTTCGCGGTTGCGACCACCCCGTTCCACGTGGCACTTGCCATGGCGCTGATCGGGGTTGGATGTTCGCCTGTCCTGATGGCGTCCTACTACATCTTCGCCCGAGAGTTTCCGCCCGCCAAATTCGCCACCCTCGCCGCTGTGATGCTGGGGGTGGGGTCTGTCGGCAATCTTGTGGCCTCTTACCCGACCGCATTGGCCGTCGAGCTGATGGGCTGGCGCGCCACACTGGCAGGGCTCGCGATCATCTCAGGTGTGGTGGCTGCGGGGATCTGGCTGACAGTGCATGACCCCAAAAAGGTCGAAACCGAGCAAAAAGGATCGGTTCTGGACCTGCTGAAAGAACCTGCGCTGTGGACCATTCTGCCGCTCATGCTTGTGGCCTATGCGCCCTCGGGGGCGACCCGAGGGCTCTGGGCCGGTCCGTATCTGAATGATGTGTTCGGGCTGAGTACTTCTCAGATCGGGACGGCAACCCTGATCATGGGGGCCGCGATGATTGCGGGCACTTTTGCCTATGGACCGCTGGACCGTATCCTGGGCACCCGGAAATGGGTGATTCTGGGCGGGAACCTGATGGGAGCCACGGCGCTGGGTCTGCTGTGCCTGTGGATCGACCGCGGAGTATGGACCTCCGTTCTGCTACTCGCCGTGATTGGCTTTATGGGCGCCAGCTTTCCGGTGATCATGGCCCACGGCCGGGCCTTTGTGCCACCGCATCTGGTCGGGCGGGGCGTCACGCTGCTGAACCTTTTTGGCGTTGGCGGCGTTGGTCTGGCGCAATTTGCCACCGGGCGCATCCATGCGGCCAGCGCCGGGATCAGCCCCTCAGCACCTTATACGGCGATCTTCGGCTTTTTCGCGGTCACCCTTGCCATTGGCTGCGTGATCTATCTATTCAGTCGGGACAGCGTGGACTGAAACCGGAGACCGCACGTGCAGGACATTGAGGTGATTGCACCCAATCTGAAGCATTCCCTGTCGGGCGTGACAACGACGGTGATCCGACTGCTGCCAATCCAGCAGAAAATGATCGGCATCCGTGCCACCGGTCCCGGCCTGCCGCCAGATTTGCCCCATATCAGACTCTGGAAACTGTTGTTTCTACCCAATCGCAAACGGGTTTGGCATGCGCGCCGGAATACCGAGATGCTGATGGGCCTGTTTCTGCGCACTGTGCTTCGGCGCAACTACAAACTGCTATTTACCTCAGCCGCGCAACGTGATCATTCCGGGTTCACCAAGCGGCTGATTTCGAAAATGGACGCGTTGATCGCGACGACGCCTCAGGCCGCTTCCTTTCTGGAGCATCCCGCTACTGTCATCATGCATGGCGTCAACACCGAGCTGTTTCACCCAGCCGAGGACAAAAGCGCCCTGCGCCAAAAACTTGGCCTGCCAGACGGGCTGCTGATCGGGTGTTTTGGCCGTATCCGCCCTCAGAAAGGGGTCGACTTGTTGGTCGATGCCACCCTGAAGGTGCTGCCTAATCACCCCGATGCGCATGTGATCTTCACCGGGCGTACCACCAACGAATTTGAGGCGTTTCAGGCTGAGCAGGAGCAAAAGCTGCAGGACGCCGGGCTGGGCGACCGCGTTCATTTTCTGGGTGAGCGCCCTTGGGATGAGATTGTCGAGACCTATCGCGCGCTCGATCTGTTCGTTGCGCCCGCACGGCACGAAGGGTTCGGCCTTACTCCGCTTGAAGCGATGGCCTCGGGCGTGCCCGCCATAGCCAGTCACGGGGTCGGAGCGTTCAGTGCGCAAATCAAGGATGGTGAGACCGGAAGACTGGTCGAGAAAGACAATGCCCCTGCACTGGCCGACGCGCTGGAGGATATGGTGCAGGACCGCGCAGCGCTGGCTTCCGCCGGGCAAGTCGCCCGCGCCCATGTCGAACAGAATTTTCGAATCGAAGGCGAAGCGCAGGCGATTGTCGAGGTTTATCGATCGTTGCTGAAACAACCCTGAACGGTACTGAACTGTGTCAAATCGGTGTGACGGGGTGAAATAAGCCGAAACCCCTCTTTTTTCTTTGCCGCAACGCGGCTATGAACGCGCGTCCTTAACTTTGGAGACATGAAATGGGCTATCGCGTCGTAGTCGTCGGCGCCACGGGCAACGTGGGCCGCGAAATGCTGAACATCCTGGCAGAACGCCAGTTCCCCGTCGATGAACTTGCTGCTCTGGCAAGCCGTCGTTCGCTGGGTACTGAGGTGACATTTGGCGACAAGACGCTCACTACCAAAGATCTGGACACATTCGATTTCACTGGTTGGGACATGGCGCTATTTGCTGTGGGTTCCGAGGCCACAAAGGTTTACGCCCCTAAGGCGGCAGCGGCTGGCTGCGTGGTGATCGATAACAGCTCGCTCTATCGCTATGACCCGGACATTCCGCTGATCGTGCCGGAATGTAACCCCGAGGCGATCCACGACTATAAAAACAAAAACATCATCGCCAACCCCAACTGCTCGACCGCGCAGATGGTCGTCGCGCTGAAGCCTCTGCATGACCGTGCGAAGATCAAGCGCGTGGTTGTGTCGACCTATCAGTCGGTGTCGGGCGCCGGTAAGGAAGGCATGGATGAGCTTTGGGATCAGACCAAGGCCATCTACAACCCGACCACCGAGGTTGAACCGAAGAAATTCCAGAAGCAGATTGCCTTCAACGTCATTCCGCAGATCGACGTCTTCATGGAAGACGGCTCGACCAAGGAAGAGTGGAAGATGGTTGTCGAGACCAAAAAGATCGTCGATCCGTCGATCAAGGTCACCGCAACCTGCGTTCGCGTTCCGGTATTCGTCGGCCACTCCGAGGCGGTGAATATCGAGTTCGAAGAGTTCCTCGACGAAGACGAAGCCCGCGACATCCTGCGCGAAGCACCGGGCATCATGGTAATCGACAAGCGTGAAGCCGGTGGTTACGTCTCGCCCATCGAATGCGCGGGCGATTTCGCCACCTTCATCAGCCGTATCCGTCAGGATTCGACCATCGAGAACGGCCTGAACCTGTGGTGCGTGTCCGACAACCTGCGCAAAGGTGCGGCTTTGAACGCGGTACAGATCGCCGAACTGCTGGGGCGCGAAGTTCTGAAAAAGGGCTGAGCCGTTTCAACAACTTGAATGCAAAGAGGTCGTATCGAAAGATGCGGCCTCTTTTATTTATTGAGGCTTGTCAGAGGCTAAATTGCCTGCAACCCTTGCGGGAAGATGACACCGTTTCTTTTGCGAGATTTCATGCGACAGCTTCTATATCTTTTGGCCCTCGCCCCAACTCTTGCTCAGGCCGACACCTTTGCAATCGACACCAAGGTCAGTGAGGTCACTGTTTACCCTGAAGGGGCAGAGGTGATCCGAACCGGGTTGCTGGATATTCCGGCCGGGCGTCACCGATTGGTCTTGTTGGGGGTCCCGGCCAACGATACCGACACTCAGCTTGCGACGATGCAGGTCCATGCTGAGGGTCTGACGCAGACCGCGCTGGTGGTGCGCGGAGATGATGTACCGTGGCACGATTACGCAAGCGACGATATCAAACAGGCCGAGCAGCGCATCGAGGATATCAAAGACAAGATTGTTGAAGTACAGGATCGTGCTGATGCGGCGTTGCTAAAGGCTGATGCCGCGCGGCACAAAATTGCGTTCCTGGCCAATCTGGGCAGCAACGAAGGGTTGGCCGGATCAGATGCCAACAGCCTGCGCGAGATCGCCCGCATGGTCGGTGACGAAGGACTGTCTGCTGAAGAAACCGTTCAGTCCGCCGAAATCGAAGCACGGACAATCCGCAAAGAGCTGGATGATCTGAAGCTCGAACTTGAAGCCGCCCAAGATGATCTGGCCGCTTTGATTCCCGAAACCGACGAGCGCCTGTTTCTGGCCGTCGATGTGATTGCAGACAGTGCCATCAACAGCACTGTATCGGTGTCTTATCTGGACTTTTATTCGGCCAACTGGGTGCCGGGTTACGAGTTCGACCTGACAACCGGCGACGCGCCCGAAGTCACAATCAACCGCCAAATTCGCGTCAATCAAAGCACCGGAGAGAACTGGAAGGACATCACCTTGCATGTCTCGACGCTGCAGCCGGTGGGGCAAAACAGCGCCTCGCCGCTTTATCCGCAGCGCAGATCGATCCGGGAAGAACCAAAGGCCCAGGACAGATTTGCAAGCCTGGCAGAAGGCGTGGTTGAAGCGCCCATGGTCGTCGAAGAGACCTCTCAATGGGTCCCAAGCGCTGCGTCGGTGCAGGGCACCGGGATTACCTATACGCTGCCGGAACCGGTCTCGATCGCCAGTGATCACGAACTGGCCGAGTTCGAGCTGGACAGTCTGACACAATCCGCCGAGGTCTATGCCCTCGCGATACCGTTGCGGGATAAAACAGCCTTTCGTACGGCCCGCTTCACAAACCCTTACAAGCAGAACCTGCTCACGGCACCCTTGGCGCGGTGGCGTGTGAATGGCGTATTGGTGGCCACTGAATATTCTCCTGAAATTGGACCGTCCGAGCAAGTGGAGATGGGTTTTGGCCCGCTCTATGGCGTGACCGTTGATCGCCGAATTCTGGATCGCAGCAGCGGTGACACCGGCCTGATTTCCCGCTCGAACCAGCGCGTGGAACGGGCACAGATCACTGTAGAAAACCTGACAGATCGCGCCTGGCCTTTGCGGCTTGTTGATCGCGTGCCTTATTCCGAACAGGAAGATCTTGAGATCAGCTGGACCGCAAATCCCCGACCGACCGAAGAAAACGTCGACGACAAGCGCGGTATTCTTGCGTGGGATATGGATCTGGCGCCGGGTCAGCCCGAAATCATTCTGCTGGATCAGGAAATCAACTGGCCTGAAGGGATGGTGCTGGACTGATTATCCCTGCCCCGTCAGACCGGGCTGCTGCGGCATTGGAACCGACTATAATGATGATTGATCTAGTGCTGCATTAGCATCGGAGGCAATCCCCCAAGTGCCACAGGTGTCGCAGAGACCCCGTCTGCAACCTTGAAAAAATCATAGACCCGGCTGCCGTCCGGGGCGAAGAACTGATCTTGCCATTGCGCCTGCAGTCCAGGGCCACATTCCCTGAATCCATCGCGGACACAATCCGCCATGATCTGCGCGGATTCTTCTGTCCATCCGGCAACATAATCAGCATGCGCGGACATGCCCTTGGGCACATTGTGCATTTGGTCAGATGAGAAAGACCAGCCCGAGTCGAATGGCACGCCAGCCCAGTTCACATTCTGAGTCAGCTGCGGGATCGTATAAGGATGCGAGAGCGGGCAATCGCCGTGTGAATAGGCCATGTGGTCAGTTCCGCCCGGACTGGACAGAACCGGGTCCCCATTTTCATCAACGGCGATACAGTCGGGGAAGATCACCTCGAGCGTGAGCCCATCAGTCGGGGAAATTCGGATGGATGCTGTCCATCGTTCCTCGTCAATCTTGCTGATAGCGATCCCGCCCGAGCCCTCTACATCTGCATTGGTCAAAATCTCAAGGCCCGCCGGAATTGGTTTGATTTTACTCCGATCATTCACCCAGCTTTTATAGTAGTTGTTGATCAGGGTCGGCAGCACAACTTCTCCGTCTTCGTTATAGAGCGCCGGTATCCAATAGGCCGATCGGTTGGTGATCCCCCCGTCGCAGGTCGTTCGCCCTGAATTGGCGATTTGATCACCGGTCGAATGAGCGTCGACCTCTGTGTTTCCAAAGAACATATGCAGATGCGCTGCCCCTTCCTGACCCGGAAAGACAACCGGATCGTGATAGGAATAATGCGACGGGACGCAGAAGAAGCGAAAACCGTGGTGGTCCAGAACATCATTGCCACCTTGCGGTGCCGACATAGAGCTTTTCTCGGTTCCGCGCGTCACCACATAGTTGAATTCTGGCGCGACGTGCTGTGCGTGCGCCGATTGTGCTGTGCCATCAATTACAACACCGAATGTCGAGACCAGACACCACGTCAGCACCGATCGCCCTCCGCGCGATTGAGCCGGGGTGCCCGGGTACCGGAAGCAAGCCGTCTGAGAAATCCGTTGTGTCATCTGCGCTTCTTCTTTCACCTATCCGAGTGCTAGGTCGAAGTGGTGCGGCGTCGAATTGATTTAACCAACACCTGATCCAGCTGTCAAAAGCCTGAGCGCAGATGTGATCAAGCAGATGCTTCCAACCGTCGGATACTTGGCAAGCGGTCCGAAGACCGGATGCGACAGGTTCATACCTTCGTCTTACGTAGTGGGCGCGTTATCCTCAATCAATCAGCTCTGCCCTTCGACCAGCGCCTTCAGGTTATCCAAGCCGCGCTCATAGTCGCTACCGACCCAGTGATCCATCATCAACCCCATCCAGCGAGTCATCGGGTTCATACCCAAATCGGAGGTGAACCCCCAGGTAACCTCGGTTCCCGCCCCTTCGGGCTGCAGCACAAATGACGCCGAGGCCGTGCCCATCGGCCCGAAATCGAGCGAAGTTCTGACCTTCTGGTTTTCGACACTTTCGACGATTTCCTGCGACCCGGAGCCAACCTGCGGATGCTCCGAGCTCCAGTTCAGGGTGTTACCAACCCCGGTTTCGGGCCCGCTGTAGGTCAGCTTTGTTTCAGGGTCGCGTGACAGCCACGGAGACCATTTCTCGGTCTCCTGCATCGAATTCACATAAGGAAAGATCGCTTCGGGTGGGGCATCTATCGTGATGCTGCGCGACACTTCGGCCTTGCCGGGCAGCAGGTAAGCCACCCCGGCGAGGGCCACAACAATCACGATCAGAGTGACGATAATACGTTTCAGCAATCGCATGAGTATGATCCAATTCGTAAAGCTACGTTAGGATCATATCAAAAAATGGCGGTAGATCAGAGGGCTGATCTACCTTGCCCTGCACTTTGCCCGCTCAAACGGTAACGAACTGCTTCTCATGCGGATCGTAACATTCCAGCCCGCCTTCACCGATATCGGTCCACAATCCATGCAAGCTGAGCGCGCCTTCTTCAACGGCCGAGGACACGAAAGGGAAGGTCATCAGGTTCTCGAGCGAGGCCACTACCGCATGGCGTTCAAACTGACGTGCCTGATCGGCGCTGTCTTCGATATCGGCAACCAGATCGAATTTCGGCTTCAGGATTTCCATCCAACGCCCCACAAAGCTTTCCTTGGCTTCCAGCTGTGGTGCCTGCCCCTTGCACATGTCGATGCAGCCCTGCACCCCACCGCACTGCGAATGCCCCAGCACAATGAGATGCGCCACTTTCAACGCGGTGACCGCATATTCGATGGCCGCGCTGGTGCCGTGGTGATCGCCATCCGGCAGGTAGGGCGGCACAAGGTTTGCGATATTGCGGTGGATGAAGAAATCGCCCTGATCCGCCCCGAACATCGAAGTGACATGCACCCGGCTGTCACAACAGGAAATCACCATCGCCCGCGGACGCTGACCTTCGGTCGCGAGCCGTCGGTACCAAACCTGATTTTCCGAGTAGGTTGTCGCTTTCCAACCATGATACCGTTTGACCAGATAGCTCGGCAAAGGTTTGGCAAGTTTCATTCTGATATTCCTGTGGTCTGACTGTTCTGCTCTCTAACCCAAATTCGCACAAAATTCGAGACATTATCCCGATACAGCGCAACGATTTGCAAAGGTATGTGATGACAGGGTGACCCTATGCCGTGGGGGCATGAAATTTGGGGTGAATGTGGTGGAAAAGATAATCACGCTTGAACAGAAGGAATCCGTGCGCCTGGACCCGGACCGGCTGAGCAGCCTGTATCATCAGCTGGGTGACGCCAACGCGCTGGACGTGCTGTGCCGCACGGTCGAGGAGCTGGCGGTGCGCCTGTCGAATTGCCAACGCTTCTGGCGGCAGCGGGATTGGGCGGCATTACGCAAATGCGCAAGGTCACTGGTGGCAATCGCGGATCAGATCGGGATGACCGCGCTGGCCCGCGTCGCGGGCGATGTTGCGTATGCAGTCGATACCGGCGATGTGGTGGCCACAGGGGCGACGCTAGGGCGTCTGATCCGGGTCGGCGAACGCTCGCTGACTGCGGTCTGGGATCAGCAGGACCTTTCCGTCTGAGGGGGGTTGCGGGCGGATCGCAGGCGGCTAGTCTGGGCGCAACAAGATCCAGTCGAGATACCTATGACCCTTTGCTTTGCCCCGCCTTCCGATCCTGCGCTTCCGCTTTATGTACTCGACCAGTCCGAGCTTGACGGATGGCTATCGGATCAACCTGGCCCGGTGCAGAATTGGGTGGCGGCGAATGGCTTTTCCGCTGCTTTGGGGCAGACCTTGTTGATCCCGGGACCAGAGGGCGCACCAGAGGTTGCACTGGCGGGCTACGGCAACGCAGCCAAGCGGGCGCGCAAGCGCTTCCCGCTGGCAGCAACGGCCGAGGCTTTGCCCGAAGGCACCTATCGCATCGCATCCGGTGTACCCGCCGACGTGCTGGAGGCCGAATGTTTCGGCTGGCTGATGACCGGCTATGTCTTTGACCGATACGCCCCGAGCAGCCCGGCCAAGGCCAAACTGGTCGCGCCTGAAGGCATCGATACAGCGCGGATCGAAACCCTGGCCAATGCCGAGCTTCTGATCCGACATCTGGTGAATACGCCAGCCTCGGATATGGGGCCTGAGCAGTTGCAGATTGCGGCAGAAGTTCTTGCCGAGGAATGTGGCGCGCGCTGCTCGGTCATCACGGGCGATGCTCTGCTGGAGCAGGATTTCCCGATGATCCACACGGTCGGTCGCGCCGCCGCACAAGCGCCGCGCCTGATCGAGCTGAACTGGGGCAGCAGCGGGCCAAAGCTGACGCTGGTCGGCAAAGGGGTTTGTTTCGACACTGGTGGACTGAATCTGAAGCCCGGCGCCTCCATGGGCTTGATGAAAAAGGATATGGGCGGTGCCGCCAATGTGTTGGGGCTGGCGCAGATGATCATAAAGCTGGGGCTGGATGTGCAACTGCGCGTGCTGATCCCAGCGGTTGAAAACGCGGTTGCGGGCAACGCCTTCCGGCCCGGAGATATCCTGACCGCGCGCAACGGGTTGACGGTCGAGATCAACAACACTGATGCCGAAGGGCGACTGGTGCTGGCCGATGCTCTGGCACTGGCCGAGGAGGGAGAGCCTGATCTGGTGATCTCGATGGCAACGCTGACAGGCGCGGCGCGGGTGGCCGTGGGGGCCGATCTGGCCCCGTTTTACACCGATGATGATGGGGCCGCAGAGGCTCTGGCGCGGGCAGGCCGTGCCGCTGCTGATCCGGTCTGGCGAATGCCGTTTCATGAACCCTACGAGGTGTTGATCGAACCGGGAATTGCCGATCTGGACAATGCGCCATCTGGCGGGTTTGCAGGCTCGATCACCGCGGCGCTGTTCCTGCGTCGTTTTGTGGGTAACAGCCGGTACATGCATTTCGACATCTATGCATGGCAACGCAGCAAGGAACCGGGGCGCAGCAAAGGCGGATTGGGACAAGGCCCCCGCGCCCTGCTGACCGCTCTGCCTGAGATTCTCGATCTATGAGCGAAGCCCGCATTATCCAACCGGTCGTCGATCTGCTGCGCCAGCCCGAAGGGCCACGCGACCGGCAACTGTTGTTTGGAGACACCGTATCCGTCGTCGAAGAGCAGGACGGTTGGAGCAGGATCATATCGGCAAAGGACGGCTACCCCGGCTGGGTAGCGACAGACACTCTAGGCCCGATTGAACCACAGACGCATTGGATCGTTGCCGCCGCGACCCATGCCTATGCCGCGCCGGATATGAAAAGCCCCGATCAGATATCGCTGAGTTTTGGAAGCAAAATCAGGGTTTTGTCAGAACAGGATGGATTTCTGGAAACGGCGCTGGGGTTTATCCCCAAGGCTCACGCGGTGCCCGCCTATTCCCGCCTTACCGATCCGGTCGCTGCCGCGCAGCTGTTTCTGGGCACGCCATATCTATGGGGTGGCAACAGCCGGTTCGGGCTGGATTGTTCAGGTCTGGTGCAAGCCGCACTTCTGGCCTGCGGCATTCCCTGTCCCGGAGACAGCGGCGATCAGGTACATGCCGTTGGTGAACCCGTGCCCGAAGGCACCCCCCCAAAACGCGGAGATCTGTTGTTCTGGAAAGGCCATGTCGCATGGGTCGCCGCCGAGAACCTTCTGCTGCATGCCAACGCCTATCACATGGCCGTTGCGCTGGAACCGATGGATCAGGCGATTGCCCGCATTGCACAACAGGGCGATGGGCCAGTCACGGCGCATAAAAGGCTCTAATCCGGGTCAACAGCCCGGATCAGTTTGCGCTCCAGCACCCGCAGAACGGCACGCAGATCATGTCCGCGCTTCAGGATGCGCCCGTCCATACCAACCACCGAATACATCCCCTGCCGCAGCCGAAGGCGGGGGTGTTTCTCGACCCGGTAGATCGGATGCTCGGCCGTCCGGCGAAAGATTGAAAACACCGCCGTATCGCGCAGGTTCGAAATCCCGTAGTCGCGCCATTCTCCGGCGGCGACCATTCGGCCATAGACTGACAGGATTTGAGACATCTCGCGCCGGTCAAACGCGACCGGCATCTGGGCAGAACCGGACCCGAACCGGCTGGGAGGCTGCATGTTCATGCCACAAGCCTTGCCGGAAATTGCATTTGAATCAAGCCCGGCGCAAAACGGGTGTTGTATTTTTGAAGCGTCGTGTGCGGTTACCGACGCCCGACCTGACGGCAAATCAGGATCACCGGCAGCAGCCCGACGGCCAGAATGACCAGCGACGGCACCGCCGCGCCCTCAAGCCGTTCGTCCGAGGCCAATCGATACGCCTGAACCGCCAGCGTGTCGAAATTGAAGGGCCGCATGATCAGGGTTGCGGGCAGCTCTTTCATCACGTCGACGAAAACGATCAGCAGCGCGGTTAGCAGCGACGGCGTCAGGATCGGCAGATGCACCCGGCGCAGGGTACCCAGAGGACTCTGTCCCAGCGACCGCGCGGCAGCGTCCATATTGGCGTGCACCGTGCTCTGGCCGCCTTCATAAGCGCTGAGCGCGGCGGCCAGAAAGCGCACCATATAAGCGGCAATAAGTAACCATATGGACCCGGTGACCAGCAGCCCTGTCGAAATATCAAAGGTTTGGCGCATCCACGCATCCAGCGCGTTGTCAAATCCGGCAAAGGGCACAATCAGCCCCACCGCAATCACCCCGCCCGGCACCGCATAACCCAGCCGCGCTACGTAAGCAGCCGAAGCCGCCCCGCGCCCCGGGCGCAGACGTTGGAAGAACCCCACCGAAATCGCCGCGCAAACCGTGATCACCGCTGCAGTGCCGGCCAGCGTCAGTGAGTTTTGTATGAATCCGATATAGCGGCGCGAAAGCAGGTTCTGCTCGGATTCCAGCCCCATCTGCACAAGGATCACTACGGGCAGAAGGAACCCGAACAAGACCGGGATCGCACAGAGCAAAAACGCCGTGAGCGATTGCCAGCCCTTCAGCTGTGCCGCTGGCAGCACCGCATGACGTTTGCCCGCCTGATAATATTTGGCCTTACCCCGTTGCGTACGCTCAGCCACGGCCATGACCAGTGCAAAGCCCAGCAGACACAGGGCAAGCTGCGCCGCAGCGGCGCGGTCGGCCATGGAAAACCAGCTGGTATAGATGCCGGTGGCAAAGGTCTGCACACCGAAATAAGCGACGGTGCCGAAATCGGCGATGGTCTCCATCACCGCCAGCAACACACCCCCGGCAATCGCGGGGCGTGCCATCGGCAGCGAGACGCGCCAGAAGGCATGCCACGGGCCATTGCCCAGCGCCCGAGCCGCCAGAAAGGCCGTGGCGCTTTGCTGCAGGAAGGCAGCGCGGGCCAGCAAGTAGACGTAAGGGTATAGCACGAGGATCAGCATTACTGCTGCACCCTCGGTCGAGCGGATTTCGGGGAACCAATAATCGCGCGGGCCCCAACCGGTGACCTCGCGTAGCGTGGTTTGTACGATTCCGGGGTGATCCAGAATGAAGGTGTAAGCATAGGCCAGCACATAGGCCGGAAACGCCAGCGGCAGGACCAGGGCGATCTCCAACACGCGCACGCCAGGGAAGCGGGTCATCGTAACCAACCAGGCAGCGCCGACGCCAATCGAGAACGTCCCCGCCGCGACCAGCACCACGAGGATCGCTGTGGTCAGGGCGTAGCCGGGCAAAACAGTCTCTAACAAATGGGATATCGTGTCAGTGCCGCCGGTCACCGCCGCCAGAACAACGGCCACCATCGGCAACAGGCACGCTGCGGCAACTGCGTACGCAATACCGCCTACCAATCGCGTGCCCAAGGCTCCGCGATTGTGCGTTCCGTGTTCTGAATATTCGACTTCGGCCATAGCGTCTGACTGAGAATCCCGCAGGGTCTGCCTTTAATCGACCAAAACGCTAAGAAACACCAGTGGGCGGACCAACAAATCTGCGGCAGATCGCTATTCGTAGACGCGCTGATCCTCGATCACCAACCCGTCCTTGGGCAGAGAGCCGGGGGCCACGACTTCGATCGCGCCTTTCAGTTTCAGCACCTCGACCACCGATTTGGCATAGGCCCCATCATTCTCGCAGGGACTTTCGATCTGGACGGTCATGGTATCCATCTCGCCTTGGCGGGCGGCGATAACGCGGGCCTTGACGATCTCATCATGCTTGTCGACCAGCGCCGCAACCTGCTCGGGGCGGACAAACATGCCCTTGATCTTGGTGGTCTGATCGGCCCGACCCATCCAGCCCTTGATCCGCAAGTTTGTACGTCCGCAAGGGGATTCTCCGGGCATGATCGCCGATAGATCGCCCGTGGCAAAGCGGATCAACGGGTAGTCGGGGTTGAGCGTCGTCACCACCACCTCACCAACCTCTCCGGGTGCGACCGGCGTACCGGTGCCGGGGGTGACGATCTCAACAATCACATGTTCGTCGATGATCATGCCTTCCATGGCGGGGCTTTCATAGGCGATGTTGCCCAGATCAGCTGTCGCATAGCATTGCAGACAGGCAATGCCCCGATCCGCATATTCCTGACGCAGAGATGGGAACAGCGCACCGCCACCCACAGCAGCCTTCGAGAATTGCAAAGCAACCCCCATCTCATCAGCCTTGTCGAGGATGATCTTCAAATAGTCCGGCGTGCCCGCGTAAGCGGTGCAACCGATGTCGCGCGCTGCAGTCACCTGCAGCTCTGTCTGTCCGGTTCCTGCGGGCAGCACGGCAGCTCCAACGGCTTGTGCGCCGCTTTCAAAGATCATCCCGGCAGGTGTCAGGTGATAACCAAAGCAGTTCTGAACGATATCGCCCGGGCCAACCCCGGCGGCATTCAGGAACCGGCCCATCCGCCACCAGTCATGATCGGTGCTGCCCGGTTCATAAATCGGGCCCGGCGACTGAAACACATGCTGGAAATGACGCGCGGGTTTGACGGTAAAACCACCAAACGGGGGGCGGGAGCCCTGCGCCTGTATTAAATCCGACTTGCGCAGCACCGGCAGACTGGCCAGTGCCTCGGCGCTGGTCACGGCGTTCGCGTCGATCCCGGCAAGGATATCCGCATAGCCGGGGGCCGATTTTGCGCGCGCGATCTGTTCAGGCAAAGCGCGCGCGTGATCGGCGTTGCGTTCATCGGCGGATCGGGTTTCAAGCTTGTCGAAATAGGTCATCGAAATATCCTCCACCCGCTTACAGCCATCTCTTGCGGCGGCGGTATGAGCGCACATCGCGAAAGCTTTTGCGGCCTTCATCCGACATGCCGAGGTAGAATTCCTTCACATCCGGGTTTTCGCGCAGTTCCGCTGCGGGGCCGTCCATCACCACGCGACCGGATTCCAGAATATAGCCGTAATGCGCAAATCTTAGAGCCACATTTGTGTTCTGCTCGGCCAGCAGGAAGGACACGCCTTCTTTCTCGTTCAGGTCCTTCACGATGCCGAAAATTTCTTCAACCAGCTGTGGGGCCAGACCCATCGAAGGTTCATCCAGCAGGATGGTCTCGGGGCGCGACATCAGCGCCCGGCCCATCGCCACCATCTGCTGCTCTCCACCCGAAGTATAACCGGCCTGGCTGCGGCGGCGTTCCTTGAGGCGCGGGAAGTAATTGTAAACCAATTCTAGATCCTGCTGGATCGCAGCCGAGCCATCCTTGCGGGTATAAGCGCCGGTCAGCAGATTTTCCTCGACCGTGAGGTGTTCAAAACAATGGCGGCCCTCCATCACCTGAATGACGCCCTTTTCCACCAGATCGGCGGGATCACTTTCGTGAACGCTCTCGCCGCGGTACTTGATCGAACCTTTGGTGACCTCTCCGCGTTCTGAATGCAGCAGGTTCGATACCGCCTTCAACGTCGTAGTCTTGCCCGCGCCATTGCCGCCCAGCAAGGCCGTGATGCCGCCTTTGGGCACAGTCAGGCTGACGCCTTTCAGCACGAGGATCACATGGTTGTAGATCACCTCGATATTGTTGACCTCAAGCAGGGTTTCCGCCTGCACGTCGGTGGTTTGTGCCGCATCCAGCATCAGCGCGTGTCCTCATGCCTGCCCCTCAGGGGCGGTTCGTGAGGAGCGGCAGGCAACCCGCCGCTCCGATTGTCTATGCGCCCCAGATCGTTCGGGGCGCAGCGTTGTTTATTCGCAGCGTGCCGAAATGTTGTTTTCAGTCGCGTAAGCGCCCGAGTCTTCTTCGATCAGCGCGTTGATGACCTCGACATCGGTTGGCTTGAAGTCCTGAACCGGGTTCCAGGTGCCGGCTGCTGCATCCCACTGGACGACGCCGACCAGTCCGGGGCCACCGTGGTTTTCACAGGAAACCGAGAACTCGGGTCCGAAACCGGCCATGCCCAGACCTTCCATCTTGGCATTGGTGATCTCCAGCGCTTCCATGCCATCGCGCATCATCGATGCGTCGATGTCTGCAGTGCCGTGCATGTCCTGTGCGGTCTTTACCGCTTCGGCCGCCAGCATCGCAGCATAGAGACCGCGGTTGTACTGAACCGTGCCTAGCTGATCACCCGAGCCTGCAGCTTTGCCCGCGTCCACAACATATTTCTGCAGATCGTCATAGACCGGATAGTCTTTGCCGAGACCGGTGAAGGTCAGCGCCTTATAGCCGGTGGCTTTGTCGCCTGCAGGCTCAACGTCGAATTCCGCGCCAGACCACCAGACACCGATGAAGTTCTCCATCGGGAAGCGGATGTTGGCAGCTTCCTGAACCGCAACCTGGTTCATGACGCCCCAGCCCCACATGATCACATAGTCGGGCTTTTCACGGCGGATCTGCAGCCACTGCGACTTCTGCTCCTGACCGGGATGGTCAACGGGCAGCAAAGTCAGCTCATAGCCATGCTTTTCGGCCAGTGTTTCCAGCGTGCGGATCGGCTCTTTGCCGTAGGCCGAGTTGTGATAGACCAGCGCGATTTTCTTGCCGCTCAGGTCACCACCGTTTTCATCAAGCAGATAGTTGATCGAACCCGATGCACCGTTCCAATAGTTGGCCGGATAGTTGAACACATGGCTGAACACTTTGCCGTTCGCGGCAGAGGTCCGACCATAACCCATCGTGTGCAGCGGGATGCCATCTGCTGTCACTTTGGGGATCAGCTGATAGGTGATACCGGTCGACAGCGGCTGATAGACCAGAGCACCTTCGCCCTTGGTCGATTCATAGCATTCCACACCTTTTTCAGTGTTATAGCCGGTTTCACATTCGATCACCTTGGCCGGAACACCTCCGATGCCGCCATCGCGTTCGTTCAGCAGGGTGAAATAGTCGGCGTAACCGTCTGCAAACGGGATACCGCCTGCCGCGTAAGGGCCAGTCCGGTAGCTGAGCGACGGGAACACAAGGTCGGCCATGACCGGGCCTGCGGCCATCACGGCGCCCAGCGCCAGGGTTGCCAGTTTCTTGTTCATCGGGTGTCTCCTCCCTTGATTGATCCGATGTTGGGTTTCGGGTTTCACACCCGTCTTTTCGTTGGGCAGACCCCTTAGTGCGGGAACGGCCAGAGTCTGAGTTTTTCTTTCGCCACACGCCACAGCTGCGCCAGCCCGTGCGGTTCGAGGATCAGGAACATGATGATCAGCGCGCCCACGATCACGAGGTTGAGATGCGCGACGATATCCGTGGGCCAGCCCAGCAGATCGACGCCGAGCAGCTTCAGTACAACCGGCAGCAGAACCAGAAAGGCTGCCCCGGCGAAGGACCCGAAAATCGAGCCTAGCCCGCCAATAATGACCATGAACAGCACCAGGAATGACTTCTGGATACCGAACACCTCGCCCACTTCGACCGCGCCCAGATAGACCGCAAAGAACAGTGCACCCGAGATACCGACAAAGAACGAACTGACGGCAAAGGCGGTCAGCTTGGCCTTGAGCGGGTTCACCCCGATGATCTCGGCCGCGATGTCCATGTCGCGGATCGCCATCCAGGTCCGGCCCGTGGTACCGCGCGTCAGATTGCGGGCAATGATGGCGCAGACCGTCAGGAAGATCAGGCAGAACAGATAGGTGGCCCAGGCCGGCGCGTTCGGGCCAGTGATGATAATGCCGAACACATCCCGCTCGGGCGCGTTGATCTGACCCGAGGCCGAGTAGTTGTAGAACCACGGCACCCGGTTGAAGAGCCACACAAGGAAGAACTGCGCCGCCAGTGTGGCCACCGCCAGATAGAACCCTTTGATCCGCAGTGACGGCAGGCCGAACAACACGCCAACCAGCGCCGTGACACCTCCGGCAAGGATCACATGGATGAACATGCTGACATCCGGAAAGGCCGTCATCAGCTTGTAGCAGGCATAGGCCCCCACAGCCATGAACCCACCGGTCCCCAGCGAGACCTGCCCGCAATAACCAACCAGAATGTTCAGTCCGATCGCCGCAATGGCGTAGATCAGGAAGGGCAGAAGCAAAGCATTCGCCCAGTAGTCATTGATGATGAACGGAATGATCCCGAACGCCACCGCCAGCACGACATAATACCGATACCGGTCAAACTTGATCGGGAAAGTCTGGCTGTCGGCGATGTAAGAGGTTTTGAAATCCCCGGCCTCACGATAAAACATATCTTACTTTCCCCATTCTTCCTGCGCCCGATTACGGGCAGCGGAGTCCAATTGGTTGGTGCCTTTGGCATATCCGGTTGCCTCAGAGGCGCGCACCAGTTTCATGTAAGCCAGAACACCCATGACCAGCCCGGCAAAGGCCAGGATCGCGGCGATCACCAGCTGACCTTCACTCAGGTCATCGGAGGTCAGAGCGATATATCCAAAGGCCCAGAACCCTGCCCATGCGATCACGTTGATGATAGCGATCAGCTTGGTCATCGCTACACCCTCTCGATGATCTTTTCGCCGAACAAACCCTGCGGCCGGAACACCAGAAAGATCAACGCCAGAACATAGGCAAACCAGTTCTCGGTCGCACCACCCAGCGCGGGGCCGAGTGCAAACTCGAACAGCTTCTCGCCTACGCCGATGATCAGCCCGCCGACGATGGCTCCGGGGATCGAGGTGAACCCGCCCAGCATTAGCACCGGCAAAGCCTTGAGCGCGATCAGAGACAGCGAGAACTGCACACCCGATTTGGTGCCCCACATGATGCCCGCGACCAGCGCCACAAACCCGGCCACCGACCAGACCATGACCCAGATGAAGTTCAGCGAGATCCCCACCGACAGCGCCGCCTGATGGTCATCCGCCACCGCGCGCATCGCTCGGCCCTGCTTGGTGTACTGGCTGAACGCGACCAGAGCCGCCACTAGAAGTGCAGCGATGATCGTCGCCACGATGTCCAGATTGTCGATAAAGAAGCCGTAATCAAAGATGTTGAAGGTCGTCTCATCGATCCACAGGTTAATGCCCTGCGGCAAGCCTACATCCAGCGTCTTGATCTCGGATCCCCACATCAGGTCAGCCACACCCTCTAGGAAATAGGCCAGACCGATGGTTGCCATGAACAGGATGATCGGTTCCTGCCCGACCAGATGGCGCATCACGAACCGCTGCACCGCCCAGGCCAGCAACACCATCACGGCCATGGTCAGGATAATCGCCAGCAAAGCGGGCACATTCCAACCAAAGTTATAGACATGCGTGCCGAAGGTCGCATTGATCAGATGCGCAAAGGGCACCTGACCATTCATGATCCCAACCAGCGTCATCGCTGCGAACAGGGCCATAACCCCTTGGGCGTAATTGAAAATGCCGGATGCCTTGTAGATAAGCACAAACCCCAGCGCGACCAGAGCGTAGAGGACCCCGGCCATCAGACCGTTGAGGATGACCTCCATCGCAAATACGAGTTGTTCAGGCATCAGAGGGTCCTCCGATCAAATGTTGTCGGGTACAGGGCAGGAGAAAATTCGGCGAATTTTCTTGGCGCGGCTCGAAGGTCAGTCATGGCTGACCCCCAGATAGGCGTCGATGACCTCTTGGTTGTTGCGTACCTCGTCCGGCGTGCCATCACCAATTTTCTTGCCATAATCCATCACGACCACTCGGTCGCTCAGGTCCATTACAACGCCCATGTCATGTTCGATCAGGGCAATCGTTGTGCCAAACTCATCATTCACGTCGAGGATAAAGCGGCTCATGTCCTCTTTCTCTTCAACGTTCATCCCGGCCATCGGTTCGTCCAGCAACAGCAGCTTGGGCTCTGCCGCCAGTGCACGTGCCAGTTCGACGCGTTTCTTCAAACCATAGGGCAAGCGCGACACAGGTGTCTTGCGAATGTGTTGAATTTCAAGAAAATCGATGATCTTCTCGACGGCCTCGCGGTTCTCGGTCTCTTCCGCTTCGGCCTTACCCTTCCACCAAGCTTGCTGAAAAATGTTGGTCTTCATGTAACCCAAGCGCCCGGTCATGACGTTGTCCAGAACGCTCATGCCTTCGAACAGAGCGATGTTTTGAAACGTCCGCGCGATCCCCTGCTGCGCCACCTCAAAAGGCCGCATCGGCGGGCGCTTGGATCCGTGAAACCAAACCTCACCCTCTTGCGGGACATAAAACCCCGAGATCACGTTCAGCATCGAGGACTTGCCCGCCCCGTTCGGCCCAATGATCGCCCGGATTTCGCCTTCGCGAATGTCGAACGAGATATCCTTGATCGCCACAACACCGCCGAAACGCAGCGTGATGTTCTTCATCTCCATCACCACGCCGCCGATCTTGCGGCCGTCTTCGGTGACATATCCTTCGGAATTATCCAGCATCAGCCTCTCCCAGACTTACGCAAAAACGGGACGGCGGGCGGGGCGATGACCGCAGGTCGAGCGGCGCGCGACAGGCCCCTCATTCCGCTGCCACCTTGTGCTGCGCGACCGGCACCACTGGCGCGTCGACAATCTCCAGCGTTGCAGAAATCGAACCCTTGCGACCATCCTCATAGGTCACTTCGGTGGTAGTCGACACACTCTCGGACCCGTCATAAAGCGCTGCGATGATGTCGTGGAACTTCTCCTCGACAAAGCCACGGCGCACCTTGCGGGTCCGGGTCATCTCACCATCATCCGCATCCAGTTCCTTGTGCAGAACCACAAAGCGATGCACCTGACAGCCCGACAGCATCTCATCCGCCGCGACCGACTTGTTCACTTCTTCGACGTGGCTTCGAATCGTCTCTAACACACGGGGATGTCCCGCCAGTTCCTGATAAGAGGCATAGGCCACGTTGTTACGCTCCGCCCAGTTTCCTACCGCCGTCAGGTCAATATTGATGAAAGCCACGCAACGGTCCTTGCCATTGCCGAACAGCACGACCTCAAGAATATCGGGATAGAACTTCAGTTTGTTCTCGACATATTTCGGCGCGAACATCGACCCGTCGGCCATTTTGCCCACGTCCTTTGCGCGGTCGATGATCCGCAAATGGCCCGAGGTTTCCTCGATGAATCCGGCATCCCCGGTGGCCACCCAGCCTTCGGCATCTTTGGTCGAAGCCGTGGAATCCGGGTTGTTGTAATACTCCACAAACACACCCGGCGAGCGATAGTGAATCTCGCCGCTGTCATCGATCTTCAGCTCAACCGCAGGGGCCGGTACGCCAACCGTATCCGCGCGCACCTCGCCATCGGGTTGCTGTGTGATGAACACGGTCGCTTCGGTCTGGCCATAAAGCTGCTTCAGGTTGATCCCCAAAGAACGATAGAAATCAAAGATTTCCGGCCCAATCGCCTCGCCCGCCGTATAACCCACACGGAAACGGCCATAGCCCAACGTATCCTTGAGCGGCCCATAAACCAGCATATTGCCCAGCGCGTATTTCATCTTGTCGCCAAACCCGACGGGCTTCCCGTCCAGCAACTGGCCGCCAACCTTCTTGGCGTGCGCCATGAAGTGGTGGAACATGCGCTGCTTCAGCTTGCCCGCATCCTCCATCCGGATCATCACATTGGTCAGCTGGGTTTCGAACACGCGCGGCGGAGCGAAGAAATAGGTCGGCCCGATCTCGCGCAGGTCAGTCATCATCGTGTCGGCGCTTTCTGGGCAGTTCACGCAGAAGCCGCACCAATAGGCCTGACCGATGGAGAAGATGAAGTCGCCCACCCAAGCCATCGGCAGATAGGACAGGATGTCCTCATTCCGGCTCAGGTGGTCGAATTCAGCAGAATTCTTGGCGCTTTCAATGACATTCCGGTTCGACAGCACAACACCCTTGGGCTTGCCCGTTGTTCCGCTGGTATAGAGCATCACGCAGGTATCGTCATAGGTGATCGCCGCGATGCGCTTGTCCAGCTCGGCATCAAACCGCGCGTGACCAGCATTGCCCTCGGCCATGATGTCCTCAAGCGCGTTCATCTGGGAGTGGTCATACTTCCGCATCCCGCGCTTGTCGGTGTAGAGTATGTGTTTGACTTGATGGAGATTTTCCTGAATCTCGATGACCTTGTCGACCTGCTCCTGATCACCGCAGACGACATATTTTGCGCCACAATGTTCCAGCACATAGGCCATCTCTTCGGCGACCGAGTCCTGGTACAGCGGTACCGGAACCGCACCCACCATCTGCGCCGCCACCATCGACCAGTAGTGCGCCGGACGGTTGCGGCCTATGACGGCGATATGGTCGCCAGGTTCAACACCGATTTCCAGAAACCCCAACGCAATAGCGCGGATTTCTTTCGCGGCCTCGGCCCAGCTCCAGCATTGCCAGATGCCGAATTCTTTTTCACGGTAGGCCGGGGCATCCCCGAACTGCATGACATTGCGGTGTAACAGCGCCGGAAGAGACTGCATCCCTTCAGCGCCCGACTGCGTCTGAGCCAATCTTTTTCTCCTCCCCACCCGACCCCTCCTCCGGGCCGGAAATGGCGGCTCCGGGATAGTGCCCGAACGCCAATGCCCCGATTAGGGACAGGCGGAGGATCAGCGTCAAGTTTTGCCTGATGTTTTCTCAATTCTTACGAATTGTAACAGCGTCAGAGGGGTGATCTTCCGAGTTGTACAAGATGTACAAAATGAAAAACCGGGACAAGTCACGCTGCAACCGACGACAATAGATACAGTTGGACGAAACAGACGGCATACCCAAAGAAAGACTCCAATGCGAGTTGAGTTGGTTTGCAAGCCACAGTGTTTCGCCCCTGGCAATTGCGAATGAAGAAGCAATTGCAGTCGTGCCGGAGCTCTGACAAAACTCTCGCAGTGTCGTTCAACTGCCGCATGAAAGAATACCCTTAATGACCGAAAACTCACTTGGGCTGGTCCCGCCTGAAGATCGACACGCATTCTGGAACAGCTTTTATACCCGCTCAGCAGAGTCGTGGGAGCTGTCGCTGCCGTCACAGTTTGCCGCGTTTGTGGCCAATGAAATTGATCGGAAAGCACACGTCATTGATATCGGGTGCGGAAATGCACGTGATAGTTTTTTCTTTTCACGTCATGGATTTAAAGTAACCGGATTGGATGCATCAGAGGCCGCCGTCGAGTCAGCGCAGAAACACGCAGGATTGCAGGGCGGAGATGGCCTCGAGTTTGTCAGAACCAATCTTAAGGATGGACGGGTTCGACAGGTGCTGTCTGAGCGGCGCGCCGAAACCGTGTGCGTTTACGCGCGTTTCTTTTTGCACGCGATTACAGACGACGAGGAAGATGCGCTGATTGATGCGCTCCATAACGGATGTGAACCCGGAGATATTGTTGCATTCGAATACCGGACATTGGCAGATCGAAACACCGAAAAAGTCGCCGCTCCGCATTTCCGGCGCTACCTGAGCGCGGCTGAACTGGATGAAAAAATGGAACGGTGCCAGTTCATGAAATGCTACGGAATCGAAGGTATCGGTTTTGCCAAATACAAGTCAGAAGACGCAATCGTGGCTCGAGCAATCTATGAAAAACAGCCATGAATGAAGCAAAGGTCCTGAGGCGCGTCGCAGCACTGCGCACCAAAGTGTTTGAGCATGCTTCAACCCGAACCGCACTGCCGCGACCACGCAGAACGCGTCTGGCGTTGGAATCGCTGGCAGATCATGTTCGGAGGTTGGGAAATCCGACACTGCATGACGATTGGGAGGAAACCTATATTCTGTTTTCCTGCCATACGCGGATCAGGCCTGCACGAATACATGGTCGGCTAAAGCAGATGGAAATACGTTATGCAAAAAAGGGTCAGGAGGCCCGATTCACGGCCTTTTTTGCACTTATCAGACAAACTCTGCATCCAGATTTCATCACACCGCATGGCTACAACAGAACATTCGGTGAAATGGCGGATAATGACATATTCTCGAAACTCGACGCTGAGCTGGCACCCGTAGTTCAGCTGGGAAAACCGATAATACTCTATGCCGGGGCATTGTTGGGGCATATCCGGGAAGGCCGGCTGATCGCGCATGACGATGATGTCGATTTTGCCGTGCATCTAGGCGAGTGCACGCTTGAAGGCGTTTCTGAAAAATGGTCGCAATACCAAAAGGTCTTGTTGGATAGCGACTGTCTGGACATCTCTTCTTCAGCTGGGAACTCGATCATATTCAAGGTGAAGAACAGCTTGGGTATCGATATCGACCTGTTTCCGGCATGGACAGAAAACGGACGCTTCAGCGTCTATCCCTACGCGCTCAACGACCTGCCGGAGAGTGCGATATTCCCGCTAAA
The DNA here is from genome assembly GCF_056537765.1 of Ruegeria sp. C2. Taxonomy (NCBI): domain Bacteria; kingdom Pseudomonadati; phylum Pseudomonadota; class Alphaproteobacteria; order Rhodobacterales; family Roseobacteraceae; genus Ruegeria; species Ruegeria sp. C2. Next base: position 180,371 of record NZ_JBQFRZ010000005.1, on the reverse strand, counting down.
GCCATTGAATGAAGGGGTTATCATGCTGCCCCAAGACGCACCCGCCTTACTGGCACAAAGCTATGGTGAAAACTGGCGCGTGCCCGATCCTCTTTTTCATTTCGACTGGCCTGCCGCACGCCGTAGATTTGCGCCCCTGTTGCAGCGGGATGTCGACCCCGGGTGACGAGACCACTTGTCAGCGTCGTCCTACGATTGCCTTTCGCATGGAACCATAACGGCCAAGACGCAAGCGGCGCTGGCTTCGCAATTTGATACGCAGACGCCGTGCTTAATCCTGATCTGGCAGGAAGGTGAGGCCTTACAACCAATCCCGCAATATCGGAATAAGCGGCACGTCCGCCGCTGGCATTGGATAGTTCCGCAGATCATTTGCACGCACCCATTTCAGCGCCTGACCTTCTTTCGACTGCGGGATGCCCTCCCATTTGCGACAGGCGAACAGCGGCATCAGCAGATGGAAATCGTCATAGCTGTGGCTGGCGAAGGTCAGGGGGGCGAGGCAGGAGGCCCAGGTGTCGATACCCAGTTCCTCGTGCAATTCGCGGATCAGGGCGGCCTCGGGGGTTTCGCCGGGTTCGATCTTACCGCCGGGGAACTCCCAGAGACCGGCCATGGATTTACCCTCGGGGCGTTGGGCCAGCAGAACGCGGCCCTCGATGTCGATCAGAGCCACCGCAGACACTAATACTGTCTTCATGAACGGTAGTCCGCGTTGATCTCGATGTAGCCGTGGGTCAGGTCGCAGGTCCAGACTGTGGATTTGCCCTCGCCAAGTCCCAGATCGACGGCGATCACAAGGTCCTGGCCCTTCATATAAGCGGCGGCGGCGTCTTCGCGGTAATCGGGGCTGACCCAACCCTTTTCGGCGACGAGGATATCTCCGAAGGAAATGCTTAGGCGGTCGCGGTCGGCAGCGGCGCCGGATTTGCCGATGGCCATGACGATGCGGCCCCAGTTCGGGTCCTCGCCCGCGATGGCGGTTTTGACCAGAGGGGAGTTGGCGATAGCCAGCCCGTGGGTTTTGGCGTCGGCATCCGTGGCGGCCCCGGTCACACGAATTTCTACGAATTTCGTGGCGCCTTCACCGTCGCGCACCACCTGCTGCGCAAGGTCCAGCATCACCGTTTCCAAAGCCTGCTCAAACGCGGCATTGCCAGTAGCATCGACGCCCGACGCGCCGGTCGCGCACAGAAGCAAGCTGTCAGAGGTCGAGGTGTCGCTGTCGACAGTGATGCAGTTGAAGGTGCGGTCGGTCTGTGCGCTCAGCATCACTTGCAGGGCGGATTGTTCGACCTGAGCATCGGTGAAGATATAGACCAGCATCGTCGCCATATCGGGCGCGATCATGCCAGAGCCCTTCGCAATCCCCGCAATAGAGACTGTTTTACCGCCAATCTCGACCTGAGCGGACGCCCCTTTTGGGAAGGTATCGGTGGTCATGATCGCCTGTGCCGCGTCCTCGATCGCGTGGCGGCTGAGGCCTGCTTTCAGCGTCTCAAGCTGCGCAACGATGCGGTCGTGAGGAAGCGGTTCGCCGATCACTCCGGTAGAGGAGGTAAAGACCCGCTCCGCCGCGACACCCGTTGCTTTGGCGACCGCTTCGGTCACCTCGGCCACCGAGGTCTGGCCGTAGTGGCCGGTAAAGGCGTTGGCATTGCCTGAGTTCACCAGGATCGCCGTTGGCCCGTCAGATGGCCCGCCGATCTTGTCCTGACAATCCAGAACCGGTGCTGCGCGGGTAGCGGAGCGGGTGAAAACCCCGGCCACCGAGGTGCCCGGATCGAGCACCGCCAGCATCACATCAGTACGGCCCTGATAGCGCACGCCTGCCTCGACCGTGGCAAAACGCACGCCGTCGATGGCGGGCAGTTCGGGAAAGCCCGCCGGAGCCAGCGGAGAGACCTTGGTAATCGTCGCCACGGGAAGCTTACTCCTGAACCAGTTCAAGCTGACGCACGATCTCGGGGCCGGCACCGTCGAGCGCGGGGCGTTCGATCTGAGCGCTCTGGGTCAGCTCGTCGATCTTGGCCTGAATGGCCTCTTGCCGGATGGTCTGGGCCAGATCACCGCGCACTGCGTCAAGCGCGGGGGCCTCCGATTTGCGCTTGTCGTTCAATGCCACCACGTGCCAGCCGAACTGCGTCTGTACCGGGTCCGAGACCTGACCTTTTTCCAACGCAACAACCGCGTTTTCGAATTCAGGCACCATCTGGCCTTTGCCGAACCATCCCAGCGAACCGCCATTGGGGCCCGAGGGACCCGTGGATTTCTCTTTCGCCAGTTCGGCGAAATCGGCCCCGTCATCGAGTTGCGTCTTGATCTCGTTCGCCTCTTCCTCGGTCTCGACAAGGATGTGGCTGGCGTTGAACTCATCTTCGCCTACAAACTCGGCGAATTGCGCGTCATAGGCAGACTGGATCGCTTCGTCCGTCACTTCGGCGGCGGTGATCGCCTCGACCGTCTGCACCGCGCGCAGCGAACGGGTTTCATTTTCCAGCCGCAAGGCGTTCAGGGTGTTTAGCTCGCCCTGCTCTTGGCTCAGCAAGTGCTGCTGGATCAGTTGTTCAAGGATGAAGTCATACAGAACGTCGTCTTCCAGCTGCTGATACTGCGCGGGCAGAGCCGATGCAGTAGCGATGACGTGACCCAATGTGATTTCGTCGTCATTGACACGTGCCACAACAGTCGACGCATCCGGTGCGGTCTGGGCGGCCAGCGGCAGAGCTATCACGGCAGCAAGCGCCAGCGATGGCAGAAAAGTGAGGCCTTTGGGCATGGAATCATCCTATTTCTTTGCCGCGACAGGGCGCAGCGTTGACACTTCAGAACCTGCCGCTTACATCGCTTTGAAGCCTTGGACAGGGCCGCCTTTCACCCCCCGTATCTATGGGTTGCGCGCAAGGTGGGCAAGCCTGTCGCAACCACGATAAGAACAGATCCGCTGGAGTGAACATGCTGGGACTCGGAACGCTCGCCAAAAAGGTGTTCGGAACACCGAACGACCGCAAGATCAAGGCGACCCGCCCCCTGATCGAAAAGATCAACGCGCTGGAACCCGAGTTTGAGAAACTATCCGACGAAGGCCTGATCGAAAAGACCGCCGAGCTGCGCCAACGCGCGCTGGATGGAGAGAGTCTGGACGCCCTTTTGCCCGAGGCTTTTGCCAACGTGCGCGAAGGGGCCAAGCGGGCATTGGGTCTGCGGGCGTTTGACGTGCAGCTGATGGGCGGTGCCTTCCTGCATCAGGGCAATATTTCGGAGATGAAAACAGGTGAGGGCAAGACGCTTGTCGCCACCTTCCCCGCCTATCTGAACGCGCTGACCGGCAAGGGCGTGCATGTGGTCACGGTGAACGAATACCTGGCCAAGCGTGACTCGGAATGGATGGGCAAGGTGTTTGCCGCCGTGGGCATGACCACCGGTGTGATCTGGTCGGGTCAACCCGATGCGGAAAAGATGGCCGCGTATAAATGCGACATCACCTATGCCACCAATAACGAGCTGGGCTTCGACTATCTGCGCGACAACATGAAGGCGGATCTGGAGCAGGTTTATCAGAAGCACCACAATTTCGCGATTGTCGACGAGGTGGATTCGATCCTGATTGATGAGGCACGAACGCCGCTGATCATCTCAGGCCCGTCGCAGGACCGGTCGGATCTGTACACCGCCATTGATGCGTTGATCCCGTCGCTGAGTGACGATCATTTCACGCTGGACGAGAAGTCTCGCAACGTGACCTTCACCGATGAGGGCAACGAGTTTCTTGAGCAGCAGCTGATCGCTGCGGGTCTGATCCCCGAGGGGCATTCGCTGTACGATCCGGAAAGCACGACCGTGGTGCACCACGTCAATCAGGGCCTGCGCGCCCATAAGCTGTTCCAGCGCGACAAGGATTACATTGTTCGCGATGGCAACGTGGTGCTGATCGATGAATTCACCGGCCGCATGATGCCGGGCCGCCGCCTGTCCGAAGGTCTGCACCAGGCCATCGAGGCCAAGGAAGGCGTGCAAATCCAGCCCGAGAACGTGACGCTGGCCAGCGTGACCTTCCAGAACTATTTCCGCCTGTATGACAAGCTGGGCGGCATGACTGGTACGGCCCTGACCGAGGCCGAGGAATTTGCCGAAATCTATGGTCTGGGTGTGGTCGAAGTGCCGACCAACAAACCCATTGCGCGTCTTGACGAAGACGATCAGGTCTATCGCACCGCCGGTGAGAAATACGGCGCGATGATTGAGGAAACCAAGAAGGCTCAGGAAACGGGCCAGCCGGTCTTGCTAGGTACGACGTCTATCGAAAAGTCCGAAGTGCTGAGCCAGATGCTGCAGCAGGAAGGCATCGAGCACAACGTTCTGAACGCCCGCCAGCACGAGCAGGAAGCGCAGATCGTGGCCGATGCGGGCAGATTGGGCGCAGTGACCATCGCCACCAACATGGCCGGTCGCGGCACTGACATTCAGCTCGGTGGCAATGTCGAGATGAAGGTGCTGCAGGCGCTGGCCGAGAACCCCGAGGCCGACCCGGCCCAGCTGCGCGCAGCCGAAGAGGCCCGCCACGCGGAAGAAAAGGAAAAGGTTCTGACTGCCGGTGGTCTCTATGTGATGGCGTCCGAGCGTCACGAAAGCCGCCGCATCGACAACCAGCTGCGGGGTCGTTCGGGCCGTCAGGGTGACCCAGGCCGCACCGTGTTCTACCTGAGCCTCGAAGACGACCTGATGCGCATCTTCGGCTCGGAACGGTTGGACAAGGTTCTGACCACGCTGGGCATGAAAGAAGGCGAGGCGATCATTCACCCCTGGGTGAACAAATCGCTGGAACGGGCGCAGTCCAAGGTCGAAGGCCGTAACTTCGACATGCGCAAAAACGTTCTGAAATTCGACGACGTGATGAACGACCAGCGGAAGGTGGTGTTCAGCCAGCGCCGCGAGATCATGTCCTCGGATGACCTGTCGGAAATCGTCTCGGACATGCGCGAACAGGTGATCGACGATCTGATCGACGAATACATGCCACCGAAATCCTACGCCGATCAATGGGACACGGACGGGCTGCATGAGGCGATCAAGGACAAGCTGACCATCGACGCGCCGGTTCAGGACTGGGCCGCCGAGGAAGGCGTGGATGATGAACAGGTGCGCGAGCGTCTGATCAACGCCGCCGATGAGATGATGGCGCAGAAGGCGGCTGCCTTTGGCCCCGAGAACATGCGCAACATCGAAAAGCAGGTTTTGCTGCAGACCATCGACGGAAAATGGCGCGAGCATCTGCTGACGCTGGAGCATCTGCGCTCGGTCGTTGGCTTCCGGGGTTACGCCCAGCGCGATCCGCTGAACGAATACAAAAACGAAAGCTTCCAGCTGTTCGAAGGTATGCTCGACAGCCTGCGTGAGACGGTGACACAGCAATTGTCGCGCGTCCGCCCACTGACCGAAGAAGAGCAGAAAGAGATGCTGGCGCAGATGCAGGCACAGCAAGCGCAGGCACAACAGGCAGTGGATCAGGCGGCAGATCAGGCCGAAGCGGTTGCCGAAGCCGAAGCTTCGGGCGATGCACGACCGGGGTTTGTCGAAGATGATCCTTCAACCTGGGGTAACCCGTCGCGCAATGACAGATGCCCCTGTGGATCAGGCAAGAAATTCAAGCATTGTCATGGTAGACTGACCTAAGGTCACCTTCTATCCGACACAATGAGTCCGCCTCGCGGCCACATATTGGCCGTGATTGAGGGTCAAATTGCGACTCGCTCCTTCAACTGGGGAGGGTGTCTTGTTTGTAATAAAGAACTACGTGACCACGGGCGGAACCGTTGCCTGCGCCCTGGCTATCGGATACTTGATGCAGAGCGGATCCGCTCAGCACCCCGCGCCTGATGCGGGCTCGGAACGTGTTGCTTCGATCGCGCAGCAATCGGTGGGCCTGTCAGGGCTCGAAGCTGTTGTGCTGACCTCATCGACCCCGACCGCCGCACGTGAAAATGTATCACCCGACGCCCCTCTGACATCGCGTGTTCAGCCACGCTTCCCCTCGAACTGTGACCTGAGCGCGCGTGCAATGGCCGTACCCGGCGCGAATGTCCGTCTTCGGGTCAAAGCGCCTTGTCACATGGATCAACCGATCGAGATTCATCACAGCGGGCTGGTGTTTTCGACCCGCACGGATGCGCTTGGCCGGCTGGACCTGACGGTACCGGCGATGGCGGAATACGCCATTTTCCTGATTTCCTTCTCTGATCAGAAAGGCACCGTGGCCACGACCCATGTGCCCGAGATCAAGACCTATAACCGCGTTGCGCTGCAATGGGAGGGCGAGACCGACCTTCAACTGCATGCGCTCGAATTCGGTGCCAGCTATGGCGAAAACGGCCATGTCTGGTCCGGTTCCGAGGCCGGTGGCGCGGGTTCCGTGATCCATCTGGGCCAGGGCGATTCGGAGAAGGCGCACAGTATCGAAGTCTATTCATTCCCGACCAATACCGGGATCGAGGCCGGATCGATCGCGCTGTCGGTCGAAGCCGAAGTGACGGAAGCCAATTGCGGTGCAGACCTGCATGTGCAATCGCTGGAATGGCGCGCCGATCAGCGTCTGCGCTCGCGTGATCTGACGCTGGAAATACCCGGCTGTGACGCGACTGGTGATTTTCTGGTGTTGAATAATCTGTTCTCAGACCTGACAATCGCTGCAAAATAAACAGCTGGCAGGTCGACACTTCCTCATGACATTTTTTCGTGCGGCGATAGCTGCGCTTTTTGTCTTGCCCGGCGCAACGGGTGCAATCGCGCAGGACATCACCCTGACCTCACATGACGGCAAGGTTGAGGTGGTGGGCACTTTGCTGGGCTATGATGGCGAATTCTACCGAGTCGACACCCAGTTCGGAGAGCTGACGGTCGACGGCTCGGGTGTAACCTGCGACGGCCCCGCCTGCCCCAACCTGACCGATTTCGTGGCCGAGATTCGCCTGTCAGGCGCATCTGTCATGGCCGAGACGCTGCTGCCCGCGCTGATTCAGGGCTTTGCCACGCAAGAAGGGCTTGAGGTTGCGCATTCACAGGATGGAACCACCTATGCGCTGCACCAGCCGGATCGGCAGGCTCCGCTGGCCCGCTTGATCCTGCGCGCAACCGATACCGGACAGGGCTTTGTCGACCTGGTCGAAAACACCACGGATATCGTTTTGGCCCAACGCGAGATACGGGATACCGAGCAGGACCTGACACGTGCGGCAGGGCTGGGTGACCTGACCCATCCGCGCAGATCCCGCGTTCTGGCGCTGGACGCGATGGTGCCGGTTGTGTCTGCGGATAATCCGGTACAGCAGATCTCGGCCGCTGATCTGGCGCGTGTGTTTGCGGGTGAGATCACCAACTGGGCTGATCTGGGCGGGCCGGACGCGCCGATTGCACTGAACCTTACGGTGCCCGGATCGGGGCTGGCACAAGCGGTGGACGATCTGCTTATGAAGCCAGTAAATGCCACGCTGGCCGAGGCAATCACACGTCATCCCCGCAACAGCAATCTGGTGCGCGTGGTCTCGAGTGATCCATTCGCCATTGGCATTGCCAGCCTTGCCGAGACCGGTATTGCACGCGTGTTGCCGCTGGCCGGCGGATGTGGTCATGCCATCATGGCGACGCGCCAATCGGTAAAGACTGAAGATTATCCGCTGACCGCGCCGATGTTCCTGTATCTGCCGCAACACCGCCTGCCCAAACTCGCGCGGCAGTTTTTGTCCTATACGCAAAGCCCCGAGGCGCAGTTGGTGATCCGGCAGGCCGGATTTGTCGATCAGTCGCCCGAAGCCATCCGCCTTGGCCTGCAGGGTGACCGGCTGGCCAACGCCATCGCAACCGGCGGCACCGAGGTCGGTCTGGACGCGCTGCAACGCATGATCGAGGTCTTGCGCCCGATGACCCGGCTATCGCTGTCCTTCCGGTTCGAGCCGGGGTCATCCCGCCCTGATGCCCAGTCACGCTCGAACATTCTGCAATTGGCCCAGGCATTGGAAAGCGGCGCTCTGGACGTGCGCAAGCTGAGCTTTGTCGGGTTCAGTGACGGGGTGGGCGGTGCCGACGCAAATACGAGGATCGCCCTGCGGCGTGCCCAGACCGTTCGCAATTTGGTACTGGCAGCGGTTGAAACCAGCATGCCCGATAGTGTCGAGATCACGACCGAGGGCTTTGGCGAAGCCATGCCAATGGCCTGCGATGACACCGAATGGGGCCGCAAGGTAAACCGCCGGGTCGAGGTCTGGGTGCAGTAACCGTCACAGATACCCTTGCGAGCGGAAGCTCAGCTCGGTCGATTTTCCGATGATCAGATGATCATGCAGGGTTAGTCCCAGCGCCGAGCAGGCATCCTGTATCCGGTTGGTCATATCAATATCCGATTGCGAGGGCGTCGGATCGCCTGACGGATGATTGTGAACCAGGATCAAGGCCGAAGCATTGAGCTCCAGCGCGCGTTTGGCCACCTCGCGCGGGTAGACCGGAACGTGATCGACGGTGCCTTTGGCCTGTTCCTCATCCCCGATCAGCGCATTCTTGCGATCCAGATAAAACACGCGAAACTGCTCAATCTCGCGATGCGCCATCGTCGTGTGGCAATAGTCCAACAGGGCGTCCCAACCCGAGATCACGTGCTTCTGCATCACCCTTGCGCGGGCCATGCGATGCGCGCAGGCCTCAAGGATTTTCAGATCGGTGATCACGGTGTCCCCGACGCCCTTGATCTGGCGCAGCCGTTCTTCGGGCGCAGTCAGCACCCGGTTGAAATCGCCGAATGCATCCATCAGCAGCCGGGCCAGCGGTTTCACATCCTGCCGGGGGATGGACCGGAACAGGACCAGCTCCAACAGTTCATAATCCGGCATCGCGGACGAGCCGCCCGACATGAACCGTTCACGCAGCCGCTTGCGGTGGTCTTTGATGTAGGAGGGTAACCGACCACCGGGCAGCGGCTGCGCCGGCGCTTCGTCTGTGTCGAACAGCATGGGGGCTTCGGCAAAGGCGTCCTGTGTCATGGGCCTACCCTGACGCAGAATCAGTTTCCGAATGGTTAACGCATCTCGCCCGCCATGCGCGCCGTGGCGCGGCGGACAACCATGTGCAGCACAATCGAAAACACGCCCAATGTCAGCATCGCGGCAAACATCAGGTCGGTCTTTGCACGACCATTGGCCAGCAGCATCAGATAACCCAGCCCCTGCGAGGAGCCGACCCACTCGCCGATCACCGCCCCGATGGGCGCATAAACCGCCGCCAACCGCATCCCCGAGGCCAGCGACGGCAGGGCGGCAGGGATACGAATGTGCCAAAGAACCGACCGCTTGCTGGCCTGCATCGTTCGGGCCAGATCCAGATAGCCCGGCGGCGTCCGCATCAGCCCGTCAAAGAAAGATGAGGTGATCGGGAAATAAATGATCAGCACCGCCATCGCCACCTTCGACCAGAGGCCGTAGCCCAGCCACAGCGTCAGTAGCGGAGCCAGCGCAAAGACCGGCAGCGCCTGCGTGAACACCAGCATCGGCTGCACCAACACGCGCGCCGCCCGCGAATTGGCCAGCTGCAGCGCGGTGACCACACCCAAAAGTGTGCCACAGGCCAGACCGATCAGCACTTCGATCGCCGTGATCCAGGTGTGTTCGGCAATCAGCCAGCGGTTCTGCCACCAGGTCTCGGCAACGACGGCAGGTCCGGGCAGGATGAATTTGGGCAACCCGGTGATCGAGACGATGCCTTGCCAGATGGCAAGGGCAAACAGGGTCGCGGCGAGGGCAGAGAGGTACTTCATACCGCCCCCTCGCGCAGGAGCCGTAGCAAAGCACCTTGGGTTTCAAGCGTTTCAAGATCGTCCACATGGCGCGGAGCCGGGGCTTTCGGGGGGTCGCAGGGCGTCAGACCCTGCTGCGTCATCACGGTGATCGATTGACCCAGACGCGCGGCTTCTGCCGGGTCATGGGTGACAAGCAGAACGGTCCGGCCCTGCAGCACCTCGGCGGCCAGATCCTGCATATCAGCGCGGGTGCGGGCATCGAGTGCCGAGAATGGTTCGTCCAGCAACACGATGGGGCGGTCTTCCATCAGCGTGCGGGCAAGGGCCACGCGCTGACGCTGCCCGCCTGACAGCTCGGCGGGCTTCTTGGCCATATGATCTTGCAGGCGCATCCGCGCGATCAGGCGCTCGCGACGGTCCAGATCGATCGCCTCACCTCGCAGGCGCGCGCCCAGCGAGACATTCTGCGCCACAGTCGCCCAAGGCAGCAGCAGATCGTCCTGCGCCATATAGGCCACCCGATCCGGGACCGATTGCCCATCGCTGGCAGTGATCTGGCCCGAGAATTCGGCCCCGGTCTCCAGCCCCGCAATCAGCCGCAAGACGGTTGTTTTGCCCACGCCCGATCCGCCCAGCAGGCAGGTCCACGCCCCGGCCCCAAGGGTCAGGGTCAGCGGAGCGAACAGCGTCGCCCCGTCGATGGTGGCCGTGCCGCTGATGGACAGATCGGGCGTCGGGGTCATGGGGTCAGGCCCATCTGCCAGAAATTGACCTCAAGCTCGGTCGCGGTGCGGAAGGTCTGGCAGAGGCGTTCCCAGCGCGGTGAGGCCTCAAAATCTGCCCCAATACGCCTTGTTAGAGCATCATCCAGAAGCGCGCCGACCGCTTTGCACGCGCCCTGGTAGTCTTCACCGGCATAGGTGCTGATCCAGTCGCGATAGGTCTCTGACGTCGCCTCGACCGCCAGCCGCTTGCCGATCTCGCCATAGCCCATGACGCAGGGCGCAAGCGCCGCCAGAAGGTCGAGCAGATCGCCACTGTACCCGGCCTCTAGCACAAAGCGGGTATAGGCGAGATTTTCGGCGCGTTCGGGGGTGGCGAACAACTCCTCCTGCGAAATGCCCGCTGCTTCGCAAATGCCGATATGCAGCTGCATTTCTTCGGCAACCAGCGCATTTACGGTGCCCACGGCAGTCAGCATCTCGGAATGCGTTTCCGATTTCACCACCGCCAGCGCCCAGGCGCGGGAGAAGTGGATCAGAAACACGTAGTCCTGCCGCAGGTAATGCAGGAACGCCTCACGCGGCAGCATCCCGTCTTTCATACCTTCGACAAAAGCGTGGCGGGTGTAATCCCGCCACGGCCCTTGCGCCGCATCACGCATCAGCGTGAAGGCTTTGCCATAATCGCTCATTGCGCGGTCACGTCGATGGCGATGTCGCTGACAGGGTTGATGCTGTCGATCATGCCGCTGTCCTTCAGGAAGGCTTCGAACCGCGCATAGCGACCAGCCTCAAGGCCCGCAGGACGCAGCGCAAAGCGAGGCAGCGTGTCGACCCAGGCGCGGGCGTTCAGCTCGTCCTGCAATTCGGGCGAGGTGCCCGAGAAGATCTCCCAGCTTTTTTCGGGGTTGTTGACGATATACTGCGTCGCCTTCTCGGTTGCGGCGAGGAAGCGGGTCACCTTGTCGATATCCATAGTCTCGGGGTTGGCCACATAGATCAGCTCGTCATAGGGCGGCACGCCTTCTTCCTCGATATAGAAACAGGTGCCGGGGACACCTTCGATATCCATCTGGTTCAGTTCGAAATTGCGATAGGCACCGATGACGGCATCAACCTGACCGGTCATCAGCGATGGCGAAAGCGAGAAATTCACGTTGATCAGCTCAACCTCATCCAGCGCCACGCCATATTTGCCGAGAACCGTGCTCAGAACAGCCTCTTCCACACCTGCGACCGAAAAGCCGATTTTCTTGCCTTTGAGGTCGGCGGGCGATTTGATCGGGCCGTCTTCCAGCACCAGCAAGCAGTTGAGCGGGGTTGCAACCAGCGTGCCGACGCGTTTCAGGGGCAGGCCCTCATGGATCTGCAGATGCAGTTGCGGCTGGTAAGACACGGCCAAATCGGCCTGCCCGGCGGCCACCAGACGCGGCGGGGCGGACGGGTCGGCGGGCGGGACGATTTCGACCTCAAGACCCTGTTCGGCGAAATAGCCGTTTTCCTGCGCTACGATGATGGGGCCGTGGTCGGGATTGATAAACCAGTCCAGCAGGACGGTCATCTTGTCCTCGGCCCAGGCGGGCGCGGCGGCCAGCAGGGCGATTGCAGCGATCAGTTTCTTCATATCTCGCGTTTCCTTTTCATTCACGAGGTTGAGGCCGCGACGAGGACAATCTCGCCAGGCCAATCCGGTTGAATCTTTTCAGCCGCGCGCCATGCACGCAGACCGGTGGCACAGCACAGTGCAAGCCGTTTGCCATTATTAGGGTCTATTTCATACAGCTTATCCGGCGAAACGCGCGCCGCGCCGGGATGCACGGGGATGGGCGCTTCGTCGTGACTGCGCAGGTCAACAATCTGGTCATCTGTCGTCAGTTGGTCGGCCGATAGGAAGCGAAAACAGCTGTTCGGCTCGGGCGCGTCGTCGAACCGGAAACTGCTGCTGCGCAGGGTACGGCCATCATATTGCACCATCTGACCCAGCGGCGATGGCTGGATGCCAAGGATCAGGTTCAGCGTCATCTGCGCCTGCATCGTACCGATGATGCCCACGACCGGACCCAGAACCCCAGCGGTCGCACAGCTGGCCCCGCTGTCCGGTGCGTCCGGGAACAAGGCACGCAAGGACGGGGCATCGCCGCAAAACCCGCCAACATAGCCAGACAGGCCCAGCACTGAGGCACTGATCAGCGGTTTACCCTGGGCCAGACAGGTGTCCGACAGGATATAACTGGCCGCATAGCTATCTGCGCAGTCGAGGATCACATCCGCCTGCGCCACCATGGAAGCGACATTCACGCTTGTTAGAGCCTGTTTTTGACCGGCAAGCTCGATCTCGCCATTCAGCGCCCGGCAACGATCAGCCGCGACATCCGCTTTGAAGCGCCCGCAGTCCGCCTCAGTAAACAAGGTTTGACGATGCAGGTTCGACAGATCAACGGTATCGCCATCGACGATCGTAATCCGCCCGATCCCGGCCCCGGTAAGCAAAGGAAGCGCCGGAGCAGCCAGACCACCCGCGCCGATGACCAGCACATGAGCCGACGCGAGGCGGGCCTGCCCCTCGGCCCCTACTTCGGGCAGCAAGGTCTGGCGGGCGTAGCGGCTCATCTGGTGACCTCGATCCACTGACGCACGCGCGCCTCGGGGTCGGTGTTCAGGGTGATATCCGTGACGACCGAGACGATGTCTGCCCCAGCATCCAGCACACCCGGCGCGCGTTCAACGCTCATCCCGCCGATACCGACCAAAGGAATGTCCCCAACGCGGGCCTTCCATTCGGTCACGCGTGGCAAGCCTTGCTGATGCCACTTCATCTTTTTCAGGATGGTCGGATAAACCGGCCCCAGCGCGACATAGTCCGGGTCCATGGCCAGAACACGCTCAAGCTCATCATCGTCATGGGTTGAAACGCCCAGCTTCAGGCCGGCTTTTCGGATAGCGGTCAGATCGGCATCGTCCAGATCCTCCTGCCCCAGATGAATCCAGTCACAGCCCAGATCGATGGCCATTTGCCAATAATCATTCACCACCAGAACAGCACCCTGAGCACGGCAAAGGTCTCGTGCGAGCGCGATCTGCTCGCGCACTACAGCATCGGGCTGGTCCTTCACCCGCAGCTGCACCAGCTTCACGCCCAAAGGCAGCATCCGCTGCAGCCAGTCCACGTGATCAAAGATCGGATAGAAACGGTCCAGTATCATGACAGGAAGGCCTTTCCGATCACGGGGGTTGAGGGTTCCGCCATATCGCGCGCCTCAATCGGGTCGGCCTGATGGGCCAGTTGCCCGGCCTCAATCGCGCGCATCATGGCGCGGGCCATCATCGCGGGATCACCAGCGCGAGCCACGGCGGTGTTCAGCAGAACGGCGTCATAGCCTAGCTCCATCGCGTGCGCAGCGTGGCTGGGCAGTCCAATACCCGCGTCGATCACCAGCGGCACATCGGGAAATTCCGCCCGCATCGCACGCAGAGCGTATTCATTGTTCAGCCCGCGACCCGAGCCGATGGGTGCACCCCAGGGCATCAGCACCTCGCACCCGACCTCAAGCAGGCGTTCGCCCACGATCAGATCATCGGTGGTGTAGGGGAAAACCTGAAACCCGTCCTCGGTCAGGATGCGCGCAGCCTCGACCAGTTGGAACACATCCGGTTGCAGGCTGTCGGTGTGACCGATCAGTTCCAGCTTGATCCAGTTGGTGTCGAAGACTTCGCGCGCCATCTGGGCGGTGGTCACCGCCTCTTTCACTGTATGACACCCCGCCGTATTGGGCAGGATCAGCACGCCAAGGTCCTGAATCATCTGCCAAAACGTCTGCCCGGCCCCGGATTCCCGGCGCAGAGAAACCGTCGCCACCCCTGCCCCGCTGTCGCGGAACGCTTGCTCCAGGATCGCGGGGCTGGGATATTGCGCGGTGCCCAGCATCAGCGGGTTGGGCAGCTCGGTTCCATAGAATGTCTTCATCCTCAGCCCCCCTGCATCGGCGCGACCACTTCAACCCGGTCGCCATCCGTCAGTTTGTGGGCGATGCGTAGGCTGGAGGGCACGAAATCTTCGTTCACAGCGGTGGCGACGCGGCCCGAAAAACCGCATTCCTCCAACAGCTCGGTCAGAGTTTCGGCCCGCACTTCGCGCGCCTCGCCGTTAAGCACGATCTTCATCGACCATCTCCGAATGTTTGTTCTCTAGCGCCAGATCAGCCACGCCTTTTGCCAATGCCGGGGCGAGCAGATAGCCGTGGCGGTACAGCCCGTTGGCATAGATTGTCCGACCCAAGCGCCGGATGCGTGGCAGGTTGTCTGGAAAAGCGGGGCGCAGATCGACGCCGATCTCCAGCACCTCCGCCTCACCAAAGGCCGGGTTCAACGCATAGGCCGCGCTGAGCAGCTCCAGCATCGACCGCGCCGTGATCCGGCTGCTGTCCTCGGATTCGATCATCGTCGCGCCCAGCATATAGACGCCATCACCACGCGGCACGATATAGAGCGGCATGCGCGGGTGCAGCAGACGCACGGGTCGCGTCAGCGCCACATCCGGGCAGCGGATTACCAGCATCTCACCCTTCACGCCGCGCAGATCATGCAGAACCTCACGCGCGTGCAGCCCCCGGCAATCAATCGCGTTCTCAAGCCGCGCCGGGGCGAGTTTCCGATGAAAGGTGACGCCCTGTTCTTTCAGGTCACGATACAAGTCCTGCAACGCCTGGCGCGGATCGACATGGGCCTCATCCGTGAAATAGAGGCCTTTACCAAACCCATGCAAATCAGGCTCTAACTTGGAGATACCGTCGTGCGCCACCTCCTCAAAGCCATGCGTTCGACGCGCAAAGCGGCGCAGATCCGGCAGGTCCCGGGCATTGGCCACAACCAGCGTCCCCCGGCGATCCATCCTAGTCCGCGCCGCCCACCAATCGATGGCTTGCTGACCCAGGCGCAAAACCGGCTCTTCGGCATTTTCAAACTCACACCAAGGGGCCAGCATCCCCCCGGCCCACCAGGAACATCCATGCGGACCCGGAGGACCACCAGGATCAAAGACCTGCACACGTGCCCCGCGCGAGGCCATCTCACTGGCCACCGCAAGACCGGCCACACCCGCCCCTATGACGGACCAGACGGTCACGCGGACCAGGCCCGATGAAAGTGATGCACCGGCCCGTGACCCTGACCAATCCTTAGATTATCCGCCGCCGAGATTGCGCCCTGCAAATACTCATGCGCCTGAGAAACCGCCCCCTCAAGCGAAAGGCCTTGTGCCAGTCCAGCCGCAATCGAAGAGGATAGGGTGCATCCAGTACCATGCGTGTTCCTGGTGTGCTGCCGCGGTGCTTTGAACTCGTGCATCGGGCCCGATGCGTCAATCAGCAGATCATGACAGACATCCCCGGCGCCATGTCCACCCTTCATCAGAACAGATTTTGCACCCAGCGCACACAACGCCCGGCCCTGTTCAATCATGTCGTCGGGCGATTCAGCCACAGATTGCTCAAGCAGGCGCGCGGCCTCAGGCAGATTGGGGGTCAATACGGTGGCGCGCGGGAGAAGAACCTCACGCAGCGTCTGCACCGCCTCATCTGCCAGCAGAGCATCCCCCGACTTGGCGATCATGACCGGATCGAGCACGACCGGACCATCAAACTCGGAATTTGCACTCGCCACCGTGTGGATAATGTCGGGCGTGGCCAGCATGCCGATCTTGATGGCCCGAACGTTCAAGTCACTGAGAACCGCATCGATCTGCGCTGCGATAACGTCGAGCGGTATACCGTGCACAGCCGTCACGGCCCGCGTATTCTGCGCGGTCACGGCAGTGATGACGCTGGCACCGTAAACGCCCAAGGCCGACATGGCCTTAAGGTCGGCCTGAATCCCGGCCCCGCCGCCACTGTCCGACCCCGCGATTGTCAACGCAATAGGCGCCATCCGCATGCTCCATCTGTTTGGGGGCAACGGAGGCGTGGAAAACGTCTGCTTAGTGTAAGACCGTTCCCTCCGCCGGTATTGCCCGGATCAGGTTCGATGGGTTGATGCAACAGCAGCTCTCAGCCCCTTGACAGGGCACCCCAACGGTTGGCGCGGACCATCTCAGGTGGGGCGCAAAGAATCAAGGGGATTTTGCGAGGCTCTGCCTCGCGCTCCGGGATATTTGGGGCCAGATGAAAAACGGGTCCCCCGCTTCATCTGGCTATAAATATCCCGGGGGAGACGCCCGAAAGGCGGCGGGGGCAGAGCCCCCTTTTTTGAAGCGGTTCAGCCCTTCATGCCATCCCAGAAGGATTTGACTGATGAGAAGAAGCTTTTGGATTCCGGGTGGTTGTCTTCACCCAGATCGTCGAACTCGCGCAGCAGTTCTTTCTGGCGGCTGGTCAGGTTGACCGGCGTTTCCACAGCCAGCTCGATGAACATATCACCGACACCACCGCCACGCAGGGCAGGCATGCCTTTGCCACGCAGGCGCATCTGGCGGCCAGACTGGCTGCCTGCTGGGATCTGAATGCGGCCGCGACCGCCGTCGATGGTCGGCACCTCGATAGATCCGCCCAGGGCGGCCTTGGCCATGCTGACCGGCACGCGGCAATAGAGGTTTACGCTGTCGCGTTCGAACAGTTTGTGCTCGGAAACCTCAACGAAGATATAAAGATCGCCCGGAGGGCCACCGCGCATTCCGGCCTCGCCCTCGCCCGCCAGACGGATGCGGGTGCCGGTCTCGACACCAGCGGGGATGTTGACCGACAAGGCGCGTTCTTTTTCGACACGACCAGCGCCACCGCAGGATTTACAGGGGTTCTTGATGATCTGGCCCAGACCGGAACAGGTCGGGCAGGTGCGTTCGACTGTAAAGAAACCTTGCTGTGCGCGAACCTTGCCCATGCCGGAACAGGTCGGACAAGCCGTTGGTTCGACACCACCTTCGGCCCCCGTGCCCTCGCAAGAAGAACAGGCAACAGCCGTGGGCACGTTGATGGTTTTTTGCAGGCCTGCATAGGCCTCTTCCAGCGTCACGCGCAGGTTATAACGCAAGTCCGACCCGCGTGCGGCGCGGCGTCCGCCGCCTCCGCGCTGACCACCCATGAAGTCGCCGAACAGGTCGTCGAATACATCCGAGAATGCGCTGGAGAAATCGCCTTGCCCGCCAAAGCCGCCACCGGGGCGGCCTCCGCCCCCCATGCCGTTTTCAAACGCGGCGTGGCCAAAGCGGTCATAGGCGGCCTTTTTATCGGCATCGCGCAGTACATCATAGGCCTCATTGGCCTCTTTGAACTGCGACTCGGCATCAGGATTGTCCTTGTTGCGATCGGGATGCAATTCCTTAGCTTTCTTGCGAAAGCCTTTCTTGATCTCATCCGCAGAAGCGCCCTTGGACACGCCGAGCACTTCGTAATAGTCGCGTTTGGACATCAGTATTTCCTTCTGCCTCAACGTAATCGGGCCGGCCCGGCAACCGGACCGGCCCAAATTGGCCCGGTTACCCGTTAGTTACGCTTGTCGTCGTCCAGATCTTCGAACTCGGCGTCGACAATGTCGTCCTCACCCGGCGCGGCATCTGCGGCTGCGGGCTCATCTTCGCCCTCTTCCGCTTGTGCCTTATAGATCGCCTCACCCAGTTTCATGGCCGCTTCGGTCACGTTCTGGATGCCCGACTTGATCTTGTCGGCATTGTCCGTTTCCAGCTCATCCTTGAGCGCGGCAACCGCCAGTTCGATCGCTTCGACGGTCGACGGGTCGACCTTGTCGCCATGTTCCTCGATCGACTTCTCGGTCGCGTGGACAAGGCTTTCGGCCTGGTTCTTGGCTTCGACCAGCTCTTTGCGCGCCTTGTCCGCCTCGGCGTTTTCCTCGGCATCCTTGACCATCTTGTCGATATCTTCGTCCGACAGACCGCCCGAGGCCTGGATAGTGATCTTCTGCTCTTTGCCGGTGCCTTTGTCTTTGGCCGAAACCGAGACAATGCCGTTGGCGTCGATGTCAAAAGTCACCTCGATCTGAGGCATACCGCGCGGTGCGGGCGGGATTTCTTCGAGGTTGAACTGACCCAGGATCTTGTTGTCCGCAGCCATTTCGCGCTCACCCTGGAAACAGCGGATGGTCACGGCGTTCTGGTTATCCTCGGCGGTCGAGAAGACCTGAGACTTCTTGGTCGGAATGGTCGTGTTGCGGTCGATCAGACGGGTGAACACGCCACCCAGCGTCTCGATGCCCAGCGACAGCGGGGTCACGTCCAGCAGAACCACGTCTTTGACGTCGCCCTGCAGAACGCCGGCCTGAATGGCGGCGCCCATGGCAACCACTTCGTCCGGGTTCACGCCTTTGTGCGGCTCTTTACCGAAGAACTTGGTGACCTCTTCGATCACTTTCGGCATGCGGGTCATACCGCCAACCAGAACAACCTCGTCCACGTCAGCAGCCGACAGGCCCGCGTCTTTCAAAGCAGCCTGACAGGGCTTCATAGACTTCTTGATCAGGTCGCCAACCAGCGATTCCAGCTTGGCACGGGTCAGTTTCATGACCATGTGCAGCGGCTGACCGTTCGAGCCCATCGAGATGAACGGCTGGTTGATTTCGGTCTGCGAGGTCGAGGACAGTTCGATCTTGGCTTTTTCAGCGGCTTCTTTCAGACGCTGCAAGGCCATTTTGTCTTGCGACAGATCGACACCGTGTTCCTTTTTGAATTCATCCGCCAGGTAGTTGACGATGCGCATGTCAAAGTCTTCACCACCCAGGAAGGTGTCACCGTTGGTCGATTTGACCTCGAACAGGCCGTCGTCGATTTCCAGAATGGTCACGTCGAAGGTACCACCACCAAGGTCATAAACCGCGATGGTTTGGGTTTCTTCTTTGTCCAGACCATAGGCCAGCGCCGCCGCTGTCGGCTCGTTGATGATCCGCAGCACTTCGAGACCGGCGATCTTACCGGCGTCTTTGGTGGCCTGACGCTGGGCGTCGTTGAAGTAAGCCGGAACGGTGATAACCGCCTGCGTGACTTCCTCACCCAGATAGCTTTCTGCGGTTTCCTTCATCTTGCCCAGAGTGAAGGCCGAGATCTGGCTTGGGGAGTACTTTTCACCGCGGGCTTCAACCCACGCGTCGCCATTGCCGCCATCAACGATGGCATACGGCACCATTTTCTTGTCTTTTTCGACTTCGGCATCATCCACACGACGGCCGATCAGACGCTTGACGCCAAAGATCGTGTTGTCGGGGTTGGTGACCGCCTGACGTTTTGCAGGCTGACCGACCAGACGCTCTTCTTCGGTGAAGGCGACGATCGAGGGCGTGGTCCGCGCCCCTTCTGCGTTTTCGATGACCTTCGGCTGCGAGCCGTCCATGATCGCCACACACGAGTTGGTGGTACCGAGGTCAATCCCGATTACTTTTCCCATATTTTCAATCCCTTTCTCTTCAAGGCGATGTCCCGAGGGTTGGACCCGTTGCGGCATCCTGCCCCCGATTGATGTGCGCGACAGCACTACACCATCGCGCGTCGAGGCGTATATAAGGACGAGATCAGGGGCCTGCAAGCGTTCAGAAACGCTGGTTTTAGGGATTCTGCGGCCTTTTTTGGCAAGGTTTTGGCAAGGTTTGGGGAATCTTGAATGGCGCGGCTGCTTTTGCGCGGATTTGATATCCGCAAGGGCTATCTGGATGCGGTGGCGCAAGCTGGTTTGATTGACCTGCTACGACCGATTCTGAAAGCTGCGCCGCTCTATCGGCCCGTCACGCCTTCGGGCAAGGAGATGTCGGTGCGCATGACCTCGGCCGGGGCGTTGGGCTGGGTCACAGATCGGACGGGGTATCGGTATCAGGACAGCCATCCAAAGGGCATGACATGGCCCGCGATTCCGGATGAGATTTTGGCGATCTGGCAGGACTTAACTGGCGCGGACCGGAAACCCGATTGCTGTTTGATCAATTACTACGGCGAAGGCACCCGGATGGGCCTGCACCAGGACAAGGATGAGGCCGATTTCTCGTGGCCGGTTCTGTCAATCTCATTGGGCGACGACGCCCTGTTCCGCATCGGCAACACCACGCGCGGCGGCAAGACCGAGTCGATCTGGCTGAGCTCGGGCGATGTGGTGATCATGGGCGGCCCGGCACGGCTGGCCTATCACGGGGTGGATCGCATCCGGTTCGGCTCATCCCGGTTGCTGCCGAAGGGCGGGCGGATCAACCTGACGCTACGGGTAGCGACCTGAAGCGCAATCCGACAAGTGGGAGCCGGTTTTCGGAACAAATTGGGCGGCTGGCAAAGATCAGCGCCGCGCATCCCAGCTTTTCGAGACCTGCTTGCGGGTATAGAACTCGGCCAACAGCCCGATCATGGTCAAAACAATGCCGACCCAAAGCGCGTATTCCCAGCTGCTGTTGCGGGGAAAATAATTGCGGAACACAAAGCCCCGGCACTGGTCGATGATATGAAACAGTGGGTTCCAGGCGAACATGGTCAACATGAAACCACCCAGCGCATTACCCACGAACATCTTGCCGGAAAAGACCATGTTCATGCGGCGATAGACGTTGTTCAGGATCGTCGCCGTGTTTGGAAACCACGGCTTGATCGACAGAAAGACCAGCCCGACTGCGCATCCTGTAAACCACGCCAACACCAGCATCGCAAAGGCTCCGCCAGGTTCCTGAATCTCGAGCGGTGAGACTGTCACGCTGTAGACAAACAGGATTATCAGGATCGACATCAGCTGCGTATATAGCGCCCCGAAGGCCGCAGCCGAAAGCATCACCATCATGGTCATCGGTGAATGTAGTGTCATCGGATTGTTGCCAGTCCCTACACCAGAAACGGCCCCAACCGTTTTGATATGCGTGATGAACAGAAACACGCCAGACAGCAGAAACAGAATGAACTCACCCCGGATTTTTGCAATCCGTGTGCCCATGAAAGACAGGATGAAATAAAATGCGGTTGCGACCACAACCACCTGAAGAATGTTGATAATGATCGCCATCACGGCATTGGCATGCTGTGAGCGGATATTGCGCACCACCGCGTGAAAAATCAGTTCGGCCGTGGTGAAGGCCCCGCCCAGCAGTGACCGATTTCTTTGATACTTGAACACTCGACTGCTCTTTTCTGCTGCGTTGCCCGCGACTGTGGCACGAAATTCTTGCCGTTCCGTATCCGCCGCATCATAAGTCCGTCAGCAACACGGATCAACAAACCTCAGGAACGGAGCTTTTATGTGACCTATGACGCCCTAATTCCCGTCATCCGGCGGCTGGCCCTTCAGGCCGGGGACAAGATCATGCAGATCTATGCGGCGGATGATTTCGACGTCAAAGTCAAATCCGATTCCAGCCCGGTGACCGAGGCGGACGAGGCGGCGGATGCGCTGATCTCAGAGGGCTTGCGCGAGGCCTTTCCCGATATCCTGCTGGTGACCGAGGAACAGGCGGCCTCGCATTCGGAAAAGGGTGAGACTTTCCTGATCGTTGATCCTCTGGACGGTACCAAGGAATTCATCAACCGGCGCGGTGATTTCACGGTGAATATCGCGCTGGTCGAGAGTGGCGTGCCGACGCGAGGCGTGGTGTATGCGCCGGCGCGGGGCCGGATGTTCTATACTCAGGCTGATGGGCAATCGGTCGAGGAAACCGGTGTCCTGGACAAAGATCAGCCGGGCGCTCTGTCACCGATATCAGTCTCTAAACCGGACAATTCGGCGTTGATGATCGTTGCGTCCAAGTCGCACCGGGATCAGGCAACCGAGGATTACATCGACAAATATCAGGTGCGCGACAGCAAGAGCGCCGGGTCGTCGCTGAAGTTCTGTCTGGTTGCGACCGGCGAGGCCGACCTCTACCCTCGCGTGGGTCGCACGATGGAGTGGGACACTGCCGCAGGCCATGCCGTTCTGGCCGGTGCTGGCGGCGATGTGGTGCGTTTTGACGACCATTCGCCGCTGACCTATGGCAAGGACGGCTATGCCAACCCGTTTTTCATCGCCTATGCTCCGGGCGTAGATCTAAAGGAAGCCTGATGTCTGTATTGATCGCCATTCCCGCCCGCTATGCCTCGACCCGCTATCCGGGCAAACCTCTGGTGCCGCTGACCGGCGCCAATGGGGCCAGCATGACTTTAATCGAACGGTCCTGGCGCGCGGCGATATCCGTTTCGGGCGTGGACCGTGTGGTTGTGGCCACCGATGACGACCGCATCCGCGAAGTCGCCGAAGGTTTCGGCGCCGAGGTGGTGATGACCTCGGACACCTGCCGCAATGGCACCGAACGCTGCGCTGAGGCGCATGCGGTGCTGGGCGGTGGATATGATATCGTGGTTAACCTGCAGGGTGACGCGCCGCTGACCCCGCATTGGTTCGTCGAAGACCTGATCAACGGGTTGCGCGCCGCGCCTGAGGCTGGCGTGGCCACTCCGGTTCTGCGCTGCGATGGCGATGCGCTGAACGGGTTGCTGAATGACCGCAAACATGGCCGTGTGGGTGGCACGACGGCCGTGTTCGAGAACGATCACAGCGCACTTTATTTCTCTAAAGAGGTAATTCCCTATACCGCCGAAACCTATTCCAGCACCGACCCGACCCCGGTGTTCCACCATGTCGGTGTCTATGCCTATCGCCCCGACGCGCTGGCGGCCTATCCCGGCTGGACAAGCGGTCCGCTGGAAACTCTGGAAGGGCTAGAGCAGCTGCGGTTTATGGAAAACGGCCGCAAAGTCCTATGCGTCGAGGTCGAGGCAAAAGGCCGTCAGTTCTGGGAGCTGAACAACCCACAAGACGTCGCCAAGATCGAAGAGATGATGGCCGCGATGGGACTGGAATGACTCATATTCTGGTCACCGGCGGCGCTGGCTATATCGGATCGCACGCCTGTAAAGCATTGGCGCAGGCGGGTTATGTTCCGGTGACCTATGACAATCTGATCACGGGTTGGTGGGACGCGGTGAAATTTGGACCCTTCGAACAAGGCGACCTGATGGATCGCGCCCGGCTGGATGAAGTGTTTACCAGATACCAACCCGCCGCCGTGATGCATTTCGCCGCCCTCAGCCAAGTGGGCGAAGCGATGAACGAGCCGGGAAAATACTGGTCGAATAACGTGACCGGGTCCTTGAACCTGATCCAGGCAGCAGTGGATGCGGGATGCCTGAACTTCGTCTTTTCCTCGACCTGCGCCACCTATGGCGACCATGACAATGTGGTTCTGGATGAGGCGACGCCTCAGCACCCCCTGAACGCTTATGGCGCGTCAAAGCGGGCCATCGAGGATATCCTGCGCGACTTTCAGGCGGCTCATGGGCTGAACCATGTGATCTTCCGCTATTTCAACGTCGCTGGCGCTGACCCCGAGGCGGAGGTTGGCGAGTTTCATCAGCCTGAAACGCATCTGGTACCGCTGATGCTGGATGCCATCGCGGGTAAGCGTGACGGGCTGACCGTGTTTGGTACGGACTATGATACGCCCGATGGCACCTGCATTCGCGACTACGTGCATGTTTGCGATCTGGTTGATGCGCATGTTCTGGGGCTGCACTGGCTGGAGCAGGGCAAGGACAGCCGCGTATTCAATCTGGGCACCGGATCGGGCTTTTCGGTGATGGAGGTGATCGAGCATTCCAAAGCCGTCACCAACCGCGAAGTGCCCTATACGATTGGGCCGCGACGTGCAGGGGATTGCACACGGCTCGTCTCGGGCTCGGTCCGGGCCGAAGAAGAGCTGGGCTGGACGCCTAAAAGATCCACGTTAGAGACGATGATCACCGATGCGTGGCGCTGGTATCAGACCGGCAGCTATTCGACGTGAGCACACAAGACCAGCCGCTGAATTGGATGCAGCGCTATAAGCTGCGCCTGAAACGCAGGCGGTTGTTGTGGCGATCGTTTCGCAGCCGTCATCAACTGACGGTGCTTTCAGATCGGACAAACCAGATCAAACCGGGAGACATTCTGGTCTTCACCACCCTTCGCAACGAAATCACCCGTCTGCCCTGGTTCTTCCATCACTACCGCAGGCTGGGCGTTAATCACTTTCTGATGGTGGACAATGGCAGCGACGATGGTTCCGTCGCTTACCTGTCGGAACAGCCCGACGTATCACTGTGGCGGACCGAAGCCAGCTACCGCGCGGCGCGGTTTGGGCTGGACTGGCTGACATGGTTGCAGATGCGCTATGGCCACGGCCATTGGACGCTGATGGTCGATGCCGATGAACTGCTGATCTATGCCCATCATGAAACACGCCCGTTGCAAGACCTGACCGCATGGCTGGATGCGCAGGATCAAGCCGCGTTTGGCGCGTTGATGCTGGACCTGTACCCCAAAGGGCCTTTGGGGACACAAACCCATGACCCTGAAGCCGACCCGACCCAGATTCTGAGTTGGTTTGACCCCGCGCCCTATCGCGCCCAGCGCCAGCAGCATTTGGGCAACCTGTGGGTTCAGGGCGGGGTGCGTGAGCGGGCGTTTTTTGCTGATCAGCCGAAGAAAT
The DNA here is from genome assembly GCF_056537765.1 of Ruegeria sp. C2. Lineage (NCBI taxonomy): Bacteria > Pseudomonadati > Pseudomonadota > Alphaproteobacteria > Rhodobacterales > Roseobacteraceae > Ruegeria > Ruegeria sp. C2. Next base: position 155,411 of record NZ_JBQFRZ010000005.1, on the reverse strand, counting down.
CCCCAACGCTGAACAAAATCCCGCTGGTGCGCTGGTCGCGGCGCATGGCTTATGTGAACTCCTGCCATTCCGCTCTGCCGCGCGGGTTGAACTTTACCTATGACGGGCCAGAAGGGCAGGCCCCGTCGGGCGTGCTGCTGCACACCAAATTCCTGCCCGAAGTCATCGAAAAGTCCCGGTCAGAGAAGACGCGGCATCAGCATTTTCACGACCCGGACCGGTTCGGTGCCTATTACGACGGGATCATCAGCGGACCTGATCTTTGGACCCCACAATCCGAGCGGCTGCGCGATTGGCAACAATTGCAGGCCCTCGGTCTGATGAACGCAGGGGGATTTCCGGCCACAGCGGGGAAGTAAACCGTATTTAAACCCGTTGCCTCACAAGGTGCGAAAGTGTCATAAAACGTTAATTGTCCGGCACCACTCAGGCCCCAGGCGGCCCCGGGCAGGCACACGTATTAAAATGGGTTGGGCAGCCGCGTGAGCCTTTTGGATTCCTATCGCATGAGATTGCGGCGCAAGCGCCGTCTGCTGCGTTGCCTGCGCAAGCGGCGCGAATTGAAGGCGGTCCGCAACCAGACCGCGCAGATCCGGCCCGAAGACGTTCTGTTGATGAGCGTCGTACGCAACGAAAAGATCCGCCTGCCCTATTTCCTTGACTATTACCGCAAACTGGGCGTCAGCCATTTCCTGTTTGTCGACAACAACAGCGGCGATGGCACGCGCGAATACCTCTCGGATCAATCCGACGTGTCCGTGTGGTGGGCCGATGCCAGTTACAAGCGGTCGACCTATGGCGTGGACTGGTCGAACTATCTGCTGCGCACATACGCCCATGGCCATTGGGTGCTGACGGTCGATCCTGATGAGTTCCTGGTCTACCCGTTCTGTGACACCCGCCCGATCGATGCGCTGACCGATTGGCTGGACGATACCGGCGTGCGCAGCTTCGGCACCATGCTGATCGACATGTACCCCGAGGGCACGATTGAGGATGCGCCCTATGACGAGGGGCAAAATCCGTTCGAGCTGGCACCCTGGTTTGACGCTGGAAACTACATGATCACCCGCAACCCGGCCTATGGAAACCTGTGGATACAGGGCGGTGCACGGGCGCGGGTGTTCTTTCAGGACGCACCAAAGAAAGCCCCCGCACTGAACAAGATCCCGCTGGTGAAATGGCATCGCCGCTATGCCTATGTCAGCTCGACCCACGCGCTGCTGCCGCGCGGCCTCAATCAGGTCTATGAGGAAAAGGGCGGCGAGAAAACCAGTGGCGCGCTACTGCATGCCAAGCTGATCGACACGTTGGGCGACAAGGCGCGGGAAGAGATGCAGCGCGGTGAACATTATCGCGCCTCAGGTGAATACAAGGCCTATGCCACGCAGTTGGACTATAATCCGGTGTTCTGGAACAAATGGTCCGAGAAATATATCAACTGGCGCCAGCTTGAGATCCTTGGCCTGATGTCGAAAGGAAACTGGGCATGAGCCTCGGCATCGTCATGCTGGTCCACACCGCGCTCGACCGGGTCGAGCAGGTGGCACGGCATTGGACGGCCTCGGGCTGCCCGGTGGTGATCCATGTGGATCGCAAAGTGCCCGGGAAAACCTACTCCGACTTTGCGGCAGCCTGTGCTGACGATCCGCTGATCCAGTTCTCGGACCGGCATGTCTGTGAATGGGGCGGTTGGGGAATTGTCGCAGCCTCGCAATCCGCTGCTGCGTTGATGCTGGAACGGTTTCCGGATGTCCGGCACGTCTATCTGTCCTCGGGCGCCTGTCTGCCCCTGCGCCCGGTGGGCGAATTGATCGACTATCTGGCCGACCGTCCCCGCGTCGACTTCATCGAAAGCGCCACGACACGGGATGTGAGCTGGACCATAGGCGGTCTGGATCTGGAGCGTTTCACGCTGCGCTTCCCGTTCTCATGGCGCAAACACCGCCGATTGTTTGACGCCTACGTGCGCCTGCAGCGCGCATTGGGGATGCGCCGTACCATACCTGAAGGGCTGGTGCCCCACATGGGCAGTCAATGGTGGTGCCTGACCCGGCAAACCCTGTCTGCGATCCTGCAGGACCCGAAGCGTGAGGAATATGATCAGTATTTCCAGCGCGTCTGGATCCCGGACGAAAGTTATTTCCAGACGCTCGCGCGGCTCTATTCCACCCATATCGAAAGCCGATCGCTGACCCTGTCGAAATTCGATTATCAGGGTCGACCACATATGTTCTATGACGACCACCTGCAGCTGCTGCGCCGGTCCGACTGCTTTGTGGCACGCAAAGTCTGGTACAAGGCGGACCGGTTGTATCAGACCTTTCTGACCGACCAGAGCAGCGCCATGACCCCGGCGGAACCCAATCCCGGCAAGATCGACCGGCTGTTCTCAAAAGCAGTCGAACGCAGAGTGCGCGGGCGCGATGGGCTTTACATGCAAAGCCGCTTCCCACGTCACAACGCTGAGCTGAATCTAACGGCTTATCCCTATTCGGTTTTTCAGGGCTTTACCGAGCTGTTCGAAGATTTCGAACCCTGGCTGGCCAACACCACCGGTGCGCGGGTGCATGGTCGCCTGTTCCACCCCGGCCACGCGCAGTTTGCAGGCGGCGAGCCCCTGATCAACGGCAGCCTCTGCGATTGCGCCGCCTTGCGCGACTATAACCCTGATGCGTTCCTGTCGAACCTGATCTGGAATACCCGCGGTGAGCAGCAGTGTTTTCAACTCTGCCCGGCGGATACTCAGAAGATAAATGAGTTCCTTGTGCGCGATAAAAACGCCCAGATCGCAATCGTCACCGGTGCCTGGGCCGTGTCGCTGTTCCGGTCCAACATGAACTTTGCCGATATCCGGTGCGAGGCCGCGCGCTTGCAACAGCTGGAGAGCAAACAGCTGGAGCTTCTGGATACGGCCAGGGCCAAGGCGCGAATCCGGACCTGGACGATGGCGGAATTCGTGGAATCTCCGATGGATCCGCTGCAGACCATTCTTGAGGATATGGGCGTACCGCAGCCCAACCACCTGACAGAAGCACCGACGATGGTGGATCTGACCGGGTTTGGAAAGTTCCTGCAAAACCTCAAGAACCAGGGAATGCACCCCTATCTTATGGGGGATTTCCCAGTCGACGATGTGTTCGGCACGCAAGCTAAGACCTTCAAGAAACCTTATCTGGTGCAGTAATCCTGAATGACCCGCGCCTTTGACACTTTCATCGTGCTGGCCGATATGCGCACAGGATCGAACCTGTTGGAACAGCATCTGAACACGTTCGAGGGCATCACCTGCCATGGGGAGGCGTTCAACCCGTATTTCATCGGTTTGCCGAAACTGGATCAGCTTCTGGGTTTCACCCTGAAAGAGCGCGATGAAAACCCGAATGCCCTGATCAAGGCAATCCGGAACGCGCCCGGAGCAATCAACGGGTTTCGCTTTTTCAGCGATCATGACACGCGCGGCCTTTCGCCAATGCTGGACGATCCACGCTGTGCCAAGATCATCCTTACCCGTAATCCACTGGACAGCTATCTGTCGTGGAAGATCGCGATGGAGACCAAGCAGTGGAAACTGGTCAACATCAAACAACGGCGCGAGGCACAGGTTGCGTTCGATACCGATGAATTCGCCGAACAACTGCAGCAGCGGCAGAGTTTTCAACAGACGGTACTAAGCCACCTGCAACGAACGGGGCAGGTGCCTTTCCGTATCGACTATGAAGATCTGAACGATCTTGAGGTCCTGAACGGCCTTGCTGCGTGGTTGGGGGTCGATGAGCAGCTCGAAGCGCTGGATCAGCATCTGAAACGACAAAACCCAGCGCCCGCGCTTTCGAAAGTGACCAATCCCCAAGAGATGGCAGAGGCGTTGTCGCATCAGGATCGGTTTGGCCTGCACCACCTCCCCAATCACGAACCGCGTCGCGGCCCGGCTGTATCGCGTTATGTGGCCACTCCACGAACACCGCTGTTGTATCTGCCCGTGCGTGGCGGCCCCGAGGCCGAGGTAGCGCAATGGATGGCTGATCTGGACGGTGTCGAACCGGACGGTTTGCTGACCGGGCACAATCAGAAACAGATGCGCAGCTGGATGCAGGGGCATCCCGGGCATCGCAAATTCACCGTTCTGCGCCATCCGCTGGCGCGCGCGCATTCGGTGTTCTGTTCCCGCATCCTTAGTACAGGGCCGGGTGCCTACAAAAAGATCCGCAATATGTTGCGCAGACGGTACGAGCTGCCGATTCCCGAGGCCCTTGATCAAGACGACTACACGCTTGATCAACATCGGGAGGCGTTTGCGGCATTCCTCGAAATGCTTCAACGCATTCTGGCCGGTCAGACACCGATCCGGGTCGACGGGGAATGGTGCGGTCAGGCGCAAACGCTTGAGGGGATGGCCAGTTTCGCCATGCCCGACCTGATCCTGCGCGAGGATGAGATGGCGACCGCCATGCCCGCGCTCGCCGCCAAGCTAGGCCATCAAGATCCCATAACCCCAATCGCTGCGCAGACAGACATGCCATTCTCGCTGGAACAGATTTACGATGCGCCGTTGGAAACGCTGGCAGTGCAAGCCTACCAGCGCGATTATCTGCTGTTTGGGTTCGAAAGCTGGAAACCGCTTAACATCAGGCGCGCAGAGTGATGACCGTGCCCTCGTTCACCATCGCGTAAATCTCTTCGATCTCTTCGTTAGTTACGGCGATGCAGCCAGCCGTCCAATCCGGGGTTTTCTTCGCGCGCTTGAACTCGGATCGCAGGTTGGGCTGGCCATGGATAAAGATATCACCACCCGGATCAACACCCGCGGCCTTGGCTTGCGCGATATCGGCCGAGTTCGGATAGGAAATGCCCAGCGACAGGTGATAGCGACTGCGCGGATTGCGGCGGTCGATCAGATAGGTGCCCTCGGGCGTGCGCCCGTCGCCCTTCTTAGTTTTGGTGCCGGTCGGCGCAAACCCAAGATCGACCTTATATTCCTTCAGGATCTGCTCATTATGCAGAAGATAGAGCTTTCGCGCGCCCTTGTTGATAACCAGAGAGGTCACCTCGGGCCCGTTATATGACAAAAATTTAGGGCTGGCTGATGCACAAGCCGAAAGGCTTAGCGTTGCCATCGCCCCCAATCCAAATGCTCGACGATCCATGAGATTCACTGCCTGCTGCTCTTTTTTGCCAATTATTATGCCAGATTTGTGCGAAACTGAAATCACTTTTTGATGTTCGACTGCTCTGCCAGGCGGCGTTCGATCGATTCCAAACGTTCGAGAACCTCGTCACGGTAAGCATCGGTTTTCACCTCATCCTCGGCATGGTGGGCATCCTGCATCGAGTTCACGATCAGACCGACGAGCAGGTTTACCACCGCGAATGTGGTCACCATGATGAAGGGCACAAAGAACAACCAGGCATAAGGGTAGATATCCATCACCGGGCGGACGATGCCCATGGACCAGCTTTCCAGCGTCATAATCTGGAACAGGGTATAGGCCGACAGACCCAAATCGCCGAACCAGTCCGGAAAGCTGTTCGAGAACAGCTTGGTCGAGATCACAGCCCCGATGTAGAACAGGATCGCCATCAGCAGGAACACGCTGGCCATACCCGGCAAGGCCGAGATGAACCCTTCGACCACCCGGCGCAGCCGAGGCGCGACCGAGATGACGCGCAAAACCCGTAGAATCCGTAGCGCCCGCAGAACCGAAAGCGCCCCGGCGCTGGGTACAAGGGCAACACCGACGATCACGAAGTCAAAGACATTCCAGCCGCTGGTGAAGAACCGGCGCCCCGTGGCGATCAGTTTCATCACGATTTCGATAACGAAGATGGTGAGGCATAGCTTGTCGAGCGTCACGATTAGCGGACCCGCCACCTCCATCAGCGTGGGTGAGGTTTCCATCCCCAGCAGAATCGCGTTGAACAGAATCACACCGGTGATGAATTTCCCGAAAGCCGGGGCTTCGATGACAGGCAGCAGACGTTGGGCGATCCCCATGCGGGTGGTCCTTATCTCAGGGCTATTTGTTTAAGACGAACCGAGCGGCAAGTTCGGTGTGTGACGACCATCGAAATTGGTCAACCACCTGTACCCATTCAAGGGTATATCCGGCGTTAACCAACATTTTTGCATCGCGGGCAAAGGTCACCGGATTGCATGAGACATACGCGATCACCGGGCGTTTGGCTTCGGCCAGCTCAACCACCTGCGCCTCGGCCCCCGCACGCGGCGGGTCGAGGACAACGGCATCGAACTTCCGCAGTTCATCGGGCATGAGAGGGCGGCGAAACAGGTCGCGCGCCTCGGTTGTGACCTGTTTCAGGCCTTGAGCCTTGCGCCAGCCCTGATCCAGGGCTGTGGTCATCTCGGCTTCGCCTTCAACCGCGTGCACCTCGGCCGATTGGGCCAGCGGTAAAGAGAAGGTGCCGCAGCCCGCGAACAGATCAACAATCCGCTTAGCGCCCTGAGTTGCCTCGGTAACGGCCTGTAACAGAGCCTGTTCTCCGTCTTTTGTGGCCTGCAGGAAAGCCCCGGGCGGCGGGACCACACCGGCGGCGCCAAAGCGCTGCAGGGGCGGTTCCCGCATGGCAATCACCTCATCGTCCCAGCTGAGCCGGGCAAGGCCGTGATGTTCGGTCGCTTGCGCCAGCGCCAGTTCCAGCGGGCCGTCCAGCGGCTTGCCACCTTTCACCGCCACATCCAGACCGTTTTCGGACAGGGTCAGCGTCACGGCCAGCACACCCTTGCGACTGCCGCCCAGAAGGGCCAGCGCCTCGGCCACCGGGATGGCGGCGATCAGGGCGGGGTGCAGCAGATGGCAGTCGGGGATTTCGGTGATCGTGTCCGACGCGCGGCCATGGAATCCGGCCAGAGTGCCCTTTTTGGTGCGCCGCACCGCGATAGTGGCCCGGCGGCGCGAATGTTCGGGCGAGGTGTGAATGGGCCGCATCGGGGCATCGAGCCCCTGCGCGGCCAGCGCGTTGCGCACCACCGCAACCTTCCAGTCGGCGACAAAATCATCGGCCGCGTGCTGCAACTGGCAACCACCACAGGCGTTGTAATGGCGACAGGGCGCTTTGACCCGCTGATCCGACGGGGTTTCAACACGGATGTCGGACAAGACCTGTCCGTCGAGCGTTCCGCTGACCACCTCGCCCGGCAGCGTGCGGGGCGCGTAGACAGGCCCATCGGCGATGCCGTCACCCTGATGGCCAAGGCGGTTTATGGTGTAGTGCTGCGTCATGAGGGCCTGATAGCGGGGGTTTGGTCGCAACAAAACCCCTTATTCCGCGGCCTCCGCCTGAATGAACCCGCCGGATTGGCGATGCCAGAACCGGGCGTACAGCCCGCCGCGCTCTAATAATGCCTCATGCGTGCCGCTTTCGACGATGTGACCGTGATCCAGAACAATAATCCGGTCCATTTCGCTGAGTGTAGAGAGGCGGTGCGCGATTGCCAGAACGGTCTTGCCCTGCATCACGCGATGCAGCGCAGCCTGAATCGAGGCTTCAACCTCGGAATCCAGCGCCGAAGTGGCTTCGTCCAGCACCAAAATCGGTGCGTCTTTCAAGATGGCGCGGGCCAGAGCGATCCGCTGTCGTTGCCCACCGCTGAGCTTCACGCCCCGTTCCCCCAGATGCGCGTCATAGCCCTTGCGGCCCTGCGCATCCTCAAGCCCGAGGATAAATTCATGCGCCTCGGCCTTGGTTGCGGCTTCGATCAACTCGACCTCGGATGCGTCGGGGCGGCCATAGAGGATATTCTCACGCGCCGAGCGATTGAACATTGCGGTTTCCTGCGTGACCATGCCGATCTGGCGGCGCAAGCTGTCCTGAGTGACCTGGTTGACATCCTGCCCATCGATGCGAATAACGCCTTTTTCGCCGTCGTAGAGCCTGAGCAGCAGCGAAACCAAGGTCGATTTTCCTGCACCAGACGCCCCCACAATGCCCAGCTTTTCGCCTGGTGCGGCGGTGAAATGCAGATCGGAGACACCGCCAATATCGCGGCCATAAGCAAAACTGACATGATCAAACGCAATCTCACCTTCTGAGACAATCAGCTCAGAGGCGGTCATCGCATCCTCGACCCGGTCGCGCTTGGTCAAGGTATGCATCCCGTTCTCGATCTCGCCGACGTTGGCATAAAGGCCCATCAGCGTGAAACTGACCCAGCCGGTCATTTGTGAGATCCGCACGGATACCGCCCCTGCGGCGACGATATCACCCGTGGTCGCATTACCTGCCTGCCACAGCCACAGCGTTGCCCCTATCAGCATCACCGGCAAAACACCCGCCAATGTCATCAGGATCAGCCGGAAGCTGGCCGAGAGCAGCCCGAACTCCAGCGACCGTTCGCGCAGATCGACCATCGAGCTGCGCGCCGCTTCATCCTCGTGCCTTGCATGGGCGAACAGCTTGACGGTTTTGATATTGGTGATCGTATCCACGATCTGCCCCGACACCATCGCCCGTGCCCCCGCCCGCGCGCCCGAGTGTTTGCGGATGCGCGGCAGATACCAGCGCACCAGCAGGAAATAGACCACAAGCCATGCCACAAAGGGCAGCATGACAAACGGATGAATAGATCCTAACAAAAGCAAAGAACCCACCAACGAGGCCAAGGCAAACACGATTGCACTGATCGTTTCCGACACGACAGAGGTCAGCGCCGTTGCCGTCTGAACCTGCTTTTGCGCGATCCGGCCCGCGAAATCATCGTCGAAATAGGTGACCGATTGGCCTAGCGTCCAATGGTTCAGCTTGGCCAGAACCAGCGGCGGGATATTGGGCATGACGATATAGTTGTTCGAAAAGGCCGACAGGCCGAAAAACACGGGACGCAGCAGCATGAAAAAAGCCACGGCGCCCAGGATCATCCACAGATTGCCGCCGGTCAGAAAGGCATCGGGTCCGCCTGACGTGGCTACGTCGATCACGCGCCCCAATATCCACGCGGTTCCGGCCTCCATCGCGCCCGCTGTGGCCGAGAAGGCGGCTGCGACAAACAGCATCGGCCACGCCCCGGACAAGGCCCAGCGAATGAACGCCCCCAGCGATTGCGGCGGGGGCGTTTGGGTGGCGTTGAACGGTTGGATGAGGTCTGCAATCCTCATTCAGCGGCCTCCGGGTTCAGGAAGCCACCAGATTGCCGCGCCCAGAACTGGGCGTAAAGCCCTCCTTGCGCCAGCAGATCGGAATGACCGCCCTGTTCGACGATCCGACCACCATCCATGACCAGAATGCGGTCCATCTGCGCGATCGTACTGAGCCTGTGCGCAATGGCGATCACAGTTTTACCTTGCATCATGCCGTAGAGCGTTTCCTGAATCGAAGCTTCGACCTCGGAATCTAGGGCGGATGTGGCCTCGTCCAACAGCAAAATCGGCGCGTCTTTCAGGATCACCCGCGCAAGGGTCACGCGCTGCCGCTGACCGCCGGACAGTTTCACGCCCCGCTCGCCCACATGCGCATCATAACCGGTGCGGCCCTGCGGGTCCTGCAGGTCGAGGATAAACTCATGCGCTTCGGCTTGTTTCGCAGCATCTCTCATCTGCGCCTCGGTTGCGCCGGGGCGGCCATAGAGGATATTGGCCCGCACCGAACGATGCAGCAGAGCGCTGTCCTGCTGAACCATCCCGATATGGCTGCGCAAACTGTCCTGCGTCACGGTCGAGATGTCCTGACCATCGATCAGAATCGCCCCCTGCTCCACGTCGTAAAACCGCAAAAGCAGCTTGACCAAGGTCGATTTCCCGGCACCCGAACGTCCGATCAGACCGATCTTTTCGCCCGGTTTGATGGTTAGGTTGACGTGATCCAGCCCACCGGCCTTGCGGCCATAATGATGCGACAGGTCACGGATTTCGATCTGTCCCTGCTCCAGCCGCAGGGGCTCGGCCTCGATCTCATCCAGCAGTTCGATGGGCTGCGCGATGGTCTCCATCCCTTCGGCGACGACACCGAGTTGACGGAAGAAACTGGTCAGGGCCCACATGATCCAGCCGGTCATGGAATTGAGCCGCAGCGTCAACGCTGTCGCCGCTGCGACCACCCCAACCGAAGCGCTGCCCTGCATCCACAGAACAAGCGCCCAGCCGACAACCCCAACGATCAGCATGCCATTCAGTGTGACCAGCACCGCATCCATGATGGTGAAGATCCGCATCTCGACCTGAAAGGTGTGCCGGGTTTCCTCGATGGCTTCGCGGGCATAGTCCAGTTCCTGCGAGTCATGGGCGAACATCTTGACCGAATGGATGTTGGTATAGCTGTCCACCACACGCCCCGTCACAGCCGAACGCGCATCGGATGCGGCCTTGGAGGCCGGCCCGACCCGCAGAACCGCCCAGCGCACCAGCAACGCATAAAGAGCAAACCAGATGACCAGCGGCAGCAGCAGACGGGGATCGGCTGCCATCAACAGAATCCCCGCGCCGACCAGATAGGCCAGTGAAAACGAAATCGCGTCGAAGACCTGAAAAACGGCCTCACCCGCCGCCGGAGGGGTCTGCATGATCCGATTGGCAATGCGGCCGGCAAAATCATTCTCGAACCAGCCAACCGACTGACGCAAAACATGCTTATGCGCACGCCACCGGAAGATGGTGCCGATATTCGGCAGGATTGCGTTGTTCAACAACAGCACGTCGACGACATGGAGCAAGGGCCGCAGCAGCAGGACAAACGCCGCCATCAGCATCAGCTCGGTACCGTGTGCTTGCCAGACTTCTGATGGCGCGCCGGACAGCAGATCGACGACACGGCCCATGTAGTAGATCAATCCGACCTCGACCGCGGCCACGACAACCGAGATCAGGCCTGCCCACAGGAACACGCGATAAAACGGACGGGTATAGTCCAGCATGAAGGGCCAAAGCCGCGTGGGCGGCGTATCGACTTCTTCATAGGCGACAAAAGGGTCAACAAGGTTTTCAAAATAGCGAAACATGGAGGGTGCTCCGATTGAGCAGAAAATAGGTCATGCGAAGAAAGATGGCGCCAGAACACCACCCCTACGGGTCACGTGTTCCGGGCTTTAGCCGAACCAGATCCCGTAATACATTCGCATTCCTCCCTCCATTATGAGATAGGCGCACCCTGCCAAATCAAATCGAGTTTGTCATCCCCTTTTGAGACTTCCCGCTAGTCCGCCAGCAAATCTTCGCGGCTGAGCGCGAAATCCGACGCGATCCAGCGCGCCTCAAGCTCGGCCAGTTTTGCGCCCAGAGCCGGGCCCGAAAAGGCGGGGATCAAATCCGCCGCTTTGATCGGAAAACTGGCCGCGGCCCCTTGCTCCAAGGCGCGGCGCAGGCCGTCGGACCAGGGCTGTTCCAGAAATGCGCAACGCAAAAGCGTCTCGTGCAATCCACCTTCCGCGCCATAGCGATAGCCCAGTTCTGCGACGCTGGTCGTCGCCATCGCCTCGTCGCGCATCCGGGTCAGGCGCTGCAGCTGCGCCTTGCTGAGACGTAGGGTTTTGGCCACCTCAGGCGGAGCAATCGCGGCCAAACGGCGAATCGCTTCGGGCGTGGCGTGGGCGTCTTGCTCCAGCTGGATCAGGATCGCCAAAGCCCGGTCATCCGCGCCGGGCAAAAGCCGTGCCAAAACACCCGTGCTGCGCATGGCGGCGACCGACGGCGCGGGGTCGGGCGCAGCCAGAAGCTTCAGCATCTCGGCCCCGACGCGTTCGCGGGAAAGTGTCTCTAATCCGTCCAAATTCGCGGCAATCGCATCAAGCGCATCGGGATCAAACCCCTCGTCCGCATCGCCATACCAGGCGTGAAACCGGAAATATCTGAGCGACCGTAGGTAATCCTCGCGGATGCGATCACTGGCCTCGCCGATAAACCGCACGCGACGCGTCTGCAGGTCCGGTAATCCGTGCAAGGGATCGAGGATCGTGCCGTCGGGCCGGGCATACAACGCGTTCATGGTGAAATCGCGCCGCGCCGCGTCTTCTTCGACCTTATCGGAGAAAGCGACGACAGCACGACGGCCATCCGTTTCGACATCGCGGCGAAAAGTGGTGACCTCATGTGGGATGCCGCCGCTGACAATCGTCACCGTACCATGATCAATCCCCGTCGGGATCGGTTTCAACCCGGCCTTTTGCGCCAGTTCCATCACCCGTTCAGGCCTTGCATCCGTGGCAATATCGATGTCAGAAACCGGAGCCTGCAGCAACGCGTTGCGCACGCAGCCGCCCACAAACAAGGCCTGCGCCCCGCCTTTGGTCAGTGCGGCACACACATCCTGGGTGGCCTTTTTTGCGATCCAGTCTTCCGTGATCCGCTTCATTCGCTCATCCGCGCCGCCAACCCTCGCAACATCCGCGCCGTCGCGCCCCAGATGTAATAGGGGCCATAGGGCACAGCGTAGTAATACCGCCTTTGTCCACGCCAGCGGCGCGACTCGACGACATAATTCTCCGGGTTCAACACATGCGCAAGCGGGACCGAGAAAACCTCATCCACCTCGCCGGGTTCGACTATCGTGTCGAAAGTCGTTTCGAGCACTGCAACGACCGGCGTCACCGCAAAAGACGTCACCGTTTCATGTGTCGGCAGATGACCCAGAATACGCGGCAAGTCGGTCGGCAAACCGATCTCCTCCTGCGCTTCGCGCAAGGCCGTAGCGGTGACATCCGCATCACCTTCATCCTGTTTGCCGCCCGGAAAAGCGATCTGCCCCGGGTGGTGCTTCAGCGCTGACGAACGCTTGGTCAGGATCACCCGAGGTGCGTCATAGGCCAGTGAAACAGGCACTAACACGCCAGCAGGGCGCAGTTTGCGCCCTGCTGGCAGCGCCGTCTCGGGGTTCAGGTCAAAGTCACTGGACCCGGAGCCGTCACGGCCCAGCGCCGCTGTTAGCTCTGAGATCAGATCACGCGCCATCCGGGCCTTCGGCTTCGAACCCGACGGTCGCTGGGTCCAGCACATAATGCGCACCGCAGAATTGACAGTCTGCTGTGACGGTGCCTTCGTCCGTGGTCATTGTCGCAATATCCTGCGCCGAATAGATCGACAGGCTTTGGCGCACGCGATCTTCGGAACAAGTGCAACCGAATTGTACCTGCTGCGCATCATAGACACGAGGCTGTTCCTCGTGGAACAGCCGTACCAGCAGGTCTGTCGGCGCAACCGACGGCCCGATCATCTCCAGATCATCCACGGTGTCGAGCAGGATGTTGACGCGGCCCCAGTTCTCACCTTCTTCACCGTCTACCAGATCTGAGGCGGTCAGGATCTCTCCGGTCCCCTCGCCCGATGCGGCAAAGGGTGAGGCCTTGGGCATGTGCTGCAACATGATCCCACCCGCGCGCCAGTGTTCACCAACACCGGGTTCAGTCGATTTGCCGAAGCTGAGCGAGAACCGGGTCGGCAGCTGTTCCGACTGTGCAAAATAAGCCTCGGCACAGGCGCTCAGCGACCCTCCGGCCAGCGGGGTGATGCCCTGATAGGGATGCGTGCCCTCGCCTTGGTCGATCATGATGGCGAAGTACCCGTCACCCACCTGATCAAACGGGGCAGCGTCGGTCAGACGATCCCGGTCAAAGCTGGCATAGGCGCGGATCTGCGCGGGTTCACCTTCCTGCTGAGGCGCGTAGTAGTCGGTCGCGATCATACGCACCGCGCCTTTGGATTGGACCTGCAGGGACAATTTCCAGCGCAGCGACACCGTTTGCCCGATCAATGCGGTCAGCAGGGCCATCTCGGCCACCAGCGCCTCGACCACTTCGGGGTAGTCATGCTGCTTCAAGATGCCGCCCAGCACACCATCCAGCCGGGCCACGCGACCACGCATGTCCGGTACATCGAGTTGAAAGGGCAGGACGGTATCGTCCCACGCGATTTTGGTTCCAAGAGACATGAGGGTTTCCTTACACGCCACAGGTTGGCATACCGCCACCATATAGGTCGAACAGATTGGGTTGAAAGGGGCCATACATGATCAGACGGTTCGGTGAAAGCCCCGAAGCCGGGCGGACATATACGCGGCGCGTCGGTGTCTATTCCTTGTTGCCGCAAGGCAACCGCCTGCTGCTGACCTGTCAACTGGAACCCGGCCCCGATCTGCAACTGCCCGGCGGCGGCATCGATCCGGGCGAATCCCCGATAACCGCATTGCACCGAGAAGTGTTCGAAGAAACCGGCTGGCTGATCGCCGCGCCGCGCCGCGTGGGCGCGTTCCGCCGCTTTACCTATATGCCTGAATACGATCTGTGGGCCGAGAAGATCTGCCTGATCTATCGCGCCCGCCCCGTCCGCCGTATCGGTCCCCCGACCGAGCCGTTTCACGAAGCCCTATGGATGGAGATCACCGACGCCGTGCATCTGCTGGGCAATGAGGGGGACGCTTATTTCGCCCAGCGTCATCTGCAAGGGCTGCTTTAGGTCCCGTTATATTCGAAGAACACGGCCGAGACGTCATCCTCCAGCCCGTGATCCGGCGACATGACCTGAGTCAGGCGCCAGAACATATCGTCCAGGAATTCTGAGCCAACATTCTCGGTCAGGCACTCAGTGGCCATCTGCTGCAGACCGCCCTCGTCCAGCAAGCTGCCATCCCTGAGGCGGCATTCCGTGAACCCATCAGAATGAAGCAACAGCTTGTCCCCGGGCTGCATATAAGTTTCGGTCTGCTGAAAGCCGACATCCGGCAACAGGCCGATGGGCAAGCCGCCCTCGCCCAGAAACTCGGCCCCGCCATCGGCGCGCAACAGCAAAGGATGTGGGTGCCCGGCCTGCACCATCTTCACATGCCCGTTGCGCAGATCGACGATGGCATAGACCATTGTAAAATATTCCTCGACCCCGGCATCGGCGATCAGGCGCGAGTTCAGCTGCTCCGCGACCTCCTCGGGCGGCAGCAAGGCGTAGAATTTGTTGAAGCGCCGCTCCATCGCGACGTTCTGGTCGAAATACGTGCTGGATAGATACCCGCCCAACCGCGCCGTCATCATCGCCGATGTGATCCCGTGGCCAGAAACATCGATGCTGTAGAAGCCCAGCCGATTGACGCCGGGCGAGAACATGCCCACCAGATCGCCGCCGATATGACCACAGGGTTTCAGCAACAGGCTGACGCGGGACTTACCAAATTGCCCGGTCAGTTCAGGCATCAGAGATTCCTGAATTTTGCGAGCCTGCATCAGGTCCTTGTCAATGGCATCATGCGCCAGTTTCAGTTCATCCAATGCAGTCTCGATCAGGCGGTTTTTCTCGGACAGTTCACGCTGCATGTCCAGAATCCGTGCACCGGCCGAAATGCGGGCGCGCAGCTCATCGGCCTCCAGCGGTTTGATTAGGAAATCATCCGCCCCTGCATCCAGTCCCTTCGCGACCTCCTGCTTTTCGCTTTTTGAGGTCAGTAGGATGAAATAACTGTATTGCTCGGTTTCGAGCCCACGAAAGGCGCGGCAGAATTCCAGCCCGCTCATCCCCGGCATGACCCAATCGCTGAGCACCAGGTCAGGTCTGTTGTCTTTACACAGGTCAATGGCGGCCTCACCCGTATCGGCCTCAAGCACCTCAAACCCCCACTTTTTAAGTGAGGCAACCAGAATCCGCCGTTGCAGCCTGCTGTCATCCACCACCAGAACCCGACGGATCGCGCCAAAGTCCAGCTCGACCCGGCTGACTGATTGACCGACTTCCGGCACCATTAAATCCCTGTGCTCATCCAATATCTCAGTTGGGCCAACGCTAAGACTGCTGGTTTAACATCTGGTGAAAAACTGCACGCCTACAGCTTAACCACTTCTTTACCGCCGTGACAGTATGCACAAACCAACCGCAAGAGGGTGGCATGATACAGTGGTCCAGAGTCAGGCAATTGCGCGACGAGGTCGGCGCGGATGAGTTCGACGAGGTGGTCGAGATTTTCCTGGACGAAGTGCAAGAGGTAATTGCCAAACTGCGCCAGGATGCAGGGCGTTCCGAGATGGAGCAGAATCTGCATTTCCTGAAAGGCAGCGCGTTGAGCCTTGGTTTTGATAGCTTCTCGAAGCTTTGCCAGGACGGAGAGCGCCGTGCTGCCGCGGGTAAAAGTGCCGCCGTTGATCTACCTGAGATTTTCGCGGCCTATGACGAGTCGAAAACATTGTTTCAGGCCGGTCTTGCCGAAAACCTGCGCTAGATCACAAACTGCGCCAATGTCTCGTCTTCGGTGATGTCCGTATAGGTAAACCCGGCCTCATCCAGATGGGCAAACAGGCGCATGAAATTCTCGGGCTTGCGGGTTTCGATCCCGATCAGAACCGAGCCGAAATTGCGCGCCGATTTCTTCATGTACTCAAAGCGGGCGATATCATCCTCGGGGCCGAGGATGTTCAGAAACTCTTTCAATGCACCGGGCCGCTGCGGCAGGCGCAGGATGAAATATTTCTTCACCCCGGAGTACCGCTGCGCGCGTTCTTTGACTTCGGGCAGGCGTTCGAAATCGAAATTGCCGCCCGAGGTGACGCAAACCACGGTCTTGCCCCGGATGAAGCTTTGGATGTCGCCCAGCGCTTCGATCGCCAGCGCGCCGGCGGGCTCCAGCACGATTCCCTCGACATTCAGCATCTCGATCATGGTGGTGCAGATGCGATCCTCGGACAATGTCAGCACATCCGACAGGTGGCGCGATTTCAGCAGCTCAAAGGGTTTTTCACCGATCCGGCCCACCGCCGCGCCATCGACAAAATTGTCCACATGATCCAGCGACACCGGATGTCCCGCTGCCAGCGCGGCGCGCAAACAGGCTCCGCCCGATGGCTCGACAAACAGGCAATGCGTGCGGTCGCCAAACCAGGTTGCCACTCCTGCGGACATGCCGCCACCGCCCACAGGCAACAGCACATGATCGGGAATGCTGCCCAGTTGTTCCTCAATCTCAGCCGCAAGCGAGGCCTGACCCTCGATCACATCCTCATCGTCGAAAGGAGACAGAAAATGGCCGCCCTGTTCCGCGCACCATTTCTGCGCGGCAGCCAGCGTGTCATCGAAATAGTCACCGGTCAGGTGAACCTCGATATTGTCGCCGCCAAAGATGCGGGTCTTCTGAATTTTCTGCTGCGGCGTGGTCACCGGCATGAAGATCACACCCCGCACGCCAAGATGCTTGCACATATAGGCCACGCCCTGCGCGTGATTGCCCGCGCTTGCGCAGACAAACAGATCCTGACCCTGCTGCTTGCGCATAGCGTTGAACGCGCCACGAATCTTGTAGGACCGCACCGGGCTGAGGTCTTCACGCTTGAGCCAGATTTCGGCCCCGTAACGGTCAGACAAATGGGCATTCCGCTGCAACGGCGTTGCGGGAAACACAGAGCGCATTGCCTGTTCGGCGGCGCGGGCGCGGGTCATGAAATCGGTCATGTCGATTCCCCTGCCCGATCACCGCTGAAAGGGCAAGGAATACATATGTGTACGCGGGTTAGGAGAGTTCGCGCTTTTCGATGAACACGCCATAGATCGTGGTCAGAATGCTGACATTGATCAACGGAACCACCAGCATCATGGCAAAGACCACAACCAACGGCCCAATGATCGGAACAAACAGCAACATAGATGCCAGAAACTGAAGCAGCATCTGAAACAGCGCCGACAGGATCACCAACAGGACAATCGCACCCTCGGCACCAGCTGTTGCCTGCCAAGCTTCTGACAGCTTCAGGTTTCGTCCGATTGCCGCACCGGGCAGGATCGGAGAAACCCGATAGAATGCTACCGTCAGCAATACGACAACCAAAAACCAGACCAGGATTCCCACCACCGCCGGAGCTTGCCCCAACATCCCTACGACAAACATGGCCGGGATCATGGCAACCGCTGCCAGCAGCATCAGCATCAGGAGTCTTCCAAAATAGGCCAATACGCGATCCGATCTGAATGCGGGAAGAAAACCGACCGGATATTCTTCGAGCAGCACGAAACGATGCCAGGACACGACGATCCAAAGCATGATCGTAAAAATCGAAAGCAGCACACTCAGAAGAAAACCTGCAATCGCGCCTGACGAGGCGGCGTCAGGCAAGCCGTTCGGCTCCGTCGAGATATCCTCGAATGAAATGCCAAACAGAACACTGAGAGCTATGACGATCATGCCTCCAATCAGCGCAGGCACCAACGAAATCTGGAGAGCCTGCTTCAGGTTCCTCAAAACCATCTTCACCGAGTGCACGAAAATCTCTAACCCCTGCATAAATACTGCCCTCTCAACCAATCCTTGTTCTCTGTCCGCCCGTTTCACCCCAATTCCCAGCCTGCGTCAATCCACGCCGCTTGCCCCCGCGTCCAAAACCCGTTAGGGGCCAGTCGTTCTACGCATAAAGGGAAGTCAGATGTCCGCGCCCAAGAAAGTTGTTCTGGCCTATTCCGGTGGCCTTGATACCTCGATCATTCTGAAATGGCTGCAGACCGAGTATGGTTGTGAGGTCGTGACCTTCACCGCCGATCTGGGTCAGGGCGAGGAGCTGGAACCCGCCCGCAAGAAAGCCGAGCTGCTGGGGATCAAACCCGAGAACATCTATATCGAAGACATCCGCGAGGAATTCGTCCGCGATTTCGTTTTCCCGATGTTCCGCGCCAATGCGCAGTATGAGGGGCTGTATCTGCTGGGCACGTCGATTGCACGCCCGCTGATCTCGAAACGCCTGGTCGAGATTGCTGAGGCAACCGGTGCTGACGCTGTCGCCCATGGTGCGACCGGCAAGGGCAACGATCAGGTTCGCTTTGAACTGGCCGCTTACGCGCTGAACCCCGATATTAAGGTGATCGCGCCGTGGCGCGAGTGGGACCTGACCAGCCGCACCAAGCTGCTGGAATTTGCGGAACAGAACCAGATCCCGATTGCCAAGGACAAACGCGGCGAGGCTCCGTTCTCGGTCGACGCGAACCTGCTGCACACCTCATCCGAGGGCAAGGTGCTGGAAGACCCCGCCGATATGGCGCCCGACTATGTTTACCAGCGCACCGTCCATCCCGAGGACGCGCCGAACGAGCCCGAATTCATTGAGATCGGCTTTGAAAAAGGCGACGCGGTCAGCATCAATGGCGAGGCGATGAGCCCGGCTACCATCCTGACCAAGCTGAACGAATATGGCGGCAAGCACGGCATTGGCCGTCTGGACCTGGTCGAGGGCCGTTTCGTGGGCATGAAATCGCGCGGCATCTATGAAACGCCGGGCGGCACCATCCTGTTGGAGGCCCATCGCGGGATCGAGTCCATCACCATGGACCGTGGCGCAATGCACCTGAAAGACCAGCTGATGCCGCAATACGCCGAGCTGATCTATAACGGCTTCTGGTACTCGCCCGAGCGTGAGATGCTGCAAGCCGCCATCGACAAGTCGCAAGAGCACGTCACCGGCACCGTCCGCGTGAAACTGTACAAAGGTCTGGCCTCGACCGTTGGCCGTTGGTCTGATCATTCGCTCTATTCCGAGGCGCATGTAACCTTTGAGGAAGACGCTGGTGCATATGACCAGAAAGACGCGGCTGGTTTCATTCAGCTGAACGCTCTGCGGCTTAAGTTGCTGGCGGCACGCGACAAGCGGCTGAGCAAGTAAGCTAACTCACATACCGACACCAAGGCCCGGCAATCCTTTGGATGCCGGGCTTTTTTGTGGGCGTCTTCCCGCTGCGTCAGGCTTGATCGACGCATGGGAGTGTCTTTACGCATACGTCAATCAGGAAAAGGACGGATCATGCTGCAGGACATCGCCGACGGGATTCAAAAGGGTCTGGCTGGCAAGAACTTTGACGGATCGCTCAAATTCGATTGCGGCGATGACGGCGTGATCGTTTTGGCCGACAACACAGCTTCGACCGAAGATCGTGAGACAGACTGCACCATCCGCATCTCGCAGGACAATCTGACAAAGCTGCTGACCGGAAAGCTGAACCCGATGACGGGGGTTGCACTGGGTAAGCTGAAGATTTCGGGCAATATAGGTGTCGCGATGAAGTTGGGGCAGTTGCTGGGGTAACGGGCGATCACGGATAAACTCGTCTCACCAGCACGTGACAAACGATGTCAGCGCATTGCAAGCGGGTGAAACTGAGGGCAGCTTGGTCTCGGAAGGAGACCTGCCATGACCCGGACTGCTTATCTGAACTGCATCAAACCCACTCTGCTGTTTGCGCTGATCCTGCTGACGGCCATGTTGCGTGCTCTGCCCGCCCCGGCAGCGGGGACCGAGACGCTGACGGTCGCCGGAGGCTGTTTCTGGTGCGTGGAATCCGATTTCGAATCCGTCCCCGGCGTGCTTGGGGCGGTGTCAGGCTATACCGGCGGCAAGACGGCGAACCCCACCTATGATCAGGTGTCCAAAGGTGGCACCGGTCATTATGAGGCGGTTCAGATCACCTTCGACCCCGCGAAAGTGTCTCGTGAAACGCTGTTGAACATGTTCTTCCGCTCGGTTGATCCTACCGATGCAGGCGGCCAGTTCTGTGACCGGGGCGACAGCTATCGCACTGCCATTTTCGTATCTAACATAGGGGAAAAGACGCTGGCGCAGAAGGCAAAAAGTAATGCTCAGCAGGCATTGGGGCAAACCGTCGTCACGCCGATCCTGCAAGAAGGCACCTTCTATCCGGCAGAAGAATACCATCAGGATTACTACAAGGGTGACAAGCTGGTCTTTACCCGCTTTGGCCCCAAGCGCCAGAAGAACGCCTACAAGGCCTATCGAAATGCGTGTGGCCGCGATGACCGTGTCCGGCAATTGTGGGGCAGCGCCGCGCCTTTCGCTGGGTCTTAATCGAGCTGCGCCTCGCGCACCTCTTTCAAATCCGGAATAACATCCGCTGTGCCGTGCCGCGTGACCATCAAGGCCGCGGCACGCATCGCTTGGGCGATCGCCTGCGCCATCGGCATCCCTCGATCCATCCCCGCCAGCACATATCCGGTGAAGGTATCCCCCGCGCCGGTCGTATCGACAGCGTTGACCTTGTGGGCCTCGAACTGCTGAGGGTCATGGCCTTGATGGTAATACCGCGCGCCTTTTGCACCCAGCGTCACGATCACATACTCTACCGGCAGGTCCGAGGGCGCAAGGCCTGACGCGGCCTGCAACTGCTCGGCCTCGACCTCGTTCAGGATCAGGAAATCCAGAAATGGCAGGACAGCCTGAACCGCGTCGGCCTGAAATGGGGCGGCAGCGTAGCAAACGGTCAGGCCAAGGTCGCGGCCCAGCCGTGCTGCCTCGACCTGTGCGTTGGTTTCGTTCTGCATCACCAAAACGTCCCCGGTGACGGCCTCACCCAAGGCCCGTTGCAGCTGCTGCGCCTCCAACGCGTGATTGGCGCCGGGGTAGAGGATGATCAGGTTTTCGCCTTCGGCATCCACAGCGATGATTGCATGACCGGTTGGGGTATCGGTCTCGGTGATAAACCGGGTATCAACCCCATATTCGGTCAGTCGGTCGCGCGCCCAGCGCCCATCTGACCCGACGGCGCCGATATGCGCCACCCGCGCCCCAGCCCGGGCTGCCGCCACCGACATATTGGCCCCCTTGCCACCCAGAAACCGATCAAGCCCGCCCGCCGCTAGGGTTTCGCCCGCTTCCGGCAAATGCGGCAGGGCATATACCATATCCGCGTTGATCGAGCCCAGGTTCCAGATCGTCATGGTCTATCCAATATCGCAGGAGGCCAGAATAGCCATGTTCAGAATGTCATTCGCGGTCGAGACGGTCGAGCAGATCTGAATCGGCTTGTCGACGCCGGACAGGATCGGGCCGATCACGGTCGCCCCGCCCATTTCCTGCATCAGTTTGGTCGAGATCGAAGCCGAGTGCCGCGCCGGCACGATCAGGATATTGGCCGGCCCGGTGAGGCGCTGAAACGGGTATCCAGCTTGCTGATCCACGTTCAGCGCGACGTCCACGGTCATCTCGCCCTCGTACTCGAAGTTGACGCCGCGCTGGTCCAGAACCACCGGCGCGCGGTGCATCTTCTCAGCCCGCTCGGACACCGGATAGCCAAAGGTCGAGAAGCTGACAAAGGCCACCCGAGGCTCCAACCCCATGTGACGCGCCACCGCGGCCGAACGTTCGGCGATCGTGGCCAGATCATTTTCATCGGGCCATTCGTGCACCAATGTGTCACCGATCAGAACGATACGACCTTTGTGCAGCAGTGCAGTCACACCGGCTGCACCATGGGCGGCATCGGCATCAAATACGTGATTGATACGATCCAGCACATGCGCCGATTTGCGCGTAGCACCGGTCACCAGACCGTCGCCATGACCATGCGCCAGCATCAGGGATGAGAACACATGCCGGTCGCGCGCCGCGAGGCGGTAGATGTCTTTCCGGTCAAAACCCTTACGCTGCAGGCGTTTATACAAAAAGTCTGTATAGGTCTCGAGATGTGTGGTGTTGGCCGCATTCACCACTTCCAACTCGCGTACCGCATCCCCCAATCCAGCTTCTTCCAGCTTGAGTTTGACATCGTCCGGACGGCCCACAACCAACGCCTTGCCGAAGCCCGAGCGCTGATAGGTCACTGCGGCGCGCAAGACGCGGGGATCGTCGCCCTCGGCAAAGATCATCCGGCTTTGTGCCTGACGCGCACGGGCGTTCAGGCCGCGCAGGATGCTGGCAGTTGGGTCCATGCGGGATTTGAGGCTCAGCTCATAGGCGTCCATGTCGATGATCGGACGGCGGGCTGCGCCGGTGTCCATACCCGCCTTGGCGACAGCAGGCGGAATACGGTGGATCAGGCGCGGATCAAACGGCGTCGGGATGATGTAATCACGCCCAAAGGTAAGCGACTTGCCATAAGCCATGGCAACCTCATCCGGCACGTCCTCACGCGCCAGATTGGCCAGCGCATGGGCGCAGGCGATTTTCATCTCGTCATTGATGGCGCGGGCATGAATGTCCAAAGCCCCGCGGAACAGGTAGGGGAAACCCAAAACGTTGTTGACTTGGTTCGGGTAATCGCTGCGTCCGGTGGCGACGATGGCATCGACGCGCACTTCATGGGCTTCTTCCGGCGTGATCTCGGGATCCGGGTTGGCCATGGCGAAGATCACAGGATTGTCGGCCATACTAGCGACCATCTCTTGTGTCACAGCGCCTTTGACGGATACGCCCAGGAATACGTCAGCACCCTTCATCGCTTCCTCGAGAGTTCGCAGATCTGTGGTGATCGCGTGCGC
Organism: Ruegeria sp. C2; assembly: GCF_056537765.1. Taxonomy (NCBI): domain Bacteria; kingdom Pseudomonadati; phylum Pseudomonadota; class Alphaproteobacteria; order Rhodobacterales; family Roseobacteraceae; genus Ruegeria; species Ruegeria sp. C2. The sequence continues at coordinate 132,254 of NZ_JBQFRZ010000005.1, read as the reverse complement.
CGATTTCCACTGGTTCATGCCCTCGGCCCGACCCTGATAGATCACGCCCTTGGTGTCACAGACGATGCAGTTCTCATGCCGCGCGCCCATCGACTTGAGCAGTTCGATACAGGCGATGCCCGCAGCCCCGGCCCCGTTCAGAACGATCTTCACATCCTCGATTTTCTTGCCCGAGATATGCAGCGCGTTGATCAGACCCGCCGCACAGATCACCGCTGTGCCGTGCTGATCATCGTGGAAGACGGGGATGTCCATCTCCTCCTTCAGGCGCTGTTCGATGATGAAACATTCAGGTGCCTTGATGTCCTCAAGGTTGATACCGCCAAAGGTCGGCCCCATCAGGCGAACCGCGCGGCAGAACTCATCCGGGTCCTCAGTGTCCAATTCGATATCGATCGAGTTCACATCGGCGAACCGTTTGAACAGGACAGATTTCCCCTCCATCACCGGTTTCGAGCCCAGCGCACCGAGATTGCCAAGGCCCAGAACGGCTGTGCCATTCGAGATCACGGCAACCAGATTGCCCTTGTTGGTATAGTCATAGGCCGTTTCGGGTGCCTCGGCGATGGCTTCACATGGAACAGCAACACCGGGGCTGTAGGCCAGCGACAGATCGCGCTGGGTGGTCATGGGAACGGTGGCCTGCACCTCCCACTTGCCGGGGGTCGGGTCCAGGTGAAAGGCCAGCGCCTCTTCTTTGGTGATCTTCGCTTTGGGCATCTTTTGGGTCGTTTCCATGACTTCAGGGCTGATGCGTCATAGCGCAGGCGCGCGCGCGCCTCAACGACAATGCGTTTTCACCTTTCGTCGCACGAAGGGGATTTGTAAGGTCGCGTCCGGAAGACGCCAATAGGGGGCCGCTTTTGTCCACAGTCACGCCAATGATGGCGCAATATCTTGAGATCAAAGAGGCCCATGCCGACGCCCTGCTGTTCTACCGCATGGGCGATTTCTACGAGATGTTTTTCGAGGACGCCGTCAACGCTGCCGAAGCGTTGGACATCGCCTTGACCAAACGTGGCAAACACAACGGGACCGATATTCCGATGTGCGGCGTGCCGGTCCATTCGGCCGAGGGCTATCTGCTGACCCTGATCCGCAAAGGCTTTCGCGTCGCCGTCTGCGAGCAGATGGAAAGTCCGGCTGAAGCGAAAAAAAGAGGCTCTAAATCGGTGGTAAAGCGCGATGTCGTGCGTCTGGTGACGCCCGGCACACTGACCGAAGACGCCTTGCTGGAAGCCCGCCGTCATAACTTTCTGGCTGCCTATTCTGAGGTGCGGGACGAGGCAGCGCTGGCTTGGGCTGATATCTCAACCGGTGCGTTTCACGTGATGCCTTTGACATCCGTTCGTTTAAGTCCTGAGCTTGCGCGACTGGCTCCGTCCGAGCTGATCGTAGCGGATGGCGCGGATCAGCCGCTGCAAGAACCGGTTCGCGATCTGGGTATCTCGCTGACCCCTATCGGACGCGCAAGTTTTGACAGCACGGCGGCAGAGAAACGCCTCTGCGGTCTGTTTCACGTGGGCGCGCTGGATGCGTTTGGTTCCTTCGGGCGCGCCGAAGTGTCGGCCATGGGCGCGCTGATCGACTATCTGGAGATCACGCAGAAGGGTAAATTGCCCCTGCTGCAAACGCCTTTAAAGGAATCCGAGGATCGCGTCGTTCAGATCGACGCCGCCACACGCCGCAATCTGGAACTGACCCGATCTCTGTCCGGTGGTCGGGCCGGATCGCTGCTGTCTGTGGTCGACCGCACCGTCACACCCGGTGGTGCGCGGCTGCTGGAGCAGCGCCTGTCCAGCCCTTCGCGCAATCTGGATGTGATCCATGCCCGGCTGGATGCGGTGACTTTCGCGGCTGAGGACAGCTTGACCGCCTCAGACCTGCGCGAGGCGCTGCGCAAGACCCCGGATCTGGACCGCGCCCTTTCGCGGCTTTCCCTTGAGCGTGGAGGGCCGCGCGATCTGGCCGCCGTTCGCAACGGACTGACTCAGGCGTCAACGATTGCCGAGCTTTGCGGTACGCAGGACCTGCCAATATTGCTGTCTACAGCCGTTCAAAACCTTGTCGGCTTTGATGACCTCTTGGGTCTGCTTGACGAGGCGCTGGTTGCCGAACCGCCGCTATTGGCTCGTGACGGAGGCTTCATAGCCCCCGGCTTTGACTCGGAACTGGATGAGGCCCGAACTTTGCGCGACGAAGGTCGCTCGGTCATCGCCGGGTTTCAGCAGAAATATGCAGAGCATACCGGCATTGCTTCGTTGAAGATCAAGCATAACAACGTGCTGGGTTACTTCATCGAAACCACCGCCACACATGCCGAAAAAATGCTGAACCCGCCGTTCAGCGAGACCTATATTCACCGTCAAACCACTGCCAATCAGGTGCGCTTTACCACCGTCGAACTCTCCGAGATCGAAACCCGTATCCTGAACGCAGGAAATCTGGCTTTGGAGATCGAAAAAAGGCTCTATCAAAGGCTATCTGACGAGATTCTTACCCTCGCCGGCCGCCTGAACCAAGCCGCGCGCGGGCTGGCTGAGCTGGATTTGACCACCGCCTTGGCAGATCTGGCACGCGGAGAGAACTGGTGTCGACCGCAGGTCGATGCCTCGCGCGCGTTCGATGTGCAAGGCGGTCGCCATCCGGTCGTAGAACATGCGCTGCGCCAGCAAAGTGGCGATGCGTTCATCGCCAATGATTGTGATCTGAGCGCCGAGGACGGTGCTGCCATCTGGCTGCTGACAGGTCCCAACATGGCTGGTAAATCAACCTTCCTGCGCCAGAACGCGCTGATCGCCCTGTTGGCGCAAATGGGCAGCTATGTTCCGGCAGAACGGGCGCATGTCGGTGTCGTCAGCCAGCTGTTCAGCCGTGTCGGCGCGTCGGACGATCTGGCCCGGGGCCGCTCGACATTTATGGTCGAGATGGTGGAGACCGCTGCCATCCTCAATCAGGCTGACGACCGCGCGCTGGTCATTCTTGATGAAATTGGCCGCGGCACCGCCACCTATGACGGCCTGTCCATCGCCTGGGCGACACTGGAACACCTACATGCCGCCAACAAATGTCGTGCCTTGTTTGCGACCCACTACCATGAATTAACCGCCTTGGCAGGAAATCTGGAGGGCGTCGACAACGCCACCGTCGCGGTCAAGGAATGGGAAGGTGAGGTGATCTTCCTGCACGAGGTGCACAAAGGCGCCGCCGACCGTTCCTATGGTGTTCAGGTCGCCCAACTCGCCGGTCTGCCTGCATCCGTGGTTGAGCGCGCCCGCGTCGTGTTGGATCAGTTGGAAAAAACCGAGCGTGAGGGTGGCAAGCAAAAGGCCTTGATCGACGACCTGCCCTTGTTTTCAGCAGCGCCGCCTCCTCCGCCTTCGGCACCCAAGGCCTCACCGGTCACGGATATGCTCGACGAGATCCTGCCGGATGAGCTGACCCCGCGCGAAGCGTTGGACCTGATCTATAAATTGAAAGAGGCGGCCAGATCCTGACCGCCTCAAAATTCTTGTTTTTATAACTGCTTAGCTTGCAGGCATCGACGAAACGCCGACCTGCGCCGGGCGCAGCAGGCGGTCATGCAGCATAAAACCTTCGGCCGAGACCTGAATGATGTCCCCGGCTTTGGTGCCAGGCACCGGAGCCTCAAACATTGCCTCATGTACATTCGGGTCAAACCGGTCGCCAACTTCGGGCGTGATCACTTCAATCCCGTGCTTCTGGAACACGTCCTTCAACGCCCGCATGGTCAGCTCCACACCTTCCAGCAGACCGGCGGCAACCTCTTTCTGCTCATCGGTCGCGGCCTCAAGTGCGCGCTTCATATTGTCATAGACCGGCAGCATGTCGCGCGCCAGTTTCGACCCGCCATACTGCTCAGCATCCCGGCGCGCCTTGTCGCCGCGCTTGCGGGCGTTCTCGGCGTCGGCCAGCGCACGCATGAACTTGTCTTTATAGTCGTCTCGCTCAGCACGCAGCTGATCGATCTCCAGCGCCTCTTCGCTGATCTCAGCAAATTCCTCGGCAAACTCTTCCGCTTCTGCGGACATGATATCGTCCAGAAATTCTTCGTTCTTGGGCTCTGCCATCTCTTACCCTCTAGCTCCGGTCGGATATCAGCTTGCCGACCAGTTGCGCCGTATAATCCACGATTGGCACGATCCGCCCGTAATTCAGACGTGTGGGTCCGATGACCCCGACCGCACCGATTATCTTTCGATCAGCGTTCATATATGGAGACACCACCAAAGAGGAACCCGAAAGTGAGAAAAGTTTGTTCTCGGAACCAATAAAAATGCGCACACCCTCGCCATCTTCGGTCAATTCGAGGAATTCGGCGATGTCACGTTTGCGTTCCAGATCGTCAAACAGCGTTCGGATCCGGTCCAACTCTTCAGTCTGACCCGGTTCATTCAACAGATTCGCCCGCCCGCGCACAATCAAACGGGCCGAGTCGCCGCCATCGCTGTCCCAAGCGGCCATCCCGCTCTCGACCATCTCACGCGCCAGCACATCGATTTCTTGTCTGCGGGCGTCGATCTGGCTTTGCATCTGACGCCGCACTTCGCTGAGCGTCCGCCCCTCGATCAGCGCATTCAGAAAGTTCGCCGCCTCACGCATTGAACTGGGTGTCTGCCCTGGCGGCGGGGTGAACAGCCGGTTTTCCACGTGACCGTCCGAGAATACCAGAACCACCAAAGCCCGGTCATGGCCCAGAGAGACAAACTCGATATGCTTGATCTCGGCCTCGTGCTTGGGTGTCAGAACCAGTGATGCACCTTGCGTCACGTGAGACAATGCCGATCCCACACGATCCAGCATTCCGCCCACATCGCCCGCGTTAGAGCCTAAAGTCTCGTCCAGTTTCTGCCGATCATCCGCGCCCAGATCGCCAACTTCGAGCAATCCATCGACAAACATACGTAGCCCCTGCTGGGTCGGAATACGGCCAGCACTGATATGAGGGCTGTCCAGCAAGCCCAGAAATTCCAGATCCTGCATAACGTTGCGCACAGTGGCGGCGCTGACTTTCTCGGACAATGTACGCGTCAGCGTGCGGCTGCCGACAGGCTCACCGCTGTCCAGATAACTTTCGACGATCAGCCGGAATACTTCCCGTGACCGGTCGTTCATCTCATCCAGAATTTTGCTCGCTTCACTCATCGGCGGTCCCCTGCTGGATCGTCATTAAATCGCAGGTAAATGAAAGGTCAATCGGGGTTGCATCGTAACGCTGCGGGGCGGTATCCCCAACCCAGTAGATAAAGGAATTCCCATGCGACCCTCAGGACGTGATCTAAACGAAATGCGCGCCGTTTCAATCGAAACGGGCTTTACCAAACATGCCGAAGGTTCCTGCCTGATCAAGATGGGCGATACCCACGTGCTGTGCACCGCCACGATCGAGGATCGCGTACCGCCCTTCATCAAAGGCTCAGGGCTAGGTTGGGTCACCGCCGAATATGGAATGCTGCCACGGGCGACAAATACGCGGATGCGGCGCGAGGCTGCCTCGGGCAAGCAGGGTGGTCGGACTGTGGAAATTCAGCGCCTGATTGGCCGTGCGTTGCGCGCCGGTGTGGACCGGGTCGCCCTGGGTGAACGACAGATCACTGTCGACTGTGATGTGATCCAGGCTGATGGCGGAACCCGCTGCGCTTCGATCACCGGTGGCTGGGTCGCGCTGCGTCTGGCGGTCAATAAGCTGATGAAGATGGGAGACGTGATTTCTGACCCGCTGGTCGATCCGGTAGCAGCGGTTTCTTGTGGCATCTATGCCGGTCAGCCGGTTCTGGATCTGGATTACCCCGAAGACAGCGAAGCTGGCGTCGACGGCAACTTCATCATGACCGGTTCGGGCAAACTGATCGAAGTTCAGATGAGCGCCGAAGGCTCGGTCTTTAGCCGCGCCCAGATGGATCAGTTGATGGATCTGGCCGAAAAAGGCGTCGGCGAACTGGCCACCGCGCAAAAGGCCGCCACCGCATGACCCGCAAGTTCGACGGGGACAGGCTGCTGGTTGCCACCCACAACAAGGGTAAGCTTGAGGAGATGGCGCATCTCCTCGAGCCCTTTGGTGTGACGGTGGTTGGCGCGGGCGAGATGAACCTGCCCGAACCGGAAGAGACCGAAGACACATTTGTCGGCAACGCCCGGATCAAGGCTCATGCCGCTGCGAAGGCGACCGGCCTGCCTGCCCTGTCGGACGATTCCGGGATCACCATTGATGCGCTGGACGGCGCGCCCGGCGTCTATACCGCCGATTGGGCCGAAACCAGAAATGGCCGCGATTTCCTGATGGCCATGACCCGCGCCCATACTGAGCTGGAGGCCAAAGGTGCCGCGCATCCCCGCACCGCGCAGTTCCGCAGCACATTGGTTCTGGCCTGGCCCGATGGTCACGATGAGGTATTCGAGGGCATCGCCCCCGGTCATCTGGTCTGGCCAATCCGAGGCGAAGGCGGGTTTGGCTATGACCCGATGTTTGTCCCCGACGGATACGACATTACCTTTGCCGAGATGGATCGTTGGGAAAAGAACAAGATCAGCCATCGCGGCCGCGCGGTTGAGATGTTCGTGAAAGGCTGCTTTGGCGGATGATTGGCGCAATGGGGGCTTTGGCCTGTACGTGCATTGGCCCTTCTGCGAGGCTAAGTGCCCTTATTGCGACTTCAACAGCCATGTTTCCAAAAGTATCGTTCAAAAACAATGGCTTGATTGCTATCTTAGTGAACTGAAACGTTCTGCCGCTGAAACACCAGATCGCGTGTTGAACACGATCTTCTTTGGCGGCGGCACCCCGTCTCTGATGGACCCGGACACCGTTGCCGCCGTGATCGACCAAGCCCGCGCCCTTTGGCGCCCCGCCAACAACATGGAAATAACGCTTGAGGCCAATCCCGGCTCGGTCGAGGCTGGCCGGTTCGCCGCCTATCAAGACGCCGGGGTCAATCGTATTTCGATGGGCGTGCAGGCGCTGAACGATGACGATCTGCGCCGTCTGGGCCGCATTCATACCGTCGCCGAGGCCCGAGCAGCCTTCGATATCGCCCGCAATTGTTTTGACCGCGTCAGCTTTGATCTGATCTACGCCCGGCAGCATCAGACTCTGGATGCATGGCGCACAGAGTTGACCGAAGCCCTTTCGATGGCCGTCGATCATCTGTCTCTCTATCAATTGACGATCGAGGACGGCACGGCCTTTGGTGACCGGTATGCTGTCGGAAAACTGCGCGGCCTGCCCGAAGAAGATAGCGCCGCCGATATGTATCTGGCCACGCAAGAGATCTGCGAGGCCCACGGTTTACCCGCTTACGAGGTCTCAAACCACGCGCGGCCCGGTTCGGAATCGCAGCATAACCTGATCTATTGGCGCTATGGTGATTACGTCGGCATCGGCCCCGGCGCTCATGGTCGGATCACGCTGAATGGACGAAAGTTTGCAACCGAAACCCACCTGGCCCCGACGAAATGGCTCAAGTCTGCCGAGAATGGATCAGGAGAGAGCAATCGTTCAGAACTGAGCCGTCAGGATCAGGCCACCGAATACCTTATGATGTGTCTTCGCATAGTTGAAGGACTAGATATTGAGAGATATCAAGCTCTCGCGGACCAGCCCTTAGCGCAGGAAAAACTACAGGCTTTAAGTGATATCGGCATGATCACGATTGGCGAAAACCGCTTGCAGACGACATCTGATGGGCGCGCCGTGCTGAATGCCGTAATCCGGGAATTGTTGGAGTAGCGCATGCAATATCTCTGGGCCGGTCTGGGATTGCTCTGCGTTGCGCTCGCCATGATTGGCGTTGCCCTGCCCCTGCTTCCAACTGTACCGTTTCTACTGCTGGCTGCATTTTTCTTCGCACGTTCGTCGTCACGGCTGCACAACTGGTTGCTCAGCCACCGAACTTTTGGACCGATGATTGTCGACTGGCAAAGCTCAGGTGCAATCCGACCAGCGGCAAAAAAGGCGGCCACCGTTTCGATTGCCGCCGTGTTTGGCCTGTCGGTCGTGATCTCAGTTCCGACACATGTCCTGATCATTCAGGCCATTGTGCTTGGGTGTGTCATGATCTTTATCTGGACGCGCCCTAACGGCTGAGCTTGGCGCACAGATCGTCCAACTGATCCAGATTCTCATAAGCCAGCACCACCTGCCCCGATTCCGCACCAGCCTTGTGGTTGATGGTCACCTTCATCGCGAGAATCGCTGACAAGTCTTTCTCCAGCGCGCGTGTATCGGCATCCTTTCCAGCATTCAGGTTTCTGGATCGGGGAGCGGGCTTATCAGCATCGCCCTGTTGTTTTTTGACCAAAGCCTCGGTCGCGCGTACCGACAGCCCATCGCGCACCACCTGTTTTGCCAGCTCTGACGGGTTTTCCGCGGTGATCAACGCTCGCGCGTGTCCTGCTGAAAGCTTGCCTTCAATGACCAGCGTCTGCACATCCATCGGTAATGAGAGCAGACGCAGCAGGTTCGCGATGTGGCTGCGGCTTTTGCCCAAAGCCTCGGCCAGTTTTTCCTGCGTGTGACCAAAACGATCCATCAGCTGCTTGAAACCGGCAGCTTCTTCCACTGCATTCAGATCCGCGCGCTGAATATTTTCGATGATGGCGACCTCAAGCACCTCAGTGTCATCGAATTCACGAATAATGACAGGGATTTCATGCAGTTGCGCCATCTGGGCCGCGCGCCAGCGACGCTCGCCAGCGACAATCTCATATTGTCCACCTGTGATGCTGCGTACGATCAGAGGCTGAATGATCCCCTTTTCCTTGACCGAAGCCGCAAGTTCGTCCAGTTGCTCTTGCGCGAACCGGCGGCGTGGCTGATCCGGGTTTGCTTGCAGTTTTTCAATCGGAACCTTCAGATCAGGACGGCGCGGTTCAGCTGTGATCCGACCATCCGCCTCGGGCGCTACATCAGCCATCAATGCCGACAAGCCGCGACCTAATCCCCGGGATTTGCTTTTCTTGACGCTCACTATGCCCTCCTGACGTCCGCTTAGGCGGCTACTTTGTTATTCTTATGCATGATCTCTCGAGCAAGATGCCGATAGGCCATCGCCCCAAGAGACCCGGAATCATACTGCAGAACCGGCAACGCGTAAGACGGTGCCTCGCTCACCCGTACATTCCTGGGTATCTTGGTTTTAAATACCATCTCACCCAGATTGTCACGCGCATCCTTTTCAACCTGACGGGACAAGTTGTTGCGGTTGTCATACATGGTCAACACAACACCTTCGATTCTAAGGTCTGGATTCGCGGTCTGGCGCACCTCTCGAATGGTCAGCATGAGCTGGGACAGACCTTCAAGCGCAAAAAACTCGCTCTGCAGCGGCACGAGGACAGAATGCGCCGCGACCATTGCATTTACAGTCAGCAAATTCAGCGACGGAGGGCAATCGATCAGCACAAAGTCCAACCCAAAGGTATCTATTGCAGTCTGACGCAACGCGTCATGCAACAAATAACTGCGTTTTTCGTTTGAAATCAGTTCAATATCCGCTGAGCTAAGGTCAACCGTCGCTGGAACAACATAGAGATTGCTGATCTCTGTTTCCTGAACAACGGCCTCCAACGGGGCATCATCGAGTATGAGATCATATGTCGTCCAATCCCGGTCCTCGACACCCAAACCGGTCGAGGCATTACCCTGAGGATCGAGATCCACGACCAAAACCTTGCAACCCGCTTCTGCCAATCCAGCTGCCAGATTAATCGCTGTTGTCGTCTTTCCCACCCCGCCCTTCTGGTTGGCAACCGCAATAATCCGGGGCCCGGCAGGGCGAGACAGATCAACCACGAGAGACTCCTTTGATCTTCAGGATAACGGCTTGAGGTTCCGTTAAACTTGTAATCGGCTCAACCTCGAATTTCCATTCCTTGCAGGCCTCATCCAATTCTTTTTTCCAGGTTGCGCCTTTCGGCAACAAAGCAACGCCTTCAGGGTTTAAATGCCTATCACAAAAGGACAATAGACTGGTCAGATCTGACAACGCCCGTGCGGACAGGATGTCTGCCCGAAGCGGTTCAACATCTTCGATTCGCTTGGATATGACTTTGCAATTCGCGCCAGTTTCTCGTGCAACATTGCGCAGAAACGCCGATTTGCGTTGATCGCTTTCAACTAAGGTAAACTGCGTGTCCGGAGCAGTTTCAAGCGCCATGATCGCGCAAACCATGCCCGGAAATCCCCCACCACTTCCCAGGTCCACCCAATGAGCGACGGAATCTGAGCAGTGAAACACTTGCACCGAATCCTGGATGTGACGGGTCCAGATTTCTTTAAGACTGTTACGCGAAACCAGGTTTATCTTGGGATTCCAACGCTCAACAAGTTCAACATATTTGCGCAAGCGCTCCAATGTTTCACGTGAAACATTCAGGTTATCGGGCGCCGCACCTTGGATGGCACTCATGCTTTACGCACCTTCATATCGCGACGAAGCTTTGCCAGCACCAGAGTCAATGCCGCCGGCGTCACGCCTTCAACCCGACCCGCCTGAGCGATATTAGCTGGTTTGGCCTGGGACAGTTTTTGCTTCATTTCCGTCGAGAGACCATCGAGCGAGTAATAGTCAAAATCCCTTGGAATCACATGTGATTCATCTCGCTTCATAGCTTCGACATCCCGCTGTTGTCGCGCAATGTAATTGGCATAGAGCGCATCTCTCTCAATCTGACGGCGTGTCCCGTCATCGGTTTGGGAGAGTTCTGGTTCAAGCGCAATCAAATCTTCGAATGCAACATTCGGAAAGGCCAGGACAGCCATACCATCCCGGCGATTACCGTCCTGATTGACCTCGATTCCAGCTGCGCGAATTTCTTTCGGCGTAAAAGTCCGTTCTGTGAGTTTTGATTTTGCCGCCAAAAGCTTATTCAGTTTCTCCGTAAAGGCTGATCGCCGCTTCTCTCCCACACAGCTAAGTTCAATTCCCAATGGCGTCAAACGTTGATCTGCATTGTCAGCGCGAAGCGAAAGACGGAATTCTGCTCGTGAGGTAAACATTCTATACGGTTCCGCAACACCACGAGTGGTCAGGTCGTCGATCATTACGCCGATATAGCTGTCAGAACGTGTAAAAAACACCGATTCCAGCCCCTGAACTTCTCTGGCAGCGTTCAGACCGGCTACTATACCTTGGGCGGCCGCCTCCTCATATCCTGTGGTTCCATTGATTTGGCCCGCAAGATATAGCCCCGGTACATCAGGCAGCGACAGGGAAGCATCTAAGACTCGAGGATCAACATAGTCATATTCGATCGCATAGCCCGGTTGCTGGATTTCGGCCTGCTCAAGCCCTTTGATCGAGCGCACATATTCAACCTGAACATCCTGAGGTAATGATGTGGAAATACCATTGGGGTACACCGTGTGATCGTTTACGCCCTCGGGCTCTAGAAAAATCTGATGCGAGTCCTTATCCGCAAATCTCACGATCTTGTCTTCGATCGAGGGGCAATACCTGGGCCCCACGCCATCAATATGCCCGCCGTACATCGCGGATCGCGACAGATTGCGCTCAATAATCTCATGCGTTTTGGCGTTGGTATGTGTGATACCACAGGCAATTTGCGGTGCCGTCACCGATTTTGACAGAAATGAAAACAAGGTAGGTTCAGTATCGCCATCCTGTTGTTCCAGCACATCCCAGTCGATTGTCCGGCCATCGAGGCGTGGAGGTGTCCCGGTTTTCAAGCGTGCCATCGGCAGTGCAAAGCCGTTCAATCTTTCTGCCAGCTTCACTGAAGGTCGGTCACCCATGCGACCTCCGGGCTTCGAAACGTCGCCAATATGAATGACGCCCCGTAGAAATGTGCCGGATGTCAGGATAACAGTCTGCGACGGGATCACCGAACCATCCGTCAAAACAACTCCGGTAACGCGATTTCCATCCATTCGAAAATCGACCACTTCACCAGTGATGATGGTTAAATTCGGCTGATTCTGAGTGGCTTGAACCATGGCCGCGCGATACAGTGCGCGATCAGCCTGCGCGCGCGGGCCCTGCACTGCCGGCCCTTTTCGGCGGTTCAAAAGGCGGAACTGAATGCCTGCCTGATCTGCCACACGGCCCATGACACCGTCCAACGCATCGATTTCGCGAACCAGATGGCCTTTCCCAAGACCTCCGATGGCGGGGTTACAGGACATCACCCCAATATCCCGTTCGGACAAAGTGACCAGAGCAGTCGACACACCCATACGGGCGGCTGCATGGGCGGCCTCAGCCCCTGCATGGCCGGCACCAATCACGACAACATCAAACTCCGAATGTTTCACGTGAAACACTCCTCACTTACCCAGACAGAAACTGGCGAATATCTCATCCAGAAGAGTTTCGACATCGATTCTTCCCACCAGCGATTCAAGTGCACGAATGGCAGTTCGCAGCTCTTCTGCTGCTATATCATACATATCGGGACCTGATTCCAGAACCGCCTGCGCGGCGTTCAATGCCTCACTTGCCCTTATCATCGCAATTCGATGCCTTTCGCGTGTCGCAATACCATGACTGGTAGTTCGGTCACTCAAGACACGCGAAATGTTGTCTATGAGCCTATCGATCCCCTGCCCGGTTTTACCCGAGATTCCGTCTTCGGAATCGTCGCGCAGATCAGATTTTGGCAGAACATGGATATCACCCTTCTGCATATCAACACCCAAGGAGTCTGGATTGTCAGTCAGAAACACACGTAAATCGGCAGCATCCGCACGGCTGCGCGCCAGTTCAATCCCGAGGTTTTCGACATGATCCTCAGTCTCTCTCAAACCGGCCGTGTCCAACAATGTGACAGGTAAGCCTGCGAGATCCATCCGAACCTCGATCACATCTCGCGTTGTGCCTGCGTATTCCGAGGTGATTGCTGCCTCTCGACCCGCCAAAGCATTCAGTAACGTTGACTTTCCGGCATTCGGAAGACCAACAATCGCAACCTCAAATCCAGTACGGATCCGCTCAGCAATCTGTACGCCATTGGCCTCACGGGCCAGATCAGCCTTTACACCAGAAATCAGGTTCCGGACTTCGGGCGTTACATCGGTCGGCACTTCTTCATCTGCGAAATCAATCACAGCTTCCAGCAATGACGCCGCCCGGATCAGATCCCGCCGCCAACCCTCAGCCAGGGAACCAAGCGCGCCGGCCAGAATGGTCTGAGCCTGTTTACGCTGGGCTTCGGTTTCAGCGTCGATCAAATCGGCAAGCCCTTCGACCTGAGCCAAATCCATCTTGCCATTTTCCAAGGCTCGACGCGTGAACTCACCCGGCTCCGCTAGACGCAATCCATCCAAGTCAGACAGGCAACGCAGAACTGCATTGACCGAGGCGGTACTGCCGTGAATCTGCAACTCAACCACGTCTTCACCTGTGAAACTAGCCGGGGCCTGAAAGGTCAGCACCAACCCGTCATCCAGGCGCGCGCCATCTGGCGTGCGCAATGTGCGCAGATGCATCCCGCGTGGCGGTAGCCCGCCCCCGGCCAACGTGTTCGCGGCCTCATGGGCATCAGGCCCCGAAAGGCGAATGACCGCTACACCTGCTTTGCCCTGGGCGCTGGCCAGGGCGAATATCGTATCCATGGATAGCCCCCGCGACAGTGCCGGTTCAGCGTCAGGTGTTCATTGAATCGAAGAATTCCGAATTCGTCTTGGTCTGTTTCAACTTGGACAGAAGGAACTCGATCGCGTCGGTCGTGCCCATCGGGTTGAGGATGCGGCGCAGAACGAAGGTCTTGGCCAAATCGCCCTTATCGACCAGCAGGTCCTCTTTCCGGGTACCGGATTTGAGGATGTCGATTGCAGGGAACACGCGCTTGTCTGCAATCTTGCGATCCAGAACGATTTCCGAGTTACCGGTGCCTTTGAATTCTTCAAAGATCACTTCATCCATCCGGCTGCCGGTATCGATCAGCGCCGTGGCGATGATGGTCAGCGAGCCACCCTCTTCAATGTTCCGGGCAGCACCGAAGAAACGCTTGGGCCGTTGCAACGCGTTTGCGTCCACACCACCGGTCAGAACTTTACCCGAGGACGGGACCACAGTGTTAAAGGCCCTACCAAGTCTTGTGATCGAATCGAGAAGAATAACAACATCTCGTTTGTGCTCGACCAGACGCTTGGCTTTTTCGATCACCATCTCAGACACAGCCACGTGGCGAGTCGCCGGTTCATCGAAGGTCGAAGATACAACCTCACCCTTCACCGAGCGCTGCATGTCCGTCACCTCTTCGGGGCGTTCGTCGATTAGCAGCACGATCAGGTAACACTCTGGATGGTTCTGTTCAATCGAATGCGCGATGTTCTGCAGGATCACCGTCTTACCAGTCCGCGGCGGCGCTACGATCAGCGACCGCTGACCTTTACCGATAGGCGAAACCAGGTCGATCACTCGGGCCGACTTGTCCTTGATGGTCGGATCTTCGATCTCCATCTTCAGACGCTCTTCGGGATACAGCGGCGTCAGGTTGTCAAACAGGATCTTGTGCTTGGCCTTGTCCGGATCTTCGAAGTTGATCTTGGTGACCTTCGTCAGAGCAAAGTACCGCTCGTTCTCATCCGGTGCCTTGATCTCGCCCTCAACCGTATCCCCGGTGCGCAACGAGTGCTGGCGGATCATCTCCGGAGAGACATAGATGTCATCAGGACCCGGCAGATAGTTCGCCTCGGGCGAGCGCAGGAAACCAAAGCCATCCTGCAGGACTTCCAGCACGCCATCGCCACCAACGGTCCAGCCCTCATCCGCGCGCTCGCGCAGAATCTGGAACATCATCTCGCCTTTACGCATGGTCGAGGCGTTTTCGATCTCCAGCTCTTCGGCCATCGCCAGAAGGTCTTTGGGGCTTTTGGCTTTCAGGTCAGCCAGATTCAGGGCGTCAGTTGTCATGATATATACCTTCACCGCTGATCATGCGGCACGAAGTGGAATTTCAGTACGGAAGATACGCCGCCCGGACGGGCGTGTTGTGATCTACATATGCGCCCGGACGAGCGGAGTCAAATAGGCGCTCAGAACTTCACTACGACCGCCAGAACGATGGCAACCATCAGAATCGTCGGAACCTCGTTCATCATGCGATACTGCCGCCCTGTGAGCTTATTTCGACCCTCAGCGAAGTCTTTGCGCCGTGCCATCAGCCAATGATGGAACCAGGTCATCCCGATCACCGCCGCGCCCTTGATCCAGGGCCAGCTCCAATCCCAGCCAACGATGCCCGGGGTGAACACCATGATCAGGCCGCAGACCCAGGCCACGATCATTGCAGGGCCCATGATCAACCGCAGCAGTTTCTCTTCCATTTCAAAGAAAATCTGTTCTGCCCCGTCGACCGCTTGCGCCTTTTCAACATGATAGACGAACAGTCTGGGCAGATAGAACAAACCGGCCATCCATGAAATCACGGCCATGATATGCAGTGACTTCACCCACGGATATATCGTGAAAAGAAGATCGGTCATTTTGGCTCCGAACGTTGCTCGGAACTCTCCCTAATAAAAAAATAAGAAAAGAAAAAGGATGATGGTTTTGTAGGGTGCGTAAAATCCGTGGATTACTTTTTTACCCATGGGTTTTCCCCAGGTGGATGAATTCTTCCGGTACGCACCCGATTCTGTTGGCGAAATAGAAAAACTTTATATTTCATATAGTTAATAGGTATCTTAGTTTGTGCTTCTGGGGATAACTCTCAGAGTAAGTTGGGACATAACGGTTATCCTGCCAATCCGAGTTATCCTTACCCAGATTGGATGGTGTTCGAACGACTCAGGTAAGTTTTGCACCAAAATCCCGGGCTTGCGTGTCAACCGGAAAACCATACAAACCATTCAGGAACGCTCAACGATTTACACAGGTGGTTTTCCACATGTCTGTCCCCATTCTGCTGGCCTCGGGTTCGGCCATCCGGGCGCAGTTGCTGCGCAACGCGGGTGTGCCCTTTGACGTGCAGACCGCGCGCGTGGATGAGGATACCGCCAAGCAAGCGCTGTTGGCCGAAGGTGCATCGCCGCGCGATATCGCCGATACGCTGGCTGAGATGAAAGCACGCAAGGTCAGTGACAAGAACCCCGGTGCGATGGTGCTGGGTTGCGATCAGGTGCTGGATTTCGACGGGCAGTTGCTGTCGAAACCTCAAAGCCCCGAAGAGGCGCTGGCGCAATTGAAGGCGATGCGGGGTAAACGGCATATGCTACTTTCTGCCGCTGTGATCTATCAGAACGGTGAACCGATCTGGCGGCATGTCGGGCAGGTGCGGTTGCGGATGCGGATGAGCTCGGACGCCTATCTGCGCGACTATATCGACCGGAACTGGGACAGCATTCGCCACGCGGTTGGGGCTTATAAGCTGGAGGAAGAAGGCGTGCGAATGTTTGCGACCATTGACGGAGACTATTTTAACGTCTTGGGTATGCCCCTGCTCGAGCTGTTGAATTTCCTGGCAATCAAAGGTGTGATTGAACAATGACCAAGACCCACATTCCTTTGGCCGGGGTGATCGGACACCCGATTGCGCATTCGAAGTCTCCCGTTTTGCACGGGCATTGGCTGAAATCCTACGGGTTGGCCGGGCACTATATTCCAATGGATGTCGCCCCGGCGGATTTGGAACAGGTTCTGCACACGCTGCCAAAGGCAGGCTTTGTTGGTGCCAACGTCACCGTCCCGCATAAAGAGGCCGCGCTGAGGGTGGCTGATCACGTCTCGGACCGCGCCTCGGTAATCGGGGCGGCCAATACGCTGGTGTTCCGCGAGGATGGCTCGATCCATGCAGACAACACCGATGGTTATGGGTTCATGCAAAATCTGCGCAGCGGCGCGCCGGACTGGGTGCCGGGTGATGGCCCGGCAGTGGTTTTCGGGGCCGGAGGGGCCGCGCGCGCGGTCCTGCAGGCGTTGGCCGAGGCCGGTGTCCCTGAAATCTTGCTGACCAATCGCACGCGCACGCGCGCGGATCACCTGAAAGAAGAGTTCGGCCAACGCATTACTGTGATCGACTGGGTGCAAGCAGGCAATGTGATCGAAACCGCTGAACTGGTGGTCAACACGACCTCGCTGGGGATGCAGGGCCAGCCGGAGCTGCGTGTGCCGCTGGATGGGCTGCAACCCGGAGCAGTGGTCACCGATCTGGTTTATGCACCGCTGAAAACCCGGCTGCTACAGACCGCGGAAGAGGCCGGATGCACCACTGTCGATGGCCTCGGAATGTTGTTGCATCAGGCGGTTCCCGGTTTTGAGCGCTGGTTCGGTATCCGCCCCGAGGTGGACGACGATCTGCGCGCAGCAGTGCTGGCATGAGTTTCGCGCTGGGCCTGACCGGTTCCATTGGGATGGGCAAAAGCACTACGGCGCAGATGTTCGTGGATGAAGGCTGTGCGCTGTGGGACGCGGACGCGGCAGTGCATCGGCTGTATTCCAAGGGGGGTACAGCGGTTGAGCCAATGCGCACGGCTTTCCCTGAGGCCGTTATTGATGACGCGGTCAGCCGTGATGCGTTGAAGCGGATCATCGCAGGGGACGCGACCGCCTTGAAACAGATCGAAGCGATTGTGCATCCACTGGTCGCTGCGGATCGGGCGGCGTTTCGGGACTCGGCGACAGCTGATATTTTGGTCTTCGACATTCCATTGCTGTTTGAAACCGGAGGTGACGCAGCAATGGATGCTGTTGCCTGCGTCTCGATCTCGGCAGAGGAACAAAAGCGTCGGGTGATGGGACGTGGTACGATGACCGAGGCGCAGTTTGAGCAGATCCGCTCCAAGCAAATGCCGAATGAAGAGAAATGCGTGCGGTCGGATTATGTGATTGTGACGGATACGCTGGACCATGCCCGCGCGCAGGTGCAGGATGTGGTCAGGCGGATACGGGCGGGGATGGCAGATGCGTGAGATTGTACTCGATACTGAAACCACAGGGTTCGATCCCGAAAGCGGTGACCGGATCGTCGAGATTGGTGCGGTTGAGCTGTGGAACCACGTCGCCACGGGCGAGACCTATCACGTCTATATCAACCCCGAACGGTCGATGCCCGACGAGGCATTCGGCGTACACGGTATCGGCCCCGACCTGCTGGAAAACCCACGCCCGCCTGAAAAGGGTGAGGTAACGCTGAAGGACAAGCCAGTCTTCGCAAAAGTAGGCCAGGGTTTCCGCGATTTTGTGGGCGACGCCAAGCTGGTGATTCACAACGCTTCGTTCGACATGAAGTTCCTGAATGCGGAACTCAATTGGATGGGCGTGCCGCTGATCCCGATGGATCAGGCAATCGATACGCTTGCTATAGCACGTAAGCGGTTTCCGGGATCGCCAGCTTCGCTGGATGCATTGTGCCGCCGGTTTGGCATCGACAACTCGAACCGGGTTTTGCACGGCGCGCTGCTCGACTCGGAAATTCTGGCCGAGGTTTATCTGGAGCTGATCGGTGGACGACAGCCCGATTTCGGCTTGGCCACGGCGGCCTCAAACGCAGCTGGTGGGGCGGATGAATGGCGCCCGACGGCGCGCCCGACGGCTTTGCCGTCTCGTATCACCGAAGACGAGCGCGCAGCGCATCAACAATTTGTAGAGAAACTGGGCGAGAACGCCCTGTGGACCCGCGCCTGACCCAAGCCACGCGCGGGTCAGATACTTATGCGTCAGCCTGTTGTGCCTGAGCAGCAGCCTGACGGCGTGCCAGCTCATTGCGGTACAGCGCGACGAAATCGATATTGTCCAGATTGACCGGCGGATAGCCACCGTCGCGGGTGATGTCGCTGACGATGCGGCGCAGGAACGGGAACAGCATGCGCGGGCATTCGATCATCAGGAACGGGTGCAGCTGGTCCTCGGGCACGCCTTCCACGTGGAACAGACCGCAATAGTCGAGCTCACACAGGAACAGAACGTCTTCCATGCCTTTGGCTTTGGATGTCAGTTTCAGCTTGATTGAAACTTCAAACTGGTGATCTGCGGGGCGTTTCTTGGCGTCCAGGTTCACCTGAACTGAAATCTCGGGCTGTACATCGCCCGAAACGCCCTTCTGCGCCATCACGTTTTCGAATGACAGATCGCGAATGAACTGTCCCAGAACGCGCATCTGGATTTGCGGGGCGGCCTGGGCCGCTGTGTTTTCTGTGGCGTCTTCGTCGGCCATGGATCTACTCCGAAAATGAAATTCGCCACTGCTTAGCAAGTTGGGCGGGGTAGCTCAATGCTGGTGCGGCCCTTCCACCCATTTCGAGGGTTTTGAGGGCTCCTGACGTGGCCGAACCTCGGTAAACTCTCCGTCGATCACATCGTCCTGATCGAACGGGTTTGGCCCCGACCGGAACTGCGTGCCGGTACCCATCTGGAAATGTGTGATGGTGGCCTTGGACTTGAGATAACGGAACACCGCGACCCGGATGCCCGGAACAAGCAGAGCAAAACCAACGGCATCGGTGAAAAACCCCGGTGTCAACAGCAGCACGCCGGACAGCAGGATCATCGCCCCATGGGCCAGCGGCTCAGTCGGGTCGTCCAGTTCAGCAAAAGATCGCTGCAGATTAGCCAATGCCATGCGACCTTGTGTCCGCACCAGAACCGTGCCCAAAACGGCGGTCAGGACCACGATTGCAAGCGTCGGCCACAGTCCGATCAGGCCGCCAACCTGTATGAACAGGGCAATCTCGATGATCGGAACCAATAAAAAAGCCAAGAACAAGTACATTTGCGGTATCCTTTAGCATGTGTCGGGCTGTGGACTTGCCCCCAACTGTCACCTACATAGTGGCAGAGGGCTGCGTATACAAAGCCCGGGTTCTGAAATGAGGACGAAATGAACTCACCCCTGATCCAGCTTCTGGTGCTGGCCGGAATCGCCATTTTCCTGATCCTGCGCTTGAAAAGCGTTTTGGGAACGCGGGAAGGTTTTGAAAAACCACCCCTTCAGCAGCAGCCTGACACCAATGGCGCGCGCCGTGATTTCGAGGTGATCGAAGGCGGCCCGGATCATGACATTACCGACCATGTTGCGGAAGACAGCGAGCAGGCGCAAACCCTGGCCGCGATGAAGCGGGTCGAGCCCAGCTTTTCCGTCAGCGAATTCGTGCAGGGTGCACGTGGTGCCTATGAGATGATCGTGATGGGGTTCGAAAAGGGCAATCTGGACGAAATCCAGCCTTTCCTGTCCGAAGAGGTGTTTGACACCTTTGTTTCGGTGGTCGCTGACCGTGAAGACAAGGGTCTCACCATCGAAGCCGAGTTTATCGGCGTGCGTGAGACTACTTTGGCCGATGCGAAATTCGACAAGGATTCCAATCAGGCTGAAATTACCATGCGCTTTGTGGGTGAGCTGACCTCGGTCGTACGTGATCGCGGTGGCGACATCATCGAAGGCAATCCCAACACCGTCAAACGTCAAAAGGACAGCTGGACCTTTGCCCGCGTCATGGGCTCGGACGATCCGAACTGGCTGCTTGTCGCCACGGACGCATGATTGCAGCGCTCCGGTCGCTTTTTCTGGGGGTCGCCATGACCACTGCCAGCGCCGCCGGAGCCGAGGCGACGCGATCCATCCTGTCATTCGATGACCTCGATGGTTGGGCCGCCGACGATCACGGGGCGGCCCTTTCGGTTTTTCTGAACACTTGCGGCGATCTGGATGATCCAGATTGGCAGGCGCTGTGCGGCGTGGCGCAGACTTATGAACCAGAGGCAGCGCGCGCCTTCTTCGAGTTGTTCTTTCGCCCTGTTCTGGTGGAAGATGGCGATGATGCTCTGTTCACCGGATATTTCGAACCCGAACTGGACGGCTCGAAAACCCCGACCGACACATACCGCTATCCACTCTACCGAATGCCACCCGAGGCGCGCGGGGCAGGCCAATGGCTCAGCCGCCGTGACCTGCTGACCGGAGAGGTCATGCAAGGCCGCGGCCTTGAGATCGCGTGGGTCGATGACCCGGTTGAGCTGTTCTTTCTGCAAATTCAGGGCTCGGGCCGTATTCGCTTGCCCGATGGCGGTGCGATGCGGGTTGGGTATGGCGGCGCGAACGGGCATCCCTATCGCTCGATCGGGGCAGAACTGGTCCGGCGTGGCGCGTTGGGCGCGCATCAGGTGAGTGCGCAGATGATCCGGGCCTGGGTGCGCAAGAACCCCGAAGCCGGGGCTGAACTGCTGTTTCACAACCCCTCTTATGTGTTCTTCCGAGAGGTGACGCGGGTCGCGCCCGAGTTTGGTCCGCTGGGCGCAATGAACCGTTCGGTCACGACTATGCGCAGTATCGCGGCTGATCCGGCCTATACCCCGTTGGGCGCGCCGGTCTGGGTTGAGAAGGATGGTCGAAATCCATTGCGGCGGTTGATGATCGCGCAGGATACGGGATCGGCCATCAAAGGTGCCCAGCGGGCAGATATCTTCTTTGGCACCGGCGATGAGGCCGGTCAGGCTGCCGGACGTCTGAAGGATCCCGGCCGAATGGTGGTGTTGCTGCCGATCCAGCGGGCCTATGCGATGTTACCGGATGAATTCTGATGACACGGCGCAAACTCACCTCGGATGAGATCGAGCTGTGGCGCAAGGTTGCCAAACAGGCGGAGCGGTTGCACCCCGAACTGCCGCAAACCGTTCACCCCGTTACCCTGCCCAAACCCAAGCCAACCAAAACACCAAAAGCACGGATTGAGACGTTTGAACTGGGTCAGACGGCTGCTGCGAAACCCGCGCGACACAACCTGAAACCTTCGGTCACCGAAGGGCTGCGCGCCAGTCCCTTGCAGATGGATACCAAGGCGTTTGGCCGGATGAAGCGGGGTAAGCTGAAACCCGAAGGCAAGCTCGACCTGCACGGAATGCGGGTGGACACGGCCTATCCGGCATTGATCAGGTTCGTTCTGACCGCACAGGCGCAGGGAAAACGTCTGGTTCTGGTGGTTACGGGCAAGGGCAAGGACCGCGACGAACCCGGCCCGATCCCGACGCCGCGCGGGGTGCTGCGCAATCAGGTGCCGCAATGGTTGTCTCTGCCGCCGCTATCGCAGGCGGTGCTGCAGGTGACACCGGCCCATATCAGCCATGGCGGCGACGGGGCCTATTACGTGTATCTCAGGCGCGTGCGCTGAGTGACACGTCACGGCGCACTGATCTGCGCCTCACCTGTCTCGCTTAGCACGATCTCGGTCGCGCCGGTTGGGTTGCGGGCGCTTGCAGGCGCAATCACATCAAGCCCGCGCTGTTCGGTTCCAAACGTGTTACTGACGCGGCGGGCCGACCCTATGATGGCAAGCAAAGCCGGAGAGGTCGCTGCCACGAAATGCGAGGATTCCGCATCGCTGTTGAATGCTGTCGTATCGATGATGTTGATCTTGTAGTCAGACAGCGCCTCAGTGGAGCTGATGTTTCCCAGCCGTTCACCCTTGGTCGTGCCACGCAGCCTGGCTGAAATATTCAGCAGCTTGTCCTTTTGCGAAACCATTACGATGAACGGATCGGGCGGCGTTTTGATCGTATCCATTTGCGAGCGGAACAGGTCCACATCCAGATCGGGCGAGATCAGAACGACCCCTTCAAGATTTCGGTTGGACCAACCGGGTTCGCGCAACTCGGCCTGGCGCATCATTTCCATCGTCAACGCGGTTCCCATGGAATGTGCCACCAGAACCACGCGCCGGACACCAATAGATTTCAAATGGCGGACGGTTTGTTCCAGCCCGTCACGCGCGAACAGCATGCTGTCCAGATCATAGGCATAGCCATAACCTGTGGCTTGGCTCGGCCAGGAATAGACCATGGTTGCGCCCGGAATCTCCAGGTCGCGCCTTAGCTGAGCAGCACGAAACGCGGTTTCCGCCTGGGTCGTGTTGTAGCCGTGAATGAAGATCGACACTTCATCCATGCCGCGCAGGCGGGATCTCAGATCGGTTGGTCCCTGCAATTCTTCCACGCCCGCCATGACGAATTGCTTTTTCGGGTTTGGATTGGCGTAGGAAAAATCCAATGTCCCCGGCGTATGGTTTGGTGGGATCGAAACTGTCATTTCGAGAAATTGCAACGTCTCACCTCGTCGAAATCCGTAAGAGCCATCAGGCTCGCGCGCACGGGTTGTTGTCGCATAGATGGTTTCCGGCGTGCCGACGCTTAGCGCCGAGGGCACGGTTTCAGATATCGTGCGGTCGACACATGCGGTCAGCGTCACCGCCATTGATGCAATCAAGATATAACGAAGCACGATAACAGCCCTTGGGATTCCTCCCCCAAAGCTAACGGATTCCCGCCCTGCGTCCAGCGCCACAGGGCAGCAATAGCGGCGAAAACCGGCCTGTCCGTGTTACAGAACGTAACGGCTGAGATCGGTTGATTTGGTCAACTCGCCCAGATTGTCCTCAACGAACTGCGCATTCACCGTGATCTCGGCCCCGGCCTGATCGGGTGCGTTGAACGAGAGCTCCTCGAACACGCGCTCCATCACAGTATAAAGGCGCCGTGCACCGATATTCTCGACGCTTTGGTTGACGTCTGCCGCGATGCGGGCCAGAGCGGCGATGCCGTTTTCGGTAAAGCTGACGGTGACCTCTTCAGTGCCCATCAGGGCGGTGTATTGACGGGTCAGGGCGTTGTCCGTCTCGGTCAGGATGCGCACGAAATCCTCTTCGGTCAGTGCGCGCAGTTCGACGCGGATCGGCAGGCGGCCCTGCAGTTCCGGCAACAGGTCCGACGGCTTGGCGATGTGGAAGGCGCCTGAGGCGATGAACAGGATGTGGTCGGTTTTCACCGGGCCATGTTTGGTGCTGACGGTGGTCCCCTCGATCAGAGGCAGCAGGTCGCGCTGCACCCCTTCCCGGCTGACATCGCCGCCGCGCGCGTCCGAACGGGCGCAAACCTTGTCGATCTCGTCCAGGAAGACGATGCCGTTCTGTTCCACCGACTCCAGCGCCACGCGGCTGACGGTTTCATCATCCAGCAACTTGTCAGCCTCTTCCCCGATCAGCGCATCATAGCTTTCTGCAACGGTCATGCGTTTCTTGACGGTACGCCCGCCGAACGCCTTGCCAAAAATATCACCCAGATTCATCATGCCCATCTGGCCTCCGGGCTGGCCGGGAATGTCGAACATCGGCATCGGGTTGGAAGTATCCGACAGTTCCAGCTCGATCACAGTATCGTCCAGCTCTCCTGCTTTCAGTTTCTTGCGGAACATATCGCGCGTCCCTTCACGGGCGTCTTCGCCAGCAATTGCAGCGATCACGCGATCTTCGGCAGCCTGATGGGCGCGCGCTTTGACGTCTTCACGCATGTATTCTCGGGTCTGGATGATCGCCGCATCGGCCAAATCGCGCACGATCTGCTCCACATCACGGCCCACGTAACCAACCTCGGTAAACTTGGTGGCCTCGACCTTGATGAAGGGCGCGCGGGCAAGTTTGGCCAGACGGCGGCTGATCTCGGTCTTGCCCACGCCGGTGGGTCCGATCATCAGAATATTCTTTGGATAAACTTCATCGCGGATGTCATCCGCCAGCTGCTTGCGCCGCCAGCGATTGCGCAGTGCCACGGCCACGGCGCGTTTTGCGTCTTTCTGCCCGATGATAAAGCGGTCCAGTTCCGAGACGATCTCGCGCGGGGTCAGGTCGGTCATGTCAATTCTATCCGTCTGTTTCGCAGCGGAACCTAATCATGCGGCGCGAAAACACAAGCCGATCACGAAAAACTCACGCACCGCATATGGAAATTCATGGTGACGATTTCTCACTGGATGACGACTCCGATTTATGCGCGGCCTTAGCAAGGAGGGCACCTATACCTCTGACTCGCCGTTAGGTAACCAAGCCGCACTCTGATACACTCGCCCCAAGGCATTGGAACCGGGGGCGTTTTTATGACCAAAATTGCCAAGATCACCTTGTTGTTCGTGGTGTTTGTCGACCTGATCGGGCAGGGATTGGTCTTTCCAATTATCAACTCTCTGATCATGGAGACGAAATCCGGTTTTCTGCCGGAAGGCACGCCCGAAGGCCGGCGGCATTTCTACTACGGCCTAGTGATCGGTTGTTTCTTCCTGTCCTGGTTTCTGGGTGTTGTCTATGTCTCAAAAGTCTCGGACTCGATCGGACGCAAGAATGCCCTTCTGGTCTGTCTGGGCGGTGCGCTTGCCGGATACGCCATCACCATTGCCGCACTGTTCATGAACAGCCTGCTGTTGCTGATCATCGGGCGTTCGATCACGGGGTTCACTGCAGGAAACCAGCCAATCGCGCAGGCGGCGATGATTGACGGCAGCACCGATGCGGCCGACCGGGACCGCAACATGGGTTACATTGTGACCGGCGTCAGCTTTGGCCTTGTTGGCGGCCCGATTATCGGAGCGGTTCTGTCAGACGCCGCCCTTCTGGGCAGCTATGCCACCCTGAAAACACCGTTCTACGGCGCTTTCGTTCTGGTGCTGGTCGCCATCTTCCTTGTGACGACCTTCTTCAAGGATACCCGCACTGAACGCGAACCTTTCGTATTCCGCCCGCGCGATATCACCGACAGTCTTATTGCCGTGCGCGGTCATCCGATGGTTCTGAAAATCCTGCCGGTTTACTCGTTCTTCATGATCGCCAACGTGACATTCTATGTCTTTGTCGACAATTTCCTGACCAGCGCCTTTGGTTACGGCGTGATCGGAGGCAGCATGGCCATGGTTGTCATCGGCTTTGCGTTGGCGTTTTCAAGCACCTTCCTTGTCAAACCCGCGCAGGAACGATTCAGCAAGCATTCGATCATCCATACATCGCTGATCGTGATGATCATTTGTGGCATCGCTTTTGCCTTCAGCCCCAATGGGGTCTTCAGCTATGTGCCGGTCTTCCTCTTCTATTTCCTGTTTGGTGTCGCCTACCCGACCATGCTGGGCCTGTTCTCCTCCAGCGTCAGCGAGGCGGATCAAGGCTGGGTCATGGGTGTGACCACCGCAGTCTTCTGTCTGGCGGGCGGTGTAATGTCTCTGATCGGGGGCGGATTGATGAGCATCGATATCCGCGTGCCCTACTACATCGTAGTTGTCGCCGCGATCTGTGGGCTGATCGGCATGCACCGGCGCTGGAAAGGCAAAGAGATCAAGGCGCTCTTAGCCTGAGATCGTCTCGACCGTCAGATTGCCATTGGTATAGACGCAGATATCAGCGGCAATCGCCATCGCTTCGCGCGCGACCTGTTCGGCCTCTTTGTCGCTGCCCATCATTGCGCGCGCCGCGGCCAGGGCAAAGTTTCCACCCGATCCGATGGCGGCCACGTTATGCTCGGGCTCAAGCACGTCCCCTGCCCCGGTAATCACCAGCAGGTCCTTTCCGTCGGTGACGATCAGCATCGCTTCAAGCTTTTGCAGATACTTGTCGGTGCGCCAGTCCTTGGCCAGCTCGACCGAAGCGCGGGCCAGTTGGCCGGGCGTCGCTTCCAGCTTGGCCTCCAGCCGTTCCAGTAGGGTAAACGCGTCAGCGGTCGATCCGGCAAACCCGGCGACAACTTCAAACCCACCCGGCGACAGGCGGCGTACCTTGCGGGCGGTGCCCTTTATCACGGTCTGGCCCAGGCTGACCTGCCCGTCCCCGGCAATGACAACCTGCCCGCCTTTCTTGACGCCAATAATGGTCGTGCCGTGCCATCCGGGAAAATCGCTGTCTGCCATGGAAGCCTCCGTTTTCTCTGGCGTTCTATATGGGCCGCACGCGTCGGCGGCGCAACCGTTCTTAAACCGCTCAAAAGATATGCAATAGGCGCAAACCGGGACTGTTGAGTCAGCATTTGTGAGACTCAGTTGCCCGAGTTACATCAGCCTCACAACCGACAACGGGTCGGCTGTTTCTGTTATAAGGAATACGCACATGGCTAACGCAATCGCAAAAACCCATGCGCCGCTCGGAGCAGTCACCATCCTGCACGCAGTGGACGCAATCTTCCATCGCCTTGAAGACGTTGTCGAATGGCACCAATCGCGCAAGACGCGCAAGGAATTGTCACGCCTGACTAACGCTCAGCTGGAAGATATCGGTCTGAGCCGCGGCGACATCGCTAAGTTCTGATCTGGCTTCAAACGGAAGCAAAAGACAAGCCGCTCGACCGAGCGGCTTTTTCTTTGTCATCTCAGTACGTATTTTCCCGCCTGCGACGGTACAAAGGCCTCGATCGCGGCGGTTGCAACCACGTGGCGGGTGCCCGCTGCGTCATCCACCACATCCTGCCCGCCCGGAACCGCAAGCACTTCGGCGCGCCCCCTTGGCAGGTCCGCGGCGACAAGAGCGCAATCCACCTTGTCTGGGCGCTGGACGCCGATTGTCACCTTCACACGCATTTCATTGTGATCGATTCCCAGAGTCGAGAATAATGTGATTGAAGAATGGTGCAGCGCATCCTGCACCGCGCGCCGGGCCGCCTTGGTATAATCCTGACCATACAGGTCGTTCCCCATACCCATTTCCAGAATGATGCGCTGTTCTTTCATCACGCGCCCTCCATATCGAACGAGACCGCAAGGGCAGCGTTGGCAATGACTGTGCGTCCCACACCGTCCGGCTTGTCGATATCCAGGCCGCCTTTGGTGACAGAGATATTTGGCGTCCCATAAGGGAATATAGCCTCAAGCTTGCCGATCTCGACCTGTTCAGGCTGCTGCACTCCGATCTCGACATCGATGATCATGGCTTCTTTTGGAAACCCAAACAGATCTGCCATGTTGATCGAGTTGTGCCACAGCGCATCCTTGATCGCACGCAGCGCCGCCTCGGTATAGTCGATACGCCGCAGTGATGTGCCCATCCCGAATTCCACAAGCACCCGTGTCTTGGCCATCCGTCTTTCTCCGATATCTCAACAAAAAAGGCGCCCGATTACAGGCGCCTTTCATCGTATACTGATCACATCGGATCAGATCGATTCATCAATCCAGCTTTGCAGCGCGGCCTTGGGTGCGGCGCCAGCGCGGTTTGATACAACCTGACCGTCCTTGAAGATAAACAGCGCCGGAATGCCACGCACGCCCATGGCGGCGGCTGAGTTCGGGTTGCTGTCCACATCAACCTTGGCGATCTTCACCTTGCCGCCGTATTCAGTGGCCAGCTCTTCCAGAGCGGGGCCAATCTGCTTACAGGGTCCGCACCATTCGGCCCAGAAATCCACCACAACGGGGATGTCAGAGTTCTTGACTTCGGCGTCAAAGGTATCGTCGGTAACGGCAACGGTCGACATATTCTGTCTCCTGAATGGGGAATGCTTGGGCACAGAACCTAGGTGCCGTATTGAGGGAGGTCAAGATATCGAGTGGTGTGCCAGAGCATCTGTCACAAGATCGTGTGGCAACCACATAAGCTGCGCGCTGCGGGTCCAGAGGATCGCAGTCCGGATCCGGCGATCAGGGTAAATCTGCGCCAGCGCATGAGCATAGGCCCCCATCTGGCGCAACAGCCCGTCCGGACAGGTGCCAGCGCTGTCTGGAACAGTGGCATTTGATTTGAAATCAATCGCATGGATTTCGGTATCAGAGATAATCAATCGGTCGATGACGCCATGCATGCGGGTGCCATTCAGATCAGCAGAGATCGGAACCTCGGCCAGCGCTTCGGGCGCGAAAACCGCTTTCAGATGATCCGCAGCCAGTACCGTTCCTGCCTCTCGAAACAGCTCTTGTCGATCCGCCTCGTGCATATCGGGTAATAACTGGGCGCAAAGCTGTGGCCATTGGCCGCTGTCAACGGTGGGCAATTGTTCGAGCAGCAGATGCAGGTGCGTGCCACGCAGTTTGGCGGCCTCTTCATCCTGTCCCGCATCGCCGGACAGCGCCTTTGCGCCGCCTAGATCGGAAGGGCTGAGTGTTTCCGCAGGCGCGGGCGGCTCCTTTGCCATGTTGTAGAACATCTCGGGAAGGGTTTGGTCCGCAGGCATCTCGGTACGATGCTCAGTCAAAGGCAACGCTTCCCAATCGCCATGCGCCAGTCGTTGCGTCTGCGTTCCGGGTAGCTGCGTTGCGCCGGCACGGGCCATCGCGGCCTCAACCATCTGATACCAGCTGGTGCCGTCCTTGCCGACATCCCCCGCTGCAGCCACGATCAACCACTTTTCTGCCCGTGTTAGAGCCACATATAGCAGGCGAAGCCGTTCATTTTCCTCTCGTTGACGGGCCTCTTCCCGCGCCGTTGCGACAAGGGCGGGTGATGCATCGGACGGTACTTTCCACAGTGGTGTCTCGCCGGCCATCATGATCTCGGCATCGCGCGGAGGCTGCCGTTTGCCCGTATCCGGCAGGATCACGATCGGTGCTTCCAGCCCTTTTGAGCCATGCACGGTCATCACCCGGATTATGTTGCCGACACCGCTCATCTGTCGTTTGATCTCAAGATCATCGGTCTGCATCCAGACCAGGAACCCGGTCAGGCTGGGGATATCCGTACGTTCATAGGCCAGTGCTTGTGACAGCAACGCATTGATCCCATCCTCAGCCTCGGCCCCTAACCGACCGAGCAGCTTCCTTCGTCCGTCATGCCGGGTCAGAATCCGTTCGATCAGATCATAGGGGCGCAGAAAGTCGGTCTGCCCGCGCAGGTCGTTCAGGATGGCGAGTGTCTCGGGGAATTCTTCGGCCCGCTTGCGCAGTGCGGCCCACAGGAACCCCTCGTCCCGTCTGTGCGCCAGATCGAACAATTGCTGTTCCGACCAACCGAACAGAGGTGATTTCAGCACGGTCGCCAGCGACAGGCTATCTTCGGGCGTGGCCAGAAAACTCAGCAGCGCGGCGAGGTCCTTGACCGCGAGTTCGGCACCGACTTTGAGACGGTCAGCGCCTGCGATGGGCAGATCAGCCGCTTTGCAGGCGCGAATGATTTCGGCAAACAGGTCCGAGCGGCGCTGAACCAGAATGAGGAAATCCCCTGGCTGCACCTTGCGGCGTACAAAATTGCCGGGTGTGTCGCCATCTTCCGGAATGGTCTCTTCGTTGTCGATCAAGTCTTTAATCGACTTTGCCACCTGCTCGGCCAGAACCACAGTATGGTGTCGCGCGCCGGGTCGATCTACGGGGTCGGTCCAGTCGCCTTCCTCGTCTTCTTCGACCTTTTCAACCACGGGCCACAGGTCGACGCGACCCGGAAGATCACCCTTGAACGCGCGGTGCAGCGCGTCTTTGTGAAACCCGGCCTCTGCGCTGTTTTCGAACAGAATATCCACCAATCCGAGGATCGCGCTGGACGATCGGAACGAATACTCCAACGTCGAATCCCACAGTTTAGAGCCTGATTCTTGCAGTTTTCTCCCAAACTCGGCCTGCATCTGATCGAAAGCCTGTGGATCGGCACCCTGGAAGGAGTAGATTGACTGTTTCTTATCCCCAACGACGAAGATCGTACGTTCAATCCCGGAGCGGGCCCCCTCCCCGCTGGTGAATTCCTGCGCCAGTTTTTCGATCACGTCCCACTGATCCGGGCTGGTATCTTGCGCCTCGTCCACAAGAATGTGGTCGATGCCACCGTCGAGGCGGTACAGAACCCATTCCGCCACCGTCGGGTCGTTCAGAACCTGCCGTGCGCGCAGGATCAGGTCGTCGAAATCAAGCCAGCCGCGCAGCTGTTTGCGCCGCTCGTATTCCGGTAGGAAGGCCGCGGCAAAGCGGTGTAAAACAAGGGTTTTCTGCGCTGCAACCAGCGCCAACCGTTGTTCTCGCGCAGCTTCGACGCGCAGCATCAGCGCTTCCAGCTGTGGCATACGATCCGCCAGCACGCCTTCGCGCAGCGCTTTGGTAGGAAAACTGTTGATCTTGGCAGAGAACGGCTCCTTTGCGCCTTTGCCGGTCAGCAGCACGTTTTCCAGCAGCGGCAAGTGGCTAAGCCGCGCGTCGGAGAACGCGGCCAGTTTGTCAGCAGCCTTTGCGTTGTTACCGCCGCTTTCGGTCAGCGCGGGCAGCATGGATTGGATCAGCTCAACCTCACCACCCAGACAAACCCGGCCCAGCAGTGCATTTTCGTCAAAACCTGCGGGCAGCTCAAACAGTTGCAGCACATCATCCCACTGCAATGATTGTGCAAAGTGGCTACGTTTCTGCGTGACAGCGGCAGTCAGCTTTTCGAAGCCAGCATCGGTGACGAACCGGGCGACATCTTCGATCAAAGCAGCCCGCTGACCCTCGGCAAAGTCCTCGACAATCTCTTCGCGCAGCAAGGCAGCGGCGCGGTCCTCCATCTCGGCAAATTGCGGGCTGACCCCGGCCTCAAGCGGAAACCGCCGCAAGAGCGAGGCGCAGAATGAGTGGATGGTCTGGATCTTCAATCCGCCCGGTGTCTCGATGGCGCGGGCGAACAGGGTCCGTGCTTGCGCCAGACGGTCAGGATCAATCGCGCCTGTCACGCCGAGTTCGACCAACTCGCCCTCAAGGTCGCTGTTGCCCAGCATCGCCCACTTACCCAGCCGCTTGAACAACCGGTTCTGCATCTCGCTGGCGGCGGCCTTGGTGTAGGTCAGGCACAGAATATGCTGCGGCTGCACCCCATCCAATAACAACCGCGCCACCCGGTCGGTCAGAACCCGTGTCTTGCCCGAACCCGCATTTGCAGCAAGCCAGGTCGATGCATCCGGGCGCGCGGCCTGCGCCTGCCGTTCGGTGGCGTCGTTGCGCGGGCTCAAATCAGGTCCTCCGGACAGGTGTCGGCTGAACGATCCCATTCGCCGAACCGGGCCAGATGATCATAGTCACCGATATCCGTATCCTTGTGCAGCATTCGGCGAGAGGTGAAGCCCTGATCAGGCTCTAAATAAGCGGAAATGAGCTGTTTGAGTTCGGCCAGAACCTTGTCTGCCGGCTCTTTCGTCAGCGGAGCATCCACCTCTTTATACGCGCCACCCATGCCAATAAAGACTGCCTGGGCCACGGGCAGCGGATCGAATCCTTCGATCCCGCCCTGCTCGGCAATCGCGGCTTCGATCAGGAGTTGTTTGTCGAACTTGGCCTGCTGGCTTTCGGACGGAGGCACGCCGGTCTTGTAGTCGATGATTCGCATCGCGCCGCGGCTGTTCAGGTCGATCCGGTCAGCGCGGCCCGAGATGGTGAAGTCCAACGGCGCAAGCGCCAGTTTCATCATCACTTCAAAGGCCACAGGCCCACCATCACCGCGACGCGAGCTTTCGGCGGCCAGAAAACTGTCGGTGATCCGTTCAAGCCGCGCGAGCCAGAGTTTTCGC
Organism: Ruegeria sp. C2; assembly: GCF_056537765.1. Taxonomy (NCBI): domain Bacteria; kingdom Pseudomonadati; phylum Pseudomonadota; class Alphaproteobacteria; order Rhodobacterales; family Roseobacteraceae; genus Ruegeria; species Ruegeria sp. C2. The sequence continues at coordinate 100,098 of NZ_JBQFRZ010000005.1, read as the reverse complement.
GCCGTGGGCCAGGCGACGTGGTTGTCCAGCAGCGCTTCGGCGCGTTTCAGGAAGTTTTCGTGGGTCAGCAGGGCCGGGTCCAACACGCTGTCACGTACGAACTGCTCCAGTACCTCGTGAATCACGATCCCTCGCAGCAAGGCGTCGGGCGCGCGGACCAGAGGGTCCAACGGTTTCAGGCGCAAAACGTGGCGGGCATAGATCGCATAAGGATCGCGGATCAGGCGCTTGATCTCGGTGACGCTCAGGCGTCGGGGCCGGGATGCCACGGGGGGCCGGGGCGAGGGCCGGTGCGCCGCGTCGATCCGGGGGGCATGTTCCAGCGCCTCAGCCCAGCCGAGCAACTTGGCCCCTCGTGCACGCATCGCGGCAAGGGCATCGGTGCCGCCTTGGTCCGGCAGGCCTTGCAACAGGTTCGTCAGACGGTTGAGCCATCGCGACGGGACGGTTTCCGCATCATCCGAACGGGTGGAGCGGGACAGGACCACTTCGGTTGCTCCCACCGCCTGTTGAAAGTCGTGGGCCGACAAACCGATACGGCGTTCGGGCAGCAGCAATCCCGCAGCATTGCGCATCTGCCGGTTCAACCAGGGATCAGGCGCAGGGGCTTCGGGCCAACTCCCCTCATTGAGGCCACCAAGGATCAGCAGATCGGCGCCCTGAACCCGTGCCTCAAGGGTGCCCCAGATCATCAGATGCGGATGGGGCGCATCGCGATCACGCACCTCTTCGCCTGCCAGCAATGCACCCAGCAGATCCGCAAAATCATGCGCCGTCATCGCGGCGCCATGTTGCGCCTCAGAGTCCAATGTGGCCATCACCGCCAGCGCTTTTTGACCGGCGTTTTTGTCCCAAAGCGTGCCGGTCTCACCATTTGATCCGGCTGAGATCGCCTCGGCCAACTCGCGCAAATGGACAACCCAATCGGTCAGTGGGCGCTCTGCTGGGCTGTATTGGTCGCAGAAAGACTTGATCACCCAGCGGACCCAATCTTCGGGCGCTTCTGTACGGATGGCAAAGGCGGTCAGGCTGGCGCTGTCGGGAAAAGGCGGGCCGTGGCGGCGCAGGTCGAGCTCCAGATCGCGGGTACGCAGCAGATGCGCGCCGCGATCGGCCCCATCATGGCAGAGCGGATGTTTGAGCAGGGTCAGCAGTGCCTCGGCATCCAGTCGGCGGGCAAACAGGCCCGCCACGTGGCGCAGGAGCCGCCCCGGAGGCGACAATTGCAGCGGCAGGCCCGCGCTATCATCAGGCAGGATGTTCCAGCGATCCAGCGCGGCGCTGACCTGACGGGTCAGCATCCGATCAGGCGTGATCAGGGCGGCGGTCTGGCCGGTCTCGGCGGCTTGGCGCAGACGCAGGGCTATCGCCAATGCTTCGGCCCGGGGCGAAGTGGCCTCGATCAGCGTCACGTCCTTGGTTGCGCCCTGCAGATCGGTCAGGTTTGGACCTTCTGACATCCACGCATCGGTGACCGGGGCAGGGCGTAAGGCAAGCGAAATCAGCTTGTTACGTGCGGGCGAGGGGGGCTGTTCCTCTGTCCAGGGGTGAATCTGATCGGGTGTCAGATCAAGTTCGTGCATCAGCTTGCGAAAGCGGTATTGCGGATGATCTTCCGAGGTCAGAGCGTCATCGAGATTGCGCCAAACCTGCCTTGGCTGGTCGAAATCATAGCCGGGCAGCACCAGCGCCCCTTGTGGCAGGCGTGCGATGGCTTGCATCAGCATCATTGTTGTGCCGCGCGATCCGGTAGAGCCGGCAAGGAAGATCGGATGGCTTGGAGGGGCCTCTTGCCAACGTGTGATCAGTGTCTCGACCACGCGCCGTTGCCGCGCCTGCGGGTCCATAGCGCCATCGCCTGCGTGCATGAAATGATCCGCGATACCGATGAAGGCCTGCGCGCGCGCCCAGTGGCCGGACATATCGCTGACATCCAGATTGCGGATCGCGTCGGGAGGAACGCCTTCGCCCTGCATCTCGTCAATCAGCGCTGCCAGACTGTCGGACAAATCGAACAATGACGACCGCGCCGCCAGATCGGGCTGCTGATCCAGCAGCTTGGCGATCAGCTGGGTCAGTTCCAGCCGACGCCGCAGCGGTGGAATTGCGGGCGGCACCTGCGCCAGATCGGCGCCTTCGCCCAGATCGGTGACCAGAGACAGCTTTGGCAACAGGCAAGGTGGCCCCTGATCGAACAGCTCTCGCACGCGTCGCGCCATGCGGCGCGTGTTGACTACCAGCTGAACCCGCCCCAGCGCCTCGGGCGGGCGTGTTTCGAACCGTTTGCGCAGCCCGTCGACCAGCACACGGGGGAAGTCTGCACCCGGCGGGACGGCAAAGACCCGCGGCTGGAGGCTGGGCTCAAACATCGGCGATCAGACCTTCGGCAAGTGCGATCCCTTCGGGCCGACCAACGTCGCACCAGCGACCGGGGTAGGACAACGCGAACAGGCGGCGGTCCTCCAGCATCCGATCCCACAGGAGATTCAACGAGAACACATCCTCGGCAACATCGTGCAGGCCTTCGGTTTTAAGAATTTGCGCTCCGCCATAGACCAGACCAGCGCCGCGGGTGATCCGACCGGTGTTGTCTTGCGTGAAATCGCCTGACCCTGAATGCCCAAGTGTTTGGTCTGTCGGGATGCACATAAGCAGCGCATCCATCTGGTCGGGGTCCCACCGCTCTTGCAGCATTTGCAACGGGTTGGGCCCGGCCCAGATCGCATCACTGTTGAGTGTGAACACCGGATCCGGCCCAAGCATTGGCAAAGCGGCCTTTAACCCACCTCCGGTTTCCAGAATCTTTGGTGCTTCGTGTGACAGCAATACCCCTTTTAGGTCCAGATGCCTTGTCAACTGATCCGCGTGATAATGCGTATTGGCCACGACCCGCAGAGGCTGCAGCGGAGTGACCAGGTCCAGCGCGTGGTCGATCAGAGGCCGCCCGGCCACCTCAATCAGCGGTTTGGGACGGTTCTTGGTCAGCGCACCCATACGCGTGCCGAAACCGGCGGCAAACAACATTGCAGCCTTTGGTGCACGGGTCATCGCGACCTCAGCTTTGCAAGATTTTCAGGGCTGGGCGGGGGCAGGGCATCGCGCAGCAGATCGGCCACCGAAACAAGCGCCGGATGTTCCAGATCGCGCATCAGATGGGCCCAAGCGGCAGGGATCAGATCGACATAATGCGGCTTGCCATAATCTGTCGCCAGCCGTGCAAACCCACCCAGGATGCGCAGGTTCCGCTGCGCACCCAACACTGCATAGGCGGTGCGAAAATCGTGACCGTCGACACCAGTCGCCGAGATATAGCGGTCGATCATCCGCATCTCGATCCCGGCGGGTACGTTGCGGCGCACGTCCTGCAGCAGGGACATCAGATCATAGGCGGGATGACCCAGCATCGCGCTTTGAAAGTCCAGCAGGCCGACACGCGCGATCCCCTCGCGTTCGGGCAGCCAGATCAGGTTTTCGGCGTGATAGTCGCGTTGTACCACCACCCGCGCGCCGCCGGTTTCCCGGTGCAGGATATCGGCAAAGCGCAACTCGAACCGCGTGCGCGTCTCGGTATCATGCGCGCCAAGAACGCCTTGCGCGTATTTGGTGAAAGACAATGCCGAAAATTCGGTCATCAGGGCGGGGTCGTAGCTGTCCAGTGACAGTGTCGGCCCCGCATGCAGATGCACCAGAACGTCCGTTGCCGCATCATAAAGCGTCCGCTCTTGCGATGGGTCGTCATCAAGCACGCGGGCAAACAGCGCATCGCCCAGATCTTCGAGCAACAGGAACCCGTATTCGGTATCTTCGGCGTAGATCTCCGGTGCGCTCAGGCCAAGCGATCGCAGGTAGTTTGCCATGCGCACAAAGGATTCAACATCTTCACCCTTGTCAGGCGGGGCATCCATCAACACGGCGGTCTGCCCTGTTGTGGGATCGGTTAAGCGTTCGTATCTGCGGTTCGACGCATCCCCGGCCAGAGGTGCTTGTTGCGCACCGCGCCATTTTGTTTGTGCAATCAGCGCTTCGGCCAGAATCGCTCGGTTCGTCATGGGGTCTTCTCCAGCCTGGACGTCCACTTCGGGCTGGTCCAGCTCAGTTCCAGATGCCGTAGGTCCTGATCGTCCGGGTCAGTTGAGAAGCGGATCAACAGCGCCGAATGCGGTTTCAGCGTGTCCAGTTTCTCGGGCCATTCGATCAGGCAAATGCTGGTTTCGAAGGCGTCAACCAGGCCCAGCTCTTCGATCTCTTCGACCGATGAAAGGCGATAGAGATCCGAGTGCCAGACCTCACCAACCTTCGTGTCATAGACCTGTACGAGCGTGAAAGTGGGCGAAGGGACATCTTCGGGTACGGCAAGAACGGATTGTATCAAAGCTCTTGCGAAATGAGTTTTGCCGCTGCCGATTGCCCCATCCAGCAGAATGGTATCACCCGGCCGAAGTGCACCCGCCAAATTGGCGGCGAGCGAGGCTGTTTCTTCGGGGGATTTCATGGTCAGAGTCAACGGCGCAGTCATGGCGCCACAATGAACCTGCGCCCGGTCGGCTGCAACCCGGTTCAGGCACTGATTTTCTGTGGCGCAGCGCGGCTTTCCAACGCGTCCAGGGTAGCGAAACGAACGATTGTTGCACCGTTCTGCATCGGGTTGATTGTGCAGGTCAGTTTGGCCCCGGTCTTCAGGGTCAGATCAGCCGACCATTCGGCACGATTCTCGCGGATGTTCACGAAATCCCGAATCTCACCCAGAACTGGCGTTGCGGTGCAATGATCCTGCCATTGGCGCGTCACTTCCAGCACTGTCGCGCAGTCCAGTCCGGCCTCTTCTACCTCGCCCCAAAGCATGTGGTAGGCAAGATTTGTGAATGCCAGTGTTCCGTCATCCGCAAAGACTGCGATGGCATCGGCAAGCTTGTCGAGGATTGACTGCATCAAGTCCATCTCGGACCGGAAACGCCGGGTCAGAGTGATTTCGGCCGTGATGTCTTCGAACAGAAAGGCAACGGCGCCGTCCGGATGTGGACGGCCGCTGACTGAATACACCGACCCAGAGGGCAGCGACCATGTCTCTTGGTAATTGCCGTCTTCTGCGGCCTCGATCAGGTCGTTCATCTGCCGACGCCAGCTGCGGTAGTTCTTGGGCTCTGGCATCATGTGCTGATCTCGCAACCGGTCAAAGAAGCTGGACAAGCCCGGTCGACAACTGAGGAAGTCTGGCGGCAGCGTAGTCAGATCGATCAGCGCAGGATTGAACAAGGCCAACTGCCGGTTCCGGTCAAAGATTGCCAGTCCGATTGACAGCTGGGCGAAGGTCTTGGTCATGGTCTGAACGAATTTGCGTTGGGCAGTTTCAGCTTCGACAATCGCATTGATATCAACCGCATAGCACAGCTGCCCCTCATCGCGGATCACGCGGGTGAGGTCGAACCAGAGCCGGGCATTGCTGTCTTTCACCGCAACAGAAACGCGGGATTTCCGGCCCAGCTGAGCATCGTCCGTAGGGGCGGGAACCAGAGGTTCGGTCAAATCCGCATCGGGGCCGCCAACCTTGCGCACCAGCGCGACATAGGCAGCATTACACCAGCTGACCCGATTGGAGGCATCCAGCAGCCAGACCGGATAGGGCGCCTGATCCATGGCCAGTCGGATCGGGTCATTTACATCCCGACGCTGAGTATGTGTCTGCCCGGTCAGGTCTCGCAGTTCGACGCGAATTATACCTTCGATCCATTCGCACTGCACCTCGCGGTCTACGGTGCAATCAATAGCGGATACCACCAGGGTACGGTTGGCGCGCACCGTGTCGGGGGTTTCGGGAAAGGCGGGGAAATCGCGCTGCAGCAAGCGTTTGAGATCGGCCCAGGAGTTGACCGTTTCAAAGCCGTTCAGGGCGATGTCGGAATGGCTGATCAATCGGGTGCCGTCGAACAGAAACACGGTGTCAGAGCACAATCCGTAGTCGTCGCGCCGTGGTGTCGGGCGTGGCGATAGCCAACGAATGGCAAAGCCTGCAGAAACCAGACTGATCGCAGCCAATATGATCCAGTCGGCCATGGATTGCGCACCCCGATTACCTCATCCGGACCTATATGACCGGCAAGTGTTAACGGGGTGTTAACTCAGATCTGAAACGGCTGGTTGGCGCCCGAGGGAACCGGCGTGTCACCGATCTGAGCGTCGATCAACTTGCGCGGCCAGACGACCTTGACAATTGCACCGCGCCGCTCGGGTTGATCCGTCAGGTTCTGATAAGGATCGGAGCCATTGGCGAAATAGAGCTGAGCCCCGCTGCGTTCCAACAGGGTTTTGGCGATGAACAGGCCCAGACCCATGCCTTCGTATTCGGGGCGGCTGCTGCGATCCGCCCGCCGCCGCCGCATGAAGGGATCGCCGATCCGTCCGATGATGTGAGACGGATACCCGCGCCCGTCATCCATGATGCAAACGGTGATCAGTTCCGAGGTCCATTCGGCCTCAACCCAAACAGTGTCACGTGCGAAGTCCACCGCATTCTGGATCAGGTTGCGCAGCCCGTGAATGATCTCGGGCTTGCGCAGGATCGAGGGTTGTTGCACGTCGCCGTCCAGCACCGGACCTTCGGCAAAATGCACCTCTTTGCCCCGGTTGATGTGAGGCTCCGCCGATTCATGGATGACTGTCGACAGGGGTGCCTGACGCAGATGCAGGTCGTCTTTGCCTGCCCGTCCCATGTCGCGCAGAATATCGCGACAGCGGTCGGCCTGTTCGCGGATCAGGGCGGCGTCTTCCTTGAGCTCCGGCCGGTCGTCAAGTTCTTCGATCAGCTCGGAGCTGGCCAGCTTGATCGTGGCCAAAGGTGTCCCCAGCTCATGCGCGGCAGCGGCCACCACACCACCCAGATCGGTCAGTTTCTGCTCCCGCGCCAGCGCCATATGCGTGGCCGAGAGCGCCTCGGACATCGATTGCACTTCGGAACTGATGCGGTGGGAATAGGCGCCGATGAACACGATGGCGATGATGATCGCGGCCCAGTTGCCGAACAGCAGGATATCGGGGATATCCAGAACCAGCCCTAGATTGGTGCGCAGGGGCAAGTGAAACTGCGCCAACAACGTGGTCAAAATCACGGCGACCCCGCCGATAATCAGGGTTGAGCGCGTGCTCATGACGCTTGCGGAAATCGTTACCGGACCAACCAGAAGCAGGGCAAATGGATTGTTCAGCCCACCGGTGAGATAGAGCAGGACCGACAGCTGCGACAGATCGAACAGCACCATCAGAAAGTTTTCGAACTCTGACAGGCGCTTGTTCTCTGGAAACAGTAAGATGGCTGTGAGGTTGCCCATTACCGAGACGCCGATGGCAAAGTAACACAAGCCAAGCTCCAGCTGGACGTGGTAGTATTGCTGGGCCACCGTTATCGCAGTGAACTGGCCGACGATCGCGACCCATCGCAACAGGATCAGTGTGCGCAAACGAATCCAGGTGCTGCGTTCTTGTCCGCGCCAGAGGCTGGTCTTGGAATCGGTCATCGGTCGATTATGTCCTATTGCGTCGGCTCCTCATGTTGATAGGAGTGCGGGCCGAACCGATCAACAACCTTCGCATCAGGATAGTCCCAATGATTCGTCTTTACGCCGTGCTCGCAGCTGTTGTTCTGGCCGTTGGCGTGGGTGCAATGTGGCTGCTGACACGCGGCGGATCGGATGACAAGTTCGCGCAGTGCCGCTCAAGCCAGATTGCAGGCGGAACGGCGGCGATCGGCGGCCCGTTCGAGCTGATCAACAGCAAGGGCGAAACCATAACCGACAAGGATGTGATCACCGAGCCCACATTGATTTATTTCGGCTATACTTTCTGCCCCGATGTCTGCCCCTTCGATATGTCCCGCAATGCCGAGGCCATCGATCTTCTGGCCGAGCGCGGGCTATCGGTAACGCCTTTGTTCATCTCGATCGATCCCGACCGCGACACGCCCGAGGTTGTAGGTGACTATGCCTTCAACCTGCATGAACGCATGATCGCGCTGACTGGATCGCCAGAACAGGTCAAGGCCGCCAGCAAGGCCTATAAGACCTACTACAAGGCTCAGGACAAAAGCGACGAGTATTATCTGGTCGATCATTCCACCTTCACCTATCTGGTTACGCCCGAGGATGGATTCCTTGAATTCTTCAAGCGCGATGACACGGCCGAGCAGATGGCGGACAAGGTGGGCTGTTTCATTGATCAGATCTAGCAGGCAACGGGTTGTTTGACCTTTGGGGTGGCGCTGCTATTACTCATGTTCAAGCCAAAGGCATGAAATAGCGGAAAGACCAACATATGGCAGACAGTTCCCAGCTTGACATCGGCCCTGACAAATCGCTGCTCCTGGTAGATGATGACGAGCCGTTTCTGAGACGTCTGGCCAAAGCCATGGAAAAGCGCGGTTTTGAGGTTGAAACCGCCGGTTCCGTTGCCGCAGGCCGCGCCATATCCACCGCACGCCCGCCTGCCTATGCAGTTGTCGACTTGCGCCTGGAAGACGGCAATGGCTTGGACGTCGTCGAAGTGCTACGCGAGAAACGCCCTGACAGCCGGGTTGTGGTTCTGACCGGTTACGGCGCGATCGCCACTGCGGTCGCAGCGGTCAAGATCGGCGCAACGGATTATTTGTCAAAACCCGCTGACGCCACTGATATCACCAACGCATTGCTGGCCAAGGGCGACGAACTGCCCCCACCGCCGGAAAACCCCATGAGCGCGGATCGCGTGCGCTGGGAGCATATCCAGCGGGTCTATGAGCTGTGTGATCGGAATGTTTCTGAGACGGCGCGGCGCCTGAACATGCACCGCCGGACGTTGCAGCGGATTTTGGCGAAGCGTAGTCCTCGCTAAGTGTCAGTCACCGCTTCGTGATTTGCTAACTCGGGCTTTGTTTTCGAGTGTCCGCGTCGAAACATAAAACAACGCAGGAAACTCGAAAATGATTGGCTATGTAACCATTGGCGTCTCGGACATGGAGCGCGCCAAGAAGTTTTATACTGATTTACTCTCGGACCGGGATGCCAAGGTGACGTTCGATGCAGGGCGCATTGCATTTATCGGCAATGAACCCGGTGCGCCAATGTTGGCCGTATGTGAACCCTACGATGGTGCGGCCTGTGCGCCGGGCAACGGCACGATGGTGGCCTTTCCTGCAGACTCAAAAGAACACGCTCAATCATTGTATGAAAAGGCAATCAGCTTGGGTGCTACCGACGAAGGTGAACCCGGTCAGCGCGTTCCGGACGTGTTCTACGGGGCTTATGCTCGCGATGCAGACGGCAACAAGCTATGTTTCTACGTCTTTGGCTAAATCTGTTTTAGCAGAGACTGATGTCGATCCGTATACGCCCGTCGCACTTCGACCGGCGGGCGTAATTTTATCTCCAAACCCTCCATCACTGCTTTATCAGGTCGACCAAAAAAATTCGTCGCCTCCGTCTCGGAAAAACCCGCGATCTGCGTTGCCTCCATCCAGGCGCTGATCTTGTCGGCCTTTTTGATCTGCCGTTTTACCGTCTTCGGCACCTCGGCCGGTAACCCGAACCGGATGTGGATTGCTGCCGCCAGACGGTCATCCAGCGCGCCGTAATCCGGGCCGACGGCGGATTTGACGGGGGAGATCATGTCTCCGATCACATATTCCGGCGCATCGTGTAACAGGGCCGCCAGTCGCCATTTCACCGGCGCTTTCGGCGCGATACGGCCAAAAAGCTCTTCGACCAGCAGGGAATGTTCGGCCACGGAATAGGCGAAATCACCCGCCGTTTGACCGTTCCAGCGCGCCACAAAGGCAAGTCCATGGGCGATATCCTCAATCTCGATATCCACCGGTGTGGGGTCCAGCAGGTCCAGCCTGCGGCCCGACAGCATTCTCTGCCATGCGCGGGGTTGTGTTGCCATTCTGCCATGCCTTGTGAAGTGGGACACATTAAAATCGTATTTTTCTGCTATGATGTACTTGTCAGGATCACCAGCTGCCAACGTTTTCTTGAGCATTCGTGCTTTGAAACCGAACCAACCGATCCCGACATCAAGGACTGAGGGGGGTGCTGACTCCTTTCAGTTGCGCCCCTCTCGAAACGAAACACGTATCGAAAGGAGCTTGCTATGTTCAAGCGTTTGTTTGCAATCGCCCTGACCTTTGGAATGGCTGCCACCGCGCCGCCCGTTTTTGCCCAGAATAACTGTGCCGATCGAGAGCAGCTGATTTCCAAGCTGCAGGACAACTATGCCGAAGAACTTGCCTTTGGTGGTCTGCAGAAATCTCGGGGCGCGCAGTCGGTGATGGAGGTCTGGACCTCGAAGGAAACGGGAAGTTACACCGTTCTGGTCACGCAACCCAATGGCATAAGTTGTATCGTTGCCGTTGGCACGGATTTTTTCCAAGCGATCCCGAAGATCAAGGTCGAGGGTACGCCGAGCTGATTTTCAAGGCGTAGATTCCCGTTTCCGGCCATCCACATTGCCTCCTGTCCCAAGGAATGCTAGGGGCAACCCGGACCGAGATTTACCGGAGTGGAGAACCTGATGGCCGGGGACTATATCGTTAAGGACATTTCATTGGCGGGCTTTGGCCGCAAAGAACTGGATATCGCTGAAACGGAAATGCCGGGGCTGATGGCCCTGCGCGCCGAATACGGTGACAGTAAACCGCTGAGCGGTGCTCGGATTGTGGGCTCGCTGCACATGACCATTCAGACGGCGGTTCTGATCGAAACGCTGGTCGCGCTGGGCGCGGATGTACGCTGGGCGTCGTGCAACATCTTCTCGACACAGGATCACGCAGCTGCGGCGATTGCCGAGGCGGGTATTCCGGTATTCGCGATCAAGGGTCAGACGCTGGAAGAGCACTGGGACTATCTGGACAAGTCCTTCCTGTTCGAAGATGGCCCGAACATGATCCTCGATGATGGCGGCGACGCAACGCTATACATCCTGCTGGGTGCTCGCGCCGAAGCCGGTGAGGACATTATTCCGGTTCCCGGTTCGGAAGAGGAAGAGGTGATCAAGAAGCAGATCGCCAAGCGTATGGCGGCTTCGCCCGGTTGGTTCACCAAGATGCGTGATCAGATCCAAGGCGTGTCTGAGGAAACCACCACCGGTGTGAATCGTCTGTATCAACTGGTGAAAGACGGCCACCTGCCGTTCCCGGCGATCAACGTGAACGACTCGGTCACCAAGTCGAAATTTGACAATAAATACGGCTGTAAAGAATCGCTGGTCGACGGTATCCGCCGCGCCACTGACACCATGCTGGCGGGCAAAGTTGCCGTGGTCTGCGGTTATGGCGACGTGGGCAAAGGCTCGGCCGCTTCGCTGTCCGGTGCCGGCGCGCGTGTGAAAGTGACAGAGGTCGACCCGATCTGCGCGCTGCAGGCTGCGATGGACGGCTATGAAGTGACATTGCTGGAAGATGAAGTTGCAACCGCGGATGTGTTTATCACTACCACCGGTAACAAGGACGTGATCCGCATCGAGCATATGCGCGCGATGAAGGACATGGCCATCGTCGGCAATATCGGCCATTTCGACAATGAAATTCAGGTGGCCAGCCTGAAGAACCACAAATGGACCAACATCAAGGAACAGGTGGACATGATCGAGATGCCCTCGGGCAACCGTATCATCCTGCTGTCCGAAGGCCGCCTGCTGAACCTCGGTAACGCCACCGGTCACCCGTCTTTCGTTATGTCTGCGTCCTTCACCAATCAGGTTCTGGCGCAGATCGAGCTGTTCACCAAGGGCGACCAGTACGAAAACAAGGTCTATATCTTGCCCAAGCATCTGGACGAGAAAGTGGCCCGCCTGCATCTGGACCGCATCGGTGTGAAACTGACCAAGATGGACAACGAACAGGCGGCTTACATCGGTGTTGCACCGGAAGGCCCTTACAAGCCTGAGCACTACCGCTACTGATTGCTGGTCCGGGTATGACCGAACCTTCTGGACGCCGCCGGGTTTTTCATCTGGCGGCGTCCTTTTTTTCTCTTCTTGTTTTTCTGTTTGTCTTCGGTGCGGGTGGTTACTGGCTATTGGCGCATCCTCAGTCTCCAGTGCCGGTGCACTGGAATCCGTTGCGCGATCTGAGCGTGAAAGCCCCGGTGACGCCAATCACGGCACTACAGCTGCGCAGAGCCCTGGCGGATGAAACGCAATGTCGACTGGCTATGACTCAGGCCGATGTTGCGTTCACCGAGATGGAGGATCTGGTCGTCGATCAGAATTGCGGTATCGCTGGACGAGGTCGGCTGTCGGGCCTGGTTAGCGCCGACGTCAGGGCGGTCGAGACACGCTGCACCACCGCCTTGCGATTGACTATGTGGGAACACCACGTCGTGCAGCCCGCCGCGCGGGATATTCTGGGCACTGATGCACGCGCCTTACGCCATATCGGCAGCTATAATTGCCGGCGGATGCGCACCGCGCGAGGTGCAAACAATGGATGGAGCAGTCATGCGACCGCAGATTCGATTGACATCGTGGGCGTGGAACTGGGCGATGGGCGAACCCTTAGCCTGATTGACGATTGGTCCACACCCGGCCCCGAGGCTGACTTTCTTCATCAGATCGGGCGCGGCGCATGCGATTGGTTTCGCGTTGTTCTGGGCCCGAATTTCAACCGCTTGCATGCAGATCATTTCCACTTGCAAGGACCCGGTTGGGGCTATTGCCGATAGGTGTTCCGGCCCCGCCAAACAGGGTCGGGAAAAGGGTCGGCGACCACTGACTGCTTGAAGCGGGCGGTCTTGTTGGATTTCTTGCGAGGATTCCTCTCCATTGTTCGGAACAGGTGAGCGGAGTATGGATACACTCTTCTGCATCGACACGAACATGCGTCCATCGGGTCCGATCGCCAAATCACCCGAGGGCGCCGATTTTTCGAATTCAAGACAGGTTTCCAGCTCGGTGGCAGAGTGATTCCGCTTACGGGGAATGTGCGGAATTTTTCCCTTTGTGTGAGCATATCTTCTGGCTAGGCTGCCTGCATCTGTTTCTAGGATATGAAAATAACACCACAACATCTGTACTACGGGAGAGTGCTTAATGGGAAAACGCGACGAGCTGATCGCCAAGTATGCCGAGGATCTGAAATCCAAATGCGGCATGGATGCCGATATGGACTTGCTGACCAAGGTGACCATTGGCTGTGGTCCGGCCATTTATGACGCTGATGCTTCGACGGTGGCGGCCAGTCAGGAAAGCGAGCTTGAGACGGTCAAGAACAACTTCCTGGTCAAAAAGCTGGGTCTGGCTGATGGCCCTGAGCTGATGGAAGCGATCAACAAGGTTCTGGAAACCTATGGCATGTCCGAGCGGAACAAATACCGCGCCGTCGTTTATTACATGCTGACCAAGCATTTCGGCAAAGAATCGGTCTACGGCTGATCCCGGTACCAAGCCTGCAACGCCCGTCGAAACACGGCGGGCGTTTTGCATTTGAGATTTAATTTAAGGACTTGGCGTTTGAAACAACCGCCGGAATTCGGTTAGGGTCAGGTCGTGACCAGGACGGTCAGAACCAGATAATTCTATACACGTGTGGTGAGTTGGGAGCACGTGGGGTAGGGAAGGTTCTGCGTTGTCAGGGCCTTCCCTTTAATCCGATTTCGTCTCGCCCATGGCGCAGATCAACGCCCATTCTTCATCAGCAACGGGTTGCACAGACAGGCGCGAATTCTTGACCAGAACCATGTCATCCAGCCGTCCTTCTGCCTTGATCTGATCCAATGTGATATGCGTGGTGAAAGGGCGAACGGCCTTGATATCCACGCATTCCCAGCGCTCATCATCGGTGGTGCTGTCGGGATGGGCTTCGGAACAGACCTCAACGATGCCGACAATCGCCTTGTCCTTTTGCGAATGATAAAAGAACCCACGGTCCCCGACTTTCATCTGCCGCATGAAATTACGCGCCTGATAGTTGCGGACGCCATCCCATTCCTCGCCCGCATCCCCTTTGTCGACCTGCTGATCCCAGCTCCAGGTCGAGGGTTCGGATTTGAACAGCCAATATGCCATCAGCCGATCACCCGCTTCCATTGGATTAGCTCGACCGAGTCGAACAGTCCGGCCAGCGCATAGGGATCGTTGCGCGCCCACTCCTGCGCTTCGGCCATGTCTTCGACATCCAGAACGATCAGAGAGCCAATCATGGCTTCCCCATCCAGCAACGGACCAGCCTGTGCTACCACGCCGGTCTCTTCGAGATAGGCCAGGTGTGCGGGACGGTTATCCAGCCGGGTTTGCAGAGCGCCGGGTTTGTCACGGGCGATCAGAGCGATGAGCATCTTATTCCTCCTTGAGTGGGCGACCCAGCAGGGCCTGAATCGCGTCGGTCACACTGTAGGCACCGCTGCTGAGTTTCGCCACCGTTGTGCTGATGGGCATATCCAGCCCTTCGGATGCGGCGATATCAGACATGGCTTGCGCGGTGGCGACGCCTTCGACGGTCGTTGCGCTGTCAAACGGCTGATTTAGACCCAAACATAGGCCAAAACGGTAATTTCTGGACAATTCGGACGAACAGGTCAGGACCAGATCACCCAGCCCGGACAGTCCCATCAATGTTTCTGGCTGCGCACCGCGCAGGGCCGCAAAGCGCTGCATCTCGGCGAACCCGCGCGTGATGAGCGCGGCGCGGGCGCTGTCGCCCAACCCGGCTCCAATCGCGGCTCCGCAGCCGATCGCCATAACGTTCTTCAACGCGCCGCCAAGCTCGGCCCCGACCGTATCTGACGTGCGATAAAGGCGCAGGTTCGCGGTTGTCAGCTCTTGCTGAAGGGAGGTGCCCAGTGCAGCATCTGCGCAGGCAAGCGTCAACGCGGTCGGCAGCCCTCGGGCAATATCGTCAGCAAAACTGGGCCCGGTCAGAAGCGCGGGATGCGCATCGGGGATTGTCTGCGCGATGACTGAGATCGGCCCAAGACCTGAAGACTGCTCAATCCCTTTGCAACAGGCCACGATAGTCTTGCCCGGCAGTAAAGCTGCGTGATCTCGCAGTGCCCCGCGCAGCTTTTGCATCGGAACGGTCATCAGCAGGACGTCACTTTGTGCCACAACCTGTATGTCTGATGTCACACGGATCGCATCCGGAAGAGAGACGCCCGGTAGCCGGGCAGCGTTCTCGCGATTTGCCGCCATCGACCGCGCATGTTCCGCGTCACGCGCCCACAGGGTGACAGGCCCGTTTCCCGCGAGTGAGATCGCCAGAGCAGTCCCAAACGCCCCCGATCCCAATACAGAAACGCTCATGCCTTCGCCCCTTTCTTTCCGCTGCCCAGCATTGCCGGGCTGGTCTGGTCCAGCGGCCAGCGAGGGCGGGCGGTCAGGTCCAACCCATCCTGTGCGCCGGCGCGGAAACGCTCCAGACCTGCATAGGCAATCATCGCAGCGTTATCCGTACACAGGGCAAGCGGCGGGGCCGTAAATCGGGCGCCACAGTCTTGTGAAACAGTCTCTAACGCTGCACGAATTGCTGTATTTGCCGCTACACCCCCGGCCACTGTGATGACTGACTCCAAAGGGGTGGCCTCGAGGTAGAGCGAAATTGCACGCCGGGTTTTTTCGGCCAGCGTATCCACTATGGCCTGCTGAAATCCCGCGCACAGATCGGCGCGGTCTTGCCGGGTGAGGCCTCCCTTCTCGGCCACGATCTGATCACGCATCCGCATCAGCGCGGTCTTTAGCCCGGAAAACGACAGATCGCATCCGGGTCGATCCAGCAAAGGCCGTGGGAATCGAAATCGCCTGGGATCTCCGGTGCGGGCTTCGGCCTCGACCGATGGTCCGCCGGGTTGGGGTAGCCCCAACAGGCGCGCTGTCTTATCGAAGGCCTCACCGGGCGCATCGTCTATCGTTCCGCCCAATCGCGTGAACCGGTCCGACCCATGGGCGATTAGGTATTGGCAATGCCCGCCCGAGACCAACAGCATCAGGTAGGGGAACGCAATTCCGTCGGTCAGGCGAGGGGTCAAAGCGTGGCCAGCCAGATGATTCACTCCGATCAACGGCAGCCCGGTTGCGGCGCTCAGACCTTTGGCGCACATGACGCCGGACATGACCCCTCCGATAAGGCCGGGGCCGGCAGTGACGGCGATGGCATCGAGATCACCAAGGCCAATATTGGCCTGCGTTAGAGCCTGTTTAACACAGATATCCAGCTTTTCCACATGCGCCCGCGCCGCGATCTCGGGCACGACGCCCCCATAGGCGCTGTGCAGATCGGTTTGACCATGTACCACGGATGACAGGATCTGAGGCAGCGCGCCTTCACCGTGGCGCACGACGGCTGCGGCTGTGTCATCGCAGCTGCTTTCCAGCCCGAGGACTGTAAGTGTTTGCACCATTGGCCCGATCCGTTGCATCATGATTGGCAAGCGGGGTATCACCCTGCGCGGATGCAAACAATCCCAAGGCCGAAGGCGCCGATAGTTGTATTTGTTGATGACCCGCCCGCGTGCCGCCTCTGACAGGTTCGTCGCGCAGCTACCGGACCGCGTCAGATCGCAGGTCTCGGTTCTTGTTTCCCCACTGTTGGAGATCAGACCCATGGCCGTCCCGGTAAAGACGGACGGTATCGGCGGATTGATCTTTACCTCGGCCAACGGAGTCAACGCAGCGGCCGCGCTGGGCGTAGATCGAGACCTGCCCGCGTGGTGCGTGGGTCCGTCAACCACAGAAGCGGCGAAAACCGCAGGTTGGATGGCCCAGATGGTGGGCGCAACTGCTGAAGAGTTGGTCGCGGGCCTGTTACGCCTCAGACCTGGCAGCCCATTGTTGCATCTGCGCGGAGAACACAGCCGCGGCAATATTGCTGAACGGTTGACCGGTTCTGGCCTGACCACGCGTGAACAGCCGGTTTACCAGCAACATTTGTTGCCGCTGAGCGATGAGGCGTCTTTAGCGGCTGAAGGCAACCAACCGGTTATTGCCCCTCTTTTTTCACCCCGCTCGGCGCGACATTTTGCCGAGGTTTGGGCCGGGACTGCGCCTTTGTGGTTGGCTGCAATCAGCGATGCAACGGCGGAACCCCTTAATTCCTTGGCTTTCGAGAGGTTGAGGATCGCGAATGAACCGACTCCGGACCAAATGCAGAAAGCCGTTAAAAAACTTGTGAAACATGCGATGCGGGTTGAGAGCGCGCCGGGTGCAGATTAACTTGGTCTGGTCTGTTGTTCATGTGTTTTTGGAATCGATAAGGGGAATAAGGCGGTGGCTGATAAGAAAAAACCCGATCAGGAACCGGTCGAAGACCCCAAAGTTGAAGAGGTGGCAGGGGCCACCGAGGCCGAAAGCACTGCCGTTTCGGATGAGAAGTCTGTTGACGCGCAAGAGGCTGCAGATGAGGTAACTTCCGAAGCCGAAGCCGAAGCCGAAGCCGAAGCCGAAGCCGAAGCCGAAGCCGAAGCCGAAGCCGAAGCCGAAGCCGAAGCCGAAGCCGAAGCCGTCGAAACGACTGCGTCCCCAGAAGAAACCGCGCAAGAGAAAGTGATCGAACGCACCGTAGAAAAGCGCGGTGGGTTTGTGCCGGCTTTGCTGGGTGGTGTCGTTGCTGCCGGGATCGGATTTGCCGTGGGTAGCAGTGGGTTTTCTTCTCAGGGGACCGACAGCGCGGATGCAATTGCCGCACTTGAATCGAAGTTGACGGATCAATCGGATCAGATCACCAAGCTGACTGAATCTCTGAGCGACGGCCCGGATGTCTCGGCCCTGACCGATCAGATCAAAGCGCTTTCAGACAAGCTTGCGCCCGTTGAAACGGATCTGAGTTCGGTGAAATCCAGCGTTGATACGCTGGCGGGGCAGGTCAAACCGTTGGGAGACCGCCTCTCAGCGCTTGAAGCGAATCCGATTGAGGCGGGCGTTTCGCCTGAAACCGCCGCTGCTTTTGAGGCTGAACTGAAAAAACTGCAGGATTCGCTGGCCGCGCAACGCAGCGAAGTTGAGAAGATGGTGTCTGATGCGCAGGCGCTTGAAGCCAAAGCCTCGGCTGAGGCGCGCGCAGCGACCAATGCCGCGATCCTGTCGCGATTGCATGGCCAGTTGGATGCGGGTCAGCCGTACACAGAATTGGTTACCGAATTAAAGGCCGGTGGTGTTGATGTGCCGGATGCTTTGGTCGGTTCTGCGGATAACGGCGTCGAGACGATCTCAGCCTTGCGCGCCTCTTTTGCTCCGGCGGCGCGGACGGCATTGGCGGAAGCGCGGGACGCGAATAAGGGCACTGGCCTGGTCGCATTCCTGCAGCGTCAAACCGGCGCGCGCTCGGTCACCCCGCAAGAAGGCGACGATCCGGATGCAGTCCTGTCGCGCGCTCAGGCGGCGCTGTCGGATGGTGATTTGTCCAAGGTGCTGAGCGAATTGAACTCTTTGCCCGAAGCGGCGCAGACCGCGTTGGCGGATTGGGCGCAGGCGGCACAAACGCGGCTCTCGGCTGTTGAGGCTGCAAATACGCTGGCTTCAAGCCTGAACTCGAACTGAAGGACCTGCCATGCTGTGGTCATTGTTAAAGATCCTTGTTTTTGTTGCGATTATCGGTCTGCTGGCCATAGGTGCAGGGTACCTGATGGAAACCAGTGGTGGGGTGCAGATCACCGTCGCGGGCACCGAATACACGCTGGGGCCGCTGCAATCGGTGATCGCGCTGGGCGTGCTGGTGTTTGCGGTGTGGCTGTTCTTCAAGCTGCTGACGCTGTTGATTGCGACGCTGAAATTCCTCAACGGCGATGAAACAGCCCTGTCGCGGTATTTCGACCGCAGCCGCGAGCAGCGCGGGTATCAGGCGCTGGCGGATGGGCTGATGGCGCTGGCCTCGGGCGAAGGGCGCACAGCGATGACCAAGGCCAGCAAGGCCGAGAAGTTGTTGAATAAGCCTGAGCTGACCAACCTTCTGGTGGCGCAGGCCGCCGAGATGACGGGTGATACCAAGAAGGCGGAAGAGACTTACAAGAAGTTGGTGACCAATAATGCTACGCGGTTCGTGGGTGTGCGCGGGATCATGAAGCAAAAGCTGGCTTCGGGTGATGATGACACCGCGCGCAAGCTGGCCGAAAAGGCGCTGGCGCTGAAACCGCGCCATGAGGAAACGCAAGATATCTTGTTGAACCTGCAGACCAAGGCGCAGGATTGGGCCGGGGCGCGGTCGACTTTGACCTCCAAGCTGAAGGCGGGTCACCTGCCGCGTGACGTGTTCAAACGGCGTGATGCGGTTCTGGCCCTGTCCGAGGCCAAAGAGATTTTGGCAGACGGGGCGACGGTCGAACAGCAGGAACACGCGATTGAGGCCAACCGCCTGTCACCCGATCTGGTGCCCGCTGCCGCGATGGCGGCGCGGGCCTATATCGAAAAGGGCAAGGCGCGGGCTGCAACCAAGATTCTGAAAAAAGCGTGGGAGGTGCAGCCGCACCCCGATCTTGCCCATGCCTTTGCTGAAATCGCACCCGAAGAAACGCCGGAACAACGGATCAAGCGGTTTACCGCGCTGACGCGCATCCACCCGGAAAACATGGAAACCCGCCTGATCCTGGCCGAGCTGAACATCGTGGCCGAGGATTTCCCCGAAGCGCGTCGCGCGCTGGGTGATGTGGTTGAAAAGCAGGGCGATGCGCGCGCTTACACGCTGATGGCGGCCATTGAGCGGGGTGAGGGTGCCTCGGACGCGGTGGTGCAGGGCTGGCTGGCCAAAGCGCTGAATGCGCCACGCGGGCCGCAATGGGTTTGTGACAACTGCCATGACATTCAGCCTGAATGGGGTCCGGTCTGCCAAAACTGCGGCAGCTTCGATACGCTCAGCTGGCAAACGCCCCAGACGCCCGAGATCGCAAGCGCGACTGGTGTGCATATGCTGCCGCTGATCGTGGGCGCGCTGGAGGATCAGTCTGAGGCCGAAGAAGAACCGGAAGCCGAAGCGCCCGAGGCGGAAGAGGTGATTGAGGTCAGCGCCGAACCGGTTGAAGTTGAGGAAGAGAAACGAGCTTAGCGGTTTGCGCTAGGAGGTTTCGCCCATATAGGTCCAGCGGTATTTAGGCGGGGTGGGTCCTTTGCTGCGCCCACCTTGCTGCATCTGCTCCCATGCATGCGCCAGGATTCCGACCGAACGTGACAGGCAGAACAGACCGCGCGCAAGGGGCGGGGCAAAACCCAGCTCGGCATAGATTACGGCGGTGGCTCCATCGATATTCATCGGAACCGGCTTGCCTTTTTGCCGCCAAAGCGCAGTTTCCACAGCGCGCCCGATTTTCATGTATCGCCCTTCACAAGCTTCTGCTTCGACGGCTTGTTCGACCAATTCCATCAGTTTTGGCGCGCGCGGGTCGGTCGGAGTGTGAAACCTGTGGCCAAAGCCGGGCAGAATCTTTCCGTTAAGCGCGATCCAGTCATCCAACGCGGTATCTAGGTTCTCGGAGTGGGTGTCTATGAAATGATATAGCTCGACCGCTTGCTCTCCGGCCCCGCCATGGACGTCGCCCAACATATTGACTGCGCTGGCCATGGCGTTGTTCAGAGGTAGGCCGCAGGTCACCGCCATCCGCGCGGTCGCGATTGAGGGGGCTTGCGGGCCGTGATCCACGGCTGCGACCAAAGCTGCTTCGAACAATCGTGTCTGTGCGGATGTTGGCCTGTCACCACGCACCATCAGCCAGATCATTTCTGCGAAGCCAACTGTGCCGATCAGGTTTTCAATCGGCTGGCCACGCAACGCGATACGCCCGGGTTCCATATCAATGATGGCCGTCTGCCACCAATCGGCCACGTCACTCATATAATTCCCTCTTTCTGCAGGGCGTCGATTTCGGCGTCTGACAAGCCCAGCTCGGACCAGATTGCAGCGTTGTCGGCACCAAGCACGGGTGGGGCGGTCCGGGGCATCTTGCGCGCGCCATCCATGACCACTGGACTGCCCGCCAGACGCATGTTTTCACCGTAAGCCGAGAGAGTTCCGATCAACGCCCGGCCCTCCATTTGATCATCCGACAGAGCCTCAGGCACCGTCAAAACCTGCCCTGCAGGTACGCCGAGCGTGTTCAATTCGCGAACCCAATCTGTGGCCGGTCGGGTGATCAACGTGCGTTCGAGCTCTTGCCGAAGGGCATGACGGCTTTGTTTGCGATCTTCGCGAGTCTGATAGTCGGGATGGGTTAGCAAATCCTCTCGGCTTAGATGTCTCGCCAACGCCTGCCATTGTTCATCCCGATTGGCCGCGATGTTGATCGGGCTGTCGGATGTGGCGAAGGTTCCTGACGGTGCTGAGGTCGTGTTTTCGTTGCCATGGGCACCCGGCTGAACACCCCCCAAAAGATAGTTCGAAACAACCCATCCCATTGTCGAAACAACAGCCTCGGTCATGGCAACATCGAGAAACGCCCCGCGTGGATTGGCGTTCAAGGCCGCGCTGATGGCAAAGGCTGCAGTCAATCCGCCTACGGTATCTGCCAGAGGATAGCCGACGCGATAAGGCGCTGTATCGGGCGCACCGGTGATGGACATGACACCGCTGAGGCCCTGAACAATCTGATCATAGGCCGGATCGTTACGGCGTGGACCGTTCTGACCGAACCCGCTGATCGCGCAATAGATCAGGTTGGGATTTTCAGCGCGCAAGACCTCATAACCCAGCCCCAGCCGGTCCATCACGCCGGGGCGAAAGTTCTCAACCAAAACGTCTGCGGTTTGAATTAGCCTTTTAAGCAACGCCTTTCCCTGCTCGGCCTTCATGTCCAGCGTGACAGACTTCTTGTCGGCGTTCTGTGCCAGAAAGCTGATGCCCATTCCGGCCTTGTTCCGGTCGGGATCCGCGCCCAGCACGCGGGCCAGATCACCGGTGCCGGGGCGTTCAACCTTGATGACCTCGGCCCCCATCAGCGCTAGTTGATAGCAACAATAGGGGCCCGCCAGAACATTAGTCAGGTCAAGGACGCGGACCCCTGAGAGTGGCTCAGTCGCCATCGGCCACGCCTGCCGCCCGCGCCTTTGCTCGACGTGCGCGGTAGCTTGGCAGCAAGACCAACAGCACGGCGATGACCAGCAGGCCCAGCGTCATCGGGCGTTCCCAAATGAAGGCGATACCGTCGTAGAGCTGCATGGAACGCGCGAAATTATCCTCCATCATACCGCCGAGGATGAAGCCGATCAGCAAGGGAGCAAGTGGATAGTCTGCAAACTTCAGTGCCGTGGCACAGACCCCGAACCCGACCAGTATCAGCAGTTCTGTGGCGTTGTTCTGCCCGATATAGGCCCCCATCAAAGTGAAGAACAGGATGAACGGGATCAGATAGTTGCGCGGAACGGCGAGCACCTTGGCGATGTAGGGGATCAGCGGCAGGTTCAGGATCAGCAGGACGAGGTTGCCGATGAACATCGACATGATGACCGCCCAGAAGATCTGCGGCTCATCGATCATCAGGCGCGGACCCGGTGTAACGTTCAGGGCGATCAGCGCGCCAAGCAAGATGGCGGTGGTTCCCGATCCAGGAATGCCCAGTGTCAGCAGCGGTACGAATGAACCGGTACAAGCCGCGTTATTTGCCGCTTCAGGCGCTGCAAGCCCCTTGATTGAGCCTTTTCCAAACTCTTCCTGCTCTTCTTTCGGAGCGATGTTTCGTTCGACCGCATAGCCGAGGAAGCTCGCGATAGTCGCCCCCGCGCCTGGCAGGACTCCGATAAAGAAACCCTGTGTGGATTGGCGACCAATGACCGGGGCGATGGCCTTTGCTTCGTCTTTCGTAATGCGCAGGTCTTTGATTTCGCCATCATCGCCTTGCAAGTCTTTGGGTTTGAGGACGAGGAAAAGGGCCTCGGGCAAGGCGAACATCGCCATGGCCAGTGTGATGAAACCAAAACCGGATTGCAGGTCCATAATCCCCATGGTGAAGCGCGGTAGGTTGAACAGTGCTCCCTCGCCAACGGTCGCCATGATCAAACCAAGAATGGTCATGATAAGCGCCTTTGCTACCTGGCCAGAGCCTGCGAAGGCGGCAATGGCAGACAGGCCGACAACCATCAGCGCAAAATACTCGGCAGAGTGAAACAACAGTGCGACCGAAGACAGAGCTGGGGCGAACACCATCAGTAGGATCGCACCCAATGTACCACCGGCGAAACTGGCAATCGCAGCGATGGTCAGCGCTTTACCAGCCTTGCCTTGTCGCGCCATAGGATAGCCGTCAAAGCTTGAGGCCACCGTGCCCGCGACCCCCGGCGCGTTCAGCAGAATGGACGAAGTTGAGCCCCCGAAAATCGCGCCATAATAGACGCCCGCCAAAAGGATCAGAGCAGCGGATGGGTCTCCCATCGAAATCGCGACGGGGATCATGATCGCGATGATCGACATCGGTCCCAGCCCGGGCAGCATGCCAATGAATGTGCCGATAAGGCAGCCCGCGACGACCATCAGCAGGTTTTGAAGCGAAAAGGCCGTTTGCAGGCCGATCAGAAGTCCTTCGAGCATGTCAGCCTCCCAACACGCCCGGCAGGGGGCGCATGTAAATTCCAAGAACTTCCTGAACCAGATACCAGACTGCTCCGGTTGCGATCAGAGCCACGGGCACCATGATGTGCCACTTGCGCTCGCCCAGAATATACGAGCCGAGGATCAGGAAGGCCGAGGTGGCGATCAGAAAGCCGACCGGGCGCAAACACAGCGCATAGACGACCATCAGCACCAGCAGCGAAATCGCCTGACCCAGATGGTATTCGCCCAGACGTCGGTAATCGATATCCGCCTCTTTCAGCTCGCTTTTTTCAAAGCCCAGCAGGATGATCGTCGAGGCGATGATCCCGAGGATGGACAGAACCTTGGGGAAGGTACTGGGCCAAATCGGGTTTCTTTGCATGAAAGGGGGCAAGCTGCCGTCCATCGTAAACCAGGCCGCATAACCGTAGGTTAAACAAATCCCAAGCAGAACAAGCGCGATCCAGCGATCCAGCGCCATGGTGTCCCCTCCCATTTTATTGTTGTGTGTTTTGGGGCAGAGCGGTGGCCCGCTCTGCCAAAGCCGCCTTTAGAGGAAGCCCAGTTTCTTCATCAGATCGCTGATCTGCTTTTCTTGGTCTTCAAGGAAGGCCGAAAAGTCGTCGCCTGAGTTATGGATGTTCACCCAACCATTCCGCGCGCGTACTTCTTCCCATTCGGGTGTGTCATACATCTTGGTGATGGCGTCCTGATAGGCAGCCAGCTTGTCCTCAGGCAGTCCGGGGGCTGCGAAGAAACCGCGCCAGTTAACGAAGGTGGTGTCGATCCCCTGTTCCTTCATGGTCTGTGCGTCCGGGGCGGCATCCACGCGCTCCTCGGCGGTGACGCCGATGATCTTCACCTCACCCTGATTGGCCAGATCGACAGCTTCCGAGAAGCCAGTCGACAATGCCGCGATCTCACCAGACAGCAGCGCCGCCATGGCTTTACCACCTGCATCATAGGGGATGTACTTGACGCCCAGCGCATCTTTGCCAGCCGCTTCCATCACCATGGCTGCCACCAGATGGTCCATGCCGCCCGGAACCGAACCGCCGCCGATTGCGGTAGCGCCCGGATCCGCATCATAGGCAGCCAGCAGGTCTGCCATTGAGTTGATCGGGCTGTCCTTACCGACCACGATGGCCGCATAGTCGCCAATGGTGCCTGACACCAGGGTCAGGTCGCGGAAGTTATGCGGGAATACACCCGTCAGCGACCGGATCACGATGGGCGTCGAGTTCACCATCAGGGTTCCGTGATTGCTTTCGGCGTTTTCGATCAGATAGCCGATGGCCTTACCGCCGCCGCCGCCCGACATGTTCTCGTAAGACGCGGTGCCGACAAGGCCCGCATTTGTCAGCGCCTCTCCGGTCCCGCGCGCGGTGCCGTCCCAGCCTCCGCCAGCGCCGCCGGGGATCAGAAAGTGGATGCTGTCCACAACCTGGTCCTGCGCCAGCACGGGGCCGGTCAGGCCGACTGCGGCCACAGCTGCGATCAGGGCGCGACGGCCCAGTTTGAATGTTGTCATGATGTCCTCCCATTTGACATCCGGCCGCGGGGCGGCTCAGATTATTGGGAAGTTTAACCACACGAACCTGACATCAACCTGTCACGCGTTAGGATACGCCCCCACCCTCATGAAATTCCTTCTGGTCGAAGATAATCTGGATCTCGCAAACGCGATGTGTGCCCGTATGCGTCTGGATGGACATGTCGTTGATCATGCAGCAAAATTGGACGATGCGACGGCCTATGCCGAGATCGAGGAATACGACCTGATCCTGTTGGATATCATGCTGCCTGATGGGGACGGGCGGGACTTTCTGGAGCGTCATCGGGCCCGTGATCCTGATACGCCTGTCATCGTTCTGACCGCGCGCAGTCAGGTTTCGGATCGAATCGGATCGCTCGATCTGGGGGCGGATGACTATGTGACCAAGCCCTTTGATCATGCCGAATTGGAGGCCCGGTGCCGGGCCGTTCTGCGCCGTAAATCCGGAATTGCCAAATCAAGGATTGAGGTCGGCGGGATCGTGTTTGACCCGGTGGCCGGCCATCTGTCAGTCCGGGGTGAGACGATATCCCTGCGTAACCGCGAGCTGCGAATGATGGAGCTGTTCATCAACGCGCCGGGGCAGGTTTTTTCGAAACAGAAGCTGGCCGACAGGTTGTTTTCTTACGACGACAACGTCTCGGATAACGCGATCGAGGTCTATGTGGGCCGATTGCGCAAGCACCTTGAAAAGTCCGAGTTGAAAATCACCACCCTGCGCGGGTTGGGCTACAGGCTGGATCATGACGGTTAGCCCGGCTGTATCAGGATCGCTCAGAAATCGTCTTGTGCTGGCACTGATCAGCGGCGCGGCGCTGCTGGCTGTTCTATTGTTCTTCGCGGTTCGAAATTATGCAGCACAAGTGGCGCAGCAGGGGCAGGACAACATCCTTGGTGCCTCGGCGGCGTCGATCCTCGATGCGGCGGCGCTGCGCGACGGGCAGCTTGAGATCGATATTCCCTATGCCGCATTTTCCATGCTGGCGACGCCATCGGATGACCGGGTTTTCTATGCGATCTATCAGGATGGTGCGTTCATATCGGGGTATGAGGATCTTGAGGTCGCTCAAGACACGGATGACGGCAATTGGACCTTTGGTGCGGGCGAGTTGCGGGGCGAGCGCATTCGGCAAGTCAATGCCAGTCGCACTCTGGTCGGTCTGGGCCGTCAGACAGAGATCGAGGTCGCACTTGCGCAGACACAGGATGCATTGGCCGAAACGCTGGATCAGATTTCGCGTAACGCGGCCTTTCTGGGGATCGGGTTTTTCATACTGACAGCAGCCCTGTCCTTCTGGGTCACAACCGCAACCATCGGACAGCTGAACAAGCTGACGACCTCGGTGACCCGTCGCGGACCACAGGACCTGAGCCCGTTCCGAAAACCGGTGCCCAAGGAAATGGCCCCTTTGGTGTCTTCGCTGAATTCATTGATGGGGCGATTGGATCAGTCCCTCAGCCAGTCGGAAGATTTCATCGCTGAGGCGGCGCATCGGGTGCGCACGCCCTTGGCGACCGTCCGGTCCTACGCCGAGGCGACCTTGCAACGTGTTGAACGCAAGGAAAACCGGGAAGCCCTGCGCGCGATGGTGCGTGCCATCGATGAAAGCTCTCGGGCGGCAGGGCAATTGCTGGATCATGCCATGATCACATTTCGCGCCGATCATCTGGAACGAGAGGATCTTGATCTTGTCGCCCTGACCCATGAACTTGTGCAGCGTTTGACGCCCATCGCCGAGATGAAAGACCTCTCGTTATCTCTGATAGGTGATGCATCGGTGCGGTACTCGGGCGATCCGATCCTGCTGCAGAACGCTGTGCGCAATATGGTCGATAACGCATTGAAATACGCGCCCTCCGACAGCACGGTCGAAATCAACGTCACCGCAATGCCTCAGACCCAGATCAGCGTCAAAGATTCAGGCCCCGGATTTCCGCCCGATGAGATCGGCATGCTGACCCGCCGCTTTGAACGGGGCCAGAATGCCACCGGGACCATCGGCTCGGGTCTGGGTCTGACCATCGTGCAGGACGTGGCGACCGCGCATGGCGGCACGCTCGTTTTGACCAATCAACCAGAGGGCGGCGCATGCGTTACTTTATCGCTCTGATCCTGCTTCTGCTGCCGAGTTTCGGAGCGGCCGAGGACTGGGAGGATCGTCAGCTGTTCAACGATGGGGCGGAGGGTGCGCGTCTGCGCGTCATATCAAGTACCGACACGGTTCTATTCGCACCTTTCATCGCGGAGTTTATCGCCAGAAATCCCAATGTTAGTATCGAATATTTGGTCTCGGGAACCGCCGATATCTATGAGCGCGTGCGTGCAACGCCTGATGCATTCGATGTCGTCATTTCCAGTGCGATGGACTTGCAGTTAAAACTTGCCAATGACGGTTTTGCGCTGCCTCTGGACGATATTCCCGTTCCCACTTGGGCGCAGTGGCATGACAGTCTGTTTGCCTTCACTTCCGAGCCTGCCACCATCGTGGTAAACCGCGCCGCCTTCGAAGGTCAGCCCATTCCACAAACACGTCAGGGCCTGATCGAGGCGCTGCGTGAACGGCCCGAGACGTTTCGGGGAAAGGTCGGTACTTATGATGTGCGGCAGTCCGGGCTGGGCTATCTGTTTGCCACGCAGGATGCGCGCGCGTCAGAAACCTATTGGCGCTTGATGGAGGTGATGGGCAGTCTGGATGTCCGATTGTATTGCTGTTCCGGGGATATGATCCGCGATCTGGCCGACGGGGAAATCCTCGTTGCCTATAACGTGCTGGGTAGCTACGCGGCGGTTCAGACCGAAGGCAAAGACGCGCTTGAGATTATATTGCCGTCGGATTTCCAGACCACGATGATGCGAACGGTCATGGTTTCGAAGGCGACACAAAGACCTGAGGTTGCCGAAGCTTTTGTGCGTTATCTGATCACGGGCACAGCGCAATCGTCACAGCGCCCACCACTGCCAGTCTTGTCTGCGTCCGCCGACGGAGAGCAAGAAACCATCGGACTGAACCCGGCGTTGCTGACCTATCTGGATGTATTGAAACGCAGAAAATTCATATCCGCCTGGGAGAACGCCGTTATTCAATAGTGATGTCAGCACCGATTGTACCGGGCGATTCCGTTTGCTAACGTCGCCCTCGCGTCGGGGAGGGCGTGACAACCCAAATGCTGGACTATTCACATAACGCCTGGCTTGTGGCGGCCTCATTGGCCGTGGCGCTAATGGCCGGGTTCACCGGCCTCTACCTGACCCATGGCGCATCACGGCTGGACAGTCAGCGACGCAAGCTTGTCGTTGCTCTGGCAGCGGTCATTCTGGGCGGTGGGATCTGGTCTATGCATTTCGTTGCTATGCTGGGTCTGCAACTGCCGATCCTGTTCTACTATGACGCTCTGATCACTCTGATTTCTGCTCTGGTGGCGATCCTGATGGTCGGGCTGGCACTGCTGCTGCTGCATTTTCGCCCGCGCACGTCGCAGACAATGATCGGGTCCGGCGTGATCGTGGGGCTCGGGATCGTGGTGATGCACTATATCGGCATGGCCGGAATGCAATTGTGCCGCCCGGTCTACAATGTTCTGGATGTTTTGCTTTCGACGCTGGCCTCGGTGATGCTGTCCGTGGCGGCTATCTGGGTTGCATATGGCAACCGCACACAGCGCAATATCCTGCTCGGAACGGTCTGCTTCGGGCTGGCCGTGTTTACCATGCATTTCGTTGCAACCGGTCTGACTGACTTCGTCGCCAGCGACAGCGCTGGTGGCGCAGGGCCAGTGCTGGACAATCAGGTTCTGGCGATGGGTGTCACGGTTTCGGTTTTTCTGATCTGTGGTGCCTTTCTGTTAACCGGGATCTCGTTCATCGAACCAAAGGAACAACCAACTGATGAGCCTGCGCCTGAACCGGCGACTTTGCGCGCCGGTGTCCCGTTTGAGCGTGAGGGTCAGACCTTTTTCACCGAACCCGCCAGTATCGCCGCCATCCGCGCCGAAGGGCATTATACCGTCCTCTATATCGATGCCGAAAAACTGTTTTGCCCATGGTCGATAACCGAGGCGGAAGCGCGGTTGAAACCCGATGGGTTTTTGCGCGCCCATCGCAGTTATCTGGTGAACCCCCAACACGTCTCAAGCTTTGAGCGTCACAAGGACAATGGCACCTGTTATTTCGACGGTGTCGATGCCTTGGCCAAGGTACCGGTCAGCCGGTCACGCCTGACAGATATTCGCGAGGCGCTGGGCCTCTAATCGCAGCTCGTGCAGCTTATTCGCATTTCGTGAAACAAGCTGCGCGCCCTGTTTCTACATTCTGGAACGCCGGAGTGCGTCGTCCTTTCCTTACCTCAGGGCCCCCAAGGCATACCGCTCGGACCCAGGGAGGAAAAACATGATACCAGCCGGTTTTGAGTATCACCGGCCAGGCGACATCGCCTCGGCCATCGGCATTTTGCAGGAACACGGAGACGAGGCGCGCGTGATCGCGGGTGGGCACAGCCTGATCCCGATGATGAAGCTGCGCATGGCCGAGATGGGCCATCTGATCGATCTTCAGGCCATCGAGGAACTCAAGGGTATCGAGATCGGGTCCGACAACGTGACCTTGGGTGCGATGGTCACTCAGCACGAACTGATTACCCACGACGGTCTGGCTACGGCCATCCCCCTGATCCGCGAAGCGGCATTGCAGATCGCTGATCCTCAGGTGCGCTATATGGGTACGGTCGGCGGCAACGTCGCCAATGGCGACCCGGGCAATGACATGCCGGGGTTGATGCAGTGCCTGAATGCGACGTTTGAGCTGTCTGGCCCCGATGGTAATCGTAGCGTTGCGGCGCGTGAGTTTTATGAGGCCGCTTACTTCACCGCGCGCGAGGATGAGGAAATCCTGACCCGGATTTCAATTCCAGTGCCGGGCGCAGGCGTGGGTCAGGCTTATGAAAAGCAAAAGCGCAAGATCGGAGATTATGCGACTGCAGCCGCCGCTGTGATGGTCGGAAATGGCACAGCCTCGGTCGCGATGACCAATCTGGCCGACACGCCAATCTGGTCCGAAGGCGCGAGCAGCGCTTTGGCGGGCGGTGATGTCGAAGGCTGCGTGGCCGCAATGCTCGACGCCATCGACCCGGTCGAAGACAATCGCGGCCCCGTCGAATTCAAGAAACACGTGGCCGCCGTCATGCTGCGCCGCGCCATCGACCGTGCGCAAAGCCGAGCGGGTTGAGGAGGGGAAACCATGTCAAAAATGCACGTCAAACTCACTGTGAACGGCAAGCAGGTCGAAGGTCTGGCCGAGCCGCGCACATTGCTCATTCACTTCCTGCGGGAAGATCTGAAAATCACCGGTCCCCATATCGGTTGCGAGACCAGTCATTGTGGGGCTTGCACCGTGGATATCGACGGCAAATCCGTCAAATCCTGCACGACTTTCGTGGCACAGGTAAACGGAGCCGATATCACCACTGTCGAAGGCCTCACCAATGACGATGGCAGCCTTGGGGTTCTGCAAGAGATGTTCCGAGAACATCACGGGCTGCAGTGCGGTTTCTGCACGCCGGGCATGATTACCCGCGCGCATCGTCTGCTGCAGGAGAACCCGAACCCGACCGAGGAAGACATCCGCTTTGGGATGGCGGGGAACCTCTGCCGCTGCACCGGATATCAGAACATCGTCAAGGCGATCTCGGCCTCTGCCGACATGCTGAACGCTCAGAAGGAGGCTGCGGAATGAGCGACCAGACACTGACCCCCGAAGAACGCGCCGCCAACCTCAAAGGCATGGGCTGCGCCCGCAAACGTGTCGAGGACGTGCGGTTTACCCAAGGCAAGGGCAACTATGTCGATGACATCAAACTGGACGGGATGCTGTTCGGTGATTTTGTGCGCTCCCCCTACGCACATGCCCGTGTCGTCAGCGTGAACAAAGAGGCGGCCTTGGCTTTGCCTGGTGTCGTTGCCGTTCTGACTGCCGAGGATCTGTCGCCGCTGGGCCTGCACTGGATGCCGACGCTGGCCGGTGACAAACAGATGGTGCTGGCCGACGGCAAGGTGCTGTTTCAGGGCCAGGAGGTCGCCTATGTGGTGGCCGAAGATCGGTATGTTGCAGCGGATGCGGCGGAGCTGGTCGAGGTGGAATACGAAGAGCTGCCCGTCATTACCGACCCGTTCGAGGCGCTGAAATCCGACGTTGTACTGCGTGAAGATCTGGAAGGTCAGACCGAAGGCGCCCACGGCCCGCGCAAGCATCACAACCATATCTTCACTTGGGAACAAGGCGACAAGGACGCGACCGAAGCGGTTCTCGCCGAGGCTGATGTGGTTGCGGAAGAGATGGTCTATTACCACCGCACCCACCCTTGCCCGCTGGAGACCTGCGGCTGCGTGGCGTCAATGGACAAGGTGACCGGCAAGCTGACGCTCTACGGTACGTTCCAGGCCCCGCACGCGATCCGGACCGTGGTAGCGCTGATCTCGGGGATCGCTGAACACAATATCCGCGTGATCAGCCCAGATATCGGTGGCGGTTTCGGCAACAAGGTGGGGGCTTATGCGGGCTATGTCTGCTCGGTCGTGGCCTCGATCGTCACCGGCCAGCCGGTGAAATGGGTCGAGGATCGGATGGAGAACCTGATGTCCACCGCCTTTGCCCGCGACTACTGGATGCAGGGCAAGATCGCCGCGACCAAGGATGGCAAGATCACCGGGTTGTGGTGCCATACCACTGCGGATCACGGTGGCTTTGACGCCTGCGCCGATCCGTCCAAGTTCCCGGCGGGGTTCATGAATATCTGTACCGGGTCGTATGACATCCCGACCGCTTATCTGGCCGTCGATGGGGTCTATACCAATAAGGCTCCGGGTGGTGTGGCTTATCGCTGTTCCTTCCGAGTGACCGAGGCCGCCTATTTCATCGAACGGATGATCGAGGTTCTGGCCATCAAGCTGAACATGGATGCGGCCGAGCTGCGCCGGATCAACTTCATCAAGGCTGATCAGTTTCCATATCAGTCCGCGCTGGGCTGGGAGTATGACTCGGGCGACTATCACACCGCCTGGGACAAGGCGTTGAAAGCTGTCGACTACGAGGGCCTGCGGGCTGAGCAAGCGCAGCGGATCGAGGATTTCAAGGCAGGCAAGACCCGCAAGCTGCTGGGGATTGGTCTGACGCATTTCACGGAAATCGTGGGTGCGGGGCCGGTCAAGAATTGCGACATCCTTGGGCTGGGCATGTTCGACTCGTGCGAAATCCGCATCCACCCGACGGGCTCCGCCATCGCGCGGCTGGGGACGATCAGCCAGGGTCAGGGCCATGCCACGACCTTTGCCCAGATCATCGCCAGCGAGATTGGTCTACCCGCGGATGATATCACGCTTGAAGAAGGCGATACGGACACCGCGCCTTACGGGCTTGGAACCTATGGATCGCGGTCAACGCCTGTGGCAGGTGCTGCGACGGCGATGGCCGCACGTAAGATCCGCGCCAAGGCGCAGATGATCGCAGCCTATCTGCTTGAGGTCCACGACAACGATGTCGAATGGGACGTGGACCGCTTTGCCGTCAAAGGCGCGCCCGAGCGGTTCAAGACCATGAAAGAAATCGCCTTCGCCGCTTACAATCAGGCCATTCCCGGCTTGGAGCCCGGTTTGGAGGCGGTCAGCTATTATGATCCGCCGAATATGACTTATCCGTTCGGAGCCTATATCTGTGTCATGGAGATCGACGTGGATACCGGTGAATGGGAAGTCCGACAGTTCTATGCGCTGGACGATTGCGGCACCCGGATCAACCCGATGATCATCGAAGGCCAGGTCCATGGTGGCGTGACCGAGGCGCTGGCCATCGCGATGGGTCAGGAAATTGCCTATGATGAGATGGGCAATGTGAAGACTGGCACGCTGATGGACTTCTTCCTACCGACCGCGTGGGAGACGCCGAATTATACCACCGACCACACGGTAACGCCGTCTCCGCACCATCCGATTGGCGCCAAAGGCGTGGGCGAAAGCCCGAATGTGGGTGGTGTGCCTGCATTCTCGAATGCGGTGCATGATGCATTCCGGCCTTTTGGGTTGGTGCAGAGCCATATGCCGCATGACCACTGGCGGATCTGGAAGATCGCCAATGGGTTGGGGATGCATGGGTGATTGAGGTCGGACCGGCTATGGCCGGTCCGACCAAGCAAGGGGGCGCTGCCCCCTTGGACCCCCGGGATATTTTTAGCCAGATGAAGAATGGATCCTGGTTTTGACTTTGAATGATGTGCAGAACGGTTTGGTCGTGCAGGGCTATGTCGCCGATGAGCGATTGGCGATGGCGTTGCATTTGGCGCAGGCTTTGGGTCGGCCGTTGCTTTTGGAAGGGCCCGCCGGCGTGGGCAAGACCGAGGTCGCCAAGGCCGTGGCAGCGTGGCGGGATACGCGTTTGATCAGGCTGCAATGCTACGAAGGGTTGGATGCCAGTCATGCTATCTATGAGTGGAACTATCAGCGGCAATTGCTGGCGATCCGGGCCAGTGAAGCGCGGGGCGGAACCCATGAGGCGCAATTGTTTTCGGACGAATATTTACTGAAACGACCTTTATTAGAGGCTATATCTGAAGAAAAGCCCCCGGTTCTTCTGATTGATGAGATCGATCGCGCGGATGAGGAATTTGAAGCGTATCTTTTGGAGATTCTGTCGGATTTTCAGATCACGATCCCTGAACTGGGCACTGTGAAAGCACAGGTTCGGCCGATTGTGATTCTGACGGCCAACGGGACGCGTGATTTGTCGGATGCGCTTCGGCGGCGCTGTTTGTACAGTTTTCTCGACTACCCGTCTAAGGAGACAGAGTTGGCGATCCTGCAGGCGCGGATGCCTCAGATTGAGGGTGTTTTGGCGCGGCAGATCATTGGGGTCGTTCAGGCACTGCGCAAGGAAGATCTTGAGAAGACGCCCGGTATTGCCGAGATGCTCGATTGGGCTGCGGCCTTGTCGGGATTGGGCGTCAACGATCTGGCGAAATCCCGGGATGAGGTGCAGGCGACCCTTGTTTGTCTGCTGAAGACTGCTGCTGATTATAATGTGGCACCGCCTGAGGTGATGGACCGTCTGATCGGGAAGGTGGCGTGATGCAGGTGACGCGTTTTCCTTCAAGGGCTGCGGGTCTGTCGGATCGTATGTCAGGGTTCATAGCGCATTTGCGGATGAACGGTCTGCGCGTTGGGTCGAAAGAAACGGCGGATGCTTTGGCGGCGCTTTCGGTGGTTGAGGCGACCAACGCGAACCAGGCGCGTCAGGCGCTATGCTCCTTGTTGGCGGGGGACGCCGAGGAATGGCGGCGCTTTGATGAGCTTTTTGATGCCTACTGGTTCAACGTGGGGAAGCAACGAGGGGGTTTGGCACAGAATGCACATGTGCAGGTTCAGTCAGCGAAACCGATGATCTGGCAGCGCCCGGATGAGGGCACGGATAACACCCAAACGGAGTCCAATCAGGCAGCCACCACTCCTGATCCGGGCGACAGCGAGGCTGAAGGGATGGACGGGACGCTGATTGCGACCCGAACGGCCAACCTGTCGCGTCGGGATTTGCGCGAATTGATGGATGAACAGAGTCTAAAACAGGCGGAGTTGGTCGCTGCGCGGATCGCCCGCGCTATTCGGGATCGTCGTTCGCGGCGACGGAAACGTGCTTTGCGTGGACCCGTGCTGGATATGCGGCGCATCCAGCGGGCCAGCTTGGCGCGTGGGGGTGAACCCATGGACCTGTATCGCCGCGCACGGCCACCGCGTCCGATGCGGATCGTGGCTCTTTGCGACGTCAGCGGATCGATGACCGTCTATTCCCGTGTGTTCCTGGCCTTTCTCAAAGGATTGATTGGCAGCGGGACCGAGGCAGATGCCTATCTGTTTCATACCCGACTGATGCGGGTCACAGATGCGTTGCGCGATCACGATACGCTGCGCGCTGCGGGGCGCTTGTCGCTGATGGCCGAAGGGTTTGGCGGCGGCACTGATATCTCGGGTAGTCTTGAGAGTTTTCTGAACGGTTATGGCGCGAGAGCGCTGAACGGGCGGACTATCGTGCTGATCCTGTCGGACGGCTATTGCAGTTCCGACCCGGACGCGCTGGGCGCCGTTTTGGCACGGATCAGGCGCAAGGCACGGCGGATCGTCTGGCTGAACCCGCTGAAAGGGTGGCCGAGCTACGAACCGGTTGCTGCAGCGATGCAGGCCGCACAGCCCCATCTGGATGCGCACTTGCCTGCAAATACGCTTGAGGCGCTAGCCGCGCTGGAACCCCAGTTTCGCAAGTTGTGAAAGGAGACCTGCATGCCCGGTTTCGACATATTCGACACAATCGAGGAGCTGCGCCAGAGTGGCGAGAATTTCTGTGTCGCCACCGTGTTGCGCACGGCGGATGTGACCTCGGCCAAGGCGGGGGCCAAGGCGGCGATCACGCGGGACGGCCGGATATTGGGTCATTTAGGTGGGGCCTGCGTGCAGCGCGCTGTTCGCGCTTCGGCCAAAGCTGCGCTGGACAGCGGTCAGCCGGGCATTATCCGTGTGAAGCCTTTGGACAAGGTGGTGGCCATGACAGACCCTGACGGCGTGCAGACATACAAAAGTGGATGCCCCAGTGGCGGGACGGTGGATCTGCTGGTTGAACCATATCAACACGCGCCGCGGCTGGTGATCTTCGGTGATTCTCCGATCGCCTCGGCATTGGCGGCACATGGTACTTTGGCCGGGTTGCGGGTTTGTCTGCCCTTCGGCGCAGAGGGGCCAGACCAGATCGGCTTTGACCCGCATGATCTGCCTGCACTGGGGCTTGAGGTGCGTGATTTCGTAGTTGTGGCCTCGCAGGGCAATGGGGACGGTGCTGCGCTAAAGGCGGCGTTGGAGTCTCCGGCGCTGCGTGTTTCGATGGTGGCCAGTCGCCGCAAGGCGCAGGTGCTGTGTGACAAGCTGATTGAAAACGGTCTGGACAAGGGTCGGGCCGCGCAGCTCAAAGCACCTGCCGGCTTGGATATCCAAGCGGTCGACCCCCATGAGATCGCACTTTCGATCCTGGCCGAGATCGTACGCTGGCGAAACACCGATACTTCGAAGGAGAGTCGTGATGATGAGAAGATGGCGTAGCTTTGTGCGGGTGATCTGGCCTGCGCGTCCTGAGCTAAGTGTGAAAGAAGCGACGGAAGAGGCGCTGCGCGTCTATCCAAGGTGTTGTTGATCAAAGGAAAACACGAATGGAACTGAGTGATGAAATCCGCATTAGCGCCCCACGCGATGTCGTTTACCAGGCGCTGAACGACGTCGATGTGCTGCGCGAATGTATTCCCGGTTGTGAAGAACTGACGCAAGCGGGCCCGGATCAGCTTGAGGCGAAGGTCGTACTAAAAATCGGACCGGTAAAGGCGAAGTTCTCAGGCGAGGTGACGCTGGACACCTCAAATGCACCAGATGGGTTCTCGCTGATGGGCGAAGGCAAGGGCGGTGCTGCCGGGTTTGCCAAAGGCGGGGCCGATGTGACGTTGACCGAAGATGGAGACGAGACCATCCTCTCCTATACGGCCAAGGTTGATATCGGCGGCAAGATTGCGCAGCTGGGCAGCCGGTTGATTGCTGGAACGGCCAAGAAGCTTTCGGGCAAGTTCTTCACCAAGTTTGGAGAGGTTGTATCAGAGCAAACCGTTTCCTGAAGTGTCACTGTTACCGCGTGATCTGAAGCGTGGTCTCGTGCCGGTAGACCGAACCCGGATACAGGATCGTTGATGGAAAGCCGGACTGGTTCGGTGCATCGGGCCAGCCCTGCGGTTCGAGCGCCAGGCCGGCAAACGGGCAGTAGGGGTGACCGCGTAACCCAATCTGGTTGGGTTCATCCAGGGTGGCGGCGGAATATACCTGCAGCCCCGGTTCGGTTGAGGCAAGACGCAGGCAAAGCTCTGAGTTTGGACCGTAGAGCCATGCGACAGGTCGCACCTCTTGCTGTTCGTTGGATGTGCAGAAGCAGTGGTCGATCGCCTGTGATCCGATCGGTCGACGCGTTTGGAAATCCAGAGGGCTATCTTTCACAGGGCGCAGTGCCCCTGTTGGGATAAGGTCGTCATCCACTTCCAGATAGCTGGGTGCTTTGATCTGCAGTTCATGCCCTGCGATCGTCCTGTCGTCATCGAGGTTGAAATAGCTGTGCGGCGCAAAACTGCAGGGGCTTGGTTGGTCACACTCCGCGTGGATCATCAGGCGCAAAGTGTGATCGGCATCAAGTGAATAGGTCGCCCGGACAGCCATATTGCCAGCAAATCCCATGTGGCCATCGGGCAGGTCCAGCGACAGGGTGACCGAAGTCTCGTTCACCGCCTCGATCCGCCAGACTAGATGGGCGCTACCTTCGCGGCCGCCATGCAGCGTGTGCTTGCCGAGATAGTTGACATCTGTGTAGCAGACCTGCCCGTCGATCTCGTATCGTGCACCACCGATGCGGTTGGCAAAGCGTCCAACGATGGCACCAAGATAGGCGCTGCTGTTCAGATATCCCTCCAACGTTGGCCATCCCAGCACCAATGGGTGCGATATGTCCTCAAGTCTGAGGTCCTGCAACGTTGCACCATAGGTCAGAATGCAGGCTTGCATGCCGCCATTCTTCAGCTTGATGCGATCTATGGGCTGGCCATCTGGCAACTGTCCGAAAGCGCTGACATTTGAGTAGGACCCCATACTCATCTAGCCGTGTTCAGGAGGGTTGGGGACGGCGAGGTATTGCTGGGCAGAGATGCGCACAATGTCACGCAATCCAAGCGCTGTCCGGTCTGTCGCATCCAGCTGTCCGATGGCCGATTGAACCGCTGTAAAGATCGCCTCTGCGTCATTTCCTTTTGCGGTAATCAGGGGCAAACCCGGCGTGGGTTCGGTCCAGTCCAGATCACGTAAACTCGAAGCCCAATCCTCATGCTCGCGCATCAAACGCCACGAAACTGCATCCAGCGCGGCGATGTCTGCCCGGCCTTCGGCCACCGCGCGGGCTGAGTTCAGATGCCCTTTGGTCTGGAGCTGATCCCTGAACCAGAACCCGCGTGGGGCGAGGTGCCAATAGGGCGCCGCATAACCCGATTGCGAGAAGGTTTGGTTGTAGGCAAAGACCGCATCCTGATAAGCAGCCAGATCCTCGCGTGTATCATCAGAGCGCACGACCAGCGCGCTGCGGTAATAGCCGGGCGGGCATCCCTCAACGCCGTAGTCCGGCGTGCCCACCAGTTGCACCTTGTCGTGCAGCCACAAGCGAAAGGGCATGCCACAGGTTTGGCTGAGCACCAGATCGGAGGATTGCCAGACCGAAAACTCCTCGGCTTGCTGGGACAAATGTACGGGGCTGTCGACCCCCGCATGGTTCAGGTTGTTGCGGATCAGGGTCCAAAACCGCTCATGCGCGCCGTCAAGCTGTGGGCGGGCATACATCATCAGGCTGGCGATCATTGCATGTGTCCGAACAGCTCATAAAGCTCGATGGTGGTTTTCACCCCGACCTTCTGTTGAATACGCCCACGATGTATCTCGACCGTGCGTGGACTGATGCCCAGTTCGGCGGCGATCTCTTTGCTTGAGGTGCGGGCAGGGTGGGTCAGGATATGCTGCAGCACCTGCTCTTCCCGCTCGGTCAGCAGGCCGCGTTTGTCTGCCAGTGCCTGCCGGTGTGCCTTTTCTGCGCGCAGACCTGCGCCCACGTCCCAGGCCGCTTCTATGCGCTCAATCAACACGCTCAGGTCAAACGGCTTGACCAGAAAATCAATCGCCCCGGCCTTGGTGGCGCGCACCGATTCAGGAATGCCACCATGGCCTGAGATGAAGATGATCGGAAGGGTCGAGTTCTGTTGGACAAGGTGATCCTGCAGTTCCAGCCCATCCATTCCGGGCATGCCGTAGTCCAGGATCAGACAGCCCGCGGCATCTGCATCTACCTGATCCAGAAAGGACTGAGCATCGGGGAAATGCGCAACCTTCATGCCGCGCTTGCCAAGCGAGCGGGACAGGGCGATGCGCACGTCATCATCATCATCTACGATAAAGACGGTAAGCGGTTCCGGAGTCATGAAGTGTTTTCCTCAGCCCGGTCGCTGCGACGCAAGGTGAAACAGAACCGCGCGCCGGTACCCTCGGTCGGGTCGTGCCAGATCCGGCCGCCGTTGGCTTTGACGATGGTTCGGCAGATCGACAGGCCCAATCCCATGCCGTCGGTCTTTTGGGTATCAAACATATTGAACAGGGTTACATCCTCATTGACGCCGGGCCCATTGTCTTCGACGCGAACCTCGACACACTCTTCGCTTACAAGCGTGGAGATTGTGATCCGGCCCGCCTCACCCGGATCCCGGTCCAATGCATCGATAGCATTTCGCAGCAGGTTGACCAGTACCTGAGCGATCTGGGTGCGGTTGCCGATGACAGCGGGTAGGGTGCTCTCGTCATAGACCAGCTTGATGTCATGCAGCTTGGCCTCGCCCTCCATTAGCGTGACGGTTTGATGGATCAGCCCGCCCAACTCGAACGGGGCCTGCCGACCGCGGTCTTTGCGCACTACGTCCCGCAAGGCGCGGATGATGTCGCCCGCGCGGCGCGACTGACGGTCAATGTCGGATAGAATCTCGTTCAGTTCAGGATCGGGATCACCGATTTCCTCAAGCGTGATCTTGGCCGCATCGACATTGTAGGAGATCGCGCTGAGCGGTTGGTTCAGCTCATGCGCCAGCCCCGAGGCCATCTCACCCATCAGATTTACCCGCGCCACATGGGACAGATCGCGACTGAGGCGGCTTACCTCGTCTTCGGCCTGTTTCCGGTCGCTGACATTGTCGATGATGGCCACGGCATGATCGGGGACGCCATTCTCGTCCCGGATCAGGATCGCATTCACGCGCAGCCAGATGGTCGATCCATCTTTGCGGACGAATTGGTTTTCCGCGATGAACTCGGAATCCTGTAGCAGCGTTTCGCGGAACTTGACTGCGATTTGCTGGCCGTCTTCAGGCAGAATATCGGCCAGTGTCATCCTTTCCAGCTCATCTGGCTGATATCCCATGATGTCGC
This sequence comes from Ruegeria sp. C2, assembly GCF_056537765.1. NCBI lineage: Bacteria > Pseudomonadati > Pseudomonadota > Alphaproteobacteria > Rhodobacterales > Roseobacteraceae > Ruegeria > Ruegeria sp. C2. Next base: position 60,028 of record NZ_JBQFRZ010000005.1, on the reverse strand, counting down.
ATAGCTGTTCGTTGGTGCGCAGAAACTGTCCCGTTTCGGGGGTGATCTGGGCCATCCCGCGCGAGGCCAGATCGAAAGTGCGGCCATAGGCGGTTTCGAACCGTTGCCGCTGTCGAACTTCCTGTGTCAACGCCGCGCCGGTGTCTTCTAGCTCGCGATAGGGGCTGTGCAAGCCTTCCTCGGGGGTGATCTCGCCGCTGGATAGCTGCTGGCTCTGGCTGGCAAATGTGCGTACCGGGGCATAGATCCGGTCGGCCATGGCCAACCCGATTGCACCAGTCAGAATGGCGATGGCCAGCGCGATCCAGACGCCTTGTGTCCGGTTTTTCTTGATCTCGCCGATAAAGTTGTCTTCGGCTGCATAAAGGCCGATCAGCCAGCGCAGCCCCGGTTCCGAGACCTCGATCAGCATCGCGACGTAATCCTGACCGTTCAGCTGGAAATCCGTATGGACAGGGCCATCAGCGTCACTCAGGCCGGTTTGCACCACATCTCCGAATGCCTTTTGCGCGATGGGGTCTGCGATCTGATCCACACGGGTCAGTTCCGGCGCTTCCATATGCGCCTCCTGCCGGATCAGGACCAGTGTTGGATGTGCCAGAACCGCACCGTCTTCGTTCAGGACAAGCGCGGCACCGCGCCGTTCGGACCAGATGTCCAGCAAAAACCCGGACAGGGCGTCGATCTGGATATCGACACCCAAAATTGCGCGGATATCTCCGGCGTCGTCCAATATGGGCACACTGTAGGTGATCCCCGGTTGGCGTGCCGTGAAGAATATGTAGGGTTCTGTCCAAATCGGTGCTTTGGTCTCAGAAACCATCCTGAACCAGGGACGGGTGCGAGCCTCATAGGTATCGGTTTGGGTGGTGGCCGTTTCCAGCAGTGTGAACTGATCGTTGCGCCATTGGAAATCGGCCGGATGTTCAGCGGTGCCCTGTAGGAATGGCGGAACGAACTTGGTGCGATAGCGCCCAGGCTCTTCGGCGCGCATGACATAGACAAACCTGCCCGTCGCATCGGCCAGATACATCCCGGCAAGCTGAGGCGCGACCTGTAGCTGCTGGAAGAAATGGCTTTCCAGCGCGCTGGGATCGCTGATGTCCAGCACGTCATTTTCCGCAAGCCGCCGCGTTGCATCCAAGGCCTGCCGGGCCGGGTTCAAAAAGCTTTTGACCTGGCCGATGACATTGACGCTGACCTCATTCAGCGAATTTCGCGATTGCCGCAACAGCGCGTTTTCCGAGCTGACAAAGGTCGACAGGATCACCGACAAGATGGCGAGGAACTGCAAACCACCCAGACACAAGGCGAGCGTGGCACGCAGCGACCTGCGTCTGCGGGCGGGTTCGGCCTGTTCCTGGCGGAGTTCTTGTTGTCCAGCGTAGTTCAATTCCTGTCCAAATGACCTTCTGTTCGGGTCGATGCCACAGCTTTGGCTGCGATCAGTTACCCTCTTTCCCCTATTCGTCGAATCCGAGCCTATACGTAATCAACCGTATAGACACCTGCTGTTTGGTTTCGCTTTCCTCTTAATCATCGGGGGGCCTGATTCCAGTGCGATTTTTTCTGTTGTGTTCTGAAAGGTTTCAGGCACCCCAACAGATCAAAAAAAGACTGACAACAGGAGTGTCAAAGTGTTCAAGAAAACCTCAATTACCGCATTTGCCGCGGCGGCCTTGATGGCACCAGCGGCATATGCAGAAGAGTTTATCACGATCGGAACTGGCGGCGTTACGGGTGTCTATTACCCAACGGGTGGCGCGATCTGCCGTCTGGTCAACAAGGGCCGGAAAGAACACGGGGTCCGGTGTTCGGTGGAGTCGACTGGGGGGTCGGTTTACAACATCAACACCATTCGCGAAGGCGAGCTTGAGTTTGGGGTGGCACAGTCGGACTGGCAGTACCACGCATTTAACGGCAGCTCGAAATTCGAAGAAGCCGGCCCGTTTGAGAACCTGCGTGCCGTGTTCTCGGTACATCCAGAGCCGTTTACGGTTGTGGCGCGTGCCGACGCGGGTATCACCAATTTTGAAGACCTGAAGGGTAAGCGCGTCAATATCGGCAACCCCGGTTCCGGTCAACGCGGCACCATGGAGGTTCTGCTGGGCGAAATGGGCTGGAGCACCGATGATTTCGAACTGGCGACCGAGCTGAAAGCGGCTGAACAGTCGGCAGCTCTGTGCGACAACCAGATCGATGCGATGGTTTACACCGTTGGTCACCCGTCCGGATCGATCCAGGAAGCGACCACCGCCTGTGACTCGGTTCTGGTGAACGTCAGCGGTGATGCAGTCAGCAAGCTGGTCGACGATAACTCGTTCTACCGCACAGCGACTATCCCAGGTGGCATGTACCGTGGTTCGGACGGCGACACCCAGACCTTTGGTGTTGGCGCGACCTTCGTGACCTCGGCAGATGTGTCGGACGACGCGGTCTATGCGGTTGTCAGCTCGGTCTTCGAGAACTTCGATGACTTTAAAAAGCTGCACCCGGCCTTCGCCAACCTGAAACCGGAAGAGATGATTGCGGACGGCCTGTCGGCACCGCTGCATCCGGGTGCTGAGAAGTACTACAAAGAAAAAGGCTGGATTCAGTAACCAGACCTGACGCGGGGCGCCTTTCGGGGCGCCCCGATTCATATCCGGGGTTAACCGGTGACAAGACGGCCATAAAAAACCAAGGCCGAAGGACGGGGAGATATTACCATGAGTTCCGACGACACACAGGGCAATCGCCCACTATCCGAAGAAGAGCTTCAGGATCTGGTCGCCTCATCCGATGCGGGTGCGCGTAATCCGGCTGGGAATGTGGGGCTGTTTCTGGCGATCGTTGCTGTCTTGTGGTCGGTGTTTCAGGTCGTGTTGGCCTCGCCCCTGTCGAATTACCTGCTGCCGGGCAGCGTAGTGAACAACTCGCGTCAGATTCATCTGGCCTTTGCGATGTTCCTGGCCTTTGCGGCCTATCCGGCGCTTAAATCCAGCCCGCGAAACTATATCCCTGTTCAGGACTGGATTATGGGGATCGTGGGCGCATTCCTGGCGCTGTACGGCTATTTCTTCTACCAAAAGATCGTCGATGCGGGCGGCCTGGCGGACGACACGGACAAGTGGTTTGCACTTGTCGGTCTGCTGCTTCTGTTCGAAGCCGCGCGTCGCGCACTTGGTCCCGCGATGGCCATCATCGCGACGATCTTTCTGGCCTACGTCTTCTTCGGCTCGTCCGATTGGGTCCCCGAAGTGATCCGTTGGAAAGGTGCCAGCCTGCAAAAGGCGATGAGCCATATGTGGATCACCTCCGAAGGTGTCTTTGGCATCGCGCTGGGCGTGTCGACCAAGTTCGTCTTCCTCTTCGTGCTGTTCGGTGCGCTGCTGGATAAGGCAGGCGCGGGCAACTACTTTATCAAGATGGCCTTTGGTGCGCTGGGCCACCTGCGCGGCGGACCGGCCAAGGCGGCTGTGGTGGGTTCAGCGGCGACTGGACTGATCTCGGGCTCGTCCATTGCGAACGTTGTGACCACCGGTACTTTCACCATCCCACTGATGAAGCGTGTGGGCTTTTCCAGCGAACAGGCTGGCTCGGTCGAGGTCGCCTCATCCGTGAATGGCCAGATCATGCCGCCGGTGATGGGCGCTGCTGCCTTCCTGATGGTGGAATATGTGGGCATCTCCTATGTCGAGGTGATCACCCACGCCTTCCTTCCTGCCGCAATCTCCTACATCGCGCTGGTCTATATCGTGCATCTTGAAGCGGTGAAGCGGAACATGCCGACGCTGGGCGACCGCGTTGTTTCGATGGGTCGTACGATTGGCGGCATGGCGCTGTTCTTCGTGGGCTTTGCCGGGCTGTGCTATGGCATCCAATACCCGATCAAGGCGATCATAGCGATCATGCCTGATGCGTCGGGACTGGTCCTGTCGGCGCTGATCGTGTTGGCTTATCTGTTCCTGTTGAAACTGGCCGCGGGGGTCGAGGATCTGGTTCCCGATGACCCCAACGCCAAAGAGGTCGAACTGCCGGTGATCGCCGAGATATACAAGGCCGGTCTGCATTACCTGCTGCCGATCATCGTGCTGGTCTACTTCCTGATGATCGAACAGAAATCGCCCGGTCTGTCCGCCTTCTGGGCAACCTCTCTGCTGTTCGTGATCCTGCTGACGCAAAAGCCACTCAAGTCCATCTTCCGGGGTGAGAGTGACACCGCGAATGCCTTTATGGCCGGTGTTGTAGATCTGTGGAACGGCCTGATTGACGGCGCGCGCAACATGATCGGTATCGCTTTGGCGACCGCTACAGCGGGCGTGATCGTGGGTACCGTGACGCTCACCGGTGTAGGTCAGGTGATGGCCGATCTTGTCGAGTTCCTGTCAGGCGGCAACCTGATTGCCATGTTGGCGCTGGTGGGTCTGCTGAGCCTGATTCTCGGCATGGGTCTGCCGACCACGGCGAACTATATCGTGGTCAGCTCGCTGATGGCGGGTGTGGTTGTCGAGCTGGGCGCGCAGGACGGTCTGATCGTGCCGCTGATCGCGGTGCATCTGTTCGTGTTCTACTTCGGTATCATGGCTGATGTGACACCGCCCGTGGGTCTGGCGAGCTTTGCGGCTGCCGCTGTTTCGGGCGGGGACGCGATCAAGACAGGCTTCACGGCTTTCTTCTATTCCCTGCGCACCGTAGCCCTGCCTTTCGTGTTCATCTTCAACACCGATTTGTTGCTGATCGATGTGGGCTGGGTGCAGGGCATCTTGGTGGCCGTCTCTGCGACCATCGCGATCCTGATCTTCACCGCCGGTACCATGGGCTGGTTCCTGACCAAGAACCGCATCTATGAAAGCGTCGCGCTGATCCTGATCGCTTTCGCGCTGTTCCGTCCGGACTTCTTCATGAACCGCATCGCACCGCCCTTTGCGCAGATCGAACCGGCACAGCTGACACAGGCCGTGGGCGAGGCTGCACCCGGCAGCACCATGCGGATCGAGGTCGCAGGTCCTGACTTTGACACCGGCAATATGACCGAAACCACAGTGGTTCTGGACATTCCGGAAGGGGCCGATGGTGCCGCGCGCGTTGACGCTCTGGGTTTGATCACGCTGGAAGAAGACGGCCTGATCAAACTGGACGAGCCGCTGTTTGGCACTCCGGTCGCGGATGAGCTGGACATGTTCGACTATTATGCTGACGACGCTGTTCGCATCACCAGCATTCAAGCCCCGCAGAGCCAGCCACCGAAAGAGCTGATCTTCATTCCGGCGCTGCTTCTGCTGGGTCTCATTGCCTTCCTCCAGCGCGGCCGCGCCGCGCGCGTCAACGAAGAAGAGGTCGTTACATCATGATTAAATCTGTCCTCTGTGCCGTGGATATCAGCAATGACGATCTGGATGCAGGCGTTCTGGAACGGGCAGCGGTGCTGGCCGATCTGGACGGCGCGCAGCTGGATGTGGTGACGGTTCTGCCGGATTTCGGCGAAAGCTGGGTCTCGGGCTTCTTCCAGCCCGAGTTCCATGAAAAGGCGGTGGAGGCGGCGCAAGAAAAGCTGATCCAGCTTTGCGCCCGCACGCTGGGCGAGGAGCGAAACGCCAGCATCCGCCATGTGGTCGCCACTGGCACCGCCTATCAGAAAATTCTCGAAACTGCCGAAGGCGCAGGCTCTGACCTCATTGTCATCGGAGCGCACAAACCAGACCTCAAGGACTACCTTCTCGGACCAAACGCGTCCCGCGTCATCCGACACTCAAACGCGTCCGTCTATGTGGTCAGATAGTGGTCAATTCGGTTTGAAAGTGTTTTTGTAACGAGTGTTTCGGTTTCCAAAAAACTTTCAAAGGTGAATTGCTATGAAAACCCTGTTGAAGACAACAGCGGCGATGGTCTTTGGCACCGTCGCCAGCATGGCTGTTGCACAAGACCCTGCGCCAGAATTTGGCTATGGCTGGGAAGACAAAGACTCGGTCACCGGGACCGAGTTCATGGTTTCCGCCGCAAACCCGATTGCCGCAAAAGCCGGATATGACGTGCTGTTGGCGGGAGGCACCGCCGCGGACGCGATGATCGCGGTTCAGTTGATGCTGAATCTGGTGGAGCCGCAATCCTCGGGCATCGGTGGCGGTGCGTTCATGTTGTATTGGGACGCCTCAGCCAAAACTCTGACCACCTTTGATGCGCGTGAAAAAGCACCCGCCAAGGCCACGCCCGAACGCTTTCTGTTACCGGACGGGGAAAAGATGCCGTGGCCCGAAGCTGTTGTAGGGGGTCAATCTGTCGGCGTGCCGGGCATTCTGCGCCTGATGGAAGTGACCCATAACCTTTATGGAAAGAAAGACTGGGCCTCGCTGTTTCAGTCCACCATCGATCAGGCCGAGCAGGGGTTCGAGGTCTCGCCCCGCATGGCAAATTCGATCCAAAGCACCATTGAGCGTGAGCGTTCTGTCGGTGTGTTCCCGGCGGGTAAAGCGTATTTTTTCAACGAAGATGGCACCCCGCTGCAGGCCGGGACGTTGCTAAGGAACCCCGAATTTGCGCAAACCCTGCGTATTCTGGCCGATCAGGGCGCGGGCGCTTTCTACAGCGGTCCGATTGCCGAGGATATGGTTGCTGCGGTTGCGGCGACTTCGAAAGTCGAAAACAACATCACGCTTGAGGATCTGGCCGCCTACCGGGTCAAAATCCGTCCCGCCGTCTGTGCCGATTATCGCGGCTATGACGTCTGCGGTATGGGCCCGCCGACCTCTGGTGGTCTGACCGTGGGGCAGATTCTGGGCATCCTGAGCAATTTTGACCTCAATGGTACCGGTTGGAACGCAGAGATGGCGCATCTCTATGCCGAAGCGGCCAAGCTTGCCTATGCTGACCGCGCGCTCTATATGGCCGATAGCGATTTTGTCGATGTACCGGTCAAGGGCCTGCTGGATAAGGATTATCTAAAGCTGCGCTCAGAAATGATCGACCCAGCAGCGGCTGGTGAGAAGCGCCAAGCGGGTGAGCCACCGCGTGATCACACTGCTCTGTTTGCACCGTCACAGAATCCGGATCGCCCCGGCACCAGTCACATCGTGATCCGCGATCAGTATGGCAACGCGCTGTCGATGACGACCACGATCGAAACCGCCTTTGGCAGTCGGGTCTTTGTGCGGGGCTTTCTGCTGAATAATGAGCTGACCGACTTTGATCGCGCACCCATGGATGGTGACCGGCTGGTGGCCAACCGGGTCGAAGGGGGCAAGCGTCCGCGCAGCTCGATGTCGCCAACCATCGTGATGAAAGAGGGTGAGCCCTATTTGCTGATCGGCTCACCCGGAGGCAGCCGCATCATCAATTATGTGGCCAAGACCATCATCGCGATCCTTGATTGGGACATGGACCCGCAGGATGCCATCGAAACGGGACATTTCGTGCATCGCAACGGGTCTTCGATGGATCTGGAGCAGGGAACATCCGCTGCAGAATTCGCGGATGCGTTGACCGGCAAGGGACATGAAGTGAAACAGGTCGACCTCAATAGCGGGTTGCACGCCATCCTGATCAAGGACGGGCAGTTGATCGGCGCTGCTGATCCGCGTCGCGAAGGCGTGGCTTTGGGCCAATAAACATGAACTGGAAAGGGGCTGCTGGACAATTGTACCACGCAGCCCTTTTCTCTTGCTTTATCAGCATACTCGTCCGATAGGGCGGTATGTTCAAAAGCCGCGCTATAACCTTCATTCTGATCACACTGATGATCGATGCCATCGGTATTGGCATCGTGTTCCCGATCATGCCCGATCTGATGGAACGCGTTGGGGCGGGTGATACCGGGCAAGGCGCCTTTTGGGGCGGTCTGCTGATGGCTGCTTATGCCGGGGCGCTGTTCCTGTGCGGGCCTATCGTGGGCAGCATTTCGGACGCGGTTGGCCGCAGGCCGATCCTGATCGCGGCGCTGACCATGTTGGCTCTGGACTATGTCATCATGGCGCTGGCCGAAACGTTTTGGCTGCTCCTTCTGGGGCGAACGCTCGCGGGGCTTGCGGGGGCGACCTATATCACCGCAACGGCTTACATCGCTGACATATCCTCACCGACCGAAAAGGCGGCGAATTTCGGCCTGATCGGGGCGGCCTTCGGGATTGGGTTTGTGCTTGGCCCAGCCATCGGCGGCATCGCTGCCGGGATCAGTATCACTGCGCCGTTCTGGATTGCCGCGGTTTTGTCCGCGGCCAACGCCCTGTTCGGAGTATTCGTCCTGCCCGAAAGCTTGAAACCAGAAAAGCGCCGCCCCTTTGGCAAGCGTGACCTGAACCCGTTCAAATCGATTTTTGACGCCTTCCGCTTTCCGGGGCTGGCGGTGCCGCTGCTGTGCATATTCATCTTTGAATTTGCCAACATGGTCTACCCCACCCTCTGGGCCTTCTGGATACGAGAGGTGTTTGGCTGGTCCACGCTCTATATCGGTCTGTCTCTGGCCGCATACGGTGTGCTTCTGGCCTTTGTCCAAGCGGGATTGATGCCGGTCTTCATTCGCTGGATCGGGGACTACCGGACCCTGCTGCTGGGGATGATTTCGGCTTTGATCGGAATGATCGGCTTTGGGTTTACCGTAACGGTTACGGCCCTTGTCATCTTTATTCTGCTGGCCGCGCTGTCCGACCTCGTGCCTGCCTTGATCACGGCTATGGCCTCGAACCAAGCGGACGAAGACCGGCAGGGCGTGGTGCAGGGGGTCATCGCGTCACTGTCTTCTGTGGCTGCGGTTCTGTCGCCTTTGGTGATGACCGGCATCTTTCAGGCGTCAGTCGATGGCGAAGGCACTTATCTGCCCGGCGCTCCCTTCTTTTTCTCGGCGGCTCTGGTTCTGGTGATGATGCCATTGGTGTTTCGTCTGCGCGGGCACGCATCGGTCTAATACGAAAAACGCACCCGCAGCGGACTGCGAGTGCGTTGAATTTTCAAGGCACGAGACGCTTACTGAATTTCACCCATGCAGAGATACTTCATCTCAAGGAAATCCTCAGTCCCGTATTTCGAACCTTCACGACCCAGACCGGACTGTTTGACGCCACCGAACGGAGCGACCTCGGTCGAGATCAGGCCGGTATTGACGCCAACCATGCCCGATTCCAGCGCCTCGGCGACACGCCAGACGCGCGCCAGATCGCGGCTGTAGAAATATGAGGCCAGACCGAACTCGCTGTCATTGGCCATGGCGACCACGTCGTCTTCTTCTTCGAACTTGAACAAGGGGGCAACGGGGCCAAAGGTTTCATCCTTCGCCACCACCATGTCTCGGGTCACGCCAGTCAGAACGGTGGGTTCAAAGAAGGTCCCGCCCAGATCCGAGCGTTTGCCGCCCAGAGTGACAGTCGCGCCTTTGGAGACCGCGTCCGATATATGTTCTTCGACCTTGGCAACCGCCGCGTCGTTGATCAACGGGCCTGTCGTGATGCCATCGCCAAAGCCGTCACCTACATTCAGCGCCTTGGTTTTTTCGGCCAGTTTGGCAGCAAACTCGTCATAGACGCCCGCCTGCACATAGATGCGGTTGGCGCAGACGCAGGTCTGACCGTTGTTGCGGAACTTGGCGATCATCGCGCCGTCAACGGCGGCATCCACATCGGCGTCGTCGAAGACGATGAAGGGTGCGTTGCCGCCCAGCTCAAGCGACATCTTCTTGATCGTGCCCGCAGCCTGACGCATCAGGATCTGGCCCACCCGGGTCGAGCCGGTGAAGGTGATCTTGGCAACCTTGTCGTTGGTGCACAGCTCATTGCCCACGCCCGAGCTGTCGGTGCCCGGGATCACGTTGAAGACGCCCGCCGGAATACCGGCACGTTCGCCCAATACCGCCATCGCCAGCGCCGAGAGCGGCGTCAGAGTTGCGGGACGTGCCACGAAGGTACAACCCACGGCCAGCGCCGGGCCAACCTTGCGGGCGATCATTGCATTGGGGAAGTTCCACGGTGTGATCGAGCCCACGACGCCCACAGGCTGTTTCAGCACCACGATGCGCTTGTCGCGCTGATGGCCGGGGATGACGTCGCCATAAACGCGTTTGGCCTCTTCCGAGAACCACTCGATGAAGGATGCGCCATAGAGAATCTCTCCGCGCGCTTCAGGCCAGGGTTTGCCCATCTCGGCGGTCAGGATCGTGGCTAGATCGTCGGCGTTTTCGACCATCAGATCGAACCACTTGCGCAGGATCGCAGCGCGTTCCTTGCCTGTCTGAGCGGCCCAGTCCTTCTTCGCGGCATAAGCGGCATCGATGGTCTGCGCGGTGCCTTCGATGCTGACATCGGTCACATTGGCGATCAGATCGCCTGTGGCCGGGTTGTGAACTGGGAAAGTCGCCTCACCCTCAACCCATGCGCCGTTGATATAGGCACGGGTTTCCAGAAGGCTGGGATCTTTCAGTTCCAGCTTGGTCACTTTGGTATCCAGCATGTTCAGGCTCCTTTGACAGCGTCGACCGAGGCTTCGAGGATATTCATGGCCTCGGCGAAGATCTCGTCCTGCACCGTCAGCGGTGCGAGGAAACGAATTACGTTCCCATATACGCCACATGTCAGCAGGATCAATCCGCGCTTGAGCGCTTCGGCGCGCACGGCGTTCGCCATGTCGGGGTTCGGGGCGCTGCCATCGGAGGTGTTGAACTCGGCCGCGACCATGAAGCCCGGGCCGCGAATGTCGACGATCTCGGGCGTACGGGCGCGGATGGATTCCAGACGCTGTTTCAGACGCGAACCCAACTCATTGGCGCGGGCGCACAGGTCTTCTTCTTCGATTACATCCATCACCGCATGGGCAGCGGCGATTCCCAGCGGGTTGCCGCCATAGGTGCCACCCAGACCACCGGGGTTTGCGGCATCCATCAGCTCGGCACGTCCGGTGACGGCAGCCAGCGGCAGGCCACCGGCCAGACCTTTGGCCATGGTGGTGATGTCTGCGGACACATCATAGGCATCCATCGCAAACAGGTTGCCGGTGCGGGCAAAACCGGTCTGAACTTCATCGGCGATCAGCACGATGCCGTGTTCATCACACAAGGTGCGCAGACCACGCATCAGCTCGGCAGGGGCGGGGTAGAAGCCGCCTTCGCCCTGAACCGGCTCGATGATAATCGCGGCAACGCGGCCCGGATCAAGATCGGCCTTGAACAGCTTGGTCAAAGCGCCCAGCGAATCCTCGACCGAGGTGCCGTGCAGCTCAACCGGGAAAGGGACGTGATAGGTGTCAGGCATCATCGCACCGAAGCCGGCTTTGTAAGGCTGAACTTTGCCGGTCAGGGACATGCCCATGAAGGTTCGGCCGTGGAAACTACCACCAAAGGCGATCACGGCGGGGCGGCCGGTGGCGGCGCGGGCGATCTTGACAGCGTTCTCGACCGCTTCGGCACCGGTGGTGACAAAGACGGTTTTCTTGGTGAAATCGCCCGGAACCTTCTCGTTCAGGCGCTCGGCCAGACGAATATAGGTCTCATAGGGCAGAACCTGATGGCAGGTATGGGTGAAGTTCGCGGCCTGTTTCTGCACGGCCTCCATCACCTTGGGGTGGCAATGCCCGGTATTCACAACGGCGATGCCTGCTGCGAAATCGATATAGCGTTTGCCCTCGACATCCCAGACCTCGGAGTTCACGGCACGGTCCACATAGACCTGCGTCTGCATTCCCACGCCCTGCGCGATCGAGGTGTTGCGGCGTTCAGCAATCTGAGCATTCAGCATCTTGCGTCCTTTCGGGTTATCGGGCGAGCGCGCCCGTAAATCTGACCGCGTGACTGTAGAGCCCACAGCCCCGAGCGAAAGCCTGTTTCTTGTGAATCATAAGTCCTTGATTTACGGTCCCGGCACCCCTCAAGTGATGCGGATAGTGAACATGAAGAACGCCAATCAGGATGATCTGACCCTCGGCTTGCGCCTGCGCACCCTGCGTGAACGGGCCGGCCTGTCACAACGGGCGCTGGCCAAAAAGTCGGATGTACCGAACTCCACCATCTCTTTGATCGAGTCCGGTAAGATGAACCCCTCCGTCGGTGCGTTGCGCCGGATATTGCAGGGTATTCCGATCGGCATGTCCGACTTTTTCTCGTTCGAGATCGAGCCCGAACAGACGGTGTTCTATGCCGCCGAAGAACTGACCGAGATTGGTAAGGGCGGGCTGTCGCTGCGGCAGGTGGGTTCGAACCTGCATGGCCGCGCGATGATGATCCTGCAGGAGACCTATGATCTGGGTGCCGACACGGGCCGCGTAATGTACGGGCATGAGGCGGAAGAGGGCGGCGTGGTGATCTCGGGCCGGGTCGAGGTCACTGTGGGCGATCAACGCAAGGTGCTGGGGCCTGGTGATGCCTATTACTTCGACAGCCGCACGCCGCATCGGTTCCGGCAGGTGGGGCCGGAAAAATGCCGGATCATCAGCGCCTGCACCCCGCCGACATTTTGACCGCCGATGCAGGAATCTCAGCACTATGCATCATAGTGTTGCAATATTCGTCGAGTTGATCCACAGTATGATGCATAGTGTGGGATTTTCCTGCATATTCCAACGGGCGACCCCCGCCCTATTCGGAGATATCGGATATGAAAAAGAAGCCTGCCACCCTGCCCCGCGGTTATCGCACCTGCACCGCATCGCTTGCTGTTTCGGACGTTCCCGCAGCGCTGCAGTTCTATGAAAAAGCCTTTGACGCCAAGATTCAGGCCTATGACGCGGAAGAGGCCCCCGGCTTTGCAGCCATCAAGATCGGCAACTCGATGCTGTTCGTCACCGCTGGCTGGGGCGCGCATGTCCCGTCCGTACCCGGCACCGTCATCCCGGTCGGCCATCATATGTATGTCGAAGATGCTGACGCCACGCTGACGACCGCCCTGGAAAATGGCGCGACGCTGATCGCAGACGCAAACGACACCTATTGGGGCGAGCGCTGCGCCACCGTTGCGGATCCGTTCGGTCATATCTGGACACTGGCGACACGGATCGAGAACCTGAAATCCGAGGATATCAGTGAGCGCCGCAAAGCGTTGTTCCGCGCCATTCAGGATCAGGATGCCGAGGCCGTGGCCGAATCCGTCGAGACAGCAGAGCAGACCGAGGCCGCGTGATCCTGACAGAGGTTGAACAACCGAAGGGTCGTGAGGTACCGGAATGGGTGTGTTCTTTAACAGGCTAATCATGAACGACGCACCCCTTCCCACTTTCACGATCCGCCAGAACGATCTGGCCATCCTCGCCGCCGAGAACCGGATCGGAGATTATCCGGTCGCCGTACGCACCGCCCGAGAGGTGGTCAGCGGCGGCTTTGCCAACCAGTCGGCGCATCCCAATACCTGGACAGTCTATTTTCTGGTCGACGGCCAATGGGCGCTGGTTGAATCCACGCGCGGGCTGCGGCGGGAATGGTCCAGCCTGGACCGGTTGGAAAAATGGCTGCGCAGCTGCGGCTTCCGGTTCTTCTGGGTGCGCAACGATATCGACTTTGTAGAAACGCTCGGCGAAGAGCCTACCGAGGAAGAGGCCGGATAAATCAACCGCCTGCGGATAGTGGGCTTGCGCTAACATACGGTTTTATGTTCCGATGAAGAACGCCGGGTCATAGCGGCGGTCGCAATCGGCAAGAAAATGAGAAGAAACGAAAAATGACCCCTTTTGCGATAACCGGAATCCAGATGCATGTCGGTGCGCTGCACTCGAATGTCGAGGCGATGCTGCATCGGATCGATGTGATGATGGCGCGGTTCCCCTGGACACAGATGGCTCTGTTCAGCGAGCTGGCCCCCTACGGCCCGCTCGACCGTTTTGCCCAGCCCTTTCCCAATGATGACTTGTCGCGGTTTCAGGATGCGGCGCGGCGTTATGGCATTTGGCTGATCCCCGGCTCGATGTTTGAAAAGCGCGAGGATGGGCGGGTTTTCAACACCTCGGTTGTGATCAACCCGGATGGTGAGATCGTCTCGAAATACTCCAAGATGTTCCCATTCAAGCCATATGAACAGAACATCGCATCGGGCACTGATTTCTGCATCTTTGACGTGCCGGATGTGGGCCGGTTTGGCCTTTCGATCTGCTATGATATCTGGTTCCCCGAAACCACCCGCCATCTGACCAGCCAAGGGGTCGAGGTGCTGCTGCACCCGGTTCTGACCGGCACCACCGATCGTGAAGCTGAGCTGTCGATCGCCAAGGCCACCGCGGCGCAGTTCCAATGCTACGTGTTTGACGTGAACGGTTTGGCCGCTGGTGGCGTTGGCCGTTCACTGGTCGTCGACCCGTCGGCCACCGTTCTGCACCAGTCCGCGGGGCAAGAGGATATCTTCCCGATTGAGATCGATCTGGACCAGGTTCGCCGCCAGCGCGAGGTCGGGCTGAAAGGCCTGGGTCAGGTTCTCAAAAGCTTCCGTGACCGCGAGGCGGATTTCCCGGTCTATGATCGCACCAGTGGGGCGGATGCCTATCTGCACACGTTGGGCCCGCTGCGCATTCCGCAAAAAGGCGACGCTGCCGGTGTTGCCGCATCCGACCCCAGAACGGCGCTGGGATATAGCGAAGACGCTGCGACCAAGCCCGATAATCTTTATCTCTACAAAGGGCGCTCTGGCACAGACTGATCCCGAGGCAGCTCTTCGGTATCGGTAGAAAGGACAAACTTCATGCACGGCATTTCCGACAGCGAAAAGCTCCACACCATCTCGGACTACTACAGCGCCTCACAGCTGAGGGCAGACCGATGGAGCGCGCTGCGGGAAACGGCCGAGTCGCTGGACCAGGGCGGAAGCGAAAAGGATCGAGATCGCGCACGGCAGTTGCTGCAGGCATTGGCCCCGATCGAGGTGTATTTCGCTTTCCCTGGGGGGTCGGCCTTCGACTATCTGCGCCGGCTGCTGGATCATGGCAATTTTTCCGATTTCTCGACTGCCGTGCGGCGGGTGTCGCGGGCGCTCACCTCGGGGGCTTATCGCCGCCGTTCTATCCCTCTGATCGCGGATGAAACCGAAGGCGATGAGTTCGAGGATGAAGCGGCCCAAAGCCATGAGGCCCGCGCGCTGGGGCGACCCTATTTCGAGGTGATGATCGTCGACAATGTCAACGAACATCAGGAACGGTTCTTGCAATCCAGTCTGCAGCGGATGCGCCGCAGCGAAGATCCGTTTATTTATGAAACCGTTGTCGTTCCCAGTGTCGAGGATGCGCTGATCGGGGTTCTATTCAATCAGAATGTGCAGGCCGTAATCGTTCGCCCGGGCCTGAGCTTGAAATCCAAGAACGAAACCAACGTGTTGGGCCGCTATATCAGCCTTTATGGCGAAGGCGCTGATCTTGATGCGTTGTCCCCCTCGGAATACGGACCTGAGACTTGCCGCCGGATTGGAATGTTGCGCCCCGAACTGGACGCCTACCTGATCACGGATCGCTCGGCCGAGGATATCGCCGGTCTCGATCTGGGCCTGTGTCGGCGGGTCTTTTACAATCAGGAAGACTTTCTGGAACTGCACCTGAACATCCTGCGTGGGGTGCAGCGGCGGTATAAGACACCGTTCTTCACGGCGCTCAAGGAATATTCCAAACAGCCCACAGGCGTGTTCCACGCCATGCCGATCAGCCGGGGCAAATCGATCAGCCGCAGCCATTGGATTCAGGACATGGGGGCGTTCTACGGATCGAACATCTTCATGGCCGAAACCTCGGCCACGTCTGGCGGGCTGGATTCGCTGCTGGAACCCAAGGGCCCGATCAAAGAGGCGCAAGAGGCTGCCGCCCGCGCATTCGGCTCTAAACAGACGTTTTTTGCCACCAACGGCACCTCGACCTGCAACAAGATCGTGGTGCAAGCACTGGTCAGGCCCGGCGATATCGTACTGGTCGACCGCGACTGCCACAAATCGCACCATTACGGAATGGTGCTGGCCGGGGCGAGCGTGGTCTACATGGACAGCTACCCGCTGCACGATTACTCGATGTACGGCGCGGTGCCGATCCGCGAGATCAAGCACAAGCTGCTGGCCTTGCGGGCCGAAGGCAAGCTGGATCAGGTCCGTATGGTGCTGCTGACCAACTGCACATTCGACGGCATCGTCTACAACGTGCAGCGGGTGATGCAGGAATGTCTGGCGATCAAGAAAGACCTCGTGTTCCTGTGGGACGAGGCGTGGTTCGGCTACGCCCGCTTTGCTCCCAACACACGGGTGCGCACCGCAATGCGCTCGGCCAATCTGCTGCGCGAGAAGTTCCGCACGGCAGAACATGCCGAGGCCTATGCTGCGCAGCAGGCAGAACTGGAGGGCGCGGATGATGAGACCCTGCTGAACACCCGCCTGATCGCGCCGCCGGATGCACGCGTTAGGGTCTATGCGACGCAGTCGACGCATAAAACGCTGACCGCGCTGCGGCAGGGTTCGATGATTCACGTCAATGACCAGCAGTTCAAAGGCGCGGTGGAAGAGGCCTTTCACGAGGCCTACATGACCCACACCTCGACCTCGCCCAATTATCAGATCATCGCCTCGCTGGATGTGGGGCGCAGGCAGGTCGAGATCGAAGGGTACGAGTTCGTCCAGCGGCAGGTCGAAAGCGCGATGGCAATCCGCCGCGCCGTAACCACGCATCCGCTGCTCAGGAAGTATTTCAAGCTGGTCACGGCGGGCGACATGATCCCCGAGGAATACCGTGAAAGCGGTATGACCAGCTATTTCGATCCAGATCAGGGCTGGGCGGATGTCTGGGATTGCTGGGCCAAGGACGAATTTGTTCTGGATGCCACCCGCATCACCTTGCATGTGGGCGCGACCGGCTGGGATGGCGATACCTTCAAGACCAAGATCCTGATGGATAAATACGGCATCCAGATCAACAAGACCTCGCGCAATACCGTGCTGTTCATGACCAATATCGGCACCACGCGCAGTTCCGTCGCTTATTTGATCGAGGTGCTGGTCGAGATCGCCAAGGAACTGGACGATCTGATGGACGATGCGTCCAAGATGGAGAAGCGCGCCTTTGACAAGCGGGTCAAAAACCTGATCGAACATGTCCCGCCATTGCCCGATTTCAGCCGGTTCCACGACGCTTTCCGCTGCGTCGAAGGCACCGAGGCAGGCGATATCCGCACAGCGTTTTTCCTGTCTTACGACGAAGACAATTGCGACTACGTTGAGCCCGACAAAGAAATGTTGGAACGGCTGGAGGCCGGGGAAGAGATGGTCTCGGCCACTTTCGTGATCCCCTATCCGCCGGGCTTTCCCATTTTGGTACCGGGGCAGGTGATCAGCCCCGAAATCCTCAAATTCATGCAGGAACTGGACGTGTCAGAGATCCACGGATTCCGTGCTGATCTGGGCCTGCGTATTTTTACCGAAGACGCTTTGAAATCAGTAAAGAACCCCTAAGGGGTCAGGGAGGACAACAATCATGCCAAAGAAGGTGCTGAAAAACATCTCGGAAATCCGTCGATATTTCCACACCAACAAGGACCCGATCTATTTTGTGTCGGCGACCAATTTCAACCTGTTGGGGCTGGATGAATGGGTGATGAATTTCACCTATATCTGCTACATGGATTGCTTTGACGGGCGGCATCCGAACGTGTTCGTGCCTTCTGAAATGCCGCATGATGAATTCCAGTCCATCGAAGACATCAATAATTATCTGCTACAGCACAAAGAGGTCATCGATCTGGTCAAACGGCGCGGAGGCAAGCCCAAGTTTGTTTTCCTGATGTTTGATGAGACCACCGAGGCGCTGGTCAAGGAGCTGGGTGGCCAGCTGTGGTTCCCCAAGGCCAAGCTGCGCACCAAATGCGACAACAAGATCGAAACCGTCCGCATCGGCAACAAGGCAGGTGTTCCTTCCGTGCCCAACACGCTGAGTGTGGTTAAAAGCTATGATCACCTAAGGAAGATCTGCGACAAGGCCGGGCTGGGCCACGATCTGGTGCTGCAATCGGCCTTTGGCGACAGTGGGCATACGACGTTTTTCATCAAGTCCGAAGCTGATTTCAACAAGCACAAGGATGAGATCGTCGGAGAGGGCGAGATCAAGATCATGAAGCGGATCGACTGTCGCGGGGCGGCGATCGAGGCCTGCGCAACCTCGGAAGGCACGATTGTGGGCCCGCTGATGACCGAGCTTGTGGGCTTCAAGGAACTTACCCCCTATCGCGGCGGCTGGTGCGGGAATGAAATCTTCTCGACCGCCTTTCCACCGAAAGCACGTGAACAGGCACGGCAACTGACCTTTCAATTTGGTGAGGAACTCCGCAAATCCGGGTATCGAGGCTATTTCGAACTCGACTTCCTGATCGATAAGAAAACCGACGAACTGTGGCTGGGCGAATTGAACCCCCGCATCACTGGCGCCAGTTCGATGACCAACCACGCGGCCTTTGCCCATGCCGACGCGCCGCTGTTCCTGTTCCATTTGTTGGAGTTCAGCAAGAAACCCTTCAAGCTGGATGTAGAGGAACTCAACGCCCGCTGGGCTGATCCGGATATGATAGACAGCTGGTCGCAGATGGTGATCAAGCACACCGATGACAGTGTCGATCGTATCACGCAGGCCCCGCAATCCGGCATCTACAAGATGCTGGAAGATGGCCGCGTCGTGTTCGACCGGTTCGACTATCACCGCCGCGCGGTGGGCGAGAACGAAGCGTTCTTCCTGCGTATCTCGAATGTCGGCGATTATCGCTATGAAGGCGCTGATCTGGGTATTCTGGTGACGCGCGGGCGGTCGATGACCAAAGGCTTCAAGCTGACGGACAAGTCGAAGAAATGGATCCATGGCATCACCTCGGCCTATACGGCTGAACCCCTGCCTGCTGCGCAACCGATGCAAGACCCCGCGTTCAAGATCATGTAGAAAGCCCCATGGCGCTTGTTTTTCGCTCAATCGACGAGGAACAGCCCGGTCCCAAGCTGGCCGGGCTGTTTGCCGAATACTGGCCCGCCTATCGCGATTGGTGGGCGCAAGAGGGGTATTCGGCCCGTCCCACCTATCGCGAATGCCTGCGCGCGTTGCAAAAGCACATGCCCGAGATTCTGCCGCTCTATGAAGAGGTGGTCGAACTGGTCGGAGGCAGCGATAGCCAGGCGCGGTTTCTCAGCTTCTACTGCCCGCCGAAATACCTGTCGGGCTGCAGTCAGGCGATCTGGCGTGGCAAGACCCCGTTTCTGGTGCGCAATTATGATTACCATCCGAGAATCTTCGATGCGGCACTGCTGAAAACCCACTGGGGCGGGCGCGGTGTGATCGGGATGAGCGACGGAGTTCTCGGTCTACTTGATGGGATCAACGATGCCGGTCTGACCGTTTCGCTGACATTTGGCGGGCGGCGTGAAGTCGGCGACGGTTTTGGCGTTCCATTGATCTTACGCTATGTGCTGCAAACCTGCGAGACGACGGCTGAGGCGGTCGACTGCCTGTGCCGCATCCCCTGCCACATGAGCTATAATGTCACCGTATTGGATGCGAAACATAACCACAGCACGGTTTACCTTGCCCCGGACCGGCATCCGCAGATTTCGGATGTGCCGGTGGCGACGAACCATCAGGGCCAGGTCGAATGGTCCAAACACGCGCGGTTTACAGCGACGGTCGAACGCGAACGCTTTCTTTTGAACCGGCTGAACCAGCACCCGGAAAGCGAAAAGCGTTTTATCGACGCCTTCCTGCGCCCGCCGCTTTATTCCACCGCGTTCAAATCCGGGTTCGGAACGCTTTACACAGCCGTCTACCGACCCGCAAAAAAGCAGCTGCAACTGCTGTGGCCCGGGGCTTCGTGGGATTTGTCTTTCGATGAGTTCTCGGAAGGTGAGTTCAGCCTGTTGCTGCCTGATGAGGCCGAGGCCGCGTATTGACGTGCCCGCTGGCCGAATGATCAGGATTATGCGATCCTTGTTTCTGAGCGTCCAAAGCCTTGATTTCTGGCGATCTTAACTTGTTGAACGGGATATGACCCATGCGCTGCCTGATCGTGACCACCATGCGCAACGAAGGCCCGTTCATTCTGGAATGGATTGCTTATCATCGGGCCATTGGCGTTACGGATTTCCTGATCTTCAGCAATGATTGCGAAGACGGAACCGATGAGATTCTGGATCGATTACACGCGCTAAAGATCGTCTGCCACAAGCCCAACCCGCGCAAAGGCAAGAAAACGGTGCAGTGGCAGGCCCTGAGCCGCGCATCGAACCACCGGCTGGTCGAGCAGGCCGATTGGATATTGGTATCGGATGTGGATGAGTTCCTGTGCATTCACGAAGGCAGCGGCCAGATCGCCGATCTGATTGCGGCGCGGCCCGATGCGGATGGGTTTGCTGTACCGTGGCGGATGTTCGGGCATAATCAGCAAGTTGCCTTTCAGGATCAGCCGATGACGCGCCTCTTCACTCGCGCGGCCCCTGCAACATTGCTATGGCCATGGCGTGCGGTGCAGTTCAAGACACTGTTCCTTGCTGATCAGCGGCTGGACCGGCTGGGCGTGCACAGGCCCCGGTTAAAGGACGGTGCGGAATTCAACATGGTTGATGGCAATGGTGATCCGGCCCCTGCCATACCCGGCACGGTCATTCCCAGCGTCGTGCCGAGATATGGGTTGGCGCAGGTGAACCACTACGCTCTGGGTTCGGTCGAGAACTATCTGGTCAAGGCCGAACGGGGTCGCCCCAATCACAGCGAAGACCCGATTGATCTGGCCTATTGGATCGACCGCGATTTCAATCAGATCGAAGATACCGCGATCCTGCGCCACGCCGATGCGATTGCCGACGGCATGGCCGAGCTGCGCGCCGACCCCGAACTGGATCAATTGCACACCCGATCCGTTGCGTGGCGGCACCAACGCATCAAAACGCTAATGCAGGAATCAGAGATGTTCTACACGCACGCGCGCCTCTGTCAGATCGGCCCGACGCGCGTTCTGCCGATGACCGCACAGCGTCGCATGTGGAGCCAGCTCATGTCGATCCGACGAGCGATCCACGCCGAGAAACAGGCGCGTGAGCAGGACGGCTAATCGGCCACCTCAGCTTCGGTGCGCTCGGGCATGAAAATCGCGTCAGGTTGGTCAGGCGCGGAAATCTTTTCGTAGAGGCGTGCATATTCAGGCAGGGCCTTCAATTCGGCCACCTTACGTTTATGCGTCTCGACAGCTGACTTGTGCAGCGCCGCGATCTCGGCATCGGCCATAATCCGATACAGTTCTTCGCGGGCACGTGGCACATGCTGTTGAATTCGGGCGTCACGTTCACTGTTATAGTTCCGGCGGTCCCAGTAATACCCGCCCATATCTTCATCGACATGGTTCACCCGCCCCCGATCACGCTTGACCAGATAGCTGTCGGCAGATCGCAAAGTGTAGTGGTTCAGCGTGACGAGATCATAACCCAGCGACCGTTTGGTCGATCGCCAGCTGTTTGAGGCATGCACCTGTTCCGGCATTTCCAGACCAGATCCATTAACCCACCGTATCTCAGACAGCCGATCTTCGTCCGGGCTCAGCGGCCTGTGAACGCCGAGCTTGGCATAGGGCGCAGATTTGTGGACCATTGTCTTGAAGCCCCAGCCCATGCGCGGCTTAGGGATGAATTGAGGCGCGCAGCGGTCGAAGGTTTCGATGACCCACTTGTCTTCGAAATCGGTAACGTCCGCATTCCCGAACAGCTTCCATGTCATCGAGATCAGGTTCGGTTCATTCATCGCCGCGAACAGCTCGGGCATGGTACCATCACCCACATGGATGTTTATGAACTCGTCACAATCCATGCACATGTACCAATCCGCATCCGAGATCAGAGGATGGGTGATCGCATGGTTCAGCGCTCCGCGTTGCGGTTTTTGCCCTTTGTCTGACTTGAATGGATTGTCCAGTCGCGTCACATATCCCAGCGCCTGCAAGCGGTCCAGCAGCTCAACCGTCTCATCGGTACAGCCATTGGTATAAATCAGAAAATCCGTCACCCCGATCGAGCGATGATAGGCGACCCATTCCAGTAGAAAAGGTGCCTCATTCCGCATTGTTGTTACAAGCGTGATCTTATCGCGTGAGAGGGGGGGGACGGGTTTGAGGGGCGAGAATAGTGTTTCGACACGTTTCTTGATGCTCTCATAAGCTTCTTGCGCGTCGTCTCCCAGTAGGATGGGATGACCGGAGGCTTGCAGAACTTCAGCTTGCGGTTCCGGTTCTTCGGGTGGTGTCGGTTGGGGCTGATCGCTGACAAAGGGCTCACCTGTCAGCGCGGTATGGGAAAGTGGTGCAAAATCTGGTTGAACGTCGTCCGATACACTGTGGGACAGGATGTCTTGCGACAGGATCTGGTAGAGCTGGTTGTATTCAGGCAGGTCTTTCAGGGCGTTAATCCGTGCGCGATGCCAGTTGCAGCTTGCCTCATGCAATTCTGCCAATCGTTGGTCCGCGAGCAGTTCATCACGTACAGGCTTGGATTTCTCGAAATGTGACCGGATAGAGGTGTCCTGTTCGTCATTGCGGTTGTGGATATTCCAATACCCGATGCCTTGCTCGCGGTTGATGTGATTGGTGCGGCCCCGGTCGCGTTTGACCAGATAGCTGTCCAGCGACCGGATCGAGTAATGGTTCAGCGTTACCAGATCGTAGCCCCAGCTTTCCAGCGACGACCGCCAGCCCTTTTCGTGATAACGGTCGGGCATCTGTCGGCCCGATCCGTTGACCCAATGGGGCATGATCTCTGTCACCGGCTCCAATGGACGGTGGATGCCGAATTTTGAATAGCTCGACGGTCTGCGGGCGAAGGTTTTGAAGCCCCAGTTGTGATGGGGCACGCGCACTTTCTGCGGGGCGCAGCGGTCAAACTGAAGCGGCACAGGGTTATCAGCGAAATCGACAACACCGGAACAACCGAAGAACCGCCAGGTCATCGCGATAAGCTCAGGATTTCCAGTGGCGTTCATGAGGGATCGCAAGGTGCCCTCGGGCGTGTGGATGTTGATATATTCATCCACGTCAAAAACCATGTAAGCATCTGCCGCCTGAATCACCGGATGATCCTGCGCCAATGCCAGCGCCACTCGTTGCGGCCGTTCACCTTTGTCTATGCATGCTGGGTTGTCGACGCGAGTGACCAGCCCGCGTTCAGCAAGACAGTCAAGAATCTCATCTGTGCCGTCCGAGCAGTCGTTGGTGTAGATCAGGAAATGGGTAAATCCCAGCCACAGATGATAAGCGACCCAATCCAGAATATAGGGCCCCTCGTTCTTCATGGTTGTCACCCCAACAACCGATTTCAGGGGTGCAGTATCGCTGACCGCGGGTGTGGCCGCCGCATATTGCTTGCCGTCGATCTCTTCCCGAAACACCTTGGCAAAGGCGCTATTGGGATCGGGGTTTGGATAATCCCGCAATGGAGCATTCAGCGGGTTGATCTTGTGCTTGATTAGCAATTGCCCCAGCAGACCGGTCGGATCGGGTACACCCTTGTAATGCTCGGCCAGAAACTTGCGCATTCGCCGACCGTACAGATGCACCGAATAGGTATTGTCGGTGACGTAATCGCTGATCCGGTTGTTGGGCTTTACGATCTTGCGACGGTCTTTGAAGGTGTAGGGATAGAGCCCCTCCTGTGGGAAGGCATAGCGATCTTCGCCGGTCTTGTGCAGGAAGTGCGAGACCGCATGCGGCCCCCAGACACCCCATGGCTGTTCGCCAGCGTGAACCGGGTTGCCTGCGGCTTTCTTCTCTTCCAGTTCCTTGACGTATTTCTCGCCATACCAAGTCGGGATGGCAAATTCGTCCGAGCAATGATCCAGCAGCAGACGCAGCGCTTCGCTATCGCGGGGCAGGCCTAATACACCACCATTGATGTGCTTCTTGCTTTCCCAGCCAAAGAAATGGCCGGTCTCGGTAACGAAGGGTTTGCGGCAATAGGCGTCCGTGTCGGCCCAGATCATTCGGTCGGCGTCACGTAGCATGTGGTATCGGAACAGATCGGAATGCAGCGCAGGCGAGCCGGTGCGTTCGTGTACCAGAAACCCGGTTTCAGGCAGGACATCGGCGGCATCGCGAAACTCGACCCCGTTCGGCACGCGATCGACATCCTCGTAGGTGTAGAGGATGGTATGGTGCCCCGCATCGAGGAAAGACTGAACGCAGAGCTGCTCGAGAAAGCTCAGCGAACCGCGCATCCACAGCATGCCGATTTGGTGAAGGTCTGTCATGTTACGCTCTGCAACCTCGCCTGAGCCGTCAGGGGACCCCGTCGACCTGTTTTTGGCAACTCTATTGGATCAGGTGGGGTGCGTCCAGCAAGCCTCAGCGAAAAGACGGGCAACAAAACATCGCTAGAATTCAGATGGTGTTGTGGATAGATGTAACTGCAACAAGGCGCAGCTTTCCGCCAACAATAAGCGCCAGAGCAACTGACTTGAGGGCGATATGGCAAGATCGAACCGTGCGCGTCACTTCAACTTTCAACGCACGACGAAAAATACACCTGAATTCAGAACCTGGTTTCGGGGTGAGCACACGAATGCCAACCCGAATGTAGCGCGCATGATCCCGGCGGACGCGGTTGGAAAATACGTGCTGAAAGGCTGGACCCCGAAAGAGCCGTTCATCACCCCTGACACACAGATTACTGCCTTTGGCAGTTGTTTTGCGGCGAATATCTCGGAATGGCTGTCGCGTCGGAACTATCGTGTTCTCAACAAGGAAGAAGATGCCAAAGATGCCTATGTCGTGACCTGTGGCGAAGGCATGGTGAATTCTTTCGTGATCCGCCAGCAATTCGAGTGGGCATGGGAAAACAAGGTTTTCGAAGGAGAGCTCTGGCACGGCTACAAGGCCGAATCCTATGGTTATGACCCTGAGGTGCAGGCGGAAACCAAACGCATATTTGACGAAACTGATGTGTTCATCCTGACCTTCGGATTATCAGAGATCTGGTATGATGAGGTCACTGGGAACGTGTTCTGGCGCACCATTCCCAAAGATGTTTATGACCCATCGCGGCACAAGTTTCGCGTGTCGACGGTCGAAGAAAACAAAGATAACCTGCGTGCTATCTACCATCTGATCCGAAAACACCGGCCGGATGCCAAGATACTGTTTACCCTGTCTCCGATCCCGCTGATCGCGACGTTCCGGGATAACTCATGCCTGACGTCGAACTCCGTCTCGAAAAGTGTTCTGCGCGTGGCTCTGGACGAAGTGGTCCGTGAGTTCCAAGACGAAGGCTTTCTGCACTATTGGCCGTCCTATGAGATCGTCACAGATGTCTTCAAGCTGCCCTATGTTGCGGATCGCAGGCATCCGAAACAAGCACCTCTGAAGTTCATCATGACGCTGTTTGAACATACCTGGTGCGTGGACGGGGACACTCCCAAACCGTCGATTTTGCAAGCTTGGGCGCAGGCCGGTGCCGAAGCTGAGCTGTTTCCGCCCGCCATGTCGCGCTGCATTCTGGCCAAACGCTGGAGCAGGTTACAGACCCTGATCGAAAAGGACGAATTCGACAACGATCCCGCTATCAATACGGCGCTTTCGAAGCTTGCGCAGGAACTGGTCGATGCTTCGAACAAGAACTGAGGTCACCTGGTAATGGTTGCACCGAATACGCTGACGAATGACGATTTCAAACTCAAAGGACAGGTCGGCAGGCGCGGCACCCGCACCCTTATAAACGTGCAGGAGATTGCGGCCAAAGACGGCTCCTACCGGTATCTGGAGATCGGCTCGTATCTGGGGAAATCCTTGCAACCACATGTCATGGATGACGACTGTATCGAAGCGCTGTCGATCGACCTGCGCCCCGAAATGACCCCGGATGCGCGGGGGGCATTAGATCAGTACAAGCATGTGACGACCCAGGATATGCTGGATGGCCTTCGGCAATATGCAAACGACAGCCAGATGCAGAAACTGTCAACACGCGAGACGACGTCCGCATCGTTGCGCTCGGACCCGCCCGAGGCCCGGTTTGATCTTGCGTTCATTGACGGCGAACACACGATCGCGGCAGCCTTTACGGACTTTTTGAACGTGCTGACCGTGATGAAAGAGAAATGCATCGTGGTCTTTGACGATACGCACATCATCTATCCGGCGGTCCAGAACGCTACGAGCTATCTGGAGAGCCTGGGTGCTGAGCATGCGGTGGTTTTTGGCGGTGGATACATCTCCGCGATCTTTATCGGCCCGGATGCTGGAGTTCGGGCGACCATGCTTAAGGACAGCAACCGGATACCACTTGAGGTGTTGGAGGCGAAATATGACGAAGTACTTGCAGATAGCTACGTAAAACGCAGCATGACGCGGTTACTGCGGCAGCAACCGGATCTGCGTAGCAAAGCTGTCAGATGTCTGCGCAATTTAGGATACCGGATTTCGTCTCCGGACGGAGAATGATATGTCAGATGGCAATTCCATGCCTGCAAAGTTGGCGGAAACAGATTCACGCTTTGACTATGAAGAGACGATTGAGGTTCAGGGGCTTCTCATCCCATTTGTACCTCAGGTCATAACACCGAAGATCGAGCGCCCTATGCGAAACAATCGCTATGAAAAGGGCGAATGCGAGGCGGTCAGAAAACTCTTGAGTTCTGGCGATCGGGTACTGGAGTTGGGTGCTGGCGTTGGTCTGATTTCCGGGGTGGCAGCTCAGGTGCCCGGTGTCGAAAAAGTTGTTGCGTTAGAAGCCAATCCTGAACTCATCGGGTTGATTGAAGAAACCCACCGCATCAACGACATTGCAAATGTCGATATTCGCAACGGAGTTGTCTGCGCGAAGAGCAGTCAAGCCATGGACTTTTATTTACGAAAGGATTTCTGGGCCGCAAGCATGGAGCCGGACTCTCGGCCATACACGCGGGTCGTGTCTGTTCCTGGTTATGGCATTGACGAGCTGTTGAAGGAATTACGTCCGACCGTCATCATCGCTGACATAGAGGGTGCCGAGCTCGATCTATTCAACAACACGTCGCTTCAAGGCGTGAACACAGTCATCCTTGAGCTACACCCAAAAGTTTATGGCGAGGCGGGACAGGATCGCGTGTTCGCCAGGTTTAATGCGCTCGGTTTTGAAGTGAACCAAGATTACCTCAAAGGTTCGGTTTGGGTTTTGGAGCGATCCGCAGATCGCTTGCAACCTGCGAGAGCGGCACTCCCTGATCCAACGCACAATCTGGAAGACCCGACGGTCACCATCATCACCTGTATGAAGAATGAGGGGCCTTTCATCCTCGAATGGCTGGCGTTTCACAAATCAATCGGCATCAGTAATTTTGTCGTTTTCTCAAATCACTGCACGGATGGCACGGATCTTCTGCTGGACCGACTGGATGAGTTGGGTGAAATCATTCACTTGCCCAATCCGGCTGTTGTGATGCAGTCGACTTACTACCAGCCTGTTGCGATTAAGTATGCGCGACAAATGCCTGTTGTCAGACGGTCTGACTATGTCATCTCGATGGACGTGGATGAATTCGTCAACATCCGGGTTGGTGACGGTCATTTTACCGATCTGTTAAGGGCGGCGGGCCCCTTTCATGCTCTGTCCATGAGCGAGCTGAATTTCACATCAAGCGGGCATAAGGCATATCACGATGTATGGTTGACTGAGGAATATAAGGTTCACGATAATCCGACGCCAGGTCCCTGGAAGGCGCGCCGAGGTGTTAAGACGATCCTGCACGGATTAGCTGCGTTCGAACGTCCGTCGAACCACCGCCCTTTGATACACCCGGGATCCGAAAATGATCTTGTATGGTTAGATGGTTCAGGCCGTCCAGCACCGTTTGAGTTCGTCACGGATGAAAAGCAGAAAAGCTATGATTGCAGGGGGGCCTATGATCTGGTGACGCTCAATCACCATGGATTACGCTCGGTAGACTCGTATCTGATCAAGATGGATCGGGGCGATGTTGTGAACAAAAACCGCAGAGTAAACAACAAATACTATCGTGTTCGGATGCGAGGCGGGTCATCAGAAAACTGGATCGCCCATCAGCTGCCAGCTGCACGGGCGGCAGAGGCTGAGTTGCTGCAGGACGCAGAAACCGAGCGTTTGCATAAGCTGTGCGTCGCCCGTCACAAGGCACGGATCGCCGAAATCGCGGATCAGCCAGACGTACGCGAGTTGAGGGAATGGATTGAGGCCAAGTATTTCTCGCCTCAAACGGAAGACTAACGGCAAATACTAGGCAAGTATTACTGCAGCGCGCGAGATACAACTCCAACACGCTGTGCGAAGTTGCGACCTTCAAGACAGAATCCTCCGCCCACACGTCACCCTTGCTGACCGAATCAACCCAATCTTCCCAGAGGAATGTTAAGCTATTGAGGATTTCTGGATTTTGGTGCCCAGGAGAGGACTCGAACCTCCACGTCCATACGGACACTAGCACCTGAAGCTAGCGCGTCTACCAATTCCGCCACCTGGGCAGGTGTCGTGGAGGGGCGTTTAAGCTGACTGGCGGGGGGCGTCAACCAGATTCGCGTCAGTTTTGTGAAGTTTTTTGTAACGCCCCCGTTAGATCGGTCAGGACCTCCGATTTTCGCAGACACGCGGCGTTATTGCGCCTTGTTCGCCGCGCGCTTGGGCGCTAGATCAAAACAGACCCAGACAGCAGGAGCGCCATCATGTCCAAACTGGTCACGATTTACGGTGGATCGGGCTTTGTCGGCCGCTATATCGCGCGCCGGATGGCCTCAGAAGGCTGGCGCGTGCGTGTGGCCGTACGGCGACCCAATGAGGCGATGTTCGTAAAGCCATACGGTGCCGTTGGTCAGGTTGAACCCATCTTGTGCAACATTCGTGATGATGCCTCGGTTGCTGCAGCGATGCATGGGGTCGATGCTGTGGTCAATTGCGTAGGTGTTCTGAACGAATTGGGGCAAAACGCATTCGACGCTGTTCAGGCAGATGGGGCTGAGCGTATTGCCCGACTGGCTGCGGCTCAAGGCATTGAGCGGATGGTGCACATTTCTGCGATTGGCGCGGATATAGATTCGGACAGCGCGTATTCGCGCACCAAAGCTCAGGGTGAGGCAGCCGTGCTACAGCATATGCCGAACGCTGTCATTCTGCGCCCGTCTGTGATCTTCGGTACCGAGGATCAGTTCTTCAACCGCTTTGCCGGAATGACTCGGTTGAGCCCGTTCCTGCCGCTGGTAGGGGCCGAGGCACGGTTTCAGCCGGTCTATGTGGATGACGTGGCACAGGCCGCGGTTCAGGGTGTTCTAGGCAAGGCCCAGCCGGGGGTTTACGAACTGGGCGGGCCTGAGACCAAGACCTTCCGTGCCCTGATGCAGCAGATGCTGGGCGTGATTCATCGCCGCCGCGTCATTCTGAGCGTACCATTCCTGGCCGCGAAGGTTATGGCCGGGGCTTTGGATATAATGAAATTCGTCAGTTTCCAGGTGTTCCCGAACAACATCCTGACCCGCGATCAGTTGAAGAACCTACGGCGCGACAATGTCGTGTCGGAAGGCGCGAAAGGATTTGCTGAGTTGGGGATCGAGCCCACTACGCTCGAGTCGGTGCTGCCAGACTACCTGTGGAAGTTCCGCCCGTCGGGTCAATATGACGACATTCAGAATTCGGCCAAAAACCTGCGGATCTGATCAGCTGTAAGCGATCACAAGCAAGACCACACCCAGAATGACCCGGTATATCACGTAGGGTGTAAAGCTGACGCTACGCAGCAGTCGCATCATCAGGCTGAGTGCCAACAGGGCCGATGCAAAGGCAAAGACTGCCGCGATCGCTCCGTCCTTGGCCAGTTGCATATTGGCTTGCTGGATCACATCAAAAGACAACAGCACGCCCGAGGCTAGAATGGTCGGGATCGACATCAGCATCGCAATCCGGGCACCATCTTCGCGGGTGTAACCAAGTTTGCGTGCGCCGGTAATGGTGATGCCCGAGCGTGACGTCCCCGGGATCAGTGCTAACATCTGCCAGACACCCATGATGAGTGCATCGCGTAAGTTCCAGTCGTCTGCTTGTTTGGTCTGTGCGCCCTTCTGATCCATCCAGTAAAGCAGCAGCCCGAAGCCCAGCATCGTCCAGCCGATTACGGCAATCGACCGTAGAGCTTGTTCGAGGCCGGTCATGTAAATGATTGCACCCGCGATCACGGTCGGGATCGTGGCGATGATCAAACCCAGTGCCAGACGCGCCTCTGGCCGGTCGGTGCGACCTTGCAGCGCCTCAGGAAGGCCGGACAGCGCTTTTCTTACATCGCTCCAGAAATACAAAACGACCGCACCCAGCGTTCCCACATGGACTGCGACGTCAATCGCAAGCCCTTGGTCGTCGATCCCTGTGAGGCTGGGCAGCAGAATCAGATGTCCCGATGATGACACGGGCAGAAACTCGGTGACGCCCTGAATAATCGCCACGAGAATCAGGTGGAAAAGGCTCATCTGCTCGACCCTGCGCTATGGTCATATTGTTGTGACCAATGGGTATAAGTGTGGTGCGCGAAAGGAAAGTGCTCAAATAGGTCCGAATCGGAACTAAAATCGGGAATAATTTTGCGTTCAAAGTCGAATTTCCCTGAGTATTTGATAAATAAGTCAGTAATATTGACTTTTATTCTGACTGCTCATCTTTTAAAGAGGCCTGACCTAGCCAATTCATGGAGTCTGACCCGTGGCCAAGCAACCGATGCTGAAATTTGTGCAGATCGATCGCGTCATGCCTGAAAAGCGTGCTGCAAATGACCGCAAGGAAGACTTTGACGAAATCTATGCCGAGTATGCGGCCGAGAAGGCAGCTGAGCAGGCCAGCCGCTGTAGCCAATGCGGTGTGCCCTATTGTCAGTCGCACTGCCCGCTGCACAACAACATCCCCGATTGGCTGAATCTGACAGCAACAGGACGCCTTGAAGAGGCCTATCAGACCAGTCAGGCCACCAATAACTTCCCCGAGATTTGCGGACGTATCTGCCCGCAGGACCGCCTGTGCGAGGGTAATTGTGTGATCGAGCAATCCGGCCACGGCACGGTCACGATCGGCTCGATCGAGAAATACATCACTGACACTGCGTGGGACCAAGGCTGGGTGAAACCAGTCGCACCGGGCGCTGAGCGCAGCGAGAGCGTTGGTATCATCGGCGGCGGGCCGGGTGGCCTTGCGGCAGCGGATATGCTGCGGCGTGCGGGCATTCAGGTGACCGTCTATGACCGCTATGACCGCGCGGGCGGTTTGCTGATGTATGGCATCCCCGGCTTCAAGCTGGAAAAAGACATTGTGCAACGGCGCAATGACCTGCTGGCCGATGGCGGCGTCGCGTTCGAATTGAACTGCGACGTGGATGCCGCGAAGTTCGAAGAGATCCGCACCAAGCATGACGCGGTGATCATTGCCACCGGCGTTTACAAATCCCGCGATTTGTCCATGCCGGGCAGCGGTCTGGCCGGGATCGAGAAAGCCATCGACTTTCTGACCGCCTCGAACCGTAAGAGCTTCGGAGATGAGGTTGAAGAATTCGATAATGGCCGCCTGAATGCCGAGGGCAAAAAGGTTGTCGTGATCGGTGGCGGTGACACCGCGATGGATTGTGTGCGCACGTCGATCCGTCAGGGCGCGACCTCGGTCAAATGCCTCTATCGCCGCGACCGCGCCAACATGCCAGGTTCGCAGCGTGAAACGCAGAATGCCGAGGAAGAAGGCGTAATCTTCGAATGGCTGAGCGCGCCCAAAGGGTTCACCGGCGATGACACGGTCTCAGGCGTGATGGTGCAGAAGATGCGCTTGGGTCAGCCCGATGCGTCGGGACGCCAGGCCCCTGAGGTGATCGAAGGCGCGGATTACGTCGAAGAAGCCGATCTGGTGGTCAAGGCACTGGGGTTCGAGCCCGAAGACCTGCCAACCCTGTTCGGTCAATCTGACCTGCCGGTGACCCGCTGGGGTACAGTCAAAGCGGCCTTCCAGACTGGTGAGACCGAGATGGACGGTGTCTATGCCATTGGTGACATCGTGCGCGGTGCCTCTTTGGTCGTATGGGCGATACGCGATGGTCGTGACTGCGCCGAGGCCATTATCGACCGGTTTAACAGCAAGGCAGCAGTCGCAGCCGAGTAACCCCAAGCCCAGCGACAGGAGGGACAGCAATGCCCGAATTGCAAGGCCAATGCATGTGCGGCGCGGTCACCGTGACCGCCACTCCGGTGAAGGACACGCTGGGAGCCTGCCATTGCGACCAGTGCCGCCGCTGGACAAGTTCGATGCTGGTGACGTTTCCGGCCGAGCCCGGCTATGCTGCTTTGGGCCCGGTCAAAACCTTCACCTCGTCGGAATGGGCCGAGCGTACCTTTTGCGCCGATTGTGGCTCGGCGCTCTGGTACCGGATCACACTGCCGGGCGAGATGCACGGCCAGACACAGATGGCGGCGGGCCTGTTTGATGACACAGGCTACGCGCTGAAACTTGAACTTTATATCGACAAAAAGCCCGAGGGCTATGCGTTCGCAGGCGAGCGCCGGCAGATGACCAAAGCTGAGGTCGAAGCCATGTATGCCCAACCGGAAGAAGGAGACAGCCAATGACCAAATATGATGCCGATTGGGTGCGGGCCGAGGAAGCCAAGCGTCAGTGGATGGCCGAAAACGGTCTCTATTCCGAGGAAGAAGAGCATTCCTCTTGCGGTGTAGGTCTTGTTGTATCCGTTGACGGCAAGCCGTCGCGCAAGGTTGTCGACGCTGGGATCGATGCGCTCAAGGCGGTCTGGCATCGCGGTGCCGTCGATGCCGATGGCAGAACCGGCGATGGTGCGGGTATCCACGTACAGATCCCGGTGCCCTTTTTCTATGACCAGATCCGCCGCACGGGCCATGAGCCCAACATGGATCAGTTGATCGCGGTTGGTCAGGTCTTTCTACCGCGCACCGATTTTGGGGCGCAGGAGCAATGCCGGACTATCGTAGAAACTGAAGTTCTGCGCATGGGCTACTACATCTACGGCTGGCGTCATGTGCCTGTCGATGTCACCTGCCTGGGTGACAAGGCTAACGCAACCCGTCCTGAGATCGAGCAGATCCTGATCTCGAACTCCAAAGGCGTAGACGAAGAGACGTTCGAGCGTGAGCTGTATGTCATCCGTCGCCGCATCGAGAAGGCAGCGATGGCTGCGGGTATTTCCGGTCTGTATCTGGCGTCGTTGTCCTGTCGCTCGATCATTTACAAAGGTATGATGCTGGCCGAGCAGGTCGCGGTTTTCTACCCCGACCTGATGGATAAACGGTTCGAGTCCGCCTTTGCGATCTATCACCAGCGCTATTCGACCAACACCTTCCCACAATGGTGGCTGGCGCAGCCGTTCCGCATGCTGGCCCATAATGGTGAGATCAATACGCTCAAGGGCAACGTCAACTGGATGAAGAGCCATGAGATCCGCATGGCCAGTGGAACCTTTGGCGACTATGCCGAAGACATCAAGCCGATCATCGCCGGTGGATCATCAGATTCGGCCGCATTAGACTCAGTTTTTGAGGTTCTGGTACGCGCGGGCCGCTCGGCCCCGATGGCGAAAACCATGTTGGTTCCGGAAAGCTGGTCCAAGCAGGCGGTGGAACTGCCGCAGGCCTGGCGCGACATGTATTCCTACTGCAACTCGGTGATGGAGCCGTGGGATGGTCCTGCCGCTCTGGCCATGACCGATGGTCGCTGGGTCTGCGCCGGTCTGGACCGGAACGGTCTGCGCCCGATGCGCTATGTGGTCACCGGCGATGGTCTGGTGATTGCCGGGTCCGAGGCCGGGATGGTCCCGATTGATGAGGCCTCGGTGGCCGAAAAGGGCGCTCTGGGTCCGGGTCAGATGCTGGCCGTGGATATGAAGAAGGGCAAGCTCTTCCGCGACAAGCAGATCAAAGACAAGCTGGCGCGGGCGCTGCCGTTCGGAGAATGGGTCAGCAAGATCAACGACGTGGATGCCACGTTGGGCAGTGCGAGCGAAAAACCCCTGTTTTCGGGCGAAGAGCTGCGCAAGCGTCAAATCGCTGCCGGCTACTCAGTTGAAGAGCTGGAACAGATTCTTGCGCCTATGGCCGAAGATGGCAAAGAGGCGCTGGCGTCGATGGGGGATGACACACCCTCGGCCGTGCTGTCGAAGCAGTATCGCCCGCTCAGCCACTTCTTCCGGCAGAATTTTAGCCAGGTCACCAACCCACCGATCGACAGCTTGCGCGAATATCGCGTCATGTCGTTGAAGACACGGTTCGGCAACCTGAAGAACGTGCTTGACGAGGACAGCAGTCAAACCGAGATCGTGGTTCTGGAAAGCCCCTTTGTAGGCAATGCGCAATGGGAGTTGCTGGTTGGGCAGTTCAATGCCCCTCTGGCCGAGATTGACTGCAGCTTTACCCCGGGCGAGGGGCAGTTGGACGTGGCCCTTAGCCGTATCCGTGCCGAGGCGGAGGAGGCCGTGCGCTCGGGCGCTGGGCATCTGGTGCTAACGGATCATCATTCGGGGCCGGACAAGGTGGCGATGCCGATGATTCTGGCCACCAGCGCGGTGCACAGTCACCTGACTCGGCAAGGTCTGCGAACGTTCTGCTCGCTCAACGTACGGTCGGCTGAATGCGTCGATCCACACTATTTCGCGGTGCTGATTGGTTGTGGTGCGACCGTCGTGAACGCCTATCTGGCCGAGGATTCTTTGGCGGACCGGATCGATCGGGGACTGCTGGACGGCACCCTGACCGAAAACGTGGCGCGGTATCGCGAGGCGATTGATCAGGGTCTGCTCAAGATCATGGCAAAGATGGGCATTTCCGTCGTGTCCTCGTATCGCGGCGGTCTGAATTTCGAAGCAGTCGGTCTGAGCCGCGCCATGGTGGCCGAGTATTTCCCCGGTATGACGAGCCGGATTTCAGGCATTGGTATCCATGGCATTCGCGTCAAGGCCGAGGCGATACATGCCAAGGGTTGGACCAATGGCTTGGATGTGCTGCCCATCGGTGGTTTCTACAAGGCGCGCAAATCAGGTGAGACCCACGCGTGGGAAGCGACCTCAATGCATATGATGCAAATGGCCTGTAATAGAGCCTCATATGAGCTGTGGAAGCAGTATTCGGCAAAGATGCAGTCGAATCCGCCGATCCACCTACGCGATCTGATGGATTTCAAACCGCTGGGCAAGCCGGTGCCGATTGAAGAGGTGGAATCGATCACTTCGATCCGTAAACGCTTTGTCACGCCGGGCATGTCGCTGGGCGCGCTGAGCCCTGAGGCGCACAAGACGCTGAACGTGGCGATGAACCGGATTGGTGCGAAATCCGACTCAGGCGAGGGCGGAGAAGACCCGGCGCATTTCGTGCCGGAACCCAATGGCGACAATCCCTCGGCCAAGATCAAACAGGTAGCCTCGGGTCGGTTCGGTGTAACCGCCGAGTATCTGAACCAGTGTGAAGAGTTGGAGATCAAGGTCGCCCAAGGTGCGAAACCCGGTGAGGGTGGCCAGCTGCCGGGCATGAAGGTCACCGACCTGATCGCACGTCTGCGTCATTCGACCAAGGGCGTTACGCTGATCTCACCGCCGCCACACCACGACATCTACTCGATCGAGGATCTGGCGCAGCTGATCTATGACCTGAAGCAGATCAACCCGCGCTGCAAGGTGACGGTGAAACTGGTGGCGTCCTCGGGCGTTGGCACGATTGCTGCCGGTGTGGCCAAGGCGAAGGCGGATATCATCCTGATTTCGGGCCACAATGGTGGTACCGGCGCGTCGCCCGCGACCAGCATCAAGTATGCTGGCCTTCCGTGGGAGATGGGCCTGACCGAGGCGCATCAGGTTCTGGCTATGAACAACCTGCGCGACCGCGTCACCCTGCGGACCGATGGTGGCCTACGGACCGGTCGTGACATCGTCATGGCTGCGATGATGGGGGCCGAGGAATACGGCATCGGCACCGCCGCACTGATTGCGATGGGCTGTATCATGGTACGTCAGTGCCAGTCGAACACCTGCCCTGTCGGTGTCTGTACGCAGGACGAAGACCTGCGGGCCAAGTTCACCGGCAATGCGGATAAGGTCGTAAACCTGATCACCTTCTACGCGCAGGAGGTGCGCGAGCTGTTGGCAAGCCTGGGTGCGCGTTCGATTGATGAGATCATCGGCCGGGCCGATCTGCTGGCTCAGGTCAGCCGTGGCTCGGCGCATCTGGACGATCTGGACCTGAACCCGCTGCTGATCACTGTCGATGGGGCGCATGACATCGTTTACAACCGCGACAAGGATCGGAATGCGGTGCCGGATACTCTGGACGCCGAGATTGTGCGTGACGCCGCCCGGTTCCTGAAAGACGGTGAGAAGATGCAGCTTTCTTATGCTGTACAGAATACGCATCGGACCGTGGGTACGCGGGTTTCCAGCCATATCGTGCAGAATTTCGGTATGCGGAACACGTTCCAGGATGACCACCTGCATGTGAAACTGCAGGGCTCAGCCGGGCAGTCTTTGGGGGCCTTTGCGGCTCCAGGCCTCAAGCTGGAGGTCTCGGGTGATGCCAACGACTATGTTGGCAAGGGTCTGTCAGGCGGCATGATCGTCGTGCGCCCACCGCAGGTTAGCCCGCTGAAGGCGGATGACAACACCATCATCGGCAACACCGTCCTCTACGGTGCCACCGACGGCTATCTGTTCGCAGCAGGCCGTGCTGGTGAGCGCTTTGCGGTGCGAAACTCGGGCGCGAAGGTGGTGATCGAAGGCTGTGGCTCGAACGGATGTGAATACATGACCGGCGGTGTGGCCGTGATCCTGGGCGATATTGGTGCCAATTTCGGAGCGGGCATGACCGGGGGCATGGCCTATCTGTACGACCCGGACGGTAAAGCCGAAGCCCTGATGAACAAGGAGACCCTGGTCACCTGTCCAGTGACGGTCGACCACTGGGAAGATCAGCTGAAATCGTTGATCGAGCGCCACGCTGCAGAAACCTATAGCCGCAAGGCCGCAGATCTGCTTCAGCATTGGGATGTCGAAAAGGCACACTTCCTGCAGGTTTGCCCGAAAGAGATGCTGAACAAGCTCAGCCATCCATTGACTACGGAAGTGGCAGCCATGCCGGCAGAATAGGCTCTGATGCAGGCAGAATCTTAACCTTGCGTGTTTGAAAAGACACGCAAGGCCCTCATTTGCGTATGCATAATGCACCGATTCTTGCCCGCATTGGCAAAAAACACCTAGCTTTGGACATAGTTTGTTCTGGAATTGCGGGCATGCTGCGTTCCTACAGATATGAGTGAAGTGGAGTTGTTACATGCCCACGAGTTATACAGATCAGTTCTTTTTGCTCGACCCGGCAAACCCCGGGGCGAACGGTACGGTGGTGGGCTCCACTCTGACTGTGCAAAGTTTCGAGATCATCGACCAGAATGACAATGATCTGATCAACCGGCTGAATGGCGACTCGGTGGATGGGGTGGATATTACCGCCTCGTATTTCAACGATATGGTGACAATCGAGCTGCCAGATGGAACTCAGGTCACTTATACCGGCGTCACCTTCTATCTGGCCGATGGGCGAGAGGTATTCACGCCAACCGATGGATCGGTACTGCAGCAGGGCACATTTGTATCTTCGTCTGTGACCGATTTCAGCGACAACGGCGGGTCCTTTGGTTCGGTCGACATCAACAATGGTGATCTTGGCCCGCCCTGTTTCATGCCAGGCACTTTGATCGACACTCCCGATGGACCGCGTTTGATTGAAGACCTCGAAGCCGGTGATCTGGTGACAACCGCCGACAGCGGTGCAAAACCTCTTCTTTGGGTGGGACGCACGGTGGTGGAGGCCGATGGAAAATTCGCTCCGATCCGGTTCGAGGCCGGTTTGTTTGGGCTGACGAGTCCGCTGCTAGTGTCACCGCAGCACCGGATGCTGATCGACGATTGGCGCGCGCCCTATCTTTTTGGCCATGCTGAGGTGTTGATCGCTGCCCATTGTCTGGTGAACGGTACCACTGTGACCCGTGTTGAAGGCGGAAAGGTGGAATATATCCACCTGCTGTTCCGGCGTCATGAGATCATATTTGCCAACGGCGCCAAGAGCGAAAGCTATTATCCCGCCCATGCGGTTTCGCAATCAGAACGTGACACGCAAGCCGAAGTCCTTGCATTATTCCCCGAGTTGCAAGCCCGTGGGGCGGTTGCGGCCAAGACCGCACGCCCGGTGATCCGACCGCGCGATGCGCGCTTGATGGCGAAATAATCCGTTTCAAATACGCTGGTCGCGGCGTATAGCAGGGCATGGCAAAAAAAGCAGGCCGCAAGACAGGCGGTAAGAAAAAGCAGGCGACTAAGACAAGCAGTATATCAGGCGCGATCGTATGGATCCGGCGCTGGGCTTTGCGCGCCGTCCTGGCCGTGTCTGTGGTTTTTGCGGCTCTGGTGCTGGTCTATTCGGTCGTGAATCCGCCCGTCACACACACCATCTGGTCCGAGTGGCGGCGGCTGGGCAAGGTCGAGCGTGAGTGGGTGCCGATCGAAGAGATCGCGCCTGTCATGGCACGGTCGGTCGTCGCGGCCGAAGATGCCAACTTCTGCCTGCATTGGGGGTTTGACGTTGAAGCGATCAGAGATGCGTTGGAAGACGGCGGCAATCGCGGGGCCTCAACAATCACGCAACAAGTGGTGAAGAACGTGTTCCTGTGGCAGGGGCGCAGCTGGGTGCGCAAGGCACTGGAGACCTCGATGACTCCGGTCGTTGAGCTGATCTGGAGCAAACAGCGCATCCTTGAAGTTTATCTGAATGTCGCTGAAACCGGACAGGGTGTCTTTGGCGTCGAGGCAGCGGCACAGAAATACTATGGTGTCAGCGCCGACAAGATGTCCCCCGTGCAGGCGGCGCGGCTGGCAGCGATCCTGCCGTCCCCACGCAACCGCTCGGTGACGGACCCGTCGGTCCGGACCCGGCGGCGCGCGGCTTCGATCCTTGATGGAGCGGCCACCATCCGCGCAGATGGACGCGCCGATTGTTTCGAGGATTGAAACCTCGCCCCCTCAGCGGCTAAAGCTTGAGGCGTATTCTACTGGTTCGAATGGAAGTCCATGGCGCGTCTGTTTCACGTTCCCCTCTCACCCTACTGCCGCAAAGTTCGCCTGTCTCTGGCCGAAAAGAAGATCGAGGTTGAGCTAGTCGAAGAACGATACTGGGAGCAGGACCCGGATTTCCTGCGTCGCAATCCGGCAGGGAAAATTCCGGTACTGCGGCTCGACGGTCAGATCATGGCCGAGAGCGCGGCGATCTGCGAATATATCGAAGAGACCCGCCCCGAGCCTCCTTTGATGCCTAAGAAACCCGAAGCGCGTTATGAGGTGCGGCGTCTAGTGGGGTGGTTTGATGACAAGTTCCATCACGAGGTCACTTCAAAGCTCCTCTATGAGCGGGTGAACAAGAAGGTGACGGGGCAGGGCTATCCGGACAGCAAGAACGTCAAGGAGGGGGCGCGGGCGATCAAGTACCATCTGGATTACATGGCCTGGCTGCTGGACCATCGCCGCTGGCTGGCCGGGGATCAGATGACATTGGCCGATTTTGCCGCTGCGGCGCATTTGTCGGCGCTGGATTATATTTCGGACGTGGACTGGAACCGGAGTTCAGCGGTGAAGGATTGGTACGCCAAGATCAAGTCCCGTCCGGCTTTCCGCTCGATTCTGGCGGATCAGGTCCCGGGATTCCGGCCGCCTCCGCATTACGCTGATCTGGATTTCTGATATTCAGAGTAGGACCGGGGCTGTCTGCCCCTGGCCCGAAGGTATTTTAGCCAAATGAAGAGCGGATCGGAGCTGAAGGAGCGGTTGGTGGAGCAAGCCCTGTCTGAGGGGTTTGTCGCTTGTCGAGTGTGTCGTCCATGGGATGTACCACAGGTACCTGAGCGGTTGGCTGCTTTTCTGGAGGCCGGGTATCATGGGCAGATGGGCTGGATGGCCGAGCGTAGTCATTGGCGCGGCGATCCATCTGTGCTGTGGCCAGAGGCGCGGTCGGTGATCATGCTGGCTGAGAGTTATACACCCGCCCATGATCCGACTGAGGTGTTGGCGCATCCTGAGCTGGGCGCGATCTCGGTCTATGCACAGAACAAGGATTATCATGATCTGGTCAAGAAACGCCTGAAGCGCCTGGCGCGTTGGCTGATTGCCGATGCAGGCGGCGAGGTTAAGGTCTTTGTGGATACCGCACCGGTGCCAGAGAAAGCACTGGGGCAGGCTGCAGGGTTGGGCTGGCAGGGCAAGCATACGAATCTAGTCAGTCAGGATTGGGGGAATTGGGCCTTTTTAGGGTCTGTTTTCACCACATTGGATTTGCCCGTGGATGGTGCTGAGGTTGATCACTGCGGATCGTGCCGGGCCTGTTTGACAGCCTGTCCAACTGATGCCTTCCCGGCGCCCTATCAGTTGGATGCGCGCCGTTGTATCTCGTATCTGACCATCGAGCATAAGGGCCCGGTAGATGAGGATTTACGGGCGCTGTTGGGGAATCGGATATATGGCTGTGATGATTGTCTGGCCGCGTGCCCCTGGAACAAGTTTGCGGTCGCGGCGAGCGACTTTCGCTATGCGGCGCGTGAAGATTTGAGCGCGCCACCGCTGGCGGAACTGGCGATGCTGGATGATGCGGCGTTTCGGGCGAAGTTCTCGGGGTCGCCAATCAAACGGATAGGGCGGGATCGGTTTGTGCGGAACGTGCTTTACGCGATCGGAAATTCCTCTCAACCCGCGTTGAGGCATATTGCCCAAGGACTGACCGATGATCCCGATCCAACCGTGGCTGACGCTGCGCGCTGGGCGGTGTCTCAGTTGTCGTAAACGGGCTGGACGCGCCGCAGGAAAACGCTACACCCGATTCTGGCGAACAGATGGAGGACCCGATGGCGCTGGCTTTGGGGGTAGATACGGGCGGAACCTATACGGACGCAGTGCTGGTCCGGGATGAGAGCGAGGTGATTGCCTCGGCCAAATCCCTGACCACGCGGGCGGATCTGGCCATTGGCGTTGGTCGGGCGGTTTCTGCGGTGCTTGAGACGGCTGGGGTTGCGCCCGATCAGATCGGCATGGCGTCGTTATCGACCACATTGGCCACAAATGCTCTGGTCGAGGGGCAGGGTGGACGCGTAGCACTGATCTATGTCGGGTTCCGGGAAAGCGATCTGGAAAAGCACGGGCTGCGCGATGCATTGAAAGGTGACCCGGCTTTGGTTCTGGCTGGTGGACACAATCATGCAGGTGGTCAGGCTGCGGAGTTGGACATTCCGACGTTAGAGGCTTTTTTAGACTCGCATACGGGCATCTCTGGCTATGCGGTCGCGGCGCAGTTCGGCACCAGAAATCCGGCGC
This sequence comes from Ruegeria sp. C2, assembly GCF_056537765.1. Taxonomy (NCBI): domain Bacteria; kingdom Pseudomonadati; phylum Pseudomonadota; class Alphaproteobacteria; order Rhodobacterales; family Roseobacteraceae; genus Ruegeria; species Ruegeria sp. C2. The sequence goes on along the minus strand of NZ_JBQFRZ010000005.1, from coordinate 18,757 downwards.
ATGAACTGGAGGTCGCACGCGTAATTTCCGAGCGTACGGGTGTTCCCGTGACTTGCTCTCACCACCTGTCGGCCAAGTTGAACGGGCCGAAGCGGGCGGTGACGGCTGTGCTGAATGCGCGGTTGATCGGCATGATCGACCGGCTGATCGGACGGGCGCAGGATCAACTGCGTGCACAGGGCATCACTGCCCCAATGATGGTTGTGCGCGGGGATGGTGCGCTGATGAGCGCCGAGCAAGCGCGGGAGCGACCGATTGAGACGATTCTGAGCGGCCCCGCGGCCTCGATTGTGGGCGCGCGCTGGTTGACCGAGGCCGAGAATGCACTGGTGTCAGATATCGGAGGCACCACAACCGATGTGGCGCTGATCCGGGATGGGAAACCAGCCATAGACCCTGCTGGCGCGCAGGTGGGTGGTTTTCGGACCATGGTCGAGGCGGTAGCGATGCGCACCCATGGTCTCGGTGGCGACAGTCAGGTGCACGTGGTGACCGAGGGCCTGGGCGGTGGCGTCTTCCTTGGGCCGCGCCGGGTGCTGCCAGTGTCGCTGATCGCATCCGAGGCTCCGGATGTGGTGCATGCTGCACTGGATGAGCAGCAACGGGCCACGACGGTAGGCGAGCACGACACTCGGTTTGCCCGCCGGGTGCCGGGCATTCCCGCCGAAGGAGTGGGGCCGCGCGAATCCGTTTTGCTGGACCGCTTGGGGGATGATGTCGTGCCCCTCAGCAATCTGTTGCAGACCCGTATGGAGCATGGGGCTCTGAACCGTTTGGTGGATCGCGGAATCGTACAGGTTTCGGGCGTCACGCCATCGGATGCCAGCCATGTTCTGGGACGGCTCGAGGATTGGGATCGCTCGGCTGCGCTCAAGGCGTTGGAACTGGTTGCGCGCAAGCGTGTTGGGTCGGGAGATCGGCTGGCACCATCGGCTGAAGCATTGGCTCAGATCATAGTAGATCAACTGACAGAACAGACCGCTTTAACCTTGTTAGAGACTGCTTTTGCCGAAGAAAGCGATGGACTCGGATTGCCAGCTAAAGATCTGGCGCGGCATGTGCTGACGCAGCGCGGGTTGGCAAAGCATCGCGGACTAGTGGCGCTGGATACGGCGTTGAATGTGGATGTGGTGGGTCTTGGGGCCTCGGCCCCCAGCTATTATCCAGCGGTCGGAGAGCGGCTGCATTGCAAGATGGTGCTGCCCGAACATGCCGGTGTTGCAAATGCTATCGGAGCAGTTGTCGGGCGCTTGACTCTTCGGCGGACCGGGTCCGTTACATCTCCGGCTGAAGGCCGCTATCGGGTGCATCTGGAAGAGGGGCCGCAGGATTTCTCGGACTCGAATTCTGCCCTGAAGTTGCTTGAAGATGTGTTGCGCGGTGAAGCTGAAGGCGCGGTGCGCGAAGCGGGCGCTGAAGATATCCGCGTGAGCGTCGAACGCGACATCCGTACCGCCAAGATCGAGGCGCAGGAGGTGTTCGTCGAAGCGCTGATTACCGTCGAAGCCAGTGGACGACCTCGGGTGGCGGTCGGGTAGCCCCCGCGGGGCTACCGGAGTCCTTATTCTGCTGCGCTGGATCGCTTTGGCAGTACCCAATCCGGGCGTGGGAAATGGCAGGTATAGCCGTTGGGGATACGCTCCAAGTAATCCTGATGCTCGGGCTCGGCCTCCCAGAAATCACCGACCGGTTCGACCTCGGTCACGACCTTGCCGGGCCAGATGCCGCTGGCATTCACATCGGCAATCGTGTCCTCGGCCACCTGTTTCTGTGCATCATCCACGTAATAAATGGCCGAGCGATAGCTCATCCCACGGTCATTGCCCTGACGGTTCGGGGTGGTGGGGTCGTGAATCTGAAAGAAGAACTCCAGCACATCGCGATAGGTAATCCGGGTCGGGTCGAACCAGATCTCAATTCCCTCGGCATGGGTACCATGGTTGCGATAGGTGGCGTTGGGCACGTCACCGCCGGTATAGCCGACGCGGGTGCGGGCCACGCCCGGCAGTTTGCGGATCAGGTCCTGCATGCCCCAAAAGCAGCCTCCGGCCAGAACAGCGCGTTGATCGGTCATCAGATATCCTCCACATGGATCAGGAATTCGCCGTACCCTTCGGCCTCCATCTCGTCGCGATGGATGAACCGCAGCGAGGCGGAATTGATGCAATACCGTAGCCCACCATGTTCACGGGGGCCATCGGGGAACACATGGCCCAGATGGCTGTCCCCATGTTTCGAGCGTACTTCGGTCCGGATCATGCCCAAGGTGCGGTCTTCCAATTCTTCGACATGTTCATGGACGATGGGCTTGGTGAAGCTTGGCCAGCCACAACCGGATTCGTATTTATGGGTGGACGCAAACAAAGGCTCACCCGAGACGATATCCACATAGATACCCGGTTCCTTGTTGTTCAACAGTTTGCCGGTGCCCGGGCGCTCGGTCCCGCTGCGCTGGGTCACATGAAACTCTTCCGGTGATAGGGCGGCGATGGCCTGGGGGTCCTTGGTATAGCGGGACATGGCTCCTCCGGTATTCTGTTGGTGGTGTACTATTTGGGCACATCCGCGAGGAAATCAAAATCATATTTCAGTCTGCTCGCGGGTCTGTGCAGATGATCCAGACCGCCGCAAATCGCGTATCTTGTTCAAGAGGAGGAAAAAGATGATTCGGATGGCTCTGTTGACGGCTCTGATTTTGCTGGCAAAGGTGGTGCAGGCCGCACCGCTGACTGCCGAGTTCTCCTCGATCGATGGAGGAAAGTTGTCATTGGATGACTGGCGCGGGCAGCCTGTGCTTGTGGTCAACACCGCGTCCCTTTGCGGGTTTACCGGGCAGTATTCTGCCCTGCAGGACCTGCATGAGGCTTATGAAGACCGAGGGTTGGTGGTTCTGGCGGTTCCGTCGAATTCCTTCAATCAGGAGTTGGAAACGACTGAAGAGGTCAAGGAGTTCTGTGAGTTCAACTATGACCTGACGCTGCCGATGACTGATATTACCGAGGTCAAAGGCCCCAATGCTCACCCGTTCTACAAAGAGGTCGCGGTTGAGGTGGGTTTTGTACCCAGCTGGAACTTCAATAAGATTCTCATCGGCCCGCAGGGCACTGTTGTCGCCACCTATGGATCGGGCACCAAGCCCAATGCGTCGAAACTGATCAATCAGATTGAAGCTTTGCTGCGCTGAGCGGGTTGCCGCGACAGCTGCACCGCAAGAATGCCCAACGTGGTGATGCCGACTCCAAGCAGATCCAGCGGGCCGAGATTCTCGCCCAAGAGCATTGCTGCGATGGCAACACCGAAGACGGGGTTCAGAAAGTGGAACGTTGCAGCCCGGATCGGGCCGATGCGATCCAGCAGCAGGAACCAGATCAGAGTGGCCAGAAGGCCAGGGAACAGGGTCGTATAGGTAAATGCCAGTACAAACGGCAGTGTAGGATGGATATAGATCGTCTCGAACACTGGGGCGGCGAGGAACAGTGCTGCTGAGCCCACAAGCATTTGCAGACCGACCACCATCATGAAGTTCCCGCCCGAGGTCGCCCCCCGCACTGCCAGTGTGGCGAAGGTCAGCGCCAGTGCTCCGATCCCGCAAAGGAACACACCGAACAGATCAACGCCGGCGCTGATCCGGCTGCTCATGATCAGCGCAACTCCGACAAAGCCTGCCAGCAACCCGAGGATACCTAATGGGCGCAACCGCTCACTCAGCAGCAACCACCCGGCCAGCGCGACCAGCAGGGGCATGGTAGATGCGATAATTGCCGCCACCGAGGCTTCGACGGTTTGCATCGCATAGAAATTCAGACCCAAATACAGGGCATTTTGGCAGATTCCGAACAAAATGGTTGCGCGCCATTGCGGTCGGGTCAGACGCCAGCTCTGCCCCATGGCCCGTGCAATCGCTACGCCAATCAACCCGGAAATCAGAAATCGCAGCGCGAGCGAAAACAGGGGCGATGCATCAGCCACAATGATCCGGGCCGAGGTAAAGGCCGAGGACCAGATCAGGGCAAACACAAGCCCCATGGCAATGGCGCGCAGATCCATTTCGGTCTCCTGATGAAATCCGGGCGACTTTCACTGGTTTTTGCATCAACCGCAAGGAAAAGGGGCCGCCCGATGGCGACCCCTTCGATCTTGCGATCTGTCAGCGGCAAATTAGCCGTTGACGCTGTCCTTCAGAGCTTTCGCGATGGTCATCTTGACCACTTTGTCGGCTTCTTTCTTGAACTGCTCGCCGGTGGCGGGGTTGCGCACCATGCGCTCGGGGCGCTCACGGCAGTAGATTTTGCCAACGCCGGGCAGGGTGACGGCGCCACCGGCCGAAACTTCGCGGGTGATCAGGCCGGTCATGGCCTCCAGCGCGGCATTCGCGGATTTCTTGTCAGTTCCCATTTCCTCAGCGAGAGCAGCAACCAGCTGAGTCTTTGTCATAGGCTTTGCCATTTCTTGGTCTCCTTAACGTGCCCGATAATTTGGGCCTCACCGCGTAACTGTAACGGGATATTGTGGATGAACACAACGAATAGTAGCGCTGAAAACCCTAAAAATATGGGGAAATCGTTGCTTTTTTGCTTCAGAGAAAGGCCGTTTCGTCGAAGGAACGCAATTTCCGGCTGTGCAGACGCTCCAATGGCATTCCGCGCAGATGTTCCATTGCCCGAATTCCGATGGCCAGATGACGACTGACCTGGGTGGTATAGAACGCCGAGGCCATGCCGGGAAGCTTTAATTCGCCATGCAACGGCTTATCCGACACACACAGCAAGGTTCCGTAGGGTACGCGGAAGCGATAACCATTTGCGGCAATCGTTGCGCTTTCCATATCTAGTGCGATGGCGCGGGATTGGCTGAGCCTTTGCACCGGGCCTGACTGATCCCGCAGTTCCCAGTTGCGGTTGTCGACCGAGGCGACGGTGCCGGTGCGCATGATCCGTTTCAGCTCATACCCTTCCAGTTTGGTCACTTCGGCGACGGCTTGTTCAAGTGCGACCTGAACCTCGGCCAGCGGCGGGATCGGCACCCAGACCGGCAGATCGTCGTCCAGCACTTTGTCCTCGCGCAGATAAGCATGGGCCAGTACGAAATCACCCAAGGCCTGCGTGTTGCGCAATCCGGCGCAATGCCCAACCATCAGCCAGGCGTGGGGGCGCAAAACAGCGATGTGGTCGGTGGCGGTTTTCGCATTCGACGGCCCGACGCCGATATTGACCAGCGTAATGCCCGATCCATCGGCGCGTTTCAGATGATAGGTGGGCATCTGTGGTAGTTTCAGCGGCTGCTCAATCGGGGCGTTTGCGTCGGTGATCTCGACATTCCCGGTTGAGACAAAGCTGGTGTAGCCGCTGCTCGGATCAGCGAGTTGAGTACGAGCGTAGTTCTCGAATTCCGAGACGTAGAACTGGTAGTTGGTGAACAGAACATGGTTCTGAAAATGGCTGGGATCGGTGGCGGTGTAATGAGACAGCCGAGACAATGAATAATCGACGCGCTGGGCGGTAAAGAGAGCCAAAGGCCCGATATCGTCGTCGTGGTCATATACACCGTTGACGATATCATCATTGGTCGTCGTCAGATCGGGAACGTCAAACACATCGCGCAGGGTGAAACCTGCGGCACCCTGATGTGGAACATGCAGATCTGGATTGCTGGCAACAGCAAAATGAACCGGGATCGGTGTGTCAGAGGCTCCGATCGTGACTGGCTGATCGTGGTTTCTGATCAACAGTGCGATCTGCTGGGTCAGGTAGGACCGGAACAGATCCGGTCGGGTCACGGTTGTTGTATGTATCCCGGGTTCCGACACGTGACCAAAGCTCAGGCGGCTATCGACCTGAGCGTAGGACGAGGTTTTGATGCGAATTTCTGGGTAATAGGCTCTGAATCGATCGGTGGGCGTACCGTTTTTCATCGCTTCGGCAAAGCTATTGCAGAGATAAGTCGTGGCCTGTTCATAGAGCATTTCCAAACGCGCTACCGCAGCAGCTGGATCGGTGAATTGCTCGGGCTTTGGGACTTCGGGTGTATTGAGAACGGTCATGCAAGAGGTTCCAGAAGATCAATCTTTTCGAATGTGCGCACATCCACCAGCCCAAGGTCCGAGATCCGCAACTCGGGGATTACGACCAGGGCCAGAAGCGAGTGCTGCATATATGCGTTGTTCAACTGACAGCCACAGGCCTGCATCGCCTCGACCATCTTTTGCGCTTTGGCGGCCACTTCGGCCGCCGGGCTATCAGACATCAGCCCGGCAATGGGCAGCTCCACCAGCGCCAACTCCTCACCATCGCGGAAGATCGTGATGCCTCCGCCAACGTCTGCCAGCCGATTGGCGGCCCGCGCCATTTGTTCGCGGTCGGTCCCCACGACAATCATATGGTGACTGTCATGCGCCACGGTCGATGCCATGGCCATCCGCCCCTGATACCCGAACCCCGAGACAAAGGCGTTGGTCACACCGCCCGTGGCGCGATGTCGTTCGACCAGCGCGATTTGACAGACTTCGCCTTCCCCTTCAACCAGACCGCCGATGATCGGCAGTTCCGATTTCAACGCCTGTGTCGGCGCCTGATTTTCAACCACACCGATGACGTTGGCCCTGACACGATTAGCGCCAGCAGGTGCTGTGATCTCAAAATCAGCGGCGCTCAGCGTATGGCCTAGATGCATTGTGTTGCGGGCATTTGTCGGCCAGTCGAGATGCGGGCAGTCGACAGTGACTTTGCCCTGTTCTGCAACGATCTGACCCCGGGCGATCACCGTTTCGATGGGCAGTTCGGTCAGATCCGAGGTCAGGATCACGTCTGCGCGCCGCCCCGGGGTGATAGAGCCAATCTCACGCTCCAGCCCGAAATGAGTCGCAGTGTTGAGGGTCGCCATCTGCAGTGCGACCACAGGATCGCATCCGCAGGCAATCGCGTGCCGGACCACGCGGTTCATATGGCCGTCATTGACCAGAGTGCCCGAATGGCAGTCATCCGTGCACAAGATGAAGTTGCGCGGGTCCAGCCCCTTCTCGGTGACGGCGGTAATCTGACTTTCCACATCATACCAGGCCGAGCCCAATCGCATCATCGAGCGCATCCCTTGCCGTACCCGTGCAATGGCATCGGCTTCACAGGTGCCTTCGTGATCGTCGGCGGGGCCTCCGGCCACATAAGCTGCGAAATCAGACCCTAAATCAGGCGAAGCATAGTGTCCGCCCACGGTTTTACCCGCCCGTTGCGTCGCCGCGATCTCGGCCAGCATCTTTGGGTCGCCATGAATCACACCGGGAAAGTTCATCATCTCGCCCAACCCGATGATACCGGGCCAGGACATCGCCTCGGCCACATCCTCGGCGGTGATCTCATAGCCTGTCGTCTCAAGCCCCGGTGCCGAGGGCGCGCAGGATGGCATCTGGGTGAAAATGTTCACGGGCTGCATCAAAGCTTCATCATGCATCAGCCGTACACCCTCCAACCCCAGCACATTGGCGATCTCATGGGGGTCGGTAAACATCGAGGTCGTGCCGTGCGGGATCACGGCGCGGGCAAATTCCGCTGGGGTCAGCATCCCCGATTCGATGTGCATATGCGCGTCACACAATCCGGGGATCATATAACGGCCTTTTGCCTCAATGATCTGAGTGGCGGGCCCGGTGCAATGAGAGGCGTCGGGTCCGACATAAGCCACACGTCCAGCGGCAATGGCTATGTCATGATCCGGCAGCAGTTCACGCGTATGTACGTTCACCCAGATCCCGCCACGGATGACCATATCGGCGGGTTCGCGGCCTGAGGCCACAGCAATAAGGTGGGGGGCGGTGTCGGGCCAACTGGGGAAAGTCTTGTATTCCATGGCCCAACTTTCCCGAATGCGACCGAAGGTGCAACCCCTGCCAGCGGGGTATCATCAAATCATCATAATGCCTGCATGATGAGCGACCCTCAGCGCGTCAGCGCTGCCACGCCCAACCAGAGGATTGGCCCCACAGGGGCCATGACGATGGGCGGAAGGGCACCGCCTCAATCCTGCAAATCCGCCTCGATCTCGGCGCGTACCCAGTTGGCGAACGCCATCGCTCCGGGATTCTCTTCGGCCTGAGGGGACAACAGTAGGTAATACGCTTCGGGCATCTCGGCGCGGTGGGGGAAAGGCGCGATCAACCGTCGTTGCTCGATCAGATGTCGGACGATGGTGTCATGCGCCAGACAGAGCCCGCCGCCTGCCATCGCGATCGACAGGCTGACCAGATAGGTCGTCGCATAGGTGATCTGTGGATTCTCCCATATCAGACTCTGTTCTTCAGTCCAATTCGCCCAGTTTGACAGCAAATTTGAGCAATCGAACAAAGGTTGCTGTTGAAGATCCTCCAACGTAACGGCGAAATCGGGCGCGCAGACCGGATAGTAGTGATCGGTGCGCAGCAGCTCGGTCCGAACCGTGTCGGCTGGGTGCAAGGAATATCGAATCTCGACTGCCGCGCCTTCTGCCATTTCGCGCGGCTCCCACAGCTCAGTGAATATGTTCAGATGCACCTCCGGATGCTGTTCCCGAAACCGTGGAAGACGCGGCGACAGCCAATTGACGGCAAAGCTTATGTTGCTTTGCACCTGCACTGCATTTTGCTGTGCGCCCGTCACGGCTTGTGTGCCACGCACAAGCGTACGGAAAGCTTCGCGCACAACAGGCAGATAGGTGATGCCCGCCTCAGTCAGCTCCAGTGCGCGGGGACGACGTAGGAACAAGGGCTGCCCCAGATAACCCTCCAGCGACTTGATCTGTTGGCTGACCGCACTTTGCGTCATGTTCAGATCGTGCGCTGCGCCGGTAAAGGACAGATGTCGGGCTGCCGCCTCAAATGTGCGCAGCCATCCCAGCGGAGGAAGCTGTTTCTGCATCTGCATAACCTCGCCATTAGTTTAGCTAATGGAATAGGTGTGTTTTTTTCGTTGGTCAAACTTTTGCGGTGCAGGCACCATTTTTTGAAACCTCTTCCGCCCAAGGAGCACGATATGAGCGTCACCAACCTGCGCCCCAACATGGATTACTGGCCAGAACGCGTCGACATGGCCGCCGCCTTTCGCTGGACCGAGCGGTTGAACATGCACGAAGGCGTGGCCAATCACTTCAGTCTGGCCGTGAATCCAGACGGCACACAGTTCCTGATGAATGCCAACCAGATGCACTTTTCACGGATCAAGGCGTCCAATCTGTTGCTGTTGGATGCCAATGACAACGAAGTCATGGATCAACCCGGCGCACCAGATCCGACCGCCTGGGGGCTGCACGGGTCGATTCATCGTCATTGCCCTCACGCGCGTTGCGTTATGCATGTGCATTCTATTTTTGCCACCGTTCTGGCGTCATTGGCGGACAGCACTTTGCCGCCGATCGATCAGAACACGGCCACTTTCTATAACCGCTATGTCATCGATGAGGAGTTCGGGGGGCTGGCGTTTGAAAGTGAAGGCGAGCGCTGTGCCTCGATGCTGTCGGACCCTAAGAAGAAGGTCATGATCATGGGGAACCATGGCGTTTTGGTGATCGGTGACAGCCCGGCAGATGCCTTTAATAGACTCTATTATTTTGAACGTGCTGCCGAAACTTATATCCGCGCGTTGCAGACGGGCCAGCCTCTACGCGTCCTATCGGACGAGATCGCTGAGAAGACCGCGCAGGAGCTGGATGACTATCCCGATCAGGCCGAGGCGCATCTGCGCGAGATCAAGGCCATTCTGGATGCCGAAGACTCGGATTACGCAACCTGAAGACTCTGCAAGGAGCATCTGCCATGACCGACGTTCATGACCCGGAAGCAGCGCGTTGGAATTATCGCCCTGAAGGGCCGGTTGGGCTAAATCCACTGTTCAGCTGGCCTCCGCGCCCCATGGCCGTTTTGCGGTGGTATCGCGGGGCCTGGCTGCCATTGACTTCGCTAACCCTGTGCATGGTGCTGGCCAGCATTGCATATGTCGCGTTTTTCCCCGCGTTAGAGACAATGCAGAACCTTGCACCCGGCTGGATGTTCCGCATCTGGCTGCTGAACATGGTACCGCAAATCCTCGTGGCAGGTGGGCTGCATTGGTGGCTTTACATGCACAAGGGACAGGGCATGTACAAGAAGTTCGACCGTCGGGATCTGACCCGCGACAACGGAACTTTCACCTTCCGCAATCAGGTGTGGGATAACATCTGGTGGACACTCGGCAGCGCCATGACGGTGGCGACCGTCTATCAATGGGTCATCTACTGGGCGATGGCCAACGCCTATGTACCGGTTGTTACATGGGCCGCTGCACCCGTCTGGTTCGTGATCTGGATGCTGTTTATTCCCATGTGGTCCGGTCTGCATTTCTATTGGGTGCATCGGCTTGAACATCACCCGAAGCTCTATAAGCATGTCCATGCCGTGCATCACCGCAACGTCAATATCGGACCGTGGTCAGGCATTTCGAACCACTGGTTCGAGAACATGCTCTACTTCACCACCTATTTCATCCACCTGATTGTGCCGTCTCACCCGCTGCATCTGCTGTTCCACGCCTATTTTCAGCAGATCAGCCCGGTGCTGTCCCATTCGGGGTTCGAGAAACTCAAAGCGGGTGAAACAGAGGCGGCCCGCGCGGGGGATTTCTTCCACCAGCTGCACCACCGCTATTTCGAGTGCAACTATGGTACTTCCGAAATTCCGTTCGATAAGTGGTTTGGCACCTATCATGATGGGTCGGCCGAGGCGACGGTGCGGACACGGGCCTACAAGAAACAGATGTATACCTGAGGGAGAATGACCCAATTATGGTCTGATCAGCAGGTCTCGAACAGGGCGATCAGCGCGCGGTCGTCTTTGTTCGGGCCTGCTGCCAGCTCACCGTAGATCCGGACTTCGGGCAGTGAAAGATTGCTGATCTGACTGTCCTCCAGATCCCGGAGGGCCTCTGCAAATCCCATCGTTTCAAAGTGCTTTGCGTTGATAGACAGGGCGAACTGAGCGCCCGGGCGGGCGACGCGCAGTAGGGCGGGCAGCACCTCGGGGCCGAGATGACCGTGAGTGAAGGTCCCAGAAGAGACGACGCCGGCATAACTCTCACGCGGGACCGGCAGACCATCGTTCAGATCAGCTTCGATCGCGTCGCGATAGATATCCTTGCGCATGGCCTGGTCCAGCATCTCGGCGCTGATATCGGTGGCATCGATTGGGCCAACGCCAAATCCGGCCAGAATACCGCCACACAGCCCCGTACCGGCACCGACGTCCAGAACCGGACCCTGCCCACCGGCGCTGACAAAGGCGCGGGCTGTGTGGATATGTAGCTGATAATCTTCCCGCGCAGCAAAGCCGTCATCATAATCCCCGGCCCATTCGGCGTAGAGGCGTTTGTTGTCTTCGGGTGATTTCAACGCGTAGGCCGCGTGCAGGTCTGGGGTTTTGTCGCTCATACATCAATGAATGCGCATCCGAGGATTCGAATCAAGTGCGGCCATCCGGCGCTTGCATCCCTGCGTTTGGCGGATCATCAAAGGGGTATGACACAGTGTTTGCTCTCTTTTGGTCACGGCTATTCGGCCCGCGCCACGTCCAAACAGATGGACCCGAACTCATGGCGCGTCATCGGGACCACGCGAGATGCCAGCCAGCTTGAGGTCATCCGGGCCACGGGCGCCGAACCGCATGTTTGGCCGGGAGAGGTGCCAGATCTGGATGGTGTGACGCATCTGCTGATCTCGACCGCGCCAACCGCCGAGGGCGACCCGGTGCTGGCGCAACTGCGGGACGAGATCGTTGCCCGCGCTGGGCAATTCACATGGGTTGGGTATCTGTCGACCACTGCAGTTTATGGCGATCATCAGGGCGAGTGGGTGGACGAGACAACGCCCACGGCCCCCACCGCTGAACGGGGCCGCTGGCGTGTTCAGGCCGAGAATCAGTGGGCTGAGATTCCGAACCTGTCGCTGCACATTTTTCGGCTGGCGGGCATCTACGGGCCGGGTCGGGGGCCGTTCTCGAAGCTCAAGCGCGGCGGCTTGCGGCGGATCATCAAACCGGGGCAGGTGTTTTCTCGCATCCATGTGGATGACATTGCGCAGGTTCTGATCGCCTCGATGGCGCAGCCTAATCCGGGGGCGATCTACAATGTCTGTGATGATGAGCCCGTCCCACCGCAGGATGTGATTGGCTATGCTGCCGAGTTGCAGGGCCTGCCGATGCCGCCCGCTGTGTCCTTCGATGAGGCTGATCTGACCCCGATGGCGCGGAGTTTTTACAATGAAAACAAACGGGTTCGGAATGATCGGATCAAATCCGAGCTTGGTATCTCACTGCTTTATCCCAATTACCGGGTCGGGCTGGAGTCGTTGATGCAGCATCAGGATGCGGCTGCGGCTGAGCGCTGAACCTTGTCAACAAAGTGTCGCGGGTTGTAAGGGGGTTCGATGGATGACCGCTCTGCCCCTTTGAAGATCACCGTGTCGACGCTGACCCGTCAGCGTCCCGAGATGTTGGCTGCACTGATCCAAAGCTGGGGCGAAATGACTCTGCCACCCGATTGCTCAGTCCGGTGTCTGGTGGTCGAGAATGACGCCTCGTCCTTCAGTGAAGCCACGGTTCGTGCGGCAGGAGCGACACTGCCCAATGGCGCTGCGCTAGATTATGTGTTGGAGACCGAGCCTGGCATCCCCTTTGGCCGCAATCGCGCTGCGCGAGAGGCGCTGGCGCAGGGGGCGGACCTGCTCTGCTTTGTGGATGACGATGAGGTCGTTGCGCCCGACTGGCTGGAGCGTCTGGTCGCTGGATACCGGACCAGTTCGGCGGTTCTGCTGGGGGCCCCGCTGCGGGCTGCGGGACCGTCAGGTGCGGAGACGGCACTGCAACGGCTGATGTTGCGCAACATCAGCAATCGGTATCTCGACAAGGAACGCGCCGCTGCCAAGAAGGCCACGTTGAACGATACCGGTGGGGTGACGATCGTCACTAATAACTGGTTGGGTGAGACGCGGTTGTTCAGCGAAACCGGCCTGTGGTTCGATGAGGCGATGCGCATGACCGGCGGCACGGACGCCAAGTTTTATGCAGAGACGGTTGCCGCAGGTTTGCCTGTAGGTTGGGTGCCGGATGCCTTTGTCTATGAGACTATTCCCCCAGCACGGCTGTCTTTCTGGTATCAGGCTGCGCGCGGGCGGGATCAGGCCAACACTCATATGCGCCGCAAGCTGGATCAGAAACCTTCGCGCGCCATGGTCGGATTCGTTAGCGCGCCGTTCCGCCTTGTCGCGCTGTTGGTGCTGATGCTGCTCTTCCCGTTTCAGCCGGATCGACGGCTGATCCAGATCGCCCGGACCGCCGGTTGGCTGGTGGGCGTTCTGGGGATTCCGTTTGGCTATAAATCAGCGCTCTATAAGAAAGTGAGCGGTCACTAGCCCGGCAGAAGACGCGCGCGTGCGTCGTTGGCTTCGGCCCGCATCGCTTTTGCAAACAGAACCACATCAATTGCGGTGGCCATAAAGGTCACGCCAATATCTGCGCAGCGTTTCTGCATCGTCGGATCAAGCGTCAGGATGCCTGCGGCTTTGCTAGCCTTCACGATCCGGCTGAGCGCATCCATGATGGCTGCGTCTACATCGGGGTGATCCGCGTTGCCGATATGGCCCAGATCGGCCGCCAGATCCGCGGGGCCGATAAAGACGCCGTCAACGCCCTCGACCGCAAGGATGTCGTCCAGCGCGGCAAGTCCAGCACGGTTTTCAACCTGAACCAATAGGCAAACCTGCTCATCCGCTGTTTGCAGATAATCGGGAATGGCCGAGAATTTCGAGGCGCGTGCAAGGGCCGAGCCCACGCCACGCGTCCCGTTGGGAGGGTAGGTCACAGCGCGGACCAGTTCGCGCGCCTGTTCAGCGCTTTCGACCATCGGGATCAGCAGTGTCTGTGCGCCCGCATCCAACACCTGCTTGATCATCCAGGTTTCGCCCACCGGCAACCGAACCGCCGCATGCGCACCCGAGGCCTGAACGATCTGTAGCTGCCCGAGGATCGAACGCAGGTCATTCGGCGCGTGCTCTCCGTCAATCAGCAACCAGTCGAAACTGGCGGTTGCAGCGATCTCGGCAGCATATGTATCGGCCAGGCCCAGCCAGCACCCCAGCTGCAGCTGGCCATCCTTGAGGGCGTGTTTGAAAGTATTTGTCGGCGCCGGCATATCTCTCTCCGCTTATTACGTAGCGGTGTAGAGCTTTATGCGGAGCGCCTCAACGCATGTTTGGTCATGCGACCGAGAGAATCATGTCCGCAGCCTTTTCCGCGATCATGATGGTCGGCGCGTTTGTATTGCCTGAAACCAGGGTCGGCATGATCGATGCATCAACCACCCGCAGACCTTCTATCCCACGCACGCGCAGGTCTGGGGTCACAACCGCCAGTTCGTCCAGACCCATTTTGCAGGTGCCGACAGGGTGATAGATCGTATCAGCGCGCGCGCGGATATGGCGCTCCCAATCCGCGTCGCTTTGTGCGGTATCGGTGCCGAACATCTCTTTGTGACGGTAAGGCTCCAGCGCCGGGGCTTGCATGATTTCGCGTGTCAGACGTGCCCCCTTGATCATTGTGTCCAGGTCGCGCGGGTCGGACAGGAAATTTGGATCGATGGCGGGCGGTGCTTCCGGGTCTGAACTGTTCAGCGAGACGGTGCCCCGGCTTTCAGGTCTCAGCTTGCAGACATGGCAACTGTAACCATATCCCATATGCAATTTGCGCGCGTGGTCGTCGACCATGGCGATGGTGAAATGCAGCTGAATATCAGGTCGGTCAAGATCCGGAGTTGTTTTCAGAAATGCGGCTCCCTCTGCGAAGGGTGTGGCCGCCATCGACGTTCCATCTTTTCGCCAACGCCAGAGATGGCCAAGCAGTTTCAATGCCCCGACCGGACCGATGCCGAATGTGTCGGTGTCTCTGGTTTTGTAGGAGATCGTGAAGTCCAGATGATCCTGTAAGTTCTGCCCCACGCCTGGCAAATCATGTGCAACTGCGATTCCATGGCGCGAGAGGGTCTCAGCGTCGCCGATTCCCGACAGCATCAAAACCTGAGGCGATTTGAGAGCACCGGCGCAGACAAGAACCTCTCGCGTGGCGGTCACCTGCAGATTGCGCGCCTTACCCCGCCTCCGATACAGCACACCGGTTGCGCGTTTTCCCTCCAGCAGCAGCCGCTGTACGTGCGCGCCTGTGATGACGGTCAGATTGGGCCGCCTCATCACCGGGAACAGATAGGCGGCGGCGGCCGAGCACCGCTCGCCATTGCGGTCGGGGTCGTGAAACTGAGTGACCTGATAGAGGCCCGCGCCTTCATTGTCGCCCCTATTGAAATCCTCGGTCCGGCGATGCTGCATTTGGGTGGCGGCATCCACGAAGGCGCGCGTGATTGGGCGTTCCTCTTTCTGGTCTGAGACCTGAAGCGGCCCTGTCGCACCACGCAGATCGTCAGCCCCGCGCTCGTTGTTTTCCGAGCGTTTGAAATAAGGCAGCACGCTGTCCCAGTCCCAGCCCTCGCAACCCAGATCGGCCCAGCCGTCATAATCCTGACGTTGGCCCCGGACATAAAGCATCGCATTGATCGCGCTTGAGCCTCCAAGGGCGCGTCCGCGCGGCTGGTATCCTTTGCGCCCGTTCAGTCCGGGTTGTGGAGTGGTTTCAAACGCCCAGTTGTTGATCCGGGGCCGACCCGGCAGCATGCCCACCACTGCTGCGGGCATGCGCACCATCAAGCTGTCACCGCGCCCGCCCGCCTCAAGCAGGCAAACGCGGGTTCGTGGATTCGCGCTCAGGCGGTTGGCCAGAACAGTGCCCGCCGAACCGCCGCCGACAATCACATAGTCGAATTGCATCTTGCTTTGACCTCCCTGCCGATGACGGTCACTGTGAAGGGCAATCACAGGAACGCAATTGTGACGCTGCGGCGAATAGAGGTCGTTCAAGAGCAATAGTTTTAAATTATTAATATCATCGAAAAACAAAACTTATATGCATCACCCAGAGTTGCTAAATCTACGCCAAGCAGAAAGAACGAGTCGTTAATGCTATTCTCCAAGATGAGGTCAGGGCCGACCCTTGCGAACAAGCGACGTGCCCGGACCAGTAAAGGATGCAAAGACACTCACGACCCCTGTTTCTCGTATTCAGAGTTAACCGCGCGACACACACATCTAGCCAGGACTGGAGACCGATATGGACGGAAGTGATACCCCTAACATGGGCAAATGCCCGGTGATGCATGGCGCCGAGGCCCGGACCAACCGGGATTGGTGGCCGAACCAGCTGAACCTGTCGATCCTGCACCAGCACGGGGTCGCCTCGAACCCGATGGGTGAGGCGTTCGACTACGCGGAAGAGTTCAAGAAGCTCGACCTGAAAGCGTTGAAAGAGGATCTCTATGCTTTGATGACCGACTCGCAGGATTGGTGGCCTGCGGATTATGGTCACTATGGCGGCTTGTTCATCCGCATGGCGTGGCACAGCGCGGGCACCTACCGGACGGCGGATGGCCGCGGCGGTGCTTCGACCGGCAATCAGCGTTTCGCACCGCTCAACAGCTGGCCCGACAACGGCAACCTGGACAAGGCGCGTCGCCTGCTGTGGCCGATTAAACAGAAATACGGCAACCAGATCTCTTGGGCCGACCTCTATATTCTGGCGGGCAACTGCGCCATTGAGTCCATGGGTGGCAAGACCTTTGGCTTCTCTGGTGGGCGCGAGGATATCTGGGCACCCGAAGAAGACATCTATTGGGGTGCCGAGACCGATTGGCTGGCCCCCACCGAGAATCCGCACAGCCGTTATTCGGGCGAACGAGATCTGGAGAACCCGCTGGCCGCTGTGCAGATGGGTCTGATCTATGTGAACCCCGAAGGCCCGGATGGTGAGCCGAACGTATTGGCATCAGGCCGTGACATCCGCGACACCTTTGGCCGGATGGCGATGAACGACGAGGAAACTGTGGCTCTGGTCGCCGGTGGCCACACCTTTGGTAAGGCGCACGGCGCAGGCGATCCCGGCCTTGTTGGCCCCGAGCCCGAAGCCGCCCCGATCGAGGCTATGGGTTTTGGCTGGATCAACGATTTCGGCAGCGGCAAGGGCGATGACACCACGACCTCGGGTATCGAAGGCGCTTGGACCGCAAATCCGATCAAATGGGACAATGGCTATTTCGACCTACTTTTCGGCTATGACTGGAACCTGACCAAAAGCCCCTCGGGTGCCTATATCTGGGAACCGGTCGGCGTTAAGGAAGAAGACATGGCCCCGGCGGCGCATGATCCGTCCAAGAAGGTCAAGACCATGATGACCACCGCCGACATGGCGATGCGCATGGACCCGATCTATGGCCCGATCTCGAAGCGCTTCCACGAAAACCCCGAAGAGTTCGCCGATGCCTTTGCCCGCGCCTGGTTCAAACTGACCCACCGCGACATGGGCCCCCGCTCGCGCTATCTGGGCGTCGAAGCACCCACTGAAGAGCTGTTGTGGCAGGATAATGTTCCGGCCGTTGATCATGATCTGATCGACGACGCGGATGTGGCAGATCTGAAAGCAAAGATTCTCGCTACCGGTCTGTCGGTATCGGATCTGGTTTCGACCGCATGGGCCTCGGCTTCGACCTTCCGTGGATCGGACATGCGTGGCGGCGCCAATGGTGCGCGCGTTCGTCTGGCCCCGCAGAAGGATTGGGAGGTCAACGAACCGCTGAAACTGGCCAAGGCGCTGGATGCGTTGGAAGGCGTTCAGACCGCGTTTAATGACGCACAATCGGGTGGCAAGAAGGTCTCATTGGCGGATGTCATCGTCCTGGGTGGCGCCGCAGCCATCGAAAAGGCCGCCAAGGCCGCAGGCCATGACGTAGATGTGCCATTCGCCCCGGGTCGCACCGATGCCTCGCAAGAGCAGACGGATGTCGAGTCCTTCACAGTGATGGAACCCATCGCGGACGGTTTCCGTAACTACCTGCGCAAAGAATACTCGATTCCGGCCGAGGCCCTGTTGTTAGACAAGGCGCAACTTCTGACACTGTCGGCCCCTGAAATGACGGCGCTGGTTGGCGGGATGCGTGTACTGGGTGCAAACTTCGGCGGCACGTCTCATGGGGTGTTCACCGACCGGGTTGGCACGCTCAGCACCGACTTCTTTGTGAACCTTTTGGATATGAGCACCGAATGGAAGCCATCCGGTGACGGCGTCTATGAAGGCCGCGACCGCGCAAGCGGTAACGTGAAATGGACTGGCACCCGCACGGATCTGGTCTTTGGGTCGAATTCGCAATTGCGGGCACTGGCCGAGGTCTATGGTCAGGAAGATGCAGGCGGCAAATTTGTCTGCGATTTCGTTTCGGCTTGGAACAAGGTGATGAATGCGGATCGTTTTGATCTGAAGTAACCCTGTGACCATCGCAGTAAATTGCGCCGCCCGAAGAGACTCGGGCGGCGTTTTCATTCGCCTGATTTAGGGCTGTATACCGAGCATTGGGTATGATTCCGCTGAAAGGTCGTCCATTTCGTTGCTGTGAACGTCCTTTCAGCAAGTTTTCGGGGCGAATTATGAAGCTAACGTATTGTTTTTATTAAGGTGGAGAAGAAACCGAACGGAAATGCGAAGTTTTTTCAAAATGGGGGTTGCAGGTCCCAGACCTAATCCGTAAATACCCCTTCACCGGCGCTGCTGAGGTGGTTGTTGGGACGCTGGGAACGGCGGAGACGGGCCGGAGAGACGGTTGGACGCTCGGGAGAGACTGGG
>NZ_JBQFRZ010000004.1:0-246413 GCF_056537765.1 Ruegeria sp. C2 | reverse complement strand
GAACAGGCATCTCCCAACCAGCAAAATCAACCAACTTACCCCCCAACTCAACATGCAACGAGTACAAAGGAGTGCGCTTTAATTCGGTCATAACTTGCGCCTTTCAATCAGCGGGACTGGTCGCGAACGACGGTGACGGTGCAATGCGCGTTGCGCACGACACGGGCGAGGTTCGGGCCGATCTCATAGTTCGGGAAATCGCCTTTGGTCGACGCCATGACGATCAGGTCAAAGCCGTCCTTGTAGGCAAGCTTCAGGATTTCGCGGTAAACGCTGCCTTCTTCGACGTGGATTGTTACGTCAGAGGCATCGCCATGATCCAGAATGGCCTGAACCGCATTGCGCACGTGCTCTTTCGCGCCAGCGCCATAATTGGCGGGCAGGTTCGGCAGCTGGATGATCTCAGGGATGACGGCAACCGCGTGCAGCTCGGCCCCGTAGAATTTCGCCTGTTCCAGTGCGAGAGGCAGGGCATTCTTCCACGAGCGGTCGTCGGTATGATCAATAGGCAGCAGGATTTTCGTGGCCATCACGTCTCTCCTCGAGATAGGGAATTCGGTTTCAAACCGGAGGGCCGAGATGGCCCTCCGCATTCTTTAGACCCGAGATTACTCGGCAGCCGTTGCGCCTGGCTCTTCGGACTTGCCGCCCGAGGCGAAGAACTCTTTCGTCAATTTAAAGACGATTGGGCTCAGCAACGCGAGGGCGATCAGGTTCGGAATGGCCATCATGGCGTTCAGCGTATCCGCCAGCAGCCAGATGAAGCCCAGATCTGCAGTTGCGCCGAAGTAGATCATGACGATCCACAGGACGCGGTAGGGCATCAGGGATTTCACACCCAGCAGGAACTCCACACATTTCTCGCCGTAGAACGACCAGCCCAGGATGGTGGTGAAGGCAAAGATCGACAGAGCGATGGCGATCAGATACCCACCGATACCCGGCAGCGACAGTTCGAACGCGTGGCTGGTCAGCGCCGCACCGGATTCACCCGATGTCCACGCACCCGAAGCGATGATTGCCAGACCGGTGATCGAGCAGACGATGATGGTGTCGATGAACGTACCCAGCATAGCGATCAGGCCTTGGTTTACCGGACCTTTGGTCTCGGCGGCGGCGTGCGCAATCGGTGCCGAACCCAAACCGGCTTCGTTCGAGAAGACACCACGTGCCACACCGAAGCGGATGGCGGCCCAGACGGCTGCGCCCGCGAAACCACCTTCGGCGGCCGATGGGGTGAAGGCGTAGGTAAAGACCAGCGACAGGGCGGATCCGATATTGCCGATGTTAATCAGCAGAACCAGCAGACCGGCGATTATATAAGCGACCGCCATGAAGGGAACCAGCTTACCGGCAACCGCACCGATGCGGGTGATACCACCCAGAATCACGGCTGCGGTGAGGACCATCAGCACGACACCGGTGACCGAGGTGTTGAGGCCAAAGTTGGCTTCCAGTACCTGCGCCACACCGTTGGCCTGTACGCCGTTGCCGATGCCGAAGGCAGCGATCGCGCCGAACAGAGCGAAAGCAACGCCCAGCCAGGCCCATTTCGCGCCCAGACCGTTCTTGATGTAGTACATCGGGCCGCCGACATAGTTACCAAGCTCGTCCTTTTCGCGATACTTAACCGCGCAGACGGCTTCGGCATATTTGGTGGCCATGCCCACCAGGGCGGTCATCCACATCCAGAACAAGGCGCCCGGACCGCCCAGGAAGACAGCAGTGGCCACACCGGCGATATTACCCGTACCGATGGTCGCCGACAGCGAGGTCATCAGCGCGTTGAACGGGCTGATTTGCCCTTCGCCCTGACCTTCACGGCCTTTGAACAGCAGGCTGAAACCTGTGCCGACGCGCAGGATCGGCATGAATTTCAGGCCGACCTGCAGGAAGAAGCCGACGCCAAGAATGAGAACCAACATCAGCGGCCCCCATACGACGCCATTGATGGCCCCTACGATTGAGTTTAACGCTTCCATGGATTTCCTCCCATATGCGTTAGAGTTATGCCCAGTTCGCCAAAGCCCGTTGGCGGGCTTGCTTTAGGGCGACAAAATCTTCGTCCGCGTGGAACGACGAACGGGTCAGCGGAGTCGCCGACACGTGCAAGAAGCCCTTGGAACGCGCGATCTGTTCCAGTTGGGCAAATTCTTCCGGTGACCAGAACCGGTCGATCGGATGATGTTTCGTGGTGGGTTGCAGGTACTGGCCGACGGTCAGAAAATCGACATTGGCAGCACGCAGGTCGTCCATGACTTGCCGCACGTCGTTCAAGCTTTCGCCCAAACCAACCATCAGGCCCGATTTCGTGAAAATCTCGGGATTGGTGCGCTTTGCATCGTCGAGCAAGCGGAGCGACGTGTAATAGCGAGCACCCGGGCGCACCGTCGGATAGAGATGCGGTACAGTTTCCAGATTGTGGTTGAAGACATCCGGTGCCGCTTCAAATACAATATCTGAGGCGCATCCTTTTCCCAGAAAATCCGGTGTCAGAACTTCGACTGTGGTTCCCGGATTTTGATGGCGCACGGCGCGGATGGTTTGCGCGATATGCTCGGCGCCGCCATCTTCCAGATCATCCCGGTCAACTGACGTGATCACCACATGGCGAAGACCCAGCTTCTTGACGGCGGCAGCAACTCGGCCCGGTTCGAATACATCCAACTTATCTGGCCGACCGGTGGCTACATTGCAGAAGGAACAACCACGCGTACAGATCTCGCCCATGATCATCATCGTGGCATGGCGTTTGGACCAGCATTCACCGATGTTCGGGCACGCGGCCTCTTCACAGACCGTTGCCAGATCATGCTCGCGCATCAGGCGTCGGGTTTCATAGTATTCTGCGCTGTCGCCCTTTTTCTTGCGAATCCACTTAGGCTTGCGCGGGATTACACTGTCTGCCTTCTTGGCTTTTTCCGGGTGGCGAGGACGAAGCTGGACGGTCATCTGGCTATTCCCCCTTACGCGTGGATCGCGCGGCCCATGGCGTCGAGGCAGGCTTCTTTCACCGCCTCTCCCATGGCCGGATGTGCGTGACAGGTTGCGGCTACTTCGGACACGGTTGCGCCCTTGGTCATGGCCAGAACTAGTTCGGCAATCAGATCACCGCCATGTGCACCGCAGATATGAGCGCCCAGGATTTTGCCGTTCGGGTCAGCCAAAACCTTGACCGCCCCATCGGTTTCTCCGGTAGAACGCGCGCGAGAGTTGGCCATGAAGGCAAACTTGCCCACCAAATACTCGGCTCCGGCCTCTTTAAGCGCCTCCTCGGTCAATCCGACAGAAGCAACCTCAGGATCGGTGTACACGACGCCGGGCACAGTGTTGTAATCCACGTGACCGCCCTGCCCTGCCAGCATCTCGACACAAGCAACACCGTCCTCTTCAGCCTTGTGCGCCAGCATCGGGCCCGGAACACAATCGCCGATGGCATAAACACCCGGCACCGATGTCTGAAAGGTATCATCAACCTCGATAAACCCGCGCGCGTCTACCGCAACACCAAGGTCCGCAAGACCAAGGCCCCGGGTCACTGGCCGACGACCAACTGCGATCAGGACTTTATCGGCCTCGAACACTTCTTCTTTGTCCTTGCCTACACGATCCACGGTCAGGGCCAGGCCCGCATCCGTTTTCTCGACCGATTTCAGGGCACGGCCCAGCTGGAACTTCAGCCCGCGTTTGGACAGGGCGCGCTGCGCCAGCTTGGCGATTTCGCCATCGATGCCCGTCAGCACACGGTCCAGATATTCAACAACCGTCACTTTGGCGCCCAGACGGGCCCAGACCTGCCCCAGTTCCAGCCCGATCACACCAGCACCGATCACCACCAAATGCTCGGGCACAACGTCCAGCGCAATCGCGCCGGTTGAGCTGAGGACGTCCTGCTCGTCAATCTCGATCCCCGGCAGCGAGGTGGGTTCGGAACCGGTGGCGATCAGTATATTCTTTGCCTCATGGACGTCATCCCCCACCTTGACCTGCCCGACCGCCGGAATGCTGGCCCAGCCCTCGATCAGATCAATGCCGTTTTTCTTGAACAGGAACGCGATGCCATTGGTCAGATCGCCGACGATCTTGTCCTTGCGCCCCATCATCGCGGATACATCAATGCTGGCCCCCTCGACCGCAATACCGTGGGAGGAGAGATGTGCAAGTTCGGCATATTTGGCCGAAGAGGTCAGCAACGCTTTGGAGGGGATGCACCCCACATTCAGACAGGTTCCACCCAATGCCCCGCGCCCTTCGACGCAGGCCACCTTCAAGCCCAACTGAGCCGCGCGAATGGCTGCAATATAGCCGCCCGGGCCGCCGCCGATGACGATAAGATCGTAAGTCATCTGGTCTTCTTTCAGTAGATCGGGTGGTTTGCGCAGAGGGCGTGAACCTTCTCGCGGGTATCTTTTTCGACAGCTTCATCTCCGCCTGGGGATTGTGCCAGTGCGTCCAACACATCTCCAATCAGGTGGCCAATCTGTTTGAACTCTTCCGATCCAAAGCCGCGGCTGCATCCGGCAGCGGTGCCCAGACGGATACCACTGGTGATGGTCGGCTTCTCAGGATCGCCGGGAACGCTGTTCTTGTTGCAGGTGAACCCGGCGCGTTCCAACGCGGCCTCGGCGTCCTTGCCCGTCACACCGATGGGGCGCAGATCAACCAGCATCAAGTGGTTCTCGGTGCCACCCGAAACGATGTCGCAACCACGTGCCATCATCACGTTAGCCAACGCGGACGCACTGTCGACGACACGCTGCATGTATTCTTTGAATTCCGGCTTCAGAGCCTCGCCAAAGGCAACTGCCTTGCCCGCGATCACATGCATCAGAGGGCCACCCTGCAGGCCGGGGAAAACTGCCGAATTGATCTTCTTCGCCAGCGCTTCATCATTGGTCAGAATGATGCCGCCGCGCGGGCCACGCAGAGTCTTGTGCGTGGTAGAAGTAACCACATGGGCGTGCCCAATCGGCGAGGGGTGCAGACCCGTGGCAACCAACCCGGCGATATGCGCCATATCGGCCAGCAGCCACGCCCCGACCTCATCAGCGATTTCGCGGAATTTGGCAAAATCGATTTTCTGAGAATAGGCCGATGCCCCGGCGATGATCAGCTTGGGTTTCTCAGCCCGGGCCAGCTCGGCGACCTGATTGTAGTCGATCAGACCTGCATCGGTCAGACCGTACTGTACCGGACGAAACCACTTGCCGGATTGCGCGGGCTTTGCACCGTGGGTCAGGTGGCCGCCTGCATCCAGCGACATGCCAAGGATCGTGTCTCCGGGGCTAAGCAGCGCCAGCTTCACCGCGCCGTTGGCTTGCGCGCCCGAATGCGGCTGAACATTAGCGTATTCGCACCCGAAGAGTTTCTTGAGGCGATCGATCGCTTCGCTTTCCACCTCATCCACATATTCGCACCCGCCATAATAACGGCGACCGGGGTAACCTTCGGCATATTTGTTTGTCAGAACAGAGCCTTGCGCGTCAATGACAGCCTGCGAAACGATGTTTTCCGACGCAATCAGCTCAATCTGCTCTGCCTGACGTTTGCCTTCACGCGCAATTGACGCAGCAATGATCGGATCGGCATCTTTGATCGATTTTGTAAACATGGTCTCCTCCTGCAATCCCGAATCCCAAGTACGAAATTTTGTTTCCTATAGTGGATTTTTATCTCTTATGGCAACATTAATCTCATTTTTGTGAAGTTGTGTGTGTGCGGGGAAACAGGTAACCTGAAGAAAAACAGGGGGATTTTCATGGCAGATGATACTTCGAACGAGGCCTCCGGTCCGGAGGAACA
Source organism: Ruegeria sp. C2 (assembly GCF_056537765.1). Classification (NCBI taxonomy): domain Bacteria; kingdom Pseudomonadati; phylum Pseudomonadota; class Alphaproteobacteria; order Rhodobacterales; family Roseobacteraceae; genus Ruegeria; species Ruegeria sp. C2. The sequence goes on along the minus strand of NZ_JBQFRZ010000004.1, from coordinate 240,611 downwards.
GGATGAAGGCGCCGCACTGGGGCGATCAATCCGGGATGCGCGCCGGGCAAAAGGATGGACGTTGGAAGAAGCAGGACGGGCTGCAGGAATCGGTCGCTCGACACTTTCCAAGATCGAAAACAATCAGACACGCCCCAGCTTCGACATTGTTCGCAGGCTGACGCAGGCGTTGGACATGAGCACACCGCAATTGTTCCTGCAAACCAACCAGACCGGAATTTCAGGACGCCGCGATTTCACCCCAAAAGGTGAAGGCGAAATGAAGGACACTCCCACCTATCTGCACGAATTGCTTTGCCCTGAGCTGACCACCAAGCGCATGTTGCCCTACATCGCAACGATCAAAGCCCGCGATTTGTCAGAATTCGAGACCTGGATCCGTCATAGCGGCGAAGAGTTCATGTACGTGATCAGTGGCGAGCTCACATTCGTTTCTGAGCACTATCGGCCTCTGAAAATGAAAGCAGGTGACTCTCTCTATTACGACAGCGGCATGGGCCACGGCTGCATCTCGACCAGCGAAGAAGACGCCAGAGTTCTCTGGGTCTCGCTGGAGTGATCTGGGGCATCGATCGGGTAAGACCTGGGCTGAAAGGACCAGTGCCATCAACGGCGTGGTTTCTAACATGCCGATGTCGCGATTGTTTATTGCCAGTATCTTGCATCAGTTGTCGATTGTAGTGTTAATCTCGGCCTACTGCATGCTCTACATCTATTGTCACGATAAACCGATATCGCCCCGCGAGGGATGCATTGCCCATTTGTCCGCAGCGCGCCGAGCGCTACGGCCCATGGGATTTTCGGTGTTCCTCATGCTGATCGTGACCAGTTTGCTATCCGCTACCTCTCAAATTGCCTTGTTCCCGCCGGAACCGGCTCATCACTAAACTCTCGGAAACGGAGAAATTATGTCAGGTCATGGCTACGAATCTGGACGCTTGAATCTACCTTTTGTCGGTATTTCAACATTCGGCAAGAAACCTTATGTCGAGAATTGGGACAAGATCGACGCTGATGTCGCCATCCTGGGCGCGCCATTCGACTTCGGGTGCCAGTTCCGCCCGGGCGCACGGTTTGGCCCGCGTGCCGTACGCGAGGCATCGACCTTGTTCAGCTTTGGTCATGCTGGGGCCTATGATCACGAGGATGACGCCACCTATCTGGGTGAGGACGTGCGCATCGTCGACATAGGCGACGCAGACATCATCCATACCAAGACCGAAGAAAGCCACGACAACATCGAATTCGGGGTGAAAAAGATCCTCGATGCAGGTGCTATCCCGGTAACGATCGGGGGCGATCACTCAATCAACATCCCCTGCATCAATGCGTATGCCGAGGATTGCGCCAAGAATGGCCCGATCCACGTCGTTCAAATCGACGCGCATCTGGATTTCGTCGACGAGCGTAAAGGCGTGACCCTGGGCCACGGAAACCCGATGCGCCGAGCTATCGAGAAAGACTATGTCTCAGGCATGACCCAATTGGGTATCCGCAACGTGTCTTCGACCGCGAAGGAAGGGTATGAAGATGCGCGCGCGCGCGGCTCGGACATCCTCTCTGTGCGGCAGGTGCGCAAGCTGGGGACAGAAGGTGTTCTGGCTCGTATCCCCGAGGGTACGCGGTACTATGTCACCATCGACATCGATGCCTTCTGCCCGTCAATCGCGCCGGGAACCGGTACACCCAGCCACGGCGGGTTTCAGTACTACGATGTGTTGGAAATCGTGCAGGGCCTCACCAAGCGCGGCGATGTGGTGGGCATCGATCTGGTCGAGGTTGCCCCAGCCTATGACCCGACCGAAAGCACCCAGATCCTGGCTGCGCAGCTGCTGCTAAACTTCATCGGATTCATCTTCCGCAACAGAACCTGAAGATATCGGCAACCAGCGGAGGCCAAGATCGGCCTTCGCCACGACCGCAGGGGAATCCTGCCTAGTCTTTGAGCTGGCTTTGAATGAAGTCTCGGGGGTCTTTCTGCAATCCTGCGCGCGCCTTGGCGGGATCAAAGGTTGTCTTTGATCTTGTACCACGTGAAGGCCAACGGCAGCGAGGCGCGCCGCCATGAGCCAAGCTCGAACCGGCACATCGGGCGCTTCATCAGATCAGGATGGGGTCGGGTTGCACGGCCCAAAGCCTGATCGGCGATCAGCGCGCCCGCATAAGGAGCCATCGTTACACCACCGCCGTGATACCCCAGCGCAGCCCAAGCGTTGTCCAACCCGGGAACCGCGCCGGCGAAGGGCACGAGATTGCGGGTCATACAGATCAAACCCGACCAGAAATACGCAATTTCCACATGCCTCCATTCGGGAAACATCCGCTTGAAATCAGCGTGAGCTTTGGCCTCGGTCGCGGCGATGTTGGTCTCCGTTACACGGACCGAACCGCGTAAGCCAAGCAGCATTCGTTTGTTCGGAAGCAGACGGAAATAATGAAGCAGCGTGCGTGTGTCACAGACCATCTGCGCGCTCCACCATCCCTGCGCATTGATCTCGTCATCACTCAAGGGTCGAGTGACCAGAATGTTCGACTGCACAGGCAGATAGCGACCCGCAAATGCCATTGGAAGATCGTCTGAGGAATAACCGTTGGTTGCGATCAGAAGCTTCTTTGCACGCACAATCCCGTTGGGCGTATGCAGAACATGGCCGTTGTCCTGCGCTATCCTTGTGACCGGAGAATGCGAAAACATGCGCACTCCGGCAGCTTCGGCCTGCCGGGTCAGGCCTAGAACGAACTTCATCGGATTAAGTGCAAATCCGATCGGCAGATACACAGCACTGTGAAAATCAGGACTGTTCAGGCCATGCGCAGCCATCTCTTCCTTTGGAACGAACTCATAAGGCAGCCCATAGCGGTTCGTATACTGTTGCCCGTATTGCTTGAGCCCCTCAACAGCGGCAGGCCGATGGGCGACGTAAGTGTAACCCTTGGAATGACGATCCACGTCCAGATTGTACCGATCCAGATACTCCTCGACCAAATCGACCGAAGCACGTTCGGCATCGAAGAACACGCGCGCGTCATCTTCGCCGTATTTCTTGACGATCTGATCGTCTTCCATCTTGCCACTGCCGACCGAGACCAACCCGCCATTGCGACCAGAGGCACCCCAGCCGGGCCCTTGCGCGTCCAGCAACACCACATCCGCCCCTGCCCCGGCCAGAGTCAGTGCCGCTGACAGACCGGTATAGCCGCCACCGATGATTGCGAATTCACACACCGTTTCACCAGCCTGAACCTGATACTCAGGCATAGGCGCATCAACCGTGCTGTCCCAATACCGGTCACGGATCGGGCGATCGCCATAGGCCAGGGGTTCATAAAGTCTCTTCATCCGCCGTTACCCGGGTCGGATGCAGATGTTGCAGGTCGCAGCGAGGCAGGACTGCGCAAAGCAACCAACGGCTGCCATCGGGGTAGCGGAACGCTTTGCCGCGCCGCACTTCATGCGCCTATCTGTTTTCATCGTCACCGCCGACATACCAATCTGTTAGCTTCTCAAAAGCATGGTCTACGCGGGTCGAGCACAAAGTCTATAACTTATCGCGCAGGCTGAACCAAAGCATCGCCAATACCAGAAGCGGTGTGCGAAACATCGGACCGCCGGGGAAGGGTTTGGTCGGAACTTTGGCCATGATGTCGAAACGCTCTGCCTGACCCGCAATGGTCTCTGCCGCTATCTGACCCGACAACGTACCCAGAGCCACGCCTGCGCCCGAGAAGCCCGACAGAGTCAGAATATTACCTCCGATCCGTTCGTAATGCGGCATCCGGTTCATGGTAATGCCCAGCGTTCCACCCCAGGCATGATCGATGCGGGCGCCCTTCAGCTGCGGGAATATCTCGGTCATCGGCTTTCGCACCGCCGAGGCGATGTCGGATGGAAACCTGTAACCATAGCTTTCGGTGCCGCCGAAGAGCAGGCGGTGGTCGTCAGAGAAACGGAAGTAATTGATCACGAACTTGCTGTCAGCGACCGCATAGTTGTTACGTATGATCTCTTCCTGCGCTGCCGGGTCCATCGGCTCGGTGGACACGATGAAATTGTTGATCGGCATGACGCGTTGCGCCACATGTTTGTGCATTTCACCCAAATAGCCGTTACAACCCAAAACCACATAGCGCGCCTTGACGCTGGCCTCCTCGGTCTTGACCACCGCGGGCTCACCCTCCAGCACCTTGGAGACTTTCGACCGTTCGAATATCCGCACACCTGCTTTGACGGCCAGCCGCGCCAGACCCAGCACAAGCTCAAACGGGTTCACGTGACCCGCACCCATATCCAGCGTTCCGCCGTAATAGGCAGGTGAGTTCACTAGATGGCGACATTCATCCTTGTCCAGAAGTCGGATTTTGTCATAGCCATATTTGGTGTTCATGTGCTCGACGTATTCCACATTGTGCTTCTGGTACCGTTCCCGGTGCACTGTGTGGATCACGCCATCGTGGAAATTGGTGCGGACCTCATCCTTCTTGGTTAGTTCGCGCACCAGATCGACAGCCTGTGCGCCAATATCCCACAACTGGCGTGCATGCTCGTCTCCGACCATGCCTTCAAGCTCTTCCTGATCGACGCGCTGCCCCATGCTGACCTGACCGCCATTGCGGCCGGATGCGCCAAAACCGACACGCTGTGCATCCAGCACAATCACGTCATAGCCACGTTGCGCCAGATGATAGGCCGTTGAAAGGCCCGTGAATCCAGCACCGACAACGCAGACGTCGCATTCCAACGATCCCTGCGCCCGGGGTAACGGGTCAAGGGTTTCGGCCACATCGGCATAGTATGAGCCGGGGTATTCCCCCAACCGGTCATTTGCGGTCAGCAGATCCATTGGAGGCTCGCATTCACGCCGCTTCGAACATTCCGTCCACGCGGATCTGTTCAAGACATTCGTCCAGCGATTTGCGGGCCCGTTCGATCAGGACATCGATTTCATCCAGCGTAATGGTCAGCGGCGGAGAAATGATCATCCGATCGCCCACATGACGCATGATGACATTGTTCGCAAAGCACCGTTCACGGCAGATATACCCAACGGTTCCAGCGTCCGACGCAAACGGAGCACGGGTCGACTTGTCCGGGGTCAGCGCAATTGAGGCCATCATTCCAACGATCTTTGTTTCGCCCACCAGCGGATGATCGGCCAGAGCCTCCCATTTTTCCTTCAGATAAGGGGCGGCTACGTTACGCACGTGTTCGATGATCCCGTCCTCTTCCAGAATACGAAGGTTCTCCAACGCTACGGCGCAGGCTACAGGATGGCCGGAATAGGTATAGCCATGATTGAACTCGGTCCCGTCAAGAACCTTCGCAATTTCGTCCGACACTATCGACGCACCTATGGGCGCATAGCCCGAGCTGAGCCCCTTAGCTACTGTCATAATGTCTGGATTAATGCCCAGTGTTTGTGAGCCAAACCAATTGCCAGTCCGGCCAAAACCGCAGATCACCTCATCAACGATCAGCAGGATATCGTATTTCTTACAGATGCGCTGAATCTCGGGCCAGTACGTCGATGGTGGCACGATGACTCCGCCCGCCCCCTGAATCGGCTCGCCGATGAAGGCCGCGACTTTTTCCGGCCCAACCTCTTTGATTTTGGCTTCCAATTGGCGCGCGCGTTCGAGGCCGAATTCCTCGGGCGATACGTCACCACCTTCAGCCCACCAGTTCGGCTGATCAATGAACTCGATGCCCGGGATCGGCGGGCTGCCCTGCTCGTGCATCCCTTTCATTCCACCCAACGACGTGCCACCAATGGTCGAACCGTGATAGGCGTTCCAGCGCGAGATGATCACGTCCCGCTCGGGCTGGCCCTTCTTGGCCCAGTAGGTGCGCACCAGACGAATGTTGGTGTCATTGGCGTCCGAGCCGCCATTGGCAAAAAACACATGGTTCAGATCACCGGGTGCCAGCTCAGCCAGCTTCTTTGCCAGCATTAGCGCGGGGACATGTGTGGTCTGAAAGAAGGTGTTATAATAAGGCAGCTCTTTCATCTGCCGTGCTGCGACCTCGGCCAGCTCTTCCCGGCCATAACCGATATTGACGCACCAGAGACCGGCCATGCCATCCAAAATCTCAGCGCCTTCGCTGTCGCGCAGCCAGACACCTTTTGCACCGGTAATGACGCGGGCGCCTTTTTCATTCAACTCATCCCCCTTGGTAAAGGGATGCAGGTGGTGGGCAGCGTCCATCGCCTGCAGTTCAGCAGTGGGCAGATGGTTTGCGAATGCCGTCATGTTAGGGTCTCCAATCAAACGTTCAAAAGTAGGTGCTGCCGTTCCCAGGGTGAGATTTCGCGCTGGTACTCTTCGTTTTCCGCGCGTTTGATATCTGCATAGAGCTGGCAGAATTCCTCACCCAGGACCGAACGGATTTCGGTTGCATCATCGAACTGGTCAAGCGCCTCACGCAGACTGGCAGGCAGCGGCTCTTCCGCCTCCCAGACTTCCTGCTTGGCTTCGGCGCGTGGCTCGATCTTGTTCATCATCCCCAGATACCCGCAGGCCAGCGACGTAGCGATGGCGATATAGGGGTTGCAGTCCATCCCGATGACCCGGTTTTCAAGTCGACGCGCAGCAGGGCTGGAATGCGGTATACGCAGACCGGTCGTACGGTTGTCGCGCGCCCACTCCAGGTTGGCTGGCGCGCTCTGGCCATCGACCGTAATCCGGCGGTACGAGTTGACATAGGGCGCCAGCAGCGGAACAACCTGCATCATATAATGTTGCGATCCGCCAATGAACCAACGGAACAGGTCCGAGGCAGAGCCATCTTCGTTCGAAAAGATATTCCTGCCGCTCGTCGTGTCGATCACACTTTGGTGGACATGCATGGCACTGCCGGGTTCGTCCCGGATCGGCTTTGCCATGAAAGTTGCAAAGACACCGTTTTTCAGCGCCGCTTCCCTGATCGTGCGCTTGAAGTAGAACACCTGATCGGCCAGACGCTCCGGATCACCATGCATCAGATTGATTTCAATCTGCCCCGCGCCGCCTTCCTGAATGACGGTATCAATCTCGAGGCCTTGTAATTCTGCGTAGTCGTAGATGGTGTCGATCACTGCCCCATATTCATCGACTGCGGCCATCGAATAGACCTGACGGCTCGCACCTTTACGGCCAGTCCGGCCCAGTGGCGGCTCGATCTCCTCATTCGGGTCGAGATTGGGTTTGGTAAGATAGAACTCGAGCTCTGGCGCGATGATCGGTGCCCAGCCTTTGTCGCGATACGCCTGCATCACGCGCTTCAACACGTTGCGCGGTGCGACGCTCAGTGCCGAGCCATCGCGGTTGAACATGTCACAGATGACCTGAACCGACACATCGTCACCCGACCAGGGAACCGAACAGGCCGTGCTCATATCCGGGCGCAGCACGATATCCTTTTCAAGCCACTGGTTCTCGATTTCCATATCGACATACTCACCCGAAATCGTCTGATAAAAGAGCGAGATCGGAAGTGCGAGGTCCTCTTCCGGCCTGAACTTGATGGCGGGCATCGCCTTGCCACGCGAGGTCCCTGCAAGGTCCGGCACAATGCATTCGACCTCATCGATTTTGCGCCCTTGTGCGTATGCCATGAATTCATCCGACAGGTTCTCCTGCCAGTGATCACTGTTCGCATTTTTCATCAAAACCTCCGCGACACCGCTAAACAAGCGATACCTTCTTCAACGCAAACAGTTTTGATCAAATCTTGGATGATAGTCAATCGCCACGTTTCACCAACCAGAAACAAGCGACTTAAATCACGCTAAGCCGGAAGGGTTTGGCGAACAAAATCCATGCCTTGGCTGATATCACGCTCGATGGCGGTTCTGACCTTCTCCGGGTCTCCTCCTCGCAGCGCTTCAGTCGCCTCGCGGTGGTGGTCCAACAGGTTCGCTGTCCCGGAGCGACCGCAAACAACACGCAATGACGGCCCGATCTGCAACCAAAGCGACTCTGCAATTCGCTGCAGAATCTGAGCGTCGGCAGCAGAATACAGCTTGAAATGAAACTGATAGTTTGCCTCGAGATATCTTCTTATGTCGCCTGCCTCAATGGCTCGATCAACCATAGCATCTATCTGTTCTAATTCATTAATTTGGTATTCTTTGAAGTTTTCAGCCGCCATAACCGCAAGGTTCGGCTCGACTGACATTCGAACCAATTCGATCTGCCGCAAGCGATGGACACTCATGACCGGAACTTCCACCCGACGGTTTTTTTGCGCCACCAATGCGCCCTCGGCGGTCAATCGTCGGATCGATTCCCTTACAGGCGTAACTCCAGCCCCTATCGCCTCGGCAAGACCATGAATGGTAAGCGGCTGTCCGGGCACAAATTCACCATACAAGATCATTTCCTTGATCTGGACGTAGATCGTTTCGTGCTCCGGCTTTCTGCCTGTCAACCGGTTCATTCTTCTCTTTTCGCTCCTATCAATTCGTGCATCGAAACCTAGTTCACCATCATAAAATTATCAAATTTTGACGAGGCGCTTGCAAAGAATCATATTTTGATCAAAATTGCAACGCAGTACCGACAGATGGGGAGAAAAGAATGCTAAAGCATAAGTCGAGTGCGCTGTTCGTCATTGCGGCAGTCGCAGCACAAACCGCGTGGGCGAGTGAAGTGCGCGTGTACAACTGGTCAGATTACATAGACGAAGAGCTATTGACCAAGTTCGAAGAAGAAACCGGAATAGATCTGATCTATGACGTATTTGACAGCAACGAAGTTCTGGAAACCAAGATGCTGGCCGGTGGTTCGGGTTACGATGTGGTTGTGCCAACCGGCACCTTCCTGCAACGCCAGATTCAGGCCGGCGCGTTCCAACCTCTGGACAAGTCGCAATTGTCGAACTCAGGCAATCTTTGGGATGTTATTCAGGATCGAACTTCGGGCTATGACCCGGACAATGCTCATTCGATCAACTACATGTGGGGAACCACCGGGCTTGGCGTGAATGTGGGCAAGGTCAAAGAAGTGCTGGGCGAGGATGTGGCGCTTAACAGTATGGATCTGGTCCTGAAACCCGAGAACATGGAGAAACTGGCCGAGTGCGGTGTTCATTTTCTGGACGCACCAACTGAAATCATCCCGATGACACTGCAGTACATCGGAGAAAACCCGGACAGCCATGACACCGACGTCATCGCCAAATCCGAAGAACTTCTGACCGCTGTGCGCCCTTATGTCCAAAAATTCCACAGCTCGGAATACATCAACGCGCTGGCCAATGGTGATATCTGTGTCGCCGTAGGCTGGTCGGGTGATGTCCTGCAGGCCCGTGACCGCGCCGCCGAGGCCGAAAACGGGGTTGAGATCGAATATCACCCGTTCGCCGAAGGCTCGCTGATGTGGTTCGACCAGATGGCCATCCCTGCAGATGCGCCGAACCCGGAAGCTGCGCATAAGTTCCTGAACTTCATTCTGGACGCCAACAACATGGCCGCCGCTTCGAACTACGTTTACTACGCCAACGGCAACAAAGCCTCGCAAGAGTTCCTGGAAGAGGACGTGATCGGAGACCCGGCGATCTATCCGGATGAAGCGACGATGCAGAACCTCTACATCACGACGCCCTACCCGGCGAAAACACAGCGGGTCGTGACCCGTTTGTGGACCAAGATCAAATCAGGGACCTGACTAGGGCCCGTGATCAATCCGGACCGCCCGACCCAAATCTGGGCCGGGCGGTTTCCGTAAGGAGGGACTCAGTATGAACCAACCGGCAAGCGCATCGGTCTTTGCACCCTGGACAGATGCGGATGAAACCCCACTGATTTCGTTTAAGTCGGTGACCAAGAATTTTGGCGCATTCACCGCGATCAACGACATCACACTGGATATCTACCGCAAGGAATTCTTTGCATTGCTTGGCCCTTCAGGTTGCGGCAAGACAACTCTGATGCGGATGCTGGGCGGTTTTGAAACACCCACAAAAGGTGTAATCACGATTGATGGTCAGGACATGGCCAGCATCCCCCCGAACAAGCGTGCTGTGAACATGATGTTCCAAAGCTACGCTCTTTTCCCACATCTTTCGGTCTGGGATAACATCGCGTTCGGCCTGAAACGCGACAAGATGCCAAAGGATCAGATTGCCGCGCGCGTTGAGGAGATGCTGAGCCTCGTTCAGCTTGGCAAATTTGCAAAACGAAAACCACATCAGATTTCTGGCGGTCAGAGACAGCGGGTCGCGTTGGCTCGATCGTTGGCCAAGGCGCCCAAGCTGCTTTTGCTGGACGAACCACTGGGCGCGCTGGACAAGAAACTGCGCCAGGATACCCAATTCGAACTGATGGACATTCAGGAGCAGACCGGCACCACCTTCGTGATCGTCACGCACGATCAGGAAGAAGCAATGACGGTCGCCAGTCGCATTGCAGTCATGAACCATGGCGAACTGGTGCAGGTCGAAACTCCAGATCGCATCTACGAAACTCCAAATTCGGTTTATGTGGCGGATTTCATTGGCGACGTGAACCTGATCGAAGGAAACGCCAAACCTCGAGGAGACGGCAAGACCGAGCTTCACTGGTCCGAAGGACAGGCCCCACTTGTCGCTGAATGCCCGCACGCACCCGAGCTTGAAGCCCGATGCACCTTCGCCATCCGACCCGAGAAAGTGGCGATCAGCAAAGAACGCCCGGATGGCCGCACCAATGTGGTTCAGGGCAAGGTCCATGACATTGCATATCTCGGCAATATTTCGACCTACAAGGTTGAGCTGCCCAACGGCGCAATGGTGAAAGCGCAAACAGCAAATAATCGTCGTATCGCCCGACGGGATCTCACCTGGGACGATGAGGTCTGGCTGTCCTGGACCGAAACAGCCGGCATCGTGCTGGATCGGTAACGGGGACGAGACATGAACTATAGGCGTTTGTTCCTGATTTCAGTGCCCTACATATGGCTGTTGGTGCTGTTCCTGATCCCGTTCGGGATCGTTCTTAAAATCTCCCTGTCCGATATCGCGCTCGCGATACCCCCATACACACCGACTCTGGATTTGGCGGGCGGCTGGAGCGCGATAAAAGAGTTCTTCTCGGAACTGGATTTCGAGAACTTTGTGTTCCTGACCACAGACGATCTTTATTGGAAAAGCTACCTGTCCAGCCTTCGGATCGCGGCGATATCGACCTTCCTGTGCCTGTTGATAGGCTTTCCGATTGCCTACGCGATGGCCAATGCCCCGGACGAATGGCGCCCGACCCTGATGATGCTGGTGATCCTGCCGTTCTGGACCAGCTTTCTGATCCGCGTTTATGCCTGGATGGGAATCCTGAGTCAGGAAGGGCTGCTGAATCAATTTCTGATGTGGCTGGGTATGATCGGTGAACCGCTGACGATCCTGAACACCAATTGGGCGGTCTATATCGGTATCGTCTACACCTACTGCCCGTTCATGATCCTACCAATCTATTCAACGCTGGAAAAGCTGGATGGTTCACTGCTTGAAGCCGGAGAAGACCTTGGCTGCTCGCGCACATCAGCGTTTTGGCTGATCACGGTTCCCTTATCAAAATCCGGCATCATCGCGGGATGCTTCCTCGTGTTCATCCCGGCTCTGGGTGAGTTTGTCATCCCATCGCTTCTGGGTGGATCCGGAACCCTGATGATCGGTAAGGTTCTGTTCGAAGAGTTCTTCTCGAACCGCGACTGGCCAGTGGCAAGCGCTGTGGCTGTGGTCTTGTTGCTGATCCTGATCATCCCGATCGTCCTCTATCAGCGCAACGAGCAAAAGATGATGGAGTCCGAGCAATGAGACGTTTGACATGGTTCAACGCGACCTCGCTTACGCTTGGGTTTGCATTTCTGTACCTGCCGATGATCATCCTGATCATCTACAGCTTCAATGAATCGCGGCTTGTCACCGTCTGGGGCGGATTTTCGACCAAATGGTACGGAGAGGTCTTCAGAAACGAGGCGTTCCTTGATGCTGCCATCGTGACACTAAAGGTTGCGCTCGCGTCCTCTATCGCGGCGACTGTATTGGGCACGATGGCGGCCTACGTACTGGTGCGCGGAGGGCGGTTTTTTGGACGCACCCTGTTTTCGGGCATGATCTATGCGCCGCTTGTGATGCCCGAGGTGATCACCGGACTGTCATTGCTGCTGCTCTTCATCTCGATCGGGCTGGATCGCGGTATCCTGACGATCGTTCTGGCGCACACCACATTTTCGATGTGTTACGTGTCTGTCGTTGTCAGCTCGCGTCTGGTCAGCTTTGACCGGTCCGTGGAAGAGGCGGCGCTCGATCTGGGCTGTACTCCCTTTGATGCGTTCAGATCGGTGACGCTGCCGATCATTGCCCCGGCGGTCATTTCTGGCTGGCTGCTTGCCTTGACCTTGTCGCTGGACGATCTGGTGATCGCTTCGTTCGTGGCTGGCCCGTCGTCGACCACATTGCCGATCAAGATCTTCAGCTCGGTCCGTCTGGGCGTGAGCCCCGAGATAAACGCGCTGTCGACAATTCTGATTTGCTTGGTCACCGTCGGCACGATCACTGCATCTCTTCTGAACAAACAAGCGGTCAGAAAGCGCCAGAAAGAAGAACAAATGGCGGAGCAAGCAGCATGAGTTTTGCCAAAGAATATGCAGATCATTGTCAAACTCATGGCACCCCCGACAGGATCGAATTGCTGTTATGCGACATCAATGCGGTCCTGAGAGGGAAATGGTTGCCCGGCGATGACGTGGGAAAACTGGAGAAAGGGGCCGTTCGTCTACCCCTTTCGACTTACGCACCCGCGATCATGGGCAATGAAGTCGAAAATACCGGTCTTGGCATTGAGGTCGGCGACCCCGACGGCCTTCTGACACCTGTCAAAGGCACTCTGCGTCCAGCCCCATGGCTTAACGGAAACGTGGCTCAGGTCCTGGTGGAAATGACCGATATGCAGGGAAACATCAGCCCGCATTCCCCGCGCGAGATTCTCCGCTCGGTCTGGAACCGATTTGATGAAAAAGGTTGGCGCCCGGTCGTTGCAACCGAGTTGGAGTTCTACGTCCTGCGCGCCCGCAATGAACGGTTCGAGGCACCTACCCCACCCGCTTTCAGCCCTGACGCCCAGAATTACGACATGGAACTTCTGGCGCGGCGCGAAGCGATCCTGAACGATATCCTGTCTGCCAGCGCAGCTCAGGGCTTGGCCACCGACACCCTGATCGCAGAATATGGCCCCGGCCAATTCGAGATCAACTTTCACCATACAGACGACGTATTGGAAGCAGCCGAAACCGCGATCCTGTTCCGCCGTTTGGTACGCGGTGTTGTCGCCAGCCACGGGTTCGAGGCCACCTTTATGGCCAAGCCCTATCTGGATTACCCCGGTAATGGGATGCATGTGCATGCGTCGGTCGTGGACAAGGGCGGCAACAACATCTTCACGCCGGGCGACGGGGAACAAATTTCGCAGACCCTGCGCAACGCTGTGGCAGGTGTGGTGGACAGCATGCGCGACCTGCAGGCCATCTTTGCGCCTCATGGCAATTCCTATCGCCGGTTCCGCCCCAACAGCTTCGCCCCGGCGGCACCTGACTGGGGTCTGGACAACCGGGCTGCCTCGGTCCGCCTACCCGAAACCAACGGCCCGAGCGCGCGTCTGGAGCATCGGATCAGCGGCGCGGACACAAACCCCTACCTCGCTATGGCCGCCATTCTGGGTGGCATGATGCATGGTCTTGAGAATGCGCCTGCCTTGCAGCGCCCACTGGATGACCCCGAATGCGTGCCGGCCAATCCGCTGGATCATGACTGGCTATCCGCAGTTGCACGTTTCGAGGCCTCATCAATTGCGCAGGACATATTTGGCGATTATCGCAATCTCTACGCGACCGTGAAACGGAATGAGATCGCTGCCATTCAGGATCCCATCACACCCGCAGAATATACCTATTACCTCAGCCGGTTGTAACCACGCGACTGTTTGCAGAGATGCGATGCAGCGCAGATATTGAACGCGGCCCCCAAGCCCCAGATGTAATGATTCTACCCTTTCGAAAATTTGAACCGGAACACTTTCAACCTGCGATGTTCACGCTGATCTATGCATGGTATGGGCTGCCGGTCAGGAGAGTATGATGAGCGATCACAGAATTCGCATTGGTATCCTTGAAACCGGCCGACCGCCCGAAACGCTGGCCCCGGTACATGGCGACTATCCCGGCATGGTGCAGCAATGGCTTGGCGATGTGGATGCCGAATTCATTTCTTATGCCGTTCTGGACGAGGAATTTCCTGCCAGCCCGGCAGAGGCCGATCTCTGGGTGATCACCGGATCAAAGTTCGGCGCCTATGAGGATCACGCCTGGATCCCGCCGCTGGAAGAGTTCATTCGCAATACGCGCGACGCTGGCAGGTTGATGTTCGGCATTTGCTTCGGCCACCAGATCATCGCGCAGGCCTTGGGTGGTGTGGTACGCAAATCCAACAAAGGTTGGGGCCTTGGTGTGCACGAATATCCGACCACCGCCGATTGGCCGACCGAACTGGGCGAGGCACCCAATAAGATTGCCATCCAAGCCTATCATCAGGATCAAGTCGAAGAGAAACCCGAAGGTGCGGTGACCATCGCATCAACCGAATTCTGCGAAAACGGCGCGCTGTGGTATCCCGGCTTTGCCGTGACTGTGCAGGGCCATCCGGAATTCGCAAAAGCTTACGCCAGCGATCTGCTGGAGACCCGGCGCGGCACTGTTCTCACGGATGAAGAAGCCGATAAGGGTCAACGCAATATGGCGATTGAAGACAACCGCTCAATGCTGGCCGGTGTGGTGCGTGATTATCTGTTGAAGCAAAAAACACCAGCCTGACGATACAAGTCTGAAACGCCAAGCGACGATATTGCGTACGTTCTGAAAGACCGACCGCATCGCGCTGCCGAGCCCAGAAAACCTGCCGTGTTGCAGCGGTTCTCTTGTCGGTCGCGTAGAGATCCGTGTCGCAATTCTTCAAGTCAACGGTAGAGCGATCACTCTACCATGATCTCATGAACGACACACAGCATCAGATCGCGGAAAACCTGGACCGACAGTTCTCTGAGATGGGCTTTGCGACGCAAGGTGTAGAAGCGCTGCGCGAAGGTGCAAACGTTTCACTGCGGACGCTTTACAAATATTTCCCCAGCCGCGAGGCGATGGTGATCGGCGCGCTGAAGCACAGGGACGCGACCTATTCTGATTGGATCGGTCAGGACAATGCAACTGGTGCCGAACATGTCCTGCATGTCCTCGTTCGACTGTCGGATTGGCTGCATGAGATTTCGAACACCGGCTGTCTGTTTCGCAACGCACTGGCGGCCTATCCCGAAAGCCAGGCAATCCGGGCGGCAGTCGAAACGCACAAGGCGCATGTCCGCGACATGTTCCGCGCACGGCTGTCACGAGTCGCACCAGATTGCGATATCGAGGCCCTGTCCGAAGCTCTGTTTATTCTGCACGAAGGGCTGACTGAAGGCGCCCGATTGCTTGGCGTCGAACCCGCAACCACTGCCACGATGCGCTGCGCTCGTGCGCTGCTGACCTCTGCCGATATTAGATAGACCGGCACCCGGACAAGGACAAAGGAACCGACGTGAAGATCAAGGAAATCTACATCTACGCACATGATCTGCCGGTGAAGAACGGTCCATACACCATGGCCAATGCCGAGGTCTGGGCTCTGGACACCACGCTGGTCAAACTGGTGGCCGAGGATGGAACCTCTGGCTGGGGTGAGACCTGTCCAGTAGGTCCCACCTATGCCGAGGCGCATGCGGGCGGGGCCCGCGCCGCTCTGACAGAGATGGCCAGAGGTTTGATCGGAGCTGACCTTTGGCCGGCTGCGCTGCATCACCGGATGAACGGGCTGCTGAATGGGCACAACTATGCCAAAGCGGCCATCGACATTGCCGCCCACGACCTGATCGGCAAAAGACTGGGCGTCAATGTCGCCGACCTGCTGGGCGGGGCGCAGACAGATCGGGTACCATCCTACTACGCTACGGGCGTAGGCGCGCCAGACGATATCGCAGGTCTCGCCAAAGAGAAGCTGGCCGAGGGCTATCCCCGCCTGCAAATCAAGGTCGGCGGACGCCCCGTCGAGATCGATATCGAAACCATCCGCAAAGTCTGGGAAGTCATCGGCGGAACCGGTATGCGCCTTGCCGTGGATGGCAACCGGGGCTGGACCACCCGCGACGCCCTGCGCGTCAGCCGGGAATGCCCCGACATCCCGTTCATCATGGAACAACCCTGCAACACCTATCAGGACCTGCAGAAAATCCGCCCGCAAGTCACCCATGGCATCTATATGGATGAAAACAGCGTTGACCTGAACACTGTGATCTCTGCCGCCGGAACAGGGCTGGTCGACGGGTTTGGCATGAAGGTGACACGCATAGGTGGCCTGCAACATATGCGAACGTTCCGGGATATCTGCGAAGCCCGCAACCTGCCACATACCTGCGATGACAGCTGGGGCGGCGACATCATCGCGGCTGCCTGCACTCAGATTGCAGCAACTGTTCGCCCCACCCTGATGGAAGGCGCATGGCTCGCCGCACCTTATATCGAAGGCAACTATGATCCCGAAAACGGCATCTCCATTGTAGGCGGCCATATTCAGTGCCCGACTGGACCGGGCCTGGGCATCATCCCGGATGAGACCAAATTCGGCACGCCAGTCGCTTCGTTCTAAGGAGAGCTTCATGATCCCCGAAACCATGCACGCCGTCCTGTTGACCGGTCATGGCGGTATCGAGATGCTAGACTACCGGTCCGACATACCCGTCCCGCAACCCGGTCTCGGTGAGGTCCTGATCCGGGTCGCAGCAGCGGGTGTGAACAATACAGACATCAACACCCGGATCGGCTGGTACTCCAAGGCGGTGACCGAGGATACAAACACAGGCGGGGCCTCGGGCTTTGACACGGTTGATGATAGCGACGCCAGTTGGTCCGGCACGCCCCTGACCTTTCCCCGCATTCAAGGCGCGGATATCTGCGGCTATGTCGCCGCGGTTGGAGAAGGTGTAGATCCCGCTCGCATCGGTGAGCGCGTGATCGTGCGGAACATGCTGCGAACCTACGTGGATTACCGTCCATACGAGTGCTGGACCCTCGGCAGCGAATGCGACGGCGGCTTTGCCCAGTTCTGTGTGGCACCTGCGCCGGAAACCCATGCGCTGAACTGTGACTGGGACGATGTGGAACTGGCCGCAATCCCCTGCGCCTATTCCACCGCCGAAGGAATGCTGCATCGTGCAGGTGTTGGGGCAGAAACTGTTCTGATCACCGGCGCTTCGGGTGGTGTGGGTTCGGCTGCCGTGCAACTGGCAAAGCGACGCGGCGCACAGGTAGTTGCGCTGTGCTCGGCTGCGAAGGCCGAAGCGGTGCGGGCGCTGGGGGCTGATCGTATCCTGGATCGCAATGCCGATCTGGTGGCGGAACTGGGTGAGAGATCAATTGACGTGGCCATTGATCTGGTGGCCGGTCCACAATGGCCCAGCCTGCTGGACGTTTTGCGCCGAGGCGGGCGCTATGCCACGGCCGGAGCCATTGCAGGTCCCATCTGCGAGATCGACGTGCGCACGCTTTATCTAAAGGATCTTACGCTCTTTGGCTGTACCTTTCAGGAAGACATCGTGTTCGAAAACCTCGTGAAATACATCGAAGCCGGAGAAATTCGCCCCGTCGTTGCCAAGACCTATCCGCTGCGCAACGTCGCTGAGGCTCAGGAAGATTTTCTGGCCAAGAAGCACACTGGGCAACTGGTGCTGATCCCGCCGCAGGTGACGTCATGAAGATAAAAACGATCGAGCTTTTTGAACTGCACCTGCCCTATACGGGCGGCTCGTACGAGCTGTCCGGCGGGCGCATCTATACTGGGTTTGATAGTGTTATCGTCTGCATCACAGCGGATGACGGCACCGAGGGTTGGGGCGAGTCCACCCCCTTTGGCCCCAACTACATCGCTGCACATGCGCGCGGCGCCCGCGCCGGTATCGAAGAAATCGTGCCCTACCTGATCGGACGCGATCCGCGCGATGTGGACCGGATCAACGACGCGATGGACGAGGCCCTGCTGGGGCACAATCACGCGAAATCGGCGATCGATCTGGCCTGCTGGGATCTGTTCGGAAAATCGGTCGGCTTGCCGGTCTATAAATTGCTGGGCGGTGCGACAGGAAATCGGTTGCCCGTGATCAGCTCAATCTATGCGGGCACGCCCGAAGATATGCGCACCCGTGTCGCCGAGCATCGGGCGATGGGTTATATGGGCCATTCGGTCAAAGTGGGCGCGCTGGATTCCGAAGGGGGCCCGGCAATAGATGCGGAACGCATTGCGGCCGCGCTGGCAGATCGCCAGCCCGGCGAGTACTTTATCGTGGATGCCAATGGTGGCCTGATCCCCGAAACAGCATTGCGGATGTTACGTGCGCTTCCGAACGGGCTGGATTTCGTGCTGGAGGCCCCCTGTGCCACATGGCGCGAGACCGTGTCTTTGCGCCAGCGCTGCAATGTTCCGATCATTCTGGACGAGCTGGCGCAGGACGACGGCGATATTGCCAAGCTGGTCGCGCTGGACGTGGCCGATGGCATCGGGCTGAAAATCTCTAAGGCGGGAGGCCTGACCCATGCGCGCCGCCAGCGTGATATCTGCCGCGCAGCTGGGTTGACGATCAGCGTACAGGACACCGTGGGATCGACGCTCTCTGCCGCGTCGATCTTCCACATGGGTGCGACCGTCCCTGAACGCCTGCTGCGCTGTGTGCTGGACCCGCGTGATATGGTGACAATCCGGACCGGAGCTTTCGACGCCCCTATCCAAAACGGTGGCGTCCTGCCGCCTGATTTGCCGGGCCTCGGCGTGACGATGCACCGGGACCTGCTGGGACAAGCCGCTGCAAGCTGGGAGGAGTAAGACGTGTTTCAGGGTAAGAAAGCGCTGGTCACTGGTGCGGCCGGTGGCATTGGGCAAGCCATCGTCAAACAGCTGCGTGCACAGGGTGCGCAGGTGGCAGTCGCCGACCGGTCAACTGACGGCATTGAAGCGGATGCCCATCTGCCCGGCGATCTGCTGGAACCAACCTATTGCGACCAACTGGCCAACAACGCACGTCAGGCTTTGGGCGGGCTGGATATCGTCATCAACAATGCCGGCGTGATCACGCGGGGGTCCGTCACCGAGACCTCGGACGCGGATTGGGCGCTGTCCACGGGCGTGAATGTCGAAGCTCCGTTCCGGATCTGCCGCGCCGCCATCCCATTGATGGCTGAGACGGGCGGCGGGGCCATCGTCAACACTGCATCGTGCTGGGGTGGCAAGGCTCCGGGGCCGAACCATGCGCTCTATTGTATGACCAAGGCAGCGATTGCCTCGCTGACCGAATGCATGGGGATGGACCACGCGCATCAGGGTATTCGCATCAACGCCGTCTGCCCGAATGAGGTGAACACACCAATGCTGCGCTCGGGCTTCGCCAAACGTGGGTTCGACCCCGACGAGGCGGTGACTGAGCTGGGCAAGACCGTTCCTTTGGGACGGATTGCCGAACCTGAGGACATCGCGGATGTTGTTCTGTTCCTCGCTTCAGATGCGGCGCGCTATATGTGCGGCACGCTGGTCGAGGTCAATGGCGGGAAGCCGGTTGCATGAGGCGCTTTGACGGCAAGGTAGCTCTGGTCACAGGTGGCCGCTCCGGGATCGGGCAAGCCATCGCGGTTCGGTTGGCCGAGGAAGGTGCGCGCGTGATTACGGCGCAACGCGGCAACGATGACAGGTTCGAGGGGATCGCAGCCGACTTCACCGACCCCAACTCTCCCGGTCAGGTGGTGGTAGAGGTGATCGCTCGCACAGGGCAACTGGATGTTCTGATCAACAACGCGGGGATGATGCAAGAGGCCTGCGTCGAGGATATGAGCCTGGAAGACTGGCAGAGAACCTTGACCGTCAACCTGACTACACCATTCCTGATGATCCGGGCTGCCCTGCCCCATCTGCGGAAGACGCGGGGCAGCATTGTCAATACCGGGTCCATCGAAGGGCTAGGCAGCAATCCCGGCCACGCGGCTTATTGCGCCTCGAAAGCAGGGTTGCACGGGCTAACGCGCGCCGTTGCCATCGATCATGGGCATGAGGGCATCCGATGCAATGCCATCGCCCCGGGATGGATCGATACCGATCTGAATCTCGACTTTATCGACTCCATGCCCGACCCAAAGGCATTTCGCCGCGACATCGGAAAAATCCATCCGGTTGCCCGGACCGGAAAACCCGAAGAGGTCGCTGCGCTGGCTGCGTTCCTCGCAGCAGATGAAAGCGGATTTATTACCGGCCAAATCTACACGGTCGACGGCGGACGCATGGCAAAGCTGAGCCTGCCCTGATCGCGGGCATTCAGAACCTATCGGGGCTAAACGCCTGAAGGTCGATCCCCGGCCTCCGACCCGCGATCTCATCCGCAACCAGACGCCCGGTTGTTGCGCCCAGGGTCAGCCCCAACTGGCCATGTCCGGTGGCGAAGGTGACGTTCGCCAATCGTCCGCTGCGCCCGATAATGGGTCGTGTATCCGGTGTGAACGGGCGACGACCCATGCGACGTTCGGCATTTTCGGCTCTAAGGCCCGGAAGCACGCGTTTCGCACGCTTGACCAGAATATCTGCGCGGTTCCAATTTGGTTTCGCTGTCAGCTCGGCAAATTCGATGGTTCCGGCCACGGCCAGCGCATCCTCATAAGGCGTAATACCGAAACCGCCCTTGGCGTAAAAAACTGTGTGCGCCAGATCGCAGCCAGTATCGCGCAGCGCGGTGGAATAGCCGATAACGCCTTCCAGCTGGATCGAAATACCCAGTTGCTGCGCCAGATGACGCGAATGCGTGCCCGCCGCGAGGACAAACTCATCCGCTTGCACGGCTTGGCCATCGCGAAGTTTTACGGCTTTAACCGTTCGGCCCTCGCGCTGAAAAGTCTCTGCCGCGCCATATGCAACCGTGCCGCCGCGGCTGACAAAGACCCGATGCAGCGCTTCGACTAGCTTCTTCGGATCGGTCACGAAACTCCAGTCACGCAACAGGGCAGCGTATTTGAAATCAGGAGCGATGGCGGGATCAATGTCATGAGCCTCGCGGCCTGAAACCTCATCTATCGTGCACCCCAACTCTCGTGCCAGATCGAAAGCCGCTGCCATGGTCGCGCGATCGGTATCATCGTCAAACAGCTTGATCACCGGTCGCTCAACCAGAAGTTCTGGCTGACCGATATCTGCCAGCTGAGCCTTGAAATCATCGGTGGCGGCAAAGGTCAGGCGCGCCAAATCCGCCGCGATAGCCCGCATCTTAGCGGGGCGCGCATTGGCAGCGAAACGAGCAAACCATGGCAGCAGACGAAAAGTTGAAGCCGGACGCAGGGCCAATGGCCCCTCTGGGTGCAGCAACCAGCCGGGGACTTTCATGAGCATGCCCGGTTGGGACAAAGGCACAATTTCACCAACAGCAATGCACCCGCACGACGCCCAACTGGCCCCTTCACCGACCGGCCCGGGTTCAACAACCGTGACCGCATGCCCCTGCGATTGCAGCGCCAAAGCACAGGAAATGCCCACGACGCCACCGCCGATTACCACGATGCCCGTCATTTCGTAGCCCTTTACTGCAGCGCATCCAGTTGAGATAGCAATTCGGTGCTGACGCGAACGCCCTCGGCTTCTGATGCAGCACGGTTCTTCAACCGTCCATCGCCGGGCACTCGGGCCGCGCCGTTGCCTTCAATCTCGGCGCAGATACGCTTGACGTAGTCGTCAAACGCTGCGTTCCCGAACCGTTTCGGGTCAATGGCAATCAAGGTGGATCCGCCCTTGATATTCAGCGCTCCGTGCGCTTCGCGATCTGCGTTATCGACCGACAGAGTGCCCCCTGCCAAGGCTGCTCCCATAACCTCGATCAAGAAGGCAATGGCGGCCCCTTTATGCTCACCAAATGGCAACAGGCTACGGGTTTCGAGGATGGCGTTCGGATCGGTGCTGGGTTGGCCTTCGGGGTCGAGCCCGGCTGCGCGCGGCAGGTCGTGCCCTTCGGCCGCGGCCAGTTTGATATCCATCAGCGCCACCATCGACGAAGCCTGATCCCACACCACCGGTTCAGCGCCATCACGCGGGCATGCAAAGGACATCGGGTTGGTCCCAAAGACCGGGCGCACGCCACCCTGAGGAACCACCATGGACAGAGAGTTCACGACGCCCAAAGCGACCAACCCCGCCTCGGCCAGCGGACCCGTATCAAAGCGCAGCGCGCCCAGGTGATGGCAATTGGCACAAGTAAATGCGGCGATCCCGTTTTCGCGTGCCATTGCTACCAGCTCATTCTGCGCCGCCAATGCGGCAACTTGATAGAACCCATTGTCGCCGTCGCCACGCAACACGCCTGGCGCAATGCGGCTAATAGTCGGCGCCGCCGCCGGATTGGCGTAGCCGGATGATAGATATTGCACATAAACCGGCAGCAGGCGCAATCCATGGCTGCGCGGGCCGTCGCGTTCTGACATCCGCAGAAGATCTGCAATAACTTCAGTGCTGTGCGCATCCAAGCCCGCCCTCAGAAGTACAGATTTAGCCAATTCCTTGACCTCTTCGAGTGAGAGCGTTTTCGTCGAGATTCCCGTCATTCGCTGAATCCTGTTCTTGTGTGGCTGAAAGAGGCGCCAATGCGCCCCTTTTTATAGCGTCACGCGCTGTATTCCGCACGTTTTCTGGCGACAAACTCGTCCAGTGCCCCTCGTTGATCGTCCGGCATCGGGGGTTGAACATAGTTTCTCAGCATGCGCTCTGCTTCTTCTGTGCCAACAATCTCAGCAGTTTTCGAGCCCTCAGCCTCCCACTGTTCAAAACTGTCGTTGTTTTGCAGATGGTTCATATGCATCGGATTTTCGCGCGTGTGGTCGGTTCCCAAAAAGTGCCCGCCGGGCCCGATCTGATCAATATCGCCTAGAAGCGCATCCAGATTCTCATCCTGCAAGCCGCTAAAGAAGCGGTGGAAGTTTTCCAGCTGCAGCGCGTCCTGCACCCATTTGGAATAACTTACGCCCAGCGCGCCCTCAAGGAATCCTGCTGAATGGACAATATAGTTCGCGCCGCCCAGCAGCACCGGCCACATGGTGTTCGCGGTGTCAAACGCGGCTTGCATGTCCGGTGACTTCGATCCGGTCCACATCGTACAGGTTCGCCAGGGCACCCCGTAGAACCGTGCCATCTGCCCCACCAGTAGATTCATCAAACCGGGTTCGGGTGAGCCCATCATCGGCGCACCTGTCTTCATCGACACACCCATGATCGCGACACCAAGCACCATCGGAGCTCCGCGCCGTATGATCTGGCTATAAGCCATGCCCGCCAGAGATTCCGCAATCAGCAGCGCCACACCCCCCTGCGGGCTTGCAGGTGTGCTGGCCCCGGCCAGAACAAAGGGCGACAGCAGACAGGGCTGGTTGGCCGCCGCATAGACACGCAGGCTCTGCAACATGGTCTCATCCCAGACCAGAGGCGTGTTGCAATTCAACAGGGCGGCCATCACAATGTTCTCGTCCACGAAATCCGCGCCGAACACGATGCGTGCCATCTCAACTGAATCGCGCGCCGCCTGCTCTGACAGGACCGAGCCTTTGATCGGCTTGTCTGTCAGCGTCAGCGCGGCGTGAACAAGCTCCAGATGGCGTTGCGGCACTGGAACATCCTGCGGCTCCACCGGCAGAATACCGGGCACCATCATCGACTGGCTCATCTGGCTGAGCTTGAAGAAGTTATGGGCATCTTCCAGCACCGAGGGACGGCGCACGCCGTCCAGACCATAGACGAATGGCGCACCATACGCGTTGGCGAACACCGAATGCTGATTACCAACCCGCAATGAGCGATCCGGGTTGCGCGCAGCATAGCCCCATTCCGACGGAACGGCCGAAATCAGATCCATCAACATCTCACGTCCGATACGAACGCGTTCGCCTTGCACATCGGCACCGTATTTCTTCCAGTCAGCCAAGGCGACGGGATCGCGGAACTCGATGCCGGTGGTTTCCAGGATCGTCATCGCAGCGTTGTGGATCTTCTCGACGCCTTCGGGGCCGAGCAGATCAATCGGGCCAACCTTGCGGTTCAGCGTCGACAAGTAGACCGGAGGCGGGTTGGTGCGGGCCTGAACCCGTGCCGCGCGCCCTCCGCCACGGCCTGAGCGTGCTCTTGCTTCTGCCATTTCAAATCCTCCGGATCAGGCGCGCGCACGGGCGCTGGTGGGGTCAACGGCGCAGGTGTCGATCACTTCTGCCTCGCGCATTTCATTGTGAATCAGCACCTGCATCCTGGTGCCGGGCGCCGTCATATCCTGCGGCACCAGCGCCATCGCGATGTCATGGTTGCAATAATACGAGAACCCACCAGAAGTGACCCGCCCGATGAGCTTGCCATCGGCATAAACGCCTTCGTCGAACATCACCGAGGTGTCGCAGAACGGCAGCTTCAGCGTGACCAAGGTATTGTATCCACCCTCTTCCTGCTGTTTCTGTAGCGCCGCTTTGCCAATGAAGTCCCGTTCACAAACCTGCCCGCCAACCTTTTCGGTCATGGCCACGAACCGGCCCAATTCTGCCTCGTATGGCGTCAGATCCTTGCAGATCTCACGGTTGATCGCGCGATAGGATTTCTCAAGGCGCATCGACTCCAATGCCTCGAGGCCAAATGGCTTCACGCCCGCCTTCAGCAACAGATCAACAAGATGGCGGTTATATCCGACCGGATGGTGCAATTCCCATCCCAACTCACCGGTGTACGAGACACGCAACAGGTGCACACCCTTGGCATAACCCACCTCTCCCATCTGTGCCGAAAGCCACGGGAAAGCCTCGTTCGACAGATCGTTGTCGGTCAGGGGCTGCAGGATCTCACGTATCTTGGGTCCGGCCAGAGCGATCACGCCCAGTTGCTCCGAGATATCTTCCATGATGACCGAGCCATCTTTGGGCAACAAACGCTGCATCTGATCCCAGTTATAGGCGCGCCAATTCGGGGTAGAGATCAGATAGAAGTCATCCTCGGCATACCGCACAACGGTATACTCCGCATCCATGCCGCCTTTTTCATTCAGCATCAGCGACAGGGTCATGCGGCCCACTTTGGGCAGCTTGTTAGCCATCAAACTGTCCAACCATTTAGCGGCCCCCGGCCCGCGTACGGTGAATTTGGTCATCGGGGACATTTCGATGAACCCAGCCTCTTCGCGCGTGCGGCGCACCTCTTCCTGCACCAGTTCCATATGGTTGGTGCGTCGGAAGCTGTGTTCAGGGATTGCCTCTTCGGGCGATTTGGCAAACCAGCGCGGGAATTCGTAGCCATTGAAACTGGTCCAGACCGCGCCCTGAGCAGTCAGAAGATCATAGCTGCCTACAGTCTTCATCGGACGCGCATTAGGAAAATCCTCACCCGGTACGTGCGCATCCATGTGCGTGCCCCAGGTCTCGCGCACCTTATCCATGGTCCATCGTTTCGACGCGTAGTCCGAGAACCGGCGCGGATCGAGTTCCGACATGTCCATACCCGGATCGCCATCGACGATCCACTTGGCAAGACGGTTGCCGACGGTGCCGCCCCACAGGATGCCGCCGGGCATGCCTTCGGCCAGCCACAGGTTCTCGTGCCCTGGTGCGGGACCAGCCAGAGGCAACTCGTCCGGGGTCATCTGGAACGGACCACGGGTGTTGGCCTTGATTCCGACCTCTCCCAAAGTGGGTACGCGTTCGATGGCGCGCTCCCACTGGGTTTCCACTGCATCGAAATCTTCGGGCAGCAGATCAGCGCCGAACTCAGGCGGCACGCGGTCTTCGGCAAACAGCTTGAGGTCTTTGGTGAACTCATAGGGGCCGAACTGAATGCCGCCCACATCTTCGCGCAGATAAGCGCCGTAATCCTCATCCCGCAGGATCGGGAATTCAGGCAGACCCTGCGCCCTGCGCTCTTTCAGTAGCGGCACAGTCTCGGTCGTCCAGTACTGATGGACAATCGGGATACAGGGCAGATCCAGCCCCACGCGGCGCGCATTTTCGCGGGCGTAATTCCCGGTCGCAAAGATCAGATGCTCACACGTGATCTCGCCCTGATCGGTGGTCACTTTCCAATGACCATTCTCAAGCTTCTCATAAGCCTGAGCCTCGGTATTCTGGTAGACAGTCGCCCCCGCATCACGCGCCAGCTTGGCCAGCGCCATGGTGATATCGGCCGGGTTCACATAGCCGTCCTCGGTGTGCAAAATTCCGCCTCGAATATCCGGGCTCTGGTTCAGCAGCGGATGCACCTCGGCGATCTCTTCCGGGGTCAGCAGCTTGCAGGGCACCCCAGCGGCTTCGGCGATCGAGATATAGGACTGGAACTCATCCCAGCGCTTCTCGGTATTGGCCACTCGCAGCTGGCCGACCTTCCGCAGCCCGACCGAGCTGCCCATCTTCTCTTCAACCTCGGTATAGATGCGGATGGTTTCCATCGTCATCTTCGACACGTTGTGCGAGCGCACGAAAGTCACAAGCAAACCGGCCGCGTGCCATGTCGAACCAGAGGTCAGCGTAGTCCGCTCCAGCATAACTGCGTCCGAGCATCCATGCTCGGTCAGCCCATAGAGGATCGAGGCCCCGACGCACCCGCCTCCGACAACCACCACTTTGGCATGTGATTTCATTTTGTTTTCCTTCAAAAGCTCTTTGGCAACGCCGGTGTCACCACAGGTTTGGTTTCTGCACAGGAATCGTCAGGCACAGTTCCACAACGCCCTTTGTGAATCGGCCTTATTCTGGTTGGTCCTGCGATCTGCGCAATTGCAAAAAATCTCACCTTGGATTACTTGAAATAACTCTAAACTACACTCTGTGCTTGTAATACAAGCGACCGCAGCAGACGTTATACGAGGTGAAATTGCCCAAACGACCTTACGATATGCCTCCGATGACGTCTTTGGTCAGTTTTGAAGCTGCCGCGCGCCACGTCAGCTTCAAAGCCGCAGCAAAAGAGTTGAACGTGACCCCTGCGGCCGTGAGCCATCAGATCAAAAGCCTTGAACAGGAGTTGCGCTGCGAACTTTTCCATCGCTTTCACCGTGGTGTCGAACTATCGGAAAGCGGGGCTTATTTGCTGGTGGCTTTGCAACGCGGTTTCGAGGGTATCAATGAGGCCGTTGGGCAACTGCGGGCACATCACGGGCGGTCATCGGTTACGATACGTTCAACCACAGCTGTCAGCTCGCTATGGCTGACACCCCGTCTGGCGCAGTTCTGGAAAAGCCATCCGCATATTTCGGTGGCCCAGATCGTCAGCGATCAGGACATCAGCCCATCCGATTGCGACCTGAGCATCCACTACGGTCACATGGATCAGGATTCCGGCCTTTGCCGTGCCCTGTTTCACGACCAGATCATGGCCCTTGGCAGCCCGCGTTTTGCCGAGCAACATCAGCTTGGGTCTCCTGCGGACGTCGCGGATATCCCCCTGATCTATCTTGAAGCGGCTGACAGTGGCTGGACGGATTGGCAGGAATGGCTACGCGCGCTCGGGCACACGGCGAAACTGAAGGCCGCGCACCGCGTCAACAACTATGTCATCGCACTGCAGGCCGCGCAGGATGACATGGGGGCAGTGTTGGGTTGGGAAGGCCTTACGTCCGAGCTGATCGCATCGGGCAAGCTGGTCAAACTCATACCCGAGACGGTTTCGTCCCCATTGGATTTCTATGTCGTTCTGCACAATCAGGCCTCGGATCGCGCCAAAGTGCTATTTGACTGGCTCTCTGAGGCCGACAAGCCAAACGCGCACCGACCGGCACAGCTGCGCTAACGACAAAACGTGCGACCCCACAACGTCAGGTCTGATCCCGAATTGCGGTGATGACAATATCCAGAGCATGATCCAGATCGTCCCGCCCAATGGTCAATGGCGGTGACAAAGTCAGCACGCAGCCCTGGCTGATCTTAAAACTGACCCCAGCGTTCAGGCAGGCATAGTAGATACGCTCGGCGCAGGCATTGTCGGCTTCGCGGGTGGCACGGTTTTTGACAATCTCGATCCCGAACATAAGGCCGCGCCCGCGGATATCTCCTGCGATCTCAACCTGCGCCAATTCGCTTTCAAGCCGGTCCATCGCGTGGGCACCTAAATCGGCGGCGCGATCGACAAGCCCTTCTTCCTCAATGATCTGGATCGTAGTCAGAGCAGCGCGGGCCGTGACCGGGTTCTTCTCATGCGTATAGTGCCCAATAGCAAAATCTCCGCACACATCGAGATCGCGGCGGGCGACACAGGCAGCGATGGGCAGGATGCCTCCGCCCAGTGCTTTACCAAGGGTCACGATGTCGGGCACGATGTCGTCATGCTCAAAGGCAAACATTTTGCCTGTTTTGCCCAGACCCGTGGGAATTTCATCCATGATCAGCAGCGCGCCGTGTTTGTTGCACGCCTCGCGCACCGCTTGCCAGAAGCCCGCCGGGGGGACATAGGGCACTGCCCGCATCGGTTCCGCGATAACGGCGGCAATATCGCCTTCGCGTTCAAGGACGTATTCGACCATCTTGGCGCAGGCCAGACCGCAGGTTTCGGGACCCGCATGGTTATAAGGGCAGCGATAGCAGGCAAAAGGCGCGACATGTTCGGCCCCAGGAATCAAAGGCCCCGCGATGTGACTGCGGAAGGTCGCCTCACCTCCCACCGACGCCGCACCGAAACCGGCCCCGTGAAATGCATCCCAGAAGCTGACTGTCTTGAACCGGCCAGTCGCGGCGCGCGCAATTTTCAGAGCCACTTCATTGGCGTCTGAACCACCGGTGGTGAATAGCGTCTTTCCAAGGTCACCGGGCGCGATTTCAGCCAGTTTTTCGGCCAGCTCCACCGCCGGATCGTTGGTGAACCGGCGCGGTGCAAATGGCAGGTCATCCAGCTGCGTCTTGATCGCTTCGACCAGGCGTGGGTGGCCATAGCCGATATGATGGACCGAGTTGCCGTGAAAATCCATATACCGGCGGCCATCCAGATCCTCGATCCAGATGCCTTCGGCCTTGGCAATAGTGTTCACACAGGGACTGGACAGGCTTTGATGCAGGAACACATCCGCGTCGCGTTTCAGCAAAGGCGCAGATCGTGGCCCGATTGAGGACTTTTGCCACGATTTACGCGCACCCGAAGTGTTGGACTCGCCTTCGGTGTGGGTAATTCTGACAGACATATCATCCTCGATTTTGATTTGATCCGCAGAGATCGACAGCGCGAGGCCCCATGACGGGCCTCGCGCCGTGGTGAGAGGTTCAGACTTTCCTCTATGCCCCTACCTTGGCCACGGCATCGAATATGTCTTCACATTAGTGAAAAACTTCATCGCCTCGATAACACCTTCTTTGACGCCGTTCCCGGAGTCTTTGATGCCGCCGAAGGGGGACATTTCGATGCGGTATCCGGGTTGTTCCCAGATGTTGCAGGTGCCCACGTTCAGCCCGTTGATAAAGGCAATTGCGCGGTTCAGGTCGTTGGTGCAGACACCTGAGGACAGGCCGAATTCAGTGGAGTTCGAGATCGCCATGACCTCCTCATCATTGTCCTGCACGCGAACGATGGGGATGATGGGGCCAAAGGTTTCCTCCATCACCAACTCGCTGTCATGGGGGACCTTGTCGACCACGATGGGGGGCAGCAGCGCGCCTTGACGGCCGGGATGATAGAGGATTTCTGCCCCCTCCTTCTCGGCCATATAAACGCGGTTCTCAAAGAGCTCTGCCGCCTTGTCGTGGATGACGCAGCCCAGTTCGGTCTCGGGGTCTTGTGGATCGCCGAACTTGATCTTCTTCGCCTTCTCCAGCACCAGCGGCACGAACTTGTCAGCCACGCTCTCCTGCACCAGAATGCGTTTGATCGCAGTGCAGCGCTGGCCCGAGTTGCCGGTGGCACCGGCCACCGCAATGGTCGCAGCCTTGTCCAGATCGGCATCGTTGAGGTCGTTCAGAACGATCAGCGGGTCGTTGCCGCCCAGCTCCAGCGCCTGACGTTTGTAAACCGCCTTGGCCGCGATCATCTTGCCCACTGGCACGCCGCCGGTGAAGGTGATGATGTCGATGTTTTCATTGACGATCATCTCTTCACCAATGTCCTGCGGCCAGCCAGTGACCACCTGGAACATCTCGGGCGGCAGACCCGCCTCATAGAGGATATCCGCCAGCGTCAGCGCCGTCAGCGGCGTCAGTTCCGTCGGCTTGCAGACCATGCAGTTGTTCGACGCAATCGACGGCGCGATCTTGTGGCTGACCATGTTCAGCGGGTGATTGAACGGCGTGATCGCGCTGATCGCGCCCACAGGTTCCCGCGTGGTGAAGATTTTGCGATCCTTGCCATTGTGGGTCAGGTCGCACGAGAAGATCTCGCCATCATCCTTAAGCGCCTCGGCAGCGGCGAACTGATAGACATCCTGCGCACGTTTGGTCTCGTAGATCGCGTGTTGGTGGCAGATGCCTAGCTCCAGCACCAGCCATTTGGCCAGATATTCGCGGCGCTCACCGATCAGCTCTCCGGCCCGTTGCAGAATCTGGCTGCGCTCGTACCGGGTCAGCTTGGATTTATAGTTTGCCGCGATCTCGAACGCGCGGCGGGCGTGCTCGGCCTTACCCGCGGGGACATGGCCGATCACCTCATTGGTGTAGGGATAGAGAACCGGCACGGTCTCGTCAGTAAAGACGATCTCGCCGCCGATGCGCATCCCTTCGTTTCTGATCTCAGTCATTGCCTGATCTTTCATAGTTACTGCGCCGCCGCCGTGGTGGCATAGAAGAATGCATCGAAGTTGCGCAGTTCCTCGGGTTGGCCCGGCAGGTCAATCACGCGGTTGACGATGAAGGGCACTTCCTGCTCGGTCAAGCCGCCATGGCTGCGCAGCGGCTCTTTCAGCGCGGCCAGATCGTGGCGGTCTGCCGAGGTGCCAATGGTCATGTTCTCGCCCGAGATCATCACGATATCGCCGATCCGGTCGGCGGGCAGTTCAAAGCGGCGGATCGCCTCTTCCTTGTCGATGACAAGGATAAGCTCATCCCGTGCTTCAAGTTTCGTCATGATGTCCGTGCGGTCCGCACCTTCGGGCAGATAGGCGGTGGCAAACGCTCCAAGCGCACCATGGTGAACCACATAAGGGTCGGTGATCGGCAGGATCACACGGGCCTGACCCTCGCCCAGCCATTCGTCCATCAGGTCCTGCGCATAGATCACATTGGGCTCGCCCGCTGCGTTATGCTTGGGCTTCATGCCGTGGTCTGCAGTGACGACAATGGCCGCACCCAGCTCATCCAACTGCGCGAGGTATTTGTCGAACATGGCGTAAAAGTCCAAGGCGCCCTGCTGTTCGGGGGCGAACTTGTGCTGGATGTAGTCGGTGGTCGAGAGGTACATGATGTCGGGCTTGAACTCTTTCAGCAGCTTGACGCCCGCGGCGAATACAAATTCCGACAGCTCTGCCGAATAGACCTCGGGGACATCCATGCCCAGCCACGAACTGGCATTGTCGATGCCGTGTTCCGCCTTTGTGGTCTCACCCGAGCGCTCCGAGGAAAACGCCACCGCGCGATCTTCGTCAAACCTGAGGCCCGCACCCAGCAGCGCGCGCAACTTGTCCTTGGCGGTGACCATGGCAACGCGATAACCCGCCTCGTAGAACTGCGAGAAAATGGTCGGTGCGCGCAGGAAACGCACATCGTTCATCATCACTTCTTCACCGCTATCGGGATCGATCAGGTAGTTGCCGCAGATGCCATGCACGATCGGCGGACGACCCGTGGCGATAGACAGGTTGTTGGGGTTGGTGAAGCTGGGGATCACCGAATGCGCCAGTCGGTCGGTGCCAGTCTCGCGGATGCGCTTGAGCGTCGGCATCAGGCCCTTGGCGATGGCCACTTCCAGATATTCCGGCTCGCAGCCGTCCAGACAGATGGCGATGGCCGGAACTTTCGGCGCGGGATAGACGCGCTCATTCGCGGTCACAGGGGTATGGATGGTCATTTGAGGGGTGTCCTTTATCTTTTCAGGCGGCCAGTTTGGCGCGTTCTTCCAGTGCCCGTGCCGGAGGCGCCGCGCTCGCGACCCCCATCTCGGCCAGGCTGTCCTTGGCGGCGGCCACAACCTGCCGCATCACATGTTCATCCATTTGCCCGATGCAGCCGACGCGGAAACTGTCCACAACCGTCAGCTTGCCGGGATAGATGATAAAGCCTTTGTCCTTCATCAGCTCATAAAACCGGTCAAAGACGAAGTTCTCGTCCGCAGGGCAGAAGAACGTCACGATGATCGGGCTCAGCCAGCGGTTCTGCAGCAAGGTCTCGAAGCCCAGCTCGCGCATGCCCGCAACCATCACATCGCGGTTGTGGGCATAGCGTGCGCCACGGCCCGCAACACCGCCTTCGGCCTCATGCGCGCGCAGCGCTTCAAGGAAGGCAGCAACCACATGGGTCGGCGGCGTGAACCGCCACTGGCCGGTCTTTTCCATGTGCGCCCATTGCGCGTGCACATCCAGAGACAGCGAATGGCTGTTGCCCTTGGCCGCCTCAAGTTCATCCTTGCGGGCGATGATGAAACCAAAGCCCGGCACGCCTTCGATACACTTATTGGCGGAAGAGACCATCGCCTCATAGCGGATCTCGGACGGCTTGAGTTCAATCGCGCCAAAGGCCGACATCGAGTCGATCAGCAGCTTGCGCCCTGCCCCGTAGACGGCTTCCGAAATCTCCTCGACCGGGTTCAGAATACCCGATGAGGTCTCGCAATGGATCGCAACTACATGGGTGATCGCAGGATCCTGGGCCAGAATCTCGGCCACTTCCGACCCTCGCGGCGGCAAGTAATCGCCTTTGTCCAGCACCACATGATCGCGTCCCAGATAGGCCAGCGTCTGCGCCGAACGCTGACCATAAGCCCCGTTCGCCAGTACCAGCGCCTTGCCATCCCGCGGAATGAACGCCGCCAACATCGCCTCAACCGCAAAGCTGCCCGAGCCTTGCATCGGAACGCAGTCAAACTCTTCGGCACCCTCGCCCAGCAACGCCAGCAACCGGCTGCGCATCTCGCGCGTCATCGCGCGGAAATCTTCGTCCCAGCTGCCCCAGTCCTGCAGCATCGCCTGTTTCACCGGATAAGATGTCGTCAAAGGCCCCGGCGTCAGAAGATAAGCTTCACCCAAACGAGGTGCTTCAATCTTCCGGTCACTTCTGTTCATCCTTCACCTCCGATACCGCGTTCTCATCAACCCTTTGCAACCCAGAGGCCCATATGTAAAATCGATAATATCAATCTTATCATAGGATTTATTTATAGACGTCGAGCGGCCGCAAAAAAGCCGCCCGCAAATGCGCGACGTGGACCAAAATGTGGGCAAAGCAGCGCCGATATACGACCGAAAATCTTGCGAAACGCAGGTGGCTCTCAGGTCTCCGCTTCGCGTTCTCGTTGCGACAAGGTTTCAATCAACCGCGTTTCCAGCAACTGGCCATTCGAATACAGAATCGGTGTCGAGATCGCTGCGATATGACTGTTGAACTCGCGCAATGCGCGCAGGGTCTCGAGATGCACATCGCTGGTTTCAAAGCTGTCGATCATACCGTTCTGCAACCTGCGGAAATGCCGCTTGCGACTGTCGCGCTCGGCCCGTTTGATCTCGGTCTTTTCGAGATTTAGCAGACGCGCGCTCTCGAGGTCTTCCGAGAGAATCACGTTCGTTGCCAGTTTGAGATTCGCCAGGATTTTCTCGTGCATCTCCTGCAGTTCCGCCCAGCCTTCCGGCGAGAACTGCTTACCGCTCTCGCGCAATTCCGATGCCAGCACGGTCAGTCGTTTGGCCACAACGTCCCCCGCCGTCTCAAGACGCACCGCATATTCCAGCACGTCGCGGGCAACATCCGCATGCCGGGAGTCCATGTTATCGGACGGCAGTGAGGCCACGAAGGTGCGAATATCCGTCAGGCACTGGTTCACATCCAGATCGATATCCTGAATGGCCTTGATCTGTTCTTCATCGCCAGATCGGTAAAGGCCAAGCAAGGGACTGAACATCATCTGCACCAAATCAGCCATGCGCAGAAGCTCCCGCTTGAGCGCCGAGACGGCCAGTGTCGGCGTTTCAACCAAGCCGGGATCCAACGCGCTGACCGGGCGCGCCAGCGGATCGGCCTGACTGTTTGGCGCAGCATCGGGGAAGAGGCGTTCGAACGGAGGTTGTAGCAACGTGCAGAACGGCAGCGACAGGATCAGCAAAGAGGCATTGAACATAAGATGCGCGTTCACCAGCATCTGACCTTGGTAATCGCCACTTACCAACCCGGAACGCAAAGCCAGATTTGCAGCAAACAGACAGAGCACCGCCCAAACCCCGCGCAACGCCAGATTGGCAAAGGGGATGCGACGGGCGCGCGCCTCCATCCCGCGGGTCAGCCAAACCGGTATCAGCGCACTGCCCATATTCGCTCCCAGAACAAGGGACAGACCGGCGGAAAATGGCAACGCACCGATTTGCACCAATGTGACACACATCAGGATCGCCGCCACCGAGCTGTGCATGACAAATGCCAGAGCACCGCCGACAAGAAATGCCGTCACGTAGTCGCGCACCAAATAGTCGGCGATTGCGGGCAGGAAAGCGCTGTCACGGATCGGATCCATTGCCTCGCGCAGGAACCGCAGCGAGATCAGGATAAAGGCAATCCCCATCAGAATGCGCCCGATCTGGCGCGGCTTCTTGCGTTCGGTCTTGACGAACAGCCAGCCGCCTACTGCCAGCAATAGCGGAACCAACCAATCCAGTCGGAAAGACAGAATCTGGATCACAAGTGCCGAGCCCAGATCCGCGCCCAGCACAACAGCCAGACCGGCGGGAAAGGCCAGATATCCACCGGCGGCAAAGCCCGAGGCCAGCAGCGCAACCGCCGCCGACGATTGCAGCACTACCGCCAACAGCAGGCCGGTAAGGCTCGAACCCACCATGCTTTCATTCCGCGTCAGCACCCGCTGAAACGACGCGCCATAGCTGCGCTCGATCCCGGTGCGGACCATACGAACCGCAAACAGCAAGAGCATTGTGGCACCGGCCAGTTGCGTCAAGAATACTAAAATTGCCATTCTGCGCGATCTTTCTGCCGGTTTGAAATGCGGGCTTTCTGGTCTGCCCCGTATTTCCTAATTTCTGTTAAAGAGGTCAGTGACATCAGGCGGCCATCTCAACTTCGATCTGCCAATGCTCCAGCCTGGCGGACAGCTTCTTTCCGGGCTCAGCATCGGTCACGAGTTTCGAAATCAGCTGAGGGGCAAGCCCTTGGTGCGGGGCGAGAGCCCCGAGTTTCTGATGAACCATCGCCATGATCGTCATTTCGGCGCGCTCCGCGACGACGGCAGCAAGCTCAGCTTCCGACGAGTCGAGATACATGAAGCCCGCCTTGGCGCTCAACGCATCCGCGCTGAGGATAGCAAAATCATAAAGATACCGTCTGGCCTGACTTTCCGCAACGAAGCCGAACGCGCCCAGACTGTCACGATGCATCTCACCACCCAGCAGAAACACGCGGTTGCCCTGACGCGCAAGCAGCGTGTGCGCCACGTTCGAGGAATTAGTGACTACCCTAAGGCTGCTTTTGCCTCGCAATGCTTCGGCCACGAAGGCCGTGGTGCTTCCAACATCCAAAAACAGAAATGCGCCATCGGGAACCTGATTTGCGATTGTTTCGGCGATCCTGCGCTTTTCGTTGATATGCGCGCCCAGTCTCTGGAAATAATTAGTATCATGCCGCGCCCCGGTCAGGCGTGCAGCGCCGTGGGCACGCGTAATCAGACCACGCTTGGAGAGCGACTTGACCGTACGCCGGATCGTTTCTTCCGAAACATCAAGAAAACTCGCCAACTCGGCGTTGCGCGCATCGCCTCCGAGGCTACGTAAGGCTTCTAGCAATTGCATCTCTCGCGGCGTGAGAGAGAACTGGTCCGTCATCTAATTATTCCATCCTTGAAGGACGGGTGTAACAAAATAGCTAAAGAAGTCCACATAATTGTTGGATTATGACAAAAATACCCACATAAATACAGGCCAAGAATTCGTATCCTGACCAGAGTCAGGCGTCAAACCCGCAAATCGCAGGATTAACCTGCTGTTTTTGCGAGCATTGAAGCATCTCAATCAATTTTATTTTTCTGCATCTGTGGCGTGATGCCGAAATTAGCGCGGTACACCCGCGAGAAATGCCCTGGGTTCTCAAATCCACATGCGATCGCGACATCCGTGACAGAAGCCTCGGTCTGCAGCAGCAGCTTCCGGGCTCGATCCAGTCGCATCTCCATGAAATACTTTTTCGGCGACGCATTCAGGAATTTACCGAATAGCCGCTCAAGTTGGCGTGTCGAAATCCCAAGTTCTGACGCAATCTCAGTCGGAGAAATCGGGGCTTCGAGGTTCCGCTCCATGATCTGGATCGCCTTTGCCAGATGAGCGTTGCGCATCCCGTTACGCGACTGCAATGAAACGCGCTGCTCAGCGGTTGAATTGCGAACTGCATTGTACACCATCTGATCCGAGACCGAGACCGCCAGATCATGACCGTGATCCTGCTCGATCAGATGCAGCATCAGGTCAGCAGTCGCTGTCCCCCCCGACGCGCTGATGTATCTGCCATCCGCCGTGAACACGCTGCGCACCAGATTCACTTCGGGGAAGGCTTCCATGAAACTGTCATGATATTCCCAGTGGATCGCGGCCTCTGACCCATCCAGAAAACCCGCCTCGGCCAAAAGCCAGGAACCCGAACACAACGCCCCGATAGGAGTTCCCAACGCCCGTTCACGCCGTAACGCGCCCAATAAAGGGCGGGTTACGTGGTTGCGCATGTTAATGCCGGACAGAACAAACAGCCGGTCACATTTCGGGATGTGCGAGATTCCTCCATCCACAATCGTCACGATGCCGTTGGAGCAGGTTACCCTTTCCCCATCCTCGGACAGGATCGACCACTTATACAGCTCTTCGCCCTGAACCAGATTGGCGATCCGCAAGGGCTCGACCGCACAGGAAAAGGCCAGATGAGAGAACTCCTCGATCAGCAAGAACGTAAAATGCTGGGTTTTGGACATGGTGACCTTCGTATCAGAATTCCAGCAGACAGCAAAAATATCTGTCCTCTGGTTTGAGTGAGCCTTGGGGTTGGCGATTGTCGGCAAACGCACATCCCAATCTGTCGCTTAGCCCGTTCGGAGGAAATTGCATACTCCTATTTTTTTCATTGTACTCAATTTGTATTTTCTTGTAAGGCTGCGCAATCGACCCCGCACACAAGAGACTCGAAGCCACGAAATGGAGCAGTTTTGATGAAAGATGCAGCCCGGCGCCGGAAGTCGGAACTCTATGAACACCTCAAGACCGAAATCCTGACTCTGGCCATGAGCCCCGGTGCGGATCTGGACGAAGCGACACTGTCGGATGAATTTCAGATATCGCGCACGCCGCTGCGAGAGGTGTTTCGGCAGCTTGCAGGCGAAGGCTATGTGGAGCTGCGGGAAAATCGGGGCGCGCGAGTCTCTGGCATGTCCTATACCACGTTGCGGGATTTCTTTCTGGCGGCGCCGATGATCTACGGCGCCATCCTGCAGCTGGCCGCCAAGAACGCAAAACCCGCCCAAATAGATGAGTTAAAGCAAGCGCAAGACATATTCAAAACGGCGCTGCGATCCGGTTCGGGTGCGGATCGGGCGATGGCGAACAACCGGTTCCATGAGGTTACCGGAGATATGGCGGATAACATCTATCTGTTGCCATCCTTCAAACGGCTGTTGATCGACCACGCCCGGATCGGCATGACCTTCTACCGTCCGCAAGATGCGACGATGGTTGACAATCTCTCTGAAGCCAGCTTCCAGCATGACGCCATCATCACCGCCATCGAGGCGGGTGATGAGGCGGCTGCTGCGCAGCTGGCCATCGATCACTGGAATCTCTCGCGCGACCAGATCGAGCTGTTCGTCACGCCCACCGGGCTTGACCTGCCGCTGGGGACCGTGGCGCGCAAAACCCCTGCATGAGGATGTAAATGACTCCCCTGTTCAAGTTTGAAGGGATCTACACCCCGGTGGTGACCCCTTATCATGAAGATGGCAGCGTCAATTGGGATGCCCTGTCTGATGTGATCGAATATCTGATCGAAAACGGCGTGCATGGCCTGATCTCGGGCGGATCGACCGGCGAGAATTATTCCCAGACCGTGGCCGAGCGGCTGGAGCTGGCCAAGTTCACCCAACAATGTTTGAAGGGCCGTTTGCCGCTGGTCGTGGGGACCGGCGCGATGATGACACCAGATTCGATCGCTCTGGCCATTGGCGCGCGCGAGATTGGCGCGGATGCGATCCTGCTGGCCAGTCCGGCCTATTCAGTGCCCACCGATCAGGAAAACGCGCTGAACGCGCTGGCCATCGACAAAGCCGCTGATCTGCCGGTGATGCTGTACAACTATCCACACCGCACCGGCACCATGATGGGCGAAGAGTTTCTGGACCGCGTCGGCCGCAGCCGCAATTTCTGCGGCATCAAGGAAAGCTCAGGCGATATCAATCGGGTGCATCTGCTGGCACGCGACTATCCGCATATCCAACTGGGCTGCGGCATGGACGATCAGGCGCTGGAATTCTTCGCCTGGGGCGCGCCCTTCTGGGTCTGTGGTGGATCGAACTTCCTGCCTGCCGAACACGTGGCGCTCTACAATGCCTGTGTGGTCGAGGGCAATTTCGACAAGGGCCGCCGCATCATGTCAGCGATGCTGCCGCTGATGCACGTGCTGGAACAGGGCGGCAAGTTCATCCAGACCATCAAACATGGCGTCACCATGAACGGGATCGATGCGGGCGTCATGCGCCCACCGCTGCGCGGGTTGAACAAGGATGACAAACGCGCGCTGGAACAGGTCGCGCGTGTGTTGAAACGCAAAATCGCCGACATCGTGGCAGAGGGGTAATAGACATGAATCTGCTGACTCAGGACGAATACAAATCCATTGCCGCGGGTCTGGACTTGCCTACCGGCGCTTTCATCGATGGCGGCTTCCGCCCGGCGATGTCCGGCAAAACTTTCACAACCGTCAATCCGGCCACAGGCGACAAACTGGCCGAGATTGCCGCCTGCGATGCCGCAGACGTGGATTTTGCGGTCGAAAAGGCGCGCGTGTCCTTTGACGATGGCCGCTGGTCGAAACTGCACCCGTCCGAGCGCAAGGATGTGCTGATCCGTCTGTGCAAGCTGATGACTCGCAACGCGCGCGAGCTTGCGGTGATGGAGAGCATCGACAGTGGCAAGACCATCTATGACTGTGAGACCGTGGATGTACCCGAGACCATCCACTGCCTGAAATGGCACGCCGAAGCGATCGACAAAATCTACGATCAGGTCTCGCCCGCCTCCGATGATCATATCGCGATGGTCGTCCGCGAGCCTATTGGCGTCGTAGGGTTGGTGCTACCATGGAACTTCCCGCTGTTGATGCTGGCGTGGAAGATCGGCCCGGCCTTGGCTGCGGGTTGTTCGCTGGTTATCAAACCGGCGGCGGAAACCACCCTGACCGCGCTGCGTGTGGCAGAGTTGGCGATGGAGGCCGGTATCCCGGCCGGCGTTCTCAACATCGTGCCAGGCGGAGGGGCGGATGTCGGAGAACCGATTGGTCGTCACATGGGTATCGACATGGTCTCGTTCACCGGCTCGACCGTGACAGGCAAGCGCTTTCTGACCTACTCGGCTGAATCCAATGCCAAAGAGGTTGTGCTTGAGATGGGCGGCAAAAACCCTGCCATCGTGATGGACGATGCCGAGAACCTGGACCGCGTGGCCCAGCATCTGGTCAATGGCGCGTTCTGGAACATGGGTGAGAATTGCTCGGCCAGTTCACGCCTGATCGTACACAAAGACGTGAAAAGCGAATTGCTGGACCGAATCGCACATCACGCCAAGCAGTGGAATATCGGCGACCCGTTGAACCCGGAAACACGCATGGGCGCGCTTGTGTCCGAAGGACATTACAACAAGGTATGCGGCTATCTTGATCAAGCCGAAAACGTCGTGATCGGTGGTAAGGTCGATAACGGATTTGTTGAGGCAACAGTTGTCGAAGTCTCTGATAACAATGCCATCCTTGCGCGCGAGGAAATTTTTGGCCCGGTGTTGTCGGTTATCGAAGTGTCCGGGTTTGATGAGGCAATCTCGGTTGCCAATGACACCGAATACGGGCTCTGCGCATCGATCTTCACCGCCAATGCAAAACGCGCGATCCGTGGCGCCCGTGCGCTGCGCGCTGGCACCGTAACAGTGAACAGTTTTGGCGAAGGCGACATCTCGACGCCGTTTGGAGGCTTCAAACAGTCGGGTTTTGGCGGACGTGACAACTCAGTTCACGCCCATGATCAGTATACCCAGTTGAAAACCATCTGGATTGATCTTGCCGATGACGCAGACGAGGCTGTGAATTGACACGCTACACTGCACATACCCTACCGGTCCAACGAGGACCTGCCGCCTGGAGTGTCATTCTGGGCGACCAGGCCCCTGCGGCAGTGCTGGATGACGATCAAAGCGCCGACTTTGCAATCATCGGTGCAGGATATGCTGGCCTATCCGCAGCCCGGCGCATTCTGCAGTTGCAACCCAATGCCTGTGTCGTGGTAATCGAGGCCGGGCGCGTAGCAGAGGGAGCGGCAGGAAGAAACTCGGGCTTCATGATCGACCTGCCGCATGATCTGGCCTCGGACGACTACTCCGGCGGTGGTGATGATCGAAAAACGATCGCATTGAACCGGCAGGCCATAAGCTTTGCCCGGTCGGCGGTGGAAGAATACCAGATCGATCCGAATTTCTTTGATCCCTCTGGCAAGGTGAATGGGGCTGCCACTGAAAAAGCCGAGGCCCACAACAAAAGTTACGCTGAGCATCTCGCCTCGCTGGGTGAGGAGAGTCAGGTGCTGGACCCGCAGCAGATGTTCGAACTGACCGGCTCGCGCCATTACGTTTCCGGGCTTTACACGTCTGGTACCGTGATGCTGCAACCTGCTGGTTACATCCGAGGGATGGCAGACGGGCTTGCCGGACAAGGCGTGCGCATCTTCGAAAACAGTCCCGTTACCGGTTTTGCCCGCAAGGGTGAAGGCTGGCAGGTGATGACCCAAAAAGGCGCGGTGACTGCTCCGAAAGTCATACTGACCGTCAATGGCCATCTGGAAAGCTTCGGGATCGAGCGCAACCGACTGATGCAGTTGTTCCTGTTTGCGGCGATGACACCCGAGCTGGATGATGACGCACTTCACAAACTGGGTGGGCAGAGACGTTGGGGCGTGACCCCGTCTGACCCGATGGGCACGACAGTGCGCCGCATAGACACCGGTCAGGGCGGTAACCGGATTATCACCCGCACCTGCGCAGCGCTGCGTCCCAGAATGGCGGCCTCCCCAAGCGACTTGCGCCGGGCTGGCAGAGTCATGCAACGCAAATTCGACCAGCGCTTTCCACAACTGGCGGGCTGTCAGATGGAATTTCAATGGGCCGGTCACCTTTGCCTGAGCCTGAACAGCGTCTCTGTGGCGCGAGAAATCGACACCGGTGTCTATTCGGGCTGCGTGCAGAATGGGCTGGGCACAGCGCGCGGCACATTGACGGGCATCGCCGCCGCCGAGATGGCCTGCGGCCATCAATCCGAAATTTCACGACATTTCAACGCCGAGGCTGCGCCGAAGCAGCTGCCTCCGCAACCGTTCCGCGAGATTGGAGCGAACCTGATCCTGAGATGGAAGGAATGGAAAGCAACCGACGAATAAACCGATTTGCGATCATGCCAATAAGAACAGCCAGTGAATGGCGGGAAACTCGACACGGGAGGAATTAGATGTCGATAAAGGACCCTTTTACGGATTTGGAGATAAAGACGGCGGATGCCGGATTTTATGAGAATTACAGCGTTCCGATTGCGCTTATCAGTAAGGCGATCATGGTTGCGCTGGTGCTGTGGGCTTTGGTGTTTCCGGCCAATGCGAACGGCACCCTGGGCAGCTGGAACGGCAAGCTTCTGGAAAGCTTCAACGGCTTCTACGTCATCATCGTCGGGCTGTTCTTCTTCTTTCTGGCCATAGTGGCCATCATTCCGGGTACCGGCAAACGCGTCATGGGCACACCGGGCGAAAAGCCCGAGTTCTCGAACTTTTCGTGGTTTTCGATGATGTTCGGGGCCGGTCTGGGCGTCGGCCTGATGGTCTTTGCCACAGCCGAGCCTTTGGGCCTTTGGGGCTCGAACCCGGTGGTGGTGTCGGAAGATGTGGCCGGCAACACGCCCGAGGCGCTGCAGTCGGCCTATCGCTTCACCTTCCTGCATTATGGCTTCCATGCTTGGGCGATCTACGTGGTGACTGGCCTGTCGCTGGCCTACTACGCCTATACCCGCGACATGCCGCTGACCATCCGTTCAGCCCTGACGCCGCTGTTCGGCAAACTGATGAACGGCTTTCTGGGCCATGTGGTTGACGTACTGGGTGTTGTTGCAACGATCCTGGGTGTTTCCGTCACCATCGGTTACGGCGTCAGCCAGTTCATCGACGGTGTCTATGCCATCACCGGTATGGGATGGGTGATGGATCTGGGTGGTGAAGTGCCAACCCCGTCCAAAGTGGGTCTGATCACCGGCCTGGTTGTCATCATGTGCCTGTCGATCATCTCGGCGGTATCGGGTGTTGGCCGGGGTGTGAAATACCTGTCGAACCTGAACCTGGTTCTGTCGATCATCCTGCTGGGCACCTTCGTTGTGTTTGGCTCGTTCGTCTTCGCCATGACCACTTATGGCACGGCAATGGTCGACTATATCCTGCACTTCATCTCGCTGAGCTTCGGTGCCTATGGCCCGCTTTCGGCCGAAGCCTTCGCGGCAGCTCTGCCTGCCGAAGCACAGGCGCATGCGGATGCCCTGATGGGCGGTGCAACCAACGCCTGGGGCAGCTTTGACGGCTTCAAGAGCGGTCTGGAAGGGGCTGCAGCGGAACTGGATGAGGCCACTCTGGCCGCAGCTTACGCCGCAGGTGAGCAAGGTCGTCAGTTCGGCTGGCAAGCCGGCTGGACTACCTTCTACTGGGCTTGGTGGATTGCGTTCTCGCCGTTTGTGGGCCTGTTCCTGGCACGCATCTCGAAGGGACGTACCGTGCGTGAGTTCATCCTGGGCTGCGTCTTCGCACCCGCGCTGGTCTGCTTTGCATGGATGACCGTTCTGGGCGGCACCGCGATCGACCTTGAGCTGGCAGGCGCGGCTGAGGGCGCGATCATCGGCGCATCGAACACCAACAAGCTGTTCGTGACGCTGTCCTACATGATCGACGGTGGCCTGCTGTCGATGCTGAACGTGATGTGCGTGATCCTGATCATGACCTTCCTGGTGACCTCTGCGGACTCAGGTATTCTGGTGATGAATACGATCATGTCAGGCGGCAGCCAGGAGACGGGCATCAAGCACCGTATCATCTGGGGTGTGATCCTGACGGCAGTCATTGGTGCGCTGATCCTGGCAGCGGGTGAAAACAACCCGATGGACGCATTGCGCAACGCAATGATCATCGGTGCACTGCCTTTCACCATGGTAATGGGCCTGATGTGCATCTCACTGTGCAAAGCGCTCTACCGTGACGGGCTGCGCGACAAGCACGAAGGCACCGCTACGCAGGCTGCTGAATAAGCCACAGCGCTCAAATCCAAACTAGGAACGCCGCCCAATTCGGGCGGCGTTTCGCGTTTGAGAAACAAAAAAGGGCCCGTCCTGAAAGAAAGACGGGCCAGTTCGGGGAGTGTATCCGGCTCAGTAAGACTGGTTCAATTCATCCGCTGCCGGTATCTCGCGCTCACGACGCGCGATATAATCCAGCAGCGCTTCGTTCTTGGCATCGTCCAACTTGGGTTCCTGATACTCGGCCAGCAGCTTGCGCGCATGTTTGAGAGCGCGCTCGGTGATCTCGACGCTGCCCTCGGCCTGCCATTGCTCGATCGAGTTGTTGTCGAAGAGCTCAGGCATGAAGAAAGCCTGCTGGAAGTTCTCCTGCGTGTGCGGATGGCCCAGATAGTGACCTCCAGGGCCTACATCAGGAACCGCTGCGACGGCTTGATCGAAATCGGCCCATTTGGGACCTTCCGCCATGCGATAGGCCATTGCGCATTGTTCGGCATCGACGATGAACTTCGCGACCGAGCAATGCATCCCGGCCTCATTCCAGCCCGCCGAATGCCAGATATAGTTTGCTCCGGCATGGATCACGGCGCTCAGGGTGGTGGCGGATTCGTACCCGGCCTGCGCGTCAAAGGTCTTGGCCCCGCCCAGCGTGTTCGAGGTCCGCCATGGCACGCCATAGTATCGCGCCATCTGGCCGATCATGAAATTCATGAGGCTGATCTCAGGCGTACCTGCCATCGGTGCACCGGATTTCATCGAGACCGTGGAAAGGTAATGCCCGTAGATCGCGGGAGCCCCCTTGCGAATGACCTGAGTATAGGCCAGCGCGCTTAACGCTTCGGCGTTCAACTGCGCCACCGTGGCCGGTACACTGGCGGGTGTGTTGGCACCGCCCAATACGAAAGGCGAACACAGCACCGGCTGCTTACGACGGCAGAACGCGCGCATCGCGCCCAGCATGGTTTCGTCCCACACCAGCGGAGAGTTTCCGTTACAGTTACCCGTGGTGACGGGG
The DNA here is from genome assembly GCF_056537765.1 of Ruegeria sp. C2. Classification (NCBI taxonomy): domain Bacteria; kingdom Pseudomonadati; phylum Pseudomonadota; class Alphaproteobacteria; order Rhodobacterales; family Roseobacteraceae; genus Ruegeria; species Ruegeria sp. C2. The sequence goes on along the minus strand of NZ_JBQFRZ010000004.1, from coordinate 195,871 downwards.
TGATCCTCAAGATATTCCTCGCCGAACAGGATCGCGCACATCTCCATCACATCCTCGGCGTTCTTGGGCGATGTCGTCATGCCCATGAACGTCTTGTCCGAGTGCTTCATGGACGAATAGGTGATCCGCAAATGCCGCTGGCTGATCGGGTGATCATATGGCTCGACAATATGGTGGGCCGAAGAATGCAGCGCGGGCATCATATGTGCCAGCTTGTGGAACATCGCCAAATCGTCCAGCGTCGGGTTGCGACGCACATCATCCAGATCGCGCAGGAACGGCGCGCCGGTCATCGGCACAAAGATTGAGTGATTTCCACCCAGCCGCACATTCTTATTCGGGTCGCGCGCGTGGTAGGTGAAATCCGAAGGGATCGTGGCGATCAATTCGCGCACCAAGCCCCGATCGAGGAAGACAAGCTCGCCCTCGACCTTTGCGCCCGCCTTCTTCCAGTCTTCCAGTGCAATCGGATCACGGAACTGGACGCCAACATTCTCCAATATATCCATCGAGGCCGCGTCGATCCGTTCGACATGCGCCTGATCCATCACCTCGCACAGCGGTATGCCGCGCGTCAGGCCCGGAAGCATGTCAAACTTGGGTGCGGTGCGGATGGCGCGGCGGGCCAACCGCCCACCAGACCGGGAACGAGTTACCGTTTCTGTCGTCATCAGGTTTCTCCAGCAGTTTCCACGATCCTTTCAGTTTTGACGACGGCTCACTTGACGATTCCCGAAACCCGCTTGCAGGAAACGACATGATCGGACTTTGAACGCTATCGGCCAAATTCGCTTCGACCGCAGCCGCTGTTTAAGACCTCCAGAATGGGCACAGGCGCTCTTTCAGGGTGCCTAAACTTCCAACAAATCGCGCGCTGAAGCTGGATAAAGGTGGTCTGGTCAGCAGCCACTATGGAATAAACCTTCGGATACGGATATCCATTCATTCAACTCATCGAAGAAAGAAATCTGACAAAACGAACTAATCCAGCAAATATGGCGTTGCTATATCCGCTTCAGTACAAAGCGGAGATTGCCGGATGCCAGTGTCATCAAAAACCATGCTCTCAACCCCGAAGGCCGACGGGTATGTCGAACAGCTTTCCAAACATTTTGGCCACAAGATCAATGTTGAACGACAAACAGATGAGGTCGTGTTCCACTTTTCAGCTGGCACGGCGCGGGCACAGGCCGAGGGTGACATTCTGCGGTTGAGCGCCCAAGCCGAGACCTTTGAACAGTTGCAGAAGTTGCAAGAAATCCTTGGCTCTCATTTAGAGCGGTTCGCCTTTCGCGAGGATTTGCGCGTGATTTGGCCCGAAGCTACGGACATTGAATAAAGGATAATGACGATGAGAGCTTTGACGATAACCGCAGCGTTGTTCCTCGCCACGACCGCGTTCGCACATGAAGCCCCAACTCATGAACATGCGCAGATCTTCCCGATCCCAGCCTACGCGCAGCCTTACGGACCGGCATCGGGCGTCGCAGCCCTTGAGGCGGCCCAGACGTTTCTGGCCAGCATCGACGATGGCGCGAAGGCTCAGTTCATGTTTGATATGGGCAGCCCCAACCGCGCGCAATGGTCCAACCTGCCTGCGGGGATCGTTGAGCGGACGGGTATCTCGGTCGGCGAACTCTCGGACGAGCAGCGCGCGTTGCTGTTTGAATTCCTGGCGTCATCGCTGGGCGAGGACGGCTATCAGAGCGTGGTCGAGGCGTTGGCCGCTGAGACGTTCCTGAGTGCGGACAAGCGCGCCAAACAGCTGCAATGGGCACCAGAGAATTACTGGCTGTCTTTCTTCGGCACACCCTCAACCGACGGATCATGGGGATGGCAGTTCGGCGGGCATCATCTTGCCCTGAACATCTCGATCGAAAGCAACCGGATCGAAACCATGTCGCCCACGTTTGTCGGCACCGAACCGGCAATATTTACAGTCAACGGAGTTGACTATCAGGCTGTGCGCGACATGCACCTGTCCGGGTACGCAGTCTTTTCTGCTCTGAACGCAGCACAACAGACCGCTGCAGATGCGGGCACAATCCCCGAGGATGTGCTGACCGGACCGGGGCAGGATGGCACCATTCCGTCGGTGATCGGCTTGTCTGCCGCGGATATGGATACCGGGCAGCGAGAGCTATTGCTGGCTGCCATCAAGGAATGGGTTGCGATTCAGCCGGATGAAAACGCCATCCCGCGCATGGCCGAACTGTCTGATGGATTGGAAGACATCTCATTTGCCTGGTCGGGAACCGATGAGGTCAACACACCCACATATATGCGCATCCAAGGCCCGACGTTGATCATCGAGATGCTGTCGACCGGCGGCAATGTAGGCAGCAGCGCCGTGGGTTCGGGGCACTACCACACAATCTATCGCAACCCGACCAAAGAGTACGGCCAATAAACTCTCGCAACGCATATGCCCATCAAGTCGAAATAGTCATGATCGAAGACCGTCAGTCTAGAACTCTGAAGCCGCTAAATAAATCACTGGGGTGAAGTCGAGTCATCGCCACATCAGGGCGGTCGAAACAGCGAGGATGATTTCAACGCTTGCCTGCGCATTGCGCGTGTAGGTGTGTCAACGTCGCCGGATTGCACCTGGTCGCGAGAGGCTGGGTGTTCTCCACCAGTCCTGCACCGAAAGCTCCCAGCTATGCCCAGATACCAGCCGACTTCAGTGCCGCGACAGAAGACCGTGCTGGCCTGCTGCTCAACGACAATCGATCCGTTGAGCAAAATCTAAGGCGAACAGGTTTATTTCGCCGGAACCGCCCGGTTTGACCGTTTAGCCCTCAACGCTTGGCACATCACAAAGGAACGAGCCATGTCTACCACACCTCTGACCCGCACCGAGATCTCTCTGCACTGGATCGTCGGGCTGGGTATGATCGCGGTCATTGCAATGGGTCTGTACATGACCCGCACCGAACAGTTCGCCCTGTATGGTCTTCACAAATCCCTCGGCATGCTCCTTTTTATCTTCATCCTATGGCGTGCGGTTCTGCGTCTGCGCATGGGATGGCCGCAAGAGGTCAGCTCCGGCACCCGTATGGAACACGGTCTGGCGCGGGTGGTTCATTGGGTGCTGATCCTGGGCACGATCGCGATGCCGTTGTCGGGTATGCTGGATGCCTATATGTCCGGTCGCGGGCTGACGCTCTTTGGTCTGGATCTGATGGCGGCCAACCTTGGCGACACCGGGCGACCAATTGCCATCAATGAAAGCCTGGCAGAGCTTGGTGAGCTCATCCACATTCTAGCCGCCAAGATCGTTATCGCTGCAATCCTTCTGCACGTCGTCGGAGCGATCAAGCACCACATCATCAACAAGGACGGTACCCTGAGGCGGATGCTGGGAGCACGTTAAGCAAATTTCTGCGCCCGGATCACACGGCCTTCTATCCGTGTGATCCGGTCTTCAGGGATAACATCTGGCAATTTGAACTGACTTCGGTCTCAGTCAATGTGTTGCTCCACGGAACGGCGCACAGCTTTCTCAAGATGATCCGCAAAGGCTCGCACACGCCGTGGCTGAGTTCGGCCAGGTGGGAAGAGCATCTGCAGCGGCGTCGGTGATGGCGCGTAAGACGGCAGGATTTCTACAAGGTCTCCACTATCGATGTCGGCGCTGACATCCAGCGCAGATTTCAGGATGATCCCGCGCCCCTCCAACCCCCACTGCCGAACCAACGCGCCATCATTTGCGACGCGATCACCCCTGGCGGTAACGACCTGCTGCTCAGAACCGCGCCCAAAGCGCCATTGATTATCGAGATGGGTACCAAATCGCATCACGAGGCAGTTATGCGTGCTCAAGTCCGATGGTGCGCTTGGGGTCCCCTGCTGCTCCAGATAGTTCGGTGCAGCACAGACCAGCCGCCGAAACTCACCCAGACTACGTCTTCGCAATGTGCTGTCACCGATCTCGCCGAAGCGCAAAGCAATGTCGATACCTTCACCCACCACGTCGACATAGCCATCCGAAAGCGACAGTTCGATCGAAATATCTGGATGCTCTGTCAGAAAATTCCCGATTGCCTTTGACACAATCGAGCGCCCCAGATCATTGGGCGCAGACACTCGGATAGGTCCGCTGAGCGTTTGTGCACCCATACGGATACGCGCATCAAGCTCGTCAACGGATTCCAACACTTCGCGCGCACCTTCAACCAGCGCGCGGCCTTCTTCCGTCAAGCGGACGGAACGGGTCGTCCGGTTCAGCAGTACAACACCGTAGTGTGCTTCGAGGGCTGCCAGTCGCTCGGACACTGTGGTTGCGGACAATCCCGCCTCGCGCGCGGCTGCGGTGAGTGAACCTTTTTCGACGATCTGCAGAAATAGAGCGATGTTCTTCAGGAGCATTATGCGGAATTTTCGGATTATCTATCCGATCAATACCCGTTTATCCGGCAGAGGCAACGGGATAAGTACTCCTCAGTACCGATTGAGGATAAATAACATGGCAAAACTAACCATCGTGGCCAACATCAAGGCCAACCCGGATCAGATCGAACTGGTGAAGGCTGAGCTGATCAAACTGATCGACATCACTCGTGCCGAAGAGGGATGCATCAATTACGACCTGCATCAGGATAACGACAATCCAGCGCATTTCCTGTTTTATGAGAACTGGGAATCGCGCGAATTGTGGCAAACCCATATGAATAATCAACACCTGAAGGACTATATGGCCGCCACCGAAGGTGCGGTTGTGGAATTCACGCTGAACGAAATGACCTCGGTCGGGTGAACGCCGCCAGGGCTCATCACAAAGGAAAGCGATCATGCTGCTGGACACCCCGATCTGCGACTTTGGCTGGAAGGCGCCGGACTTCACGCTAAAAACTCCGGCTGGCGTGCCGGTCAAGATGTCTGACCATCTGGGGAACGGCTTGCTGATCGCTTTCATTTGCAATCATTGTCCATACGTCAAAGCCATCGCTGCCCGGCTTGCAAGTGATGCGGATTACCTTATGTCCAAAGGCATTGGCGTTTTGGCGGTGATGTCCAACAATTATCAGGATTACCCTGAAGACGCGCCGCCCCGGATGGAGGAATTTGCACGTCGCAACGGTTTCGCCTTTCCCTATCTCGTTGATGAGGACCAGTCTGTGGGTCGAGCGTATAACGCAGTCTGCACGCCGGATTTTTTCGGACTGAACGCCAATGGTGAGCTGCAATATCGCGGTCGACTGGATGATGCACACATGGGAGCGACCGATAATCGAACTCCGGAACTGGTCAACGCCATGCTCCAAATCTCAGAAACCGGTCAGGGACCACGCGAGCAGATCACCTCGATGGGTTGCTCGATCAAATGGTCGCGCAGGTAAGACATGCCAATCGAGACTCTGAATCATGTGAACCTGCGGACTACGCGTCTGAGCCAGATGATCGAATGGTACCAACACGTATTGGGATTGAGGGTCGGTGAACGGCCGAATTTTCCGTTTCCGGGCGCATGGCTCTATGCCGGCGACACCGCTTACGTGCACTTAGTGGGGGTTGAGACCGAAGCGGTGGGTTCGGAAACAAGCCTGAAGCTTGAGCATTTCGCGTTCTCCGCAAACGGGCGCGCAACGTTCGAGGACAAGCTGCAACAGTTGGACGTCACGTATCGGCGCACGGATTTGGCTGCAGCAAATATTGTGCAACTGAATGTCTGGGATCCTGATGGCAATCACATTCATATCGACTTCGCCATGGATGAATAAGTGATAGCCAGTTAAGTCGCCCCTCACCCAACCAATATACAAAGCCGTCTGCTTATACCGCTAGACATCCCAGCCTCAAGGTGACCCTGGGCACCGCCGCGCACTGCGCGAATGACGTTATTCGGATGTGTTCTTCAAAGAGGCCATGAGGTTGTGGAACTTCTCGCCCTGCACGGCGACGTGGGTGCGCAATGCATTCGCCGTTTCCTCTGGATCTCCTTTGTCGAGCGCATTCACGATATCCTCGTGTTCGGACATCGACTGCTCCATACGTCCACGGAACCGCAGCTGTTGCCGCCGGAAGGGTTTCAACCTTCTATGCAACTTCGACGCCTCTTGCTCCAGAAACGAGTTGCCGGACTGATTGTATATGGTTCGATGAAACCGCTCGTTTTCGAGGTAGTAGGTATCCGGGTCCCCGGCATCCACCGCCATCTGGCACTTGTTGTTTGCGTCGGACAAATCCTCCAAAGCCTTGTCCGATATGCGCAGAGCAGCAAGGCGTCCGCAAACAGCTTCAAGCTCAGCCATGACCTCAAACATCTCCATCAGCTCCACCGGGCCGGGCTGTCGGACAAAAGCGCCACGGCGCGGGATGAGGTCAACCAACCCCGACAGGGCAAGCCTTTGAAATGCTTCTCGAAGTGGTGTGCGTGAAACGCCGAATTGATCAGCCAGGCGAACTTCGTCCAGACGATCTCCGGCTGGGAAAGTGCCGTCAAAGATCAGCTCTTCCAGGTCTTGGGCAATGGTATCCGCAAGGCGTTGGTCCATGGCTTATTGTTTTATTCACAAATTAACGAGAACTCAAGAATTCAATTCTTGTATACAAAATACTTGACTAAAAAAACATAAGCCCCCTATGATTTCCAGTATCCCCGGTCAGCCCGGGTTTCACAGGGAGGAAAAAATGAAAGCCATTCTCAAAACCGCCGTTGCCGCGATGGCGCTTGCATCTGCCGGTACGCTGGCCAGTGCAAAAGAACTACGTCTGTCGCATCAGTGGTCGAATAAAGACATCCGCCATCAGGTGGCGCAGATGGTCGCCGATGAGGTCGCCGCTGCCGATGTCGACCTGGACATCAAGATCTTCGGCTCGAAATCGCTGTTCAAACCGCGCGAGCAGTACAAGCCGCTCAGCCGGGGTCAGCTGGATATGACGGTTCTGCCGCTCAGCTATGCCGGTGGCCAGCAGCCCGCCTATAACCTGACGCTGATGCCGGGTCTGGTGAAGAACCACGATCACGCAGCCCGCCTGGCGGATTCCCCCTTCATGGACGCGCTTGAGGCCAAGATGGCCGACGATGATGTAATGGTTCTGGTACACGGCTATCTGGCTGGTGGCTTCGCCGGTAAGGACAAATGCATCACCAACCCCGAGGATGTGGCGGGTCTGCAAACTCGCGCGGCTGGTAAGTCGTTCGAGCAAATGCTGGCAGGTGCAGATGCTTCGATCGCATCCATGGCATCGTCGGAAATCTATAACGCGATGCAAACCGGCGTTCTGCAGGCAGCCAACACCTCGTCTTCGTCCTTCGTCAGCTATCGCATCTACGAGCAGGTCGCGTGCTACACCCCTGCGGGCGATGTGGCCCTGTGGTTCATGTATCAGCCGCTGCTGATGAACAAATCGACCTTTGATGGTCTGAACGAAGAACAGCAGGCCGCCCTGCTGGCTGCTTCGGAAAAAGCACAGGCCTTCTATCTGGAAGAAGCCAAGAAACAGGACGCAAACTCGGCCAAGGTCTTTGAAGAGGCTGGTGTCGAAATTGCCGAGATGAGCCCGGAAGACTTCGAAGCCTGGCGCGCCCTGGCACAAGAGACGTCCTACAAAGCCTTCGTAGAAGAGGTTCCTGATGGGCAGGACCTGCTGGACAAGGCTCTGGCGGTCGAGTGACCCCCTCTCACCGGGCGGCCCCGCCGCCGCCCGGCCCCTGATCTCAGTTCTGATCTTCTCTGATCTTCAGACTTAATTGCATCTCAATCACAGGAGGCGCAAATGGCCGGTCATAGCTCTGCCGTTGCTTCCCACACAGGGAACAATCCCTTCCTTCGCTTCGTCGCCGCACTTTCAACTCTGGCGGGCTGGTGTTCCGCAGGAATGATCGTCGCTGCTGTCGCTATCACTTGCCAGATGATCGTCGTGCGCTTCGTGCTGAATCAATCGACCATCTGGCAAACCGAAGCGGTCATCTATCTGGTCATCGCGGCCACGCTGGTCGGGCTGCCTTATGTGCAGCGCCTGCGCGGGCATGTGAATGTCGACCTGATCCCAATCTCACTGGCACCGCGTGCGCGCTTCTTCATGGCGATCCTGACGTCGGTTCTTTCCATCGTCATCGTCTCGGTCATGCTGTTCTACGGCTACGAATACTGGCATTTCGCGTGGGAGCGCGGCTGGAAATCCGACACCGTCTGGGGTGTTCGCCTGTGGATTCCCTATCTCGCCATCCCGGTTGGCTTTGGCCTGCTGCTGTTGCAGCTGATCGCCGACCTCGTCGCCGTCCTGCTTGGCATCGATAAACCCTTCGGACTGGAGTAAAGCCGATGGATCCCCTTTTGCTCGGCGCAATTGTCGCCATCGCCACCATCCTCGTTTTGTTCTCGGGCGTATCGGTCGCCATCGGTCTGCTGATCGTCTCGGCCGGGTTCCTGATCGTCTTCGACGGCCCGCGTTCGCTGGAACTGATGCCGGAAATCCTGTTCGGCAAGCTCGATAACTTCGCCCTTCTGTCCATCCCGATGTTCATCATCATGGGGGCCTCAATCGCCTCTACCAGAGCTGGGGCAGACCTTTATGAAGCGCTCGAGCGCTGGCTGACCCGAGTTCCCGGTGGTCTGGTCGTCTCGAACCTTGGCGCCTGCGCCCTGTTCGCGGCCATGTCTGGCTCTTCGCCCGCCACCTGTGCCGCCATCGGCAAGATGGGCATCCCCGAGATGCGCAAGCGTGGTTATCCCGACGGTGTGGCCGCCGGTTCCATCGCTGCAGGCGGAACGCTGGGTATCCTGATCCCGCCATCGGTCACCATGATCGTCTACGGTATCGCCACCGAAACCTCGATTGGCCGCCTGTTCCTGGCCGGCGTAATCCCCGGTCTGATGCTGGTTGGCCTGTTCATGGCCTGGTCGCTGTATTCGACCTGGAGATCTGGCGACGCGACGCGTCTGGGTTCGGGCAGCTATACTTGGGCTGAACGGTTCGAGATCCTGCCGCGTGTTCTGCCCTTCCTTGGCATCATTCTGGGCGTGCTCTATGCCATGTATGGCGGCATCGCCACGCCTTCGGAAACAGCCGCTGTTGGTGCCCTGCTCTGCCTGCTGATCGCGATAATTATCTACAAGCTGTGGAACCCCAAGGACATCTGGGTCGTGCTGCGTGACAGCACCAAGGAAAGCGTGATGATCCTGTTCATCATTGCTGCTGCCGGTGTGTTCTCGTACATGCTCAGTTCGCTGTTCATCACCCAGGCGATTGCCGAATGGATCGGTACGCTGGATGTGAACCGCTGGGTTCTGATGGGCGCGGTCAACGTGTTCCTGCTGATCGCCGGGTTCTTCCTGCCACCCGTGGCTGTGATCCTGATGGCGGCACCGATCCTGCTGCCGATCATCACCACCGCCGGCTTTGACCCGATCTGGTTCGCGGTTGTGCTGACCATCAACATGGAAATTGGCCTGATCTCACCCCCGGTTGGTCTGAACCTTTATGTGATCAACGGCATTGCGCCCGATATCTCGCTGAAGACTATCCTGACCGGTTCGCTGCCCTTCGTGGCCTGCATGGTGATCGCAATCATCCTGCTCTGCCTGTTCCCCGGTCTGGCCACTTGGCTGCCCGACGTGATCATGGGAGCAGCGGTATGACCCTGCTGGCGGATCTTCTATCCACCGTGTTCGAGCGGCGTTACCGACGCGACAGCGCGGTGGCCCCGGATGGCCGCCCGCTGACCGAACTGGCCGACGCGCTGGTTGGGTCAGCAGGGGAAACCTCGGGGCTGGCTCTGGCCGAGGAAATCCTGACAAGGTTCGATACGCTGAGCGATGACGACAAGCTGGAGTTCTTCCGTTATCTCGCCACCGCCATGAATATCGACCCCGAGGCGGTGCGTTCGTCACTGGACGAGTACGAGCGCAACCCCTCGAAGGCCAGCTATCGCACCTTCGCCGCCGCCGTCGAACCGGCGCGGCAAGAGATGATCCGCCGCCTGAACCGGGTACCCGGTGCCACCGGGGCGCTGGTTCAGATGCGCGCCGACCTGCTGCGGCTGGGCGGCAAGGAGCCCGAGTTGCAGGCGCTTGATCTGGATTTCAGGCACCTGTTCGCCAGCTGGTTCAACCGCGGCTTTCTGGTGCTGCGCCCGATCAACTGGGAGAGCCCGGCGCATATCCTTGAAAAGATCATCGCCTATGAAGCGGTGCATGCTATCGACAGCTGGGACGACCTGCGCCGCAGGCTTGAACCCACGGATCGGCGCTGCTTTGCCTTCTTCCACCCCTCGATGCCGGATGAACCGCTGATCTTTGTCGAAGTGGCGCTGAACAGCGGCATTCCGGGTTCGGTTCAGGCTTTGCTGGCCGAAGACCGCGATCCTTTGCCTGAAGATCAGGCCGATACGGCGGTGTTCTATTCGATCTCCAACTGTCAGGCCGGGCTCGCCAGCATCTCTTTCGGCAATTCGCTGATTAAGCAAGTGGCCTCGGACCTGTCGGCTGAGTTAGCAGGGCTTAAGACTTTCGTCACACTCTCGCCAATTCCGGGGCTGACCAAATGGTTGTCGCAGGAAAGCACCGATTGGAACATCGAAGAGCCCGATCAGATGAAGGCACTGGCGGCACATTACTTGCTGAACGCAAAAGGCCGGGGCGATCTGCCGTTCGATCCGGTCGCGCGGTTCCATCTTGGCAATGGCGCGCTGGTCCATGCAGTCCATGCCGATGCCGATGTTTCGGACAAGGGCCGGGCGCAGTCTGGCGGGACAATGGTCAACTATCTTTATGACCTTGGCCGTGTGGCCCAGAACCACGAGCAGTTCGCCAATACCCGCGAGGTCATTGCCTCGCCCGAGGCCAAATCGCTTGCCGCGTCAGCCTCTCTCACCACGACACAGGAAAGGTAACCCTTATGGCCAATCCTCTCTATGACGGTTTGTTCGGCGCTCATGCCGGTAAAGACACAGCCTTTTTGCAGCTGCTCGACGGAACGACCATCACCCATCAGGACTTTCTGAGCACCGCCGCACAGATCGCCCATGTGGCAACGCAGCTGGGGCTGAAACCCGGCGACCGGGTTGCGGCACAGATCGAGAAATCGCCCGAAGCGCTGGCGCTGTATGCCGCCTGCGCGCAGGCTGGTCTTGTATTCCTGCCGCTCAACACCGCCTACACGGTGGATGAACTGACCTATTTCATCGAAAACAGTGGCGCCTCGCTGATCGTTTGTGACAGCCGCAGCGAAGAGAAACTCGCCCCGGTTGGTGCGCAGCTTGACGCGAAGGTGGAAACCCTGAACGCTGATGGCAGCGGCAGCCTGATGGAGCAGGCAGCCGCCATGCCTGCCAGCTTTGAGACCGTTGACCGTGACGGCGATGATCTGGCCGCGTTCCTCTATACCTCGGGGACTACGGGCCGGTCGAAGGGTGCAATGCTGACCCAGAACAACCTGTTGTCGAATGCGCAGGTGCTGGTCAAGGAATGGCGCTTCACATCCGACGACGTGCTGCTGCACGCGCTGCCGATCTTTCACACTCACGGACTATTCGTGGCCACCAATGTCACGCTGGCCGCGGGCAGCAGCATCGTTTTCATGCCCAAATTCGATCTGGATGAGATCATCGGGCGGATGCCGGACGCCACGACCATGATGGGCGTGCCGACCTTCTACACCCGCCTGCTGGACGATGATCGTTTCACCAAGGATCTGGCCGCACATATGCGCCTGTTCGTTTCGGGCTCGGCCCCGTTGCTGGCCGAAACTCATGTGCAGTTTGAAGAACGTACCGGTCATCGCATCCTGGAACGCTATGGCATGACCGAAACCAATATGAACACCTCAAACCCTTATGACGGTGACCGCCGCGCAGGCACCGTGGGCTTTCCCTTGCCCGGGGTCGAACTGCAGATCTGCGATTCAGATGGCAACCCGCTGCCGCAGGGCGAGATCGGCGAGATCGAAGTGCGCGGTCCCAACGTGTTCAAGGGCTACTGGCAGATGCCGGAGAAAACCGCCGCCGAACTGCGCGAGAATGGGTTCTTCATCACCGGCGATCTGGGTCGCATCGACGATGATGGGTATGTCCATATCGTTGGTCGCAACAAAGACCTGATCATCTCGGGCGGATACAACATCTATCCCAAGGAAATTGAGCTGGTTCTGGATGATCAGCCCGGCGTCATGGAAAGCGCGGTGGTTGGCGTGCCGCATCCTGACTTTGGCGAAACCGTTTTGGGTGTGATCGTGGCCGAGCCGGGCCAGTCCCCCGATCTGGATGCGATGATGGGCGCCGTGCGTGACAGCCTGGCGCGGTTCAAGCACCCCCGCAAACTGATCCTGCTGGACGAGTTACCCCGCAACACCATGGGCAAAGTTCAAAAGAACGTCCTGCGTGACCAGTACAAAGACATGTTTGTGGCCGCCTGACATGACCTTCCCCGACCATGCAGCCACTCTCCTCGAATATGCTGCAGGTCAAACTTCAACGGCCAGCGTACGCAATCTTTGTGTGCACTGGTCGTTGCATTTTTCGGAGTTGATCAATGTATCGAAATATACTTGTGCCCGTTTCCTTTGACGCAGATCGCGACGTCGCGCAGTCTATCCAGGTTGCACGGGCCCTTTGGCAAAGCGATGGCAGTATGACATTGCTCCATGTTGTCGAACATCTGCCGCAATACACCAGCGACTTACTGCCCGAGAACCACTTTGACATTGCCAAAACGGCAATCAGCGACAAGCTGAAACCGCTGATCGGTGATGTTTCGGGCGCCAAAATTGAAGTGGTCGAGGGGCACGCAGGCCGCGGGATTCTAGACTATGCAGCGTCACATGAAACGGATTGCATAGTCATCGCAAGCCACCGCCCCGGCCTGCAGGATTACCTTCTGGGTTCGACCGCTGCACGCGTGGTACGTCACGCTCCGTGCTCGGTTCATGTGGTTCGATAACAGATATCTGAGGCATCCGTTGAAGCATATATCGACGGATGCCCGCACACCATTATCTTGACTGGTCGAACTCATAGCAGACCAGCTCACGCGAGCATTCGGTATTGAAAAGTTAGCCCACGGCAGGATGGCTGCGCACAGATGCGTCCCGCAGTTAATCAAACTGCTTCAGCAGCTTCAGTGAATGAACAGGACACCTTCCAACGACACTGCAGCCGTTCCCTCAAGGATCACCCTGGGATCGTCGTATTCACAAGAAATCACACCACCCCGCGCCGATAACTGACGCGCAAACAGCTGTTTTTTCTCTAATATTTCAGACCAATAAGGTGTCAGACAGCAATGCGACACGCCCGACACGGAATCCTCTGCTACTCCGTTCGCAGGGGCAAAGAACCGTGAAACGAAATCAAACTCTCCTGACCCTTGCGCGGATATGATGACTGCTGGCAATGGTAATTTGACCAGAGCAGTAAAATCCGGAGTACAGCTCAGAACGTCATCTTCGTTGTCAAAAACCGCCAGATAGTGCTTTGCGGCCAGTAATTTCGAGGGCTTTTTCCCAAGTGCTTCGATCAGGCCCGAGGGGGCGTCGATCACCTCTGGCACAAGTGCGGGCATATCCAGACGCAGTCCGGTTTCCCCGCGTCGAACAGTCATTTGGACAGAACTGGAATGGAAGGTGACCGCTTCCAACCCTATCCCGAGATTGGAAAACACCACATGGGCAGCGGCGAGCGTCGCGTGTCCGATCATATCGACCTCGCGCGTGGGGGTGAACCAGCGAATGTCGTATTCGGAGTGCGCGTCGCTGTTGTGTGCATTTGCTCTAGGAACAAAAAACACCGTTTCAGATTGGTTCAACTCGCTCGCGATGGATTGCATGACCGGTGCGGGCAGCCATTCGTGAAGCGGGCACACACCCGCGGGGTTTCCTCTGAGGGTGCGGTCTGAAAAAGCGTCGACAATATAGGTCTGAAGTCTCATTTTCTGTCTTTGTCTGATCTGTTGGATAACCCCGAAAGAGATCGGAGCGACCTATACGGATGGCCGCAACGGGCGCATAAGCAACCTCAACCGCCTACGTTCTCACGACACCCGGCGCGCCGAATAGGGCACGCCGGATTTCAGTCTTACAGTTGCGGCAGTTCGGCTGTTTAGCAGTGCCCTGCTATGACTGAGTCAGCCGCCAGTTGACTTATTTACTGAGCAGGATTTGTCGAGGGTAGTTTGTGATGTATTCGAATCCTGTTTCGGTGACGACGACGGAGTCGCCGATCCGGCCACCATTACGCAACAACACTGTGACGAAGCGCGTCTGATCCACCGCAAGGCCATCGCGCTTTGCGAAAACGACGACGCGCAGAAATTTGTTGCCCTGAACCAGCAGCCGCAGACGCTGATAGGCTCATTGATAGGCAACGCGATACTTCGGGAGCTCTGGAACCAGGCTCATGTTCAAGCATCCAGCGTGTGGCACCGTATGGAGAAAACCGTTGGGCAGGAGGTTTATGACGCCCTCATGATTGAAACCAAGGAGTTGCTCGCTGCGCTGGAGTAAGACGACATAACTGCAATTGGACACATTCAACGCGTCCACATCGGATACGAGTACCGTCTGATCTGCATATACCTGCTCACGCACGAGGTTGAATCGAACGCTTGAAGCAAGCTTTCACAAGAAGTGTTCTGTGGGCCTGATAGACATATCAGACTGACAAGGCATCCCTGCAACGCCAACACAAGGATAGTTATCTGATGAAAATTGGAGTTATCGGCACTGGTACCATCGCAGTAGCAGTCGTCGAAGGAATGGCGGCTGATGGTCATCAGATCACTGTATCCCGCCGCGGTGAAACGCAGTCTACCGGTTTGGCCCGTAAGTTCTCAAACGTGACGGTCGCAGACAATCAGAACGTGATCGACGCAAGCGACGTCATTCTTCTGGGCTTGCTAGCTGAACAGGCTCGCCCCGTGCTTGAAGGCCTTAAGTTCCGGTCGGGTCAGCAAGTCATTTCACTTATGACCGGTCCTACGTTGGAAGAATTGACGGACATGGTTGCCCCTGCCCGCGCAGTGGCCAACATGATCCCATTTCCGGGGATTGCTGTTGGTGGCTCTCCAATTCTGGTGCTTGGCGATACATCGGTTGTGGATAACCTGTTCGGCGCACGAAATTCGGTATTTCAGATGAATACCGTTGCCGAACTGAACGCCTATCTGGCTGCGCAGGCCGTGTTATCGCCAGCTGTTTTGATGGTTCAAGGCGCAGGTGGCTGGCTTCGTCAACAGGTGCAGGACACCGAACAAGGCGAAGCCTTTCTGCGCATGCTTGTCGGATCAAGCCTGATATCCGCGCCGAGCTGCCGACAGCTGATCCAATCACTGAACACGCCCGGCGGCTACAATCGGCGCCTTCGCGTGCATATGGAATCCTCTGGGCTGCTGACAAATCTGAAAGAGGGGTTGTCCGATCTATGAAAATATACGGGTTGGGCCTTGCTTTATCTGCATGAAGCCAGGGGGTGATCTCTGATTTGCAGCTTAAATCTCAACATCGGCTGAAATAAGATGTATACAGCCCATTAAAGTCGAACTCAGCTCATGCGGAAGGCTCCGATACTTGATTATTACCGAACGACAGATCGATGCACCTGCCAAGGTCACAGTAGACCAGATTCAGGAGCAAATTCTTGAACGTATCTGCTTTGCGCATTATCGGCCCGGCGATCAACTGAAAGAGGCCGCGCTTGCCAAGGAGTTCGGCGTCAGCAGAACTCCGGTCCGGGATGCAATTCAGCGTATCGGGCATTTGGGTCTGGTCGAAACACGCAATGGTGTCGGGACGGTTGTCATTGAGCTTTCGGGCAAGCGTATACGCCATCTCTATGAAGTGAGGATGGTGCTGGCCGGCCTGATCGGAGAACTGTCACCAACCTCTATCGAAATCCATCATCAGGAAGAAATCCGGTCGATTCATGAATGCGCCCTAGCGCTGCGAGAACGACTTGACTCTCAGGAGTTCGTGAAACTTAACCAGCGCCTTCAGGCGTTGATCACATCTTTGATCGGCAATTCAACACTGCGCGAGTTCTGGAACCAGACTTATTTTCAAGCGACCAGTGTTTGGCACCGCATGGAGCAACTGGTAGGGTCTGACGCGTATGAAGCACTGACCCGGGAAACATCCGACTTGTTGATGGCGCTGGAACGTAAAGATATCGCGGCAGTCGGATATATACAGAAAATCCATATCGGATATGCTTTCCAATTGATTGAACAACATCTGTTGGGCCAACCGAAATGACATCAGGATACAGCTTCACGATCAATCTTTCGAACCGATGGCCGGTCGCAGGAATTGTGATGTTGTGATCGGAAAATGGCGGAGAAAGCACATACCACATCTCTTGGCATCCTGATCTTTCCGGGATTTCCCATGGCGTGCCTGACCTCGTGCATCGAGCCCCTGCGGGCCGCCAACGAGATTTCAGGGCAGAATGTGTTCCGCTGGACGGTGGTTGCTGAAAAAAATGCGCCTGTGCAGTCCTCTGCCGGAGTAACATTTTCGCCGCATTGCGCTTTGGCTGACGTGAAAGCTTTGGATCATTTGCTGTTTACCGCAAGTCCCAACAGTGTGTTCGAATACCCCTCCAAGGCGAACGCGGCCCTGCAAAGGCTGCTGCGCGACAAGACGCAGCTTGGTGCGATCAGCGGCGGTGTATTTCCTTTGGCCAGAACCCGGTTGACCGGAGATCAGCCCCTATCTGTCCACTGGTGTTATGAGGCCGCCTTTCAGGCCGAGTTTCCCGAGATTCCGATCACAGACACCGTAATTTGTACGGAAGGTGCCTTCACAACCATCTCTGGTGCATCAGCCGTGTTTGACCATATGCTGACGTTGATCGAAGACCACCTAGGCGACGACATCATGGCCGAAGTTGCGTGCTGGTTTCAGCACCCTTTCATCCGCAGCGCCGCCATGTCACAAAAAGTTCCGGCGCTCTCGACCGCCAAGAGTCAGGATTTGCTTCCGAAACAGGTGGCACGGGCTATTCAGCACTTTGCAGAACATATCGAAAACCCCATCCAGATCAGTGAAGTGGCCGATGCGGTCGGCCTGTCAGCACGCTCACTTGAGCGCGGGTTCAAAAAGGCGACCGGTCAAAGCCCGCTCAGCTATTACCGCAGGATGCGAATGAACCAGGCGCGGCAGCTGGTTCTGTATACAAACGACCCGATTGCCGAGGTGGCTTACATGGTCGGCTACGCAACCCCCGGCGCGTTCATGCGGCATTATCGAGAGACTTTCGGTGTCACGCCAATCAGCGACCGGCGTGCCAAGAATTCAATGCGGGTCGGCAGCGATGATGTGCTGCCATCAGGCTGACGTCAGGCGATCTATCGGGCCGGCAAGATCATTTTGTCCGCCAAGCTTGGTCGGTTTTTAATCTGGGCAGCATTGATTTGAACAATGAGGAAGAACTCATCCCATCACCCGGCAATCTAAATGTTAATGGGAGCTCAAAACCCTGATGCATTCAAAAGCTCAGCAGAACCGAAATGAAATGCAGAACATAGCTGTGCCGCCCTGATCCTAGGACCGCGGTTCCAAATTACGCTTGAGCAGAAACTGATTCTTGAAATTCTTGAGGCCCAGCATCACCTCGGCATCCACGATATCCTCAACGCCGTGAATGTGCTCTTCCAAAAAGGTCGCAAGATCATCGGGCTCGTCACAGACCAGTTCAACCATCAGATCAAATCGTCCCGTAACCCAGAGAATGTAAACCACGCTGGTCACTTCACCCAGTCGATCCGCGACGGTTTGCGGGGTCGTACCCGGCGCAACCTTCAAGCAGATCATGGCATCCGCCTTATATTCCGAAGCTGTGGGATCGGTGATCGCAACAATCCGAAGCAGGCCAGCCTCTTTCATGGCGTTGACACGATTACGTACTGTGCCCTCGGAAACATCAAGCTTCTGCGCGATCTCTGAAAATGGCATTCGCCCGTCGAGTTCGAGCATCTGAACGATCTCGCTGTTCAATCGCTCTCCGACCGAATGAGTGCCCCGTTGGCGGGAAGGCCTGTCCGTTTCTGAGTTTCGCGATAAATTCACGGGGCGTCCTCTTGTTGTATCAGGCCAGCATTGCTTGGATCATAGGGCTGAACCCTCAAAGATTTCAAACCGATTTCCCGTAAACGCGAGGGCTATGCTGTGGATTTCAGGCTTTAACCAGCGCTTCAATCAGCTCCTGATTTTCCTTGCCTGATATGTGCATGATCTCTTTCGGTCCGGAAAATCCCTTCTAAACCCTTCAGGAAACAGCTGGTGTCTTCGCGCGGAAGTACCATTCCATCGATGATATCCTTAATGGCGAAATACCTCTTGCGAACTATTCCTGCAAAAGCTCTCGAATCCCCGAGTCCAACGAGGCGGTGAAACCTGCATCGTTGCCCGGATTGGCGGCACAGTGACCCCAAGGAGAGTCATAGGGACGGAAGTCTGCATACTGCATGTGCTGCGCTTCGATGGCGTTGTCTTCTGGCGGGAAGTACAGATCCTGCTTGCATGGCATCAGGATTGCACGGGCCTTGATCGCACCAAGGGCCGCTTTGAAATCACCATTGTAAAGCGGGCCTGCTGAGATGTCGCCAGCTTGCCAAGTTGCCAGCTTGGCCAAAAGGTTGTTGGCGTCCCAGCCCTCAGCATGATCGATCTCCCAGTCAATCAGAAGGTCTTCGATCGTGTTGAAGCCAAGCTGCTTATACAGACCTTCGCGATAAAACGTCTGGGAAAATGCCCAACCTGCATAGACCCGCCCAAAGGCTTTTAGCCCCGCCGCGGGTGGTTCATCGTAATCGCCTCCGTTCCAGCTTTGATCAGCGCAGAGCGCAGCTTTGACGCCTTCGAGAAATACAAAATTATGAGGCGATGTTTTGGCTGAGGCGCAAAACGGCAGGATCGCCTTGACCATATCGGGATATTGCGCTGCCCATTGGTACGACTGGCACCCGGCCATGGACCAGCCTGCAACCAGCGCGATCTGCTCGATACCAAGATGGTCGTGGATCAAACGATGCTGTGCCGCGATATTGTCCCACATCTGCACCAGTGGAAATCGCGGGCCATCCTGCGGCGCAGGTGTGTTCGAGGGTGAAGATGACCGCCCGTTGCCGAACAGGTTCGGGCTGACAATGAAATGCCGCGCCGGATCCAAGGCTCGGCCCGGGCCGAAGAACCCCTCGTTACGGGAATTGGTGCCGGTATAAAACGTCGGCAGCACGACGACGTTATCCCGCGCGGGCGACAGGGTTCCATAGGTTTGGTAAGCGAGCTTGGCACCCTTCAGTACCTCACCTGACAAAAGTGGGAAGTCGCCGAGTTCGAGCAACTGGAATTCCTGTGCCATGGATACCCCTGCTGTTAATTTGAGAATGGCCCCGAAAACCACCGGGGCCATCCGTGTTTCGGTCAGTAGAGCCTTAGGTATTCCTGCACTTCCCAGTCAGTGACCGATTGGTGATACCGCTCCCACTCGTCGTTTTTGTATTCCAGATAGGACTTGCGCATGACCGGACCCATCACGTGATCGGCCATCTCGTCATGACGCAACGCTTCGATTGCGTTCCACAAGGTGCGCGGCAGGCGGCGAATACCAAGCTCGGTCAGCTCACTGTCAGTCTTGGAATAGAGGTCGAAATCCGTGGGTTTGCCGGGATCGATCTTGTTCTTGATCCCCTGAACCGCACAAGTCAGGTGCATCGCCATAGCCAGATAAACATTCATCGTCATGTCGCAAGCGCGGTTTTCAATGCAGTGGCGGCTTTGCGGCAAGCGGAATTGGGCGGATCGATTGTTGTACCCGAAGGTGATGTTAGTCGGCGCCCATGTGACAGTGCCGCCTTCGAACCCACCCACGCGTGGAACCAAACCGTTATACGAGTTCACAGTCGGGCAGGTAATCGCAGTAATCGCCTCGGCGTGCTGCATCAAGCCCCCTACGGCGTAACGGCTTTCCTCCGACCACTCGCCATCTTCCGTCTTGAAGATGTTTTCGCCGGGGCGGCTTTCATGCTGCATCGACATGTTGATATGCGCGCCCGAGCGCCAGTCACCCACGGTAGGTTTCGGCATGAAGGTCACGAACATACCGTGTTTCTTGGCGACCTCTTTCAACACAATCCGCAAGAACGCCAGCCGGTCGGACATTTCCAGCATGTTGGTATAGTGGAAATCAAGCTCGAACTGAGAATAGGCGCCTTCAGCCACCACGTCATGCAGGTTCCAGCCCAGCCCTTCGATGATGTCGATCATGTCCTTCAGGAATGGCATCGAGTCGACTGAATATTCCACATCATAGCCAAACGCCTGACGACGCGGGCGCAAGCCATCCGCCGGATCGTTGTCGAAGGCTTTCACCGGTTGACCGGCCTCGTCATATTTCATCACGATAAATTCGGGTTCGACTCCGGCATAGCCTACATAGCCATCCTGCGCAGCCTCGTGCATCGCGCGCTTCAGTGCTTGGCGGGGGCAGACATTATAGGGCGCATCTTCCCAGTAGAGGTCCGAAAAGATGATCGCCATCGAGGTGTCCCATGGGCAGACATAGACCGCGTCCAGATCCGGCACCACGACCTGATCACTGTCGGCGGGGCTCAGTTCGGGGACATAGGAAATCGAATGCACCGCGAATTGTGGCCCTTTGCCCAGGCACAGCTCTTCGAAATCGCTCATCGGGACAGGCTTGGTTTTGGGGATGCCATGCAGGTCGATCCAGGCCCCCATCACATATTTGACGCCTGCCTCCTCTAACTGCTTTTTGACGGCGGGGATTTTGGGACGGTTGCGTTCAACCGCGTCCTGAAAGCTTTCGTAGTAGATCTTGCTGTTTGCATTGTCTTTGGGCACTTGGCTTCCTCCTGTTGGGGGGCCGTCAGGTTTCGGAACTCAGAACCTGACGGTCTGGAATTGGGCGGTGTTCTCGCCATGGGGAAAGCGGGTGTCCCGGACGTTGAGAGAGGAACAAGAACACCCGCCTTCAGGCAGCGTCGGACGTTCAGCCCGCCACGAAGTCGTCGGGATCGATGCCCGGAACTTTGGTGATCCCAGCCAGTTGTTTCCAGTTATGCGGATAGGCAGCGTAGAAGATCACACACTTCTCATCTGCTTCGTATGAGATGTGGTTGTCCTTGGGTACGAACAGAACGTCGCCGCGGTTGCAGATATATTCTTCGCCATCGCAGACCAGCCGGAAGGTGCCTTCCAGGCAATAGATGATCTCGTCACAGGTCAGGTCCCATGGCACCTTGATGTTGTTGAGCACATTGATGCCGCCGCACATGGTCTTGCTGAATTCGCTGGTCACCATCGGCTTGATATACGTGTCGCTGTCGCCCATCGCGTTGTAGCGATCCTCGACCAGATCGAATTTGAATAGCTGTGGTTTATCGCCCATGGATCAGGACCCTTCCTTGGCCAGATGTTTCAGAATGGATTCGTTCAGTTCAACCTTGTAGCCGTCCGGGTCTTCGCAGAACGCGATGACGCGAGTGCCGTTCTTCATCGGCCCCGGCGGGCGTGTGATATTCACCCCGGCAGCTGCCAGATCCTCACACGCCTTGTAGACATCCGGGGTTTCGATGCAGATATGGCCCCAGCTATTGCCGTGGTCATACGACTCTTCCTGATCCCAGTTTGCGGTCAGTTCCAGCGTCGGAAATTCCGCCTCGGGGCCATAGCCGATGAACGTGTTCGTGAATTTGCCTTCGTGGTAATCAGTGCGGCGCAGGACCTGCATCCCCAAGATCCCGCAATAGAACTCCAGCGATTTTTCCATATCCATCACCCGCATCATCGTATGAGCAAGGCGGAACCCGCTGCTGATATTATCGGTCACGGTTTTCTCCTCAATTCAGTGGTTTTCGGTGGCGGTCACATCCCGCGCCACCATTTCCTGGAACGCGCGCACGCTGTCCTCCCATGCCGGAGACAGCACGCCGCCTTCATCCGAGATGGATGAGGCCCGTCCCAGCTGCAGCCGTTCGGTCATCTCATGATCTTCTTTGTGCACATCCCACCACAGCTGCTTCAGGCCTTCGATCTCGTCCTGTGTCAGCGCCTGCCCTTCTGTGGTGTAAAGCGCCCGCTTCTGCATCATTGTGCCAGGGCCGGTGGGGATATTCAGATAGACCCCCATCTGGTCCGGAAAATACCGGCCCAGAATGAAGTTCGGATAGAGCGTCAGATAGCGCGAGCTGACACCCAGGCTGCCCGATGTCCCGATCTCTTCCTCCAGATCAACCGCACTGCCCATGCAGTTGCCGTCGACGATCGTATAGTGGTCTTCCAATGGCTGATCCGTGGTCGAGGAATGCACGAACTGGACATGGTAAGGCTCGATGAAATTCTCCATGATGAATTTCCAGTTACAGGCAATCTCGCCGAAATCGAGCGTTCCGATGCATTCCAACTTGTCCCAGTCCATCCCCTCCAAACGGCCCTGAATGGTGACGGAATACTCGTCAAAATCTGGCGCGTTACCGTCGAGATTGACGAAGATCCAATCTTTCCAGACATGGCTGCGCACGGGGACCAGGCTGTTTCGTTTCTTGTCGAACCCTTCGGCCTGATGATCGTTTGCACCACCGAAATGAGGCGCGGCACGCAGCTGTCCGTCCAGATCATAGGCCCAGGCATGATAAGGGCAGCGGATGAGCTTACCCACATTTTTGGGCGCATCGACCAGGGTCAGACAACGGTGACGGCAAATGTTGTGAAAAGCCCGTATCTCGCCTGCAGTGTTACGGATGAGCAGCAAGGGATGTTCAGCCACCGTGACCGGGACAGCATCCCCTGCAGCACGCAGCTCATGTGCGAACCCGACACAAACCCAGTTGCGTGTAAAGACCGAGGTACATTCGGCCCGCCAGAATTCTGCATCCTTATAGGCCGCAGCGGGCAGGCCACGTTTTGGAGTGGTTTCTTCGAAGAAAGACTCAAGCAACGAATTGATTGGCTTCATCGTTCAAGTTCCTGACATAGGGTTTCGAAATCGACACCACGGCTCTGCGGCCGAGCGTTTTCGTAGTGTCTGCCAGCAGTGAACTGCGAAAAACGCACCTTGTCTATTATTTTTTACGAATGCGTCACGTAAATTTGCATGATTCGCAAAAAATACCCTGAATCCGCTCGACAATCATGACGTTTTCGCAATTTCGCTGAGCAAAACTCAATACAATCGCCAGAATTTTTCGGCCGACCTCTTCGAATCAAGCAGCACATGTTCAACAGGGCTTCGAATACCGAACTCAAGCGGGCTTTGCGCTGCGCGATCCCGGCAAGCCCTACGGGATCACCTTGCGCTGCGCGTGCACCATCAACCGCTCGGCCTTTTGCGTTATTGTATTCAGGATATCCCCTACCGGCGGCATGTCTCTGATCAGACCTATCCCTTCGCCAACAGGTATCGTCGCATGTAAGTTACGCAAAGAGGGTGCGACCACAGGCTCAGGCTGGTTTTCGTCTGAGTTCAAGGCCTGAACCGTTTCATCTCCGGTCGCATGCAGGACGACCTTGGCTAAGTCTGAATGAACTTGCCCTTCTTCACTGGCCCAAAGTCGAGCGCCCATGACAACACCATCCGCGCCCATTACCAAAGCGGCTGCCAGCCCGCGGGAATCGGCAATGGCTCCGGCAGCCAACAGTAGGGTGTCATGCGCCTCGCGATACAGGAAATCCGCGACTTCGGGCAACAAGGCAAACGTCGTACGTGCTCCTGATTTCTCCGATGATACGCTACTTTGCGCCACCACCACGTCAGCACCCGCCTCAACGGCCAACGCGGCGCCTTGCAAATCTTGAACCTGACAAATCAACGGGACATTGGCATGTGCAATCCGGGGTGCAAACGGACGTGGGTCGCCATGAGAAAGAAAGATTGCGCGCGGTCGTCGCGCCAGAACCATGTCCAACAGCTCGGGAGATTTTGCCAGACGCGAGGTCGTGAACCCGCAGCCCACCGCCTCATTTCCTGCGGCTTGAAGCTGGCGTTCGATCCAGTCCGCATCGCGTTCCCCAGCACCGATCAGCCCCAAGCCACCCGCCCGTGCGACTGCCGCAGCCAATGACCCGTCGGCAAGTCCCGGCGTCGGCGCCAGAACAACGGGACAGGTCAGCCCGAAAAGACGGGTCAATCGGGTATCGATCATGCGCCACCTCACAAAAGATGATCGATTGAAACAGGAACGCCGGAGTGTAGGCGAACACTCCGGCGACATGGATGGTCTGATTGCGGCGTAAATCTGCGTGAATTTGCGCCGTCCAAACAGAATCAGATATCGAGCGTGTGTTCTTTTTCCCATCTTGAGAAGTGAGAGACGAAGGAGTTCCATTCCTGATGTTTCATCTTCAGATATGCTGCCGAGAACTCCTGGCCCATGGCCGCCTTCAACTCTGTATCCTTGTCGTAATCACGCAGCGCATCCAGCATGTTAAGAGGCAGCTTTGGCGCATCGGTGACCGTATGGCCCTCGGCATACATGTCGATGTCATAGCGACGGCCCGGATCAGCCTTCGAGCGGATGCCGGAGAGGCCGGCGGCGATGATCACCGCCTGCAACAGGTAGGGGTTGGTGGCACCATCGGGCAGGCGCAGTTCGAACCGACCGGGGCCAGGGACACGCACCATGTGGGTGCGATTGTTACCGGTCCAGGTCACGGTGTTGGGGGCCCAGGTCGCCCCCGACATGGTCCGCGGCGCGTTGATACGTTTATAGGAGTTCACCGTGGGGTTGGTGATCGCCGCCAGCGCGCTGGCATGTTTCATGATACCGCCGAGGAAATACTTGCCCTGCTCACCCAGACCGACCTCGCCGGTGGGGCCTTCGCCTTCGCCGGCGAACACGTTGGTTTTGGCATCCGCGCCCGGCGCATCCCAGACCGAGATATGGGCGTGGCAGCCGTTGCCTGTCAGCCCCTCCACGGGTTTGGGCATGAAGGTGGCGCGCAAGCCGTGCTTTTCAGCCACCGATTTGGTCATGAACTTGAAGAACGAATGCTTGTCAGCCGTCTTCAGAACATCGTCAAACTCCCAGTTCATTTCGAACTGTCCGTTGGCGTCTTCGTGGTCGTTCTGATACGGGCCCCAGCCCAGTTCCAGCATGTAGTCGCAAATCTCACGCACCACATCATAGCGGCGCATGACGGCCTGTTGATCGTAACAAGGCTTTTCCGCCGTATCGAACGGGTCACTGATTTGCTCGCCATCCGGGGTCAGCAGGAAGAATTCCGCTTCGATACCCGTTTTGACATGCATGCCTTCGGCAGCGGCCTCGTCAATCAAGCGGCGCAGCACGTTGCGCGGGGCTTGCGCCACGTCCTTGCCCTCCATCACACAGTTTCCGGCCACCCAGGCAACCTCGGGCTTCCAGGGCAACTGAATGACCGAGGATGGATCGGGCACCGCCAACATATCCGGATGCGCCGGGGTCATGTCGAGATACGTGGCGAAGCCAGCAAAGCCCGCACCGTCCTCCTGCATGTCGGCGATGGCCTGTGCGGGCACCAGCTTGGCCCGCTGTCCACCAAACAGATCGGTGAACGAAATCATGAAGTATTTGACGCCTTTTTCCTTGGCGAAAGCAGCCAGATCTATCGTCATGGTCGGCCTCCCTTTCCCTGTTGATATGTCTCAATAGAAGAAAGGCGCCGCCCTGTCGGGCCGCGCCTTGGTCTCATGTGTCGATCAGAACCCTGCCTTGCCCGGGTACCAGTCGGTGCCCGCCAGCGGCACACGTGCCATGGCGGCGGCCTCCATGGTCAGGGCACACAGGTCCTCGGGTTCCAGATTGTGCAGGTGATTGTGGCCGCAAGCACGCGCGATGGTCTGCGCCTCAAGCGTCATCACCTTCAGGTAATTGCGCAACCGACGACCCGCTTCGATCGGGTCTAGACGCGCGGCCAGTTCCGGGTCCTGCGTGGTGATGCCCGCAGGGTCCTGCCCTTCGTGCCAGTCATCATACGCTCCGGTGGTGGTACCGAGTTTCTGGTACTCGCTCTCCCATTTCGGGTCGTTGTCGCCCAAAGCGATGAGGGCCGCAGTACCAATAGCCACCGCATCCGCACCCAGAGCCATGGCTTTGGCCACATCGGCACCGGTGCGGATACCACCCGAGATCACAAGCTGCACTTCACGATGCACGCCCAGGTCCTGTAGCGCCTGTACGGCCGGTCGGATACAGGCCAGCGTGGGAATGCCAACATGTTCGATAAACACATCCTGCGTCGCGGCTGTGCCGCCCTGCATCCCGTCCATCACCACCACGTCAGCCCCGGCTTTCACGGCCAGCGCTGTATCGTAATAGGGCCGGGTCGCACCGACTTTCACGTAGATCGGCACCTGCCAGTCGGTGATTTCACGCAGTTCGAGGATCTTGATTTCCAGGTCATCCGGCCCGGTCCAATCCGGATGACGACAGGCCGAGCGCTGGTCGATACCCTTGGGCAACGTGCGCATCTCAGCCACGCGGTCGCTGATCTTCTGTCCCAGCAGCATACCGCCGCCGCCGGGCTTCGCACCCTGACCGACAACAACTTCAATCGCATCCGCCTTGCGCAGATCGTTCGGGTTCATGCCATAGCGCGACGGCAGATACTGATAGACCAACTTGGACGAATGTCCGCGTTCTTCGGGCGTCATGCCGCCGTCGCCAGTAGTAGTCGATGTTCCAGCCATCGACGCGCCGCGACCCAGTGCTTCTTTCGCGGGACCGGACAGAGCCCCAAAGCTCATGCCCGCGATGGTCACGGGAATGTCCAGCTCGATGGGTTTCTTGGCAAAGCGCGTACCCAGCGTCACCGAGGTATCGCAACGTTCGCGATACCCTTCGAGCGGATAGCGGGACACTGATGCACCCAGAAACAGCAGGTCATCAAAATGGGGCACCTTGCGTTTGGCTCCGCCACCGCGAATGTCATAAATGCCGGTCGCCGCCGCGCGCCGGATCTCAGCGTTGATCGGGTTGGTAAACGTCGCCGACTGGATCGGCATGGTGCGGGGGATGGTCTGATCCATATCTTTCATACCCTTCGTCCTCAGTAAGCGGCTGCGTTGTCGACGTCGAAATTATAGAGCTGACGGGCCGAGCCATAGCGCTTGAATTCCTCCGGCTTCGCATCTGTTCCGGCGCGTTCCAGAAGGTCGGCCAGCAGTTCCAGATGTTCGGGCCGCATCTCTTTCTCAATGCAATCCGCGCCAAGACTTTTGACCGAGCCGCGCACAAACAGCCGCGCCTCATACAGCGAGTCGCCAAGCGCATCGCCCGCATCGCCGCAGACCACCAGATTGCCAGCCTGTGCCATGAAAGCAGACATGTGGCCGATATTGCCATGGACGACGATATCGATCCCTTTCATGGAAATCCCGCAGCGCGAGCTGGCATTGCCCTTGATCACCAGCAAACCGCCATGCCCGGTCGCCCCGGCATATTGACTGGCATCGCCTTCGACGATCACGGTGCCCGACATCATGTTTTCGGCAACACCCGGACCCACCGAACCCTCGACCTTGATGGTCGCCTGTTGGTTCATGCCTGCGCAATAATACCCGGTCGAGCCTTTGACGGTGACCTCAATCGGCGCGTCCAGACCCACTGCGATGGCGTGGCTGCCCTTGGGGTTCTGAACTTCCCAACTGGTTTGATTGGTCTCTTTACTCTGCGCCTGAAGGGTCGAGTTCAAACCACGTAGGCCGCTTTCTGCAACGTCGTAAGTCTGCATCTTAGTGGCTCCAGAAATAGACGGTCGAAGGTTCAGGTTCCCAGACGCGGGCGTCTTCGATGCCGGGCAGATTAACCAGCGCGCGGTATTCACTGCCAAAGGCGACATATTGGTCAGTCTCGGCCATAACGGCCGGTTTACAGGCGATCGGGTCACGGACCACGCCGAACCCGTCTTTGGTGCCGACGACGAAAGTGAAGAACCCGTCCAGATCTTCCAGACTGCTTTCCAACGCCTCACCCAGAGTTGCGCCGTTCTGCATCTTCCAGGTCAGGTAAGCTGCACCAACCTCGGTATCATTCATCGATTCAACGCGAACGCCTTCGCGCTTAAGCTTGCGGCGCAGCGCATTGTGGTTCGACAGCGACCCATTGTGCACGAGGCATTGATCCGAGCCGGTGTTGAACGGGTGCGCCCCCTCAGTAGTCACGGCAGATTCAGTTGCCATCCGCGTATGGCCGATGCCATGGCTACCGCTCATGGTCGAGACGTTGAATCGCTCCGCCACGTCCTTGGGCAGGCCAACCTCTTTGTAAATTTCAATCGTCGCGCCGTCCGACATTACGCGCAGTCCGGGGCGCAGCTCACGCACGGCCTGACGCGCCTGCTCGACCTTCGTACCGTCCAATTCCAGAACGGCATGAGTGTCATTCGACCGCAAGGAAACTTTTGTTCCAATCGCAGCCTCAAGATCCGCCGCAAGGGTCCGAAAATCCTCGTCGGGTGAATCCGACTGCACCGTTAGTTTCGCAGCGCCATTCGCCTCGGCGCCATAAATTGCAATACCTGCGCTGTCCGGGCCCCGGTCGGTCATCGTGACCAGCATGTCCGTCAGCATCGAACCCAATTGGGGTGCAAGTGACTGGTCCTTAAGGAATAGTCCGACAATTCCGCACATTAGCTTTTGCCCTCTGAAGTTTTGTCGAATCTGACGTTATCAGCCCAACTTCAAGAAAACAACAAGAAGAAATAAATTTTCATGTGGGGAAAATGTGTTCGGAAGCTGGCTCGCACGCATCAAACACCCGAGGCGACTGCCATCCCGGTTCAAAAGAAAACAAGACGTTAAGGATCAACTGGTCTGAGGATACGAGATGATCGACAGATACTTGGCGGGCAGTTTCACCAAAATCTCGGGCCCGTGAGGCGCGTCGGCATCAAAGAAAAGAGTATCCCCCGGCTTCAATGCATAGATGTTGTCGCCATGGCGATAATCGACCTCACCTTCCAGCATATACAGCATTTCGATCCCGTCATGCTGGAACGTAGGAAACTTGTCCGACTCCTCGGTCAGCGAAATCAGATAGGGCTCAACCACGACTCCGCTGGCATTGGCCCCCAAATGACCCAAAAGGTTGTACTGATGTCCGGCTCGGGTGCCCGCTCTCTCGGTCTCGACGCCCTCGCCCGCTTTCGTATGCACCGCGTTGCGAGTTTCCTCATAGCGGCGAAAGAACGAAGTGATTGGTGTGCTTAACGCATCCGCAAGGGATTGCAGCGTCGTCAATGAAGGCGAAGTTGCACCGTTTTCGATTTTGGACAACATACTGATCGACAAACCGGTCAGCGCCGACAATTCGGCAATTGTCGTACCCTGCTGCAATCGCAAAGCCTTGATTTCGCGCCCGATCGCAGTTTCCAGGTTCTTTTCGCTACTGTCCCGAACCTTATGTGGGTCCTGCGAAAAGATCACTTTTTCATCGGTCGTTTCGGCCTGCGCCATTCCGGTCCTCTTGATCTCTTTGGATGTCTAATCCAACCATGACACATGACCACCTGATTTGGGTAGTCGGTCTTGGTGGGCAAGTATTTTTTCATCTCAGTGCTTTGGTTCCGGATTTCGGTAACGGGATCGTCCCAATCAGGAGCTTTTGCGCACTACGATTGATCCGTCGCAGCAGTGTTTCGGATTTTCTTTGTATGCTTCCTGAGTGTTCTGACAGCTACGACAACCGGCGCCAAGACCACTGACATCCAGCCAAGTACGCCTTGAGAGAACGGATACCGTTCGCAAGGTTCCGGGATAAGCTTCTAAACGGAGAAGTCGTTTACAGCCCGCCCGAGAGAATATCATCCAGGATCACTAATAAAGTAACTAAAACTTATCTATAATAAAAACTAGGTCATTTTTCTTTACGTAACTGAGAATCGCAATTACCAACTCCGGCAGCGCGACAGGAGGAGACACCACAGATGTTTGCGGCAGATAAAACGTACAAAGTAGTTCTGGGCGTAATCGGCGCTGATTGCCACGCCGTTGGAAACAAGATCCTGACCAGCCTGTTGACCCGGGCTGGGATAGAAGTCGTCAATCTTGGTGTCATGGTCAGTCAGGCAGAGTTCGTCACGGCAGCACTTGCGGAAAATGCGGACGCGATCCTTGTGTCATCGATCTATGGCCATGGTGAGATCGATTGCCAGGGGCTGCGTGAGCGATGCGAAAACGCAGGGATTGGGGAAATTCTGTTGTATGTCGGTGGGAACCTTGTGATCGGCAAGCGGGACTTTGCGACTGTTGCGCAGCGCTTTCAGGACATGGGATATGATCGCGTCTTTCCAGCCTCGGTCAACATTAGTGATGTTGTCGCGTTGCTGAAGGACGATATTGATCTGCGCCGCATTCCGAATATCGGCCATAACTCCGGCGCAGTCTCGGTCAGATTTACCGACTGGGCTGCCGTGTAGACGGCCGATGATGACATGATTGACATGCCAGAGATCACGAATACCCGGCTGGCCGATGCCGTTTTTGACGCTGAACGCGAAACCGTTCTTCAATCATGGCACACGGGTTCCGAAGTAAATTTTGAAACCGCGGTTGAGCGTCAGGCCGCTCTGCCCGAGGACAAGCAATTCTCGGTGGCACTGGCACATGTGGACGAAACAGGGAAAACACTGCTGCAACCGCGCGCTGGTGTGGCGTTGTTGCGGGAACACACAGCGCTAATGGAAGGTCTGTCCCCGTATTGCGATGTGTTGCCCACCACCATCGACGCCTACACGCGCCACAACCGCTATGACGAGGCGCAGGAAGGCATCAATCGGTCCCGCGCTGCCGGAACCTCATTGTTGAATGGGTTTCCGGCTGTAAATCACGGTGTCACCGGATGCAAAAAACTGGTGGATGCAGTGTCAAAACCGATCCAGGTGCGTCATGGAACCCCGGATGCACGGCTGCTGACCGAGGTAACGCTGAGCGCCGGGTTCTCGTCCTACGAGGGTGGCGGTATTTCGTACAACATTCCCTATGCCAAGAATATCCCGCTGGAACAGTCGATCCGCCACTGGCAATATTGCGACCGGCTGGTAGGGCGTTTCGAAGAGCACGGTGTGCGCATCAATCGCGAGCCTTTCGGGCCGTTGACCGGAACGCTGGTACCGCCATTCGTATCTCATGTCGTCGCGATCATCGAAGGGCTGCTGGCGCTGGAACAGGGCGTGCGCTGTATCACGCTGGGTTACGGTCAGGCCGGCAATCTTGATCAGGACGTGGCAGCGCTGCGGTCGCTGCGGCGGTTGGGTCATCATTATTTCCAGAACGCCGGTTATGAGGACTACAAGCTGACGACCGTTTTCCATCAGTGGATGGGCGGCTTCCCCGAAGACGAGGCTAAGGCTACAGCGGTAATTTGCTTGGGTGCTTTGGCCGCCAAACAAGCGCGGGCCACCAAGATAATCGTCAAGACTCCGCATGAAGCCAGCGGGATTCCTTCACTCGAGGCAAATCAAGCCGGCCTTAAGGCAACCCGGCAGATGGTGAACATGATCGCGGATCAGAACCGGAACGACGGCAATGAAATCCTCACTGAGGTTGAAGTGATCGAGGCCGAAGTTCACGCCGTCATGCGCGCCGTATTGAAACTGGGCAAGGGTGACATCGCGCGCGGTGCAGTATTGGCCTTTGAAACCGGCGTAATGGATGTGCCCTTCGCTCCGGCCTCGGGGAACGCAGGGAAACTGACGCCAGTGCGCGACAACCACGGGGCATTGAGGATCTTTGAGACCGGGAACGTACCGCTGCCCAAAGATGTCATGACCTTCCACAAGGATCGGATCGCCGAACGCGCCCGCGCGGAAGGGCGGGACGTATCCTTTGACATGGTGGTCGACGACGTCCGTGCCATATCCGCCAGCAAACTGATTGGTCGCCCTGCGATCACCGCCTAACTCACAGAGTGTAAGATGAAGATCAAGAATGTCGTTTTTGCTCCGGGGCTTGCCTCGTACTATTTTGACGATCAGGCGGCCATCAAAATGGGTGCCAAGCAGGACGGTTTCGTCTATAGCGGTGCGGCCATAACCGAGGGTTTCGCCCGTGTCAGGCAATTTGGAGAGAGCGTTTCGATCCTGCTTGAACTGGACAACGGGCAGATTGCCGAAGGCGATTGTGCGGCGGTTCAGTATTCCGGCGCCGCGGGCCGCGATCCCTTGTTTTTGGCCGGGCAGGTCATCCCGTTTCTAAAGCAACATCTGGCCCCTCAGTTGATCGGGCACGACGTCACAAACTTTCGCAAAAGTGCGGCGTATTTCGATAAGCTGACAATTGACGGGCAGCCGCTGCATACGGCGGTCAGATACGGCTTGTCACAAGCTTTGCTGTCGGCCGCAGCTATTGCGAAAGGCAGGATAAAATTTGAAGTTGTCTGCGACGAATGGGGGTTGGAACCGGTTATCGCTCCGTTGAAGCTGTTCGGGCAAAGCGGCGACAACCGCTATGAAGCCGTGGACAAGATGGTGTTGAAACGCGTCGACGCCCTGCCCCATGGCCTGATCAACAACATCCCGCAAAAGCTGGGGCAAAACGGCGGCAAACTGGCCGAATATGTCACGTGGCTGTCACGGCGTATCCAGGACCTGCGCAGCGATCCAGGCTATCACCCGGTGCTGCATATTGATGTCTATGGCACAATCGGAATGATCTTCGACAATGACGCTGACAAGATCGCCAGCTATCTGGCCACATTGGAGCGCCGCGCAGCACCATTTGATCTGTATATCGAAGGGCCAGCGGATGCCGGATCGCAGGAGGGCCAGATCACCCTGCTGGGTGATATTCGTGCCGCTCTGAAGACGCTTGGTAGCAATGTTAAAATCGTCGCGGACGAATGGTGCAACACGTTCGAGGACGTTATGCGTTTCGTTGACGCTGGCTGCTGCGACATGGTTCAGATCAAAACGCCGGACCTGGGATCGTTGCATAATACCATCGATGCCGTTCTCTACTGCAAGGCCAATGGTGTTGCGGCCTATCAGGGCGGTACCTGCAACGAGACCGATATCTCGGCCCGTGCCTGCCTGCATGCCGCCATGGCGACCCGGCCCGACCGCGTTCTGGTCAAACCTGGCATGGGTTTTGACGAAGGCATGACAATTGTTGCCAATGAAATGCACCGTACCCTTGCCCTTTTGCAGACGCGAGACGCCGCATGATCGATACCCCATTCAAACCTTACGAAGGCCTGCTGGTTGTTTCATTGGAACAAGCCGTTGCAGCACCGCTTGCGTCCTGCCACTTTGCCCAAGGCGGCGCGCGCGTGATCAAAATCGAACGAGACACCGGCGATTTTGCCCGAAAATACGATGGAGCGGTCAAAGGTTCGGCCTCGTATTTTGTCTGGGCCAATCACGGCAAGGAAAGCCTGTGTCTGGACATCAAGAACCCTGAGGATGCCGCGCTGCTACACCGGATTCTCGATAAGGCGGATGTGTTCATCCAGAACCTTGCACCGGGCGCGATTGCCCGTGCCGGCTTTGGAGAGGATGTGCTGCGCAAACGCAACCCGCGCCTGATCACCTGTGACATCAGCGGCTATGGCGAGGATGGTCGTTATAGCGACATGAAGGCTTATGACTTTCTGGTGCAATGCGAGAGCGGGCTTGTGTCCGTAAACGGGGCCCCGGGCCATCCGGGCCGTATCGGTGTGTCGGTCTGCGATATCGGTGCAAGCATGAACGCCATTATTGGCATTCAGAAAGCCCTTATTGCGCGCGGCATCAGCGGCAAGGGCAGCGCGGTGAAACTGTCCCTGTTCGATACTGCCGCCGATTGGATGACCGTGCCCTTGATGCACACAGTCTACGCTGGCAATGCGCCGCAACCGGTGGGCCTGCACCATCCCTCGATCGCACCATATGGCGGATTCACTACGGCAGATAACGAAATTCTGGCGATCTCGATCCAAAACGAACGCGAATGGAAACGCCTGTGTGCCGAAGTGATCGAACAGCCTGAACTGGCCACGGACCTCCGGTTCTGCGACGCCGCGCAGCGCGTTGCCAATCGCGCCGCTCTTGATGAAATCGTGGCAAGCTTCTTCTTAGCACATGACCGGGCCGCGCTGGAGGCCAAACTGTTCAATGCGGCTATCGCTTATGGCGCGGTAAACTCGGTCGGAACCTTTGCCGAGCATCCTCAGCTGCGCCGCACGGCAGTTACTCTGGAAAACGGCGAAGAGGCACATTTGGTTGCCGCGCCGGTGCGCCACAGCTTCGACCCCGAAACCCCGCATTTTGGTCGGGTCCCGGCGCTTGGCGAACATACCGACATCATTCGGATGGAGTTTGCCGAGCAGGTCCCGGCATGATCCGGTCCTACCTGTTTACCCCTGCGCATCGGGCTGGTTTGGTGGCACGCGCGCATGAACGCGGTGCAGATGCGATCCTGCTGGATCTGGAAGACAGCGTGCCACCCGACCGGAAACAGGCTGCGCGGGATGATCTGGCCGACGCGGTTTCAACGCTGGTAGCGCAAGATATGCCGGTCATTGTTCGGGTGAATGCCGATCTGGGCGAATGCGTGCGAGACCTTGAAACCGCCATCCTACCCGGGGTCGAGGCTATCATGGTGCCCAAAGTCACAGGAGCGGATCACCTGCGTCTGATCGACGAGTACCTCTCTATTCTTGAGCGCCAGAACAAAGTGCAGGACCGTCAGATCGGACTGATTGCGCTTATCGAAACAACCGAGGCATTGTTGCACGCTTCGGTCATCGCACGATCCACGCCGCGATTGAAGGCTTTGGCCTTCGGCACCGAAGACTTCTCGACCGATTGCGGTTGTCTTCCCATCGCCGCCGCCCTGCAGCCTGCCGCACAGTCCCTGATCTGGGCTGCAAAGGCAGCAGGTCTTGAGGCAATTGGGCTACCTGCAAGCATCGCCGAAATTGACAATATGGATCTGTTCAGAACCAGCGTCGAGCTTGGACGCAGTATCGGATTTGATGGGGTCATGTGTATTCACCCGCGCCAAGTCGGCGTCGTGAATTCCGTTTTCGCCCCGAATGCTGATGAAATTGACCATGCCACCCGTGTCGTCGAGGCATATGAAACCGCGATTGGGCAGGGTTTAGGGGCCATCATGTTGGACGGGAAAATGATAGACCTCCCAATCGTGGCCCGGGCGCAGGCTATGTTGCAATCCCGGCGTCTTTGAAAAAGTCTCGCATGAAACTAGGCCCTTCCTGATCGACAAAATCCCGAAAGGCACGCGCAGCAGGGCGCAAGGGCTTGTCGCGAAGATGAAGGACAAACCAATCCCGGTATTCCGGCATGCCTTCGACATTCAGAATCCTGAGCTTATTCGCCGTGATTTCCAGCGCGATCGTATGGGCCGATATGAAAGCCAGTCCCATATTCGCCATGACCGCCTGTTTGATGTTGGCATTGCTTTCCATTTCCTGCGCTCGGGGCTGCGGCAGCCCTGAATCGGAAAAGAAATGTTCGTGTACCATACGTGTTCCCGACCCTTTCTCGCGCACCAGGAAATTATGGGCAGGCAAATCTGACCGGCGGATGCGGCTGGATCGTACCAGCGGATGGTCCGGATGTCCGATCAGGACATACGGGTGCTTGGCAAACTGGTGTGAGGTCGTTTCCAGCCGCCTCGGTGGGCGCCCCATAAGCGCCAGATCGATCTGATCGTCATCCAGCATCGCGATTACCTCACGACGGTTTGCAATCTTGAACTGCAGATCGCATTCGGGATGCTGCTGTTGAAATTGAGCCAACAGATGCGGCCCGAAATTGCGCGCTGTCGAAACCATGGCGACCCGCACACGGTGATCCAGTTTACCCTGCATAATTTGCACCACATCAACCGCCTCGGACAACGTTTCCGTCATCCGTTCGGCATAGGGCACAAGGGCGGTGGCCACCTCACTGGGAATGACCGAGCGCCCTGACTTTTCGAACAGAGGCGCGCCAAACGCCTCGCTCAAACGGCTCATTTGCATTGATACCGCTGGTGGTGTCAGCGACAACCTCTCAGCTGCGCGTACAAAGCTGCGGGTTTCGATCGCAACCAGAAAAATCTGCAACTGGCGCAAGGTGATCTTTTCAGACGATGGTGACATCGCAATTCCTATTCTTCAAAGGGTCGGCTTGCGTGTAAAGAAATCGCCCCCTTTGTCGTCAATAATCACAAATGCGGGGAAATCCACGACCTTGATGCGAAAAACGGCTTCCATTCCGAATTCCGGGAAATCAAGAACTTCAATGCTTTTGATGACATCCTTGCCCAACACCGCTGCCGCGCCGCCGACCGAACCCAGAAAGAACCCGCCATAACGCTGGCAGCTCTGCACAACCGACACCGCCCGATTGCCCTTGGCGATCATGACCCGTGACGCACCATGTGCCTGCAGTTCCGGTACATATGGGTCCATTCGGGCTGCGGTCGTCGGACCGAATGACCCCGAGGCATGTCCGTCAGGCGTTTTGGCCGGACCCGCATAATATATCGGATGGTCCAGCATATAGCGGGGCAAGTCCCGACCTTCATTGACCAATCGGGCGAGTTCCGCATGAACTAGATCCCGGGCAACAATCATCGTACCGGACAACAGAACAGGACTGGAAACGGATAGATCGGACAGCGCCGCGCAGATGCCGTCCATTGGCTGATCCAGATTGATCCGGGTCGCAGGCTGTGCCCCGAAATCTTCCGTGGGCAGAAAACGGGCGGGATCATGTTCCAGTTGCTCCAGCCAGATACCGTCTCGGTCAATGCGCCCCTTGATCTGCCGATCAGCCGAACAACTGACCCCCATCCCGACAGGCAGGCTGCCACCATGGCGGGGCAATCGGATCACGCGCACATCATGGCAGAAATACTTGCCCCCGAATTGTGCCCCTAGGGACATATTGCGGGTCAGGTTCAGAATCTGCGCCTCAAGTTCAATATCCCGAAAGGCGCGGCCATCCGGGCTGCCGGTCGTCGGCAGGTCATCCAGTTCGCGCGCCGAGGCCTGTTTCACTGTCTTCAGACATTGCTCGGCCGACAAGCCGCCAACAACAATGGCCAGGTGGTAGGGCGGGCAAGCGGTGGTGCCCAAAGTCCTGATCTTTTCATCAAAAAAATCCAAAATACGCTCAGGTTCCAGCAACCTGCGAGTTTCCTGAAACAAGAAGGTCTTATTGGCCGATCCGCCGCCCTTGGCCATGAACAGGAAATCAAGGGCGTCGCCGGTATGGGCCTCGATATCGATTTGTGCAGGTAGATTAGTACCGGTGTTCTGTTCCTCGAACATCGTCAACGGAGCCATCTGAGAGAATCGCAGATTGCGGGTCTCCCAAGTGTCTCGTACGCCTTCACGCACGGCCTCGTGCAGATCGCCTTGAACCAACACGTTCTGCCCCTTCTTGCCATGGATGATGGCCGTGCCCGTGTCCTGACAGCTGGGAAATTCCCTTTCCGCTGAAATCACGGCGTTCTTTAGCAACTCCAATGCCACATACTGATCGTTGGCCGAGGCTTCGGCATCCTCCAGAATGCCTGCCAACTGCACAAGGTGACTGGCGCGAAATAGGTGTGACACATCCGCAAATGCGGTAGACGTAAGCGTTCTGACGCCCTCAGGTGAAACCTTCAGAAAAGCCTGATCCTCGAAATGAACCGTCTCCAGTCCCTCTGATCCGAGGTATTTGTAGCTCGTGTTAGCGATTGATTTTGAAAGCTGAGTCATGGTGCGAGTTTTAGCAGCAGCAGTAAAAATGATCAACGATATCTAATGAATAACAATTATTGTTAATTTTTCATTATGTATTTTCTGTGCACCCACAAAAAAGAGGATGGGCTTTCCACCACCAATTCTTTGGCTGCGGAAATGTTAGTCGAAAGGCCCGGGCACGCGGTCGCCGTTTAGGCTTGGCTAACTCTGGTTGAGCACAGACAAACGATCGAGCGCTTCACATGAGGATTTGTGAAACGTATTTTGCACATATGAAAATGCGTCATCACAATCATTCATCGCGCGTGCGCGCCAGTTGCCAAAGCTTCATACAAGCGAGCTGAGGTTGGCAGAAGCGGTACTTAGTTTTTCGGGCGGCATGGCTGGTTATTCAGCTTCCGAAATCGCCGGTTTGGCCGGCGTTTCGAATGCCACCGTATCCCGGCTCGTCCGCTAGATCGGCCCTTCTGTTCCTGTATCTCTGATAGATAGCACACAAGCTGCAGTAGGATTAATGCTCGCCGTTATCAGCTAAACGGAAAATAGAACCGTTGACGCATAGATTTTATTTCGATATTTCGCGAAATATGGTAAAAGAAGTATCAAATCAACTCTCAGCTCTTGGCCACCCGCAGCGCCTGTCAGTGTTTCGCATGCTAATGCGACGTTTTCCTGACAAGGTACCTGCAGGCGAGTTGGCGTCTGAACTCGGCATCAAGGCCAGTACTCTGTCGAGCTATCTCAATGCGCTCCTAAGGGCCGGATTGGTGGCCCAGGAACGTGTCGGCACTTCTCTGCTCTATTCAGTTGATATGAAGAACGTGCAGCACATGCTCGGCTTTTTGTTGAACGATTGCTGCCGCGGTCGCCCTGATATCTGCATGCCCCTGAAGCAAGGAAAAGGCACCATGACGGATCGGAAATTCAACGTACTTTTCATCTGCGTCGGCAACTCGGCGCGGTCTATTTTTGCCGAGTCGCTGCTGCGAAATATCGCCGGAGACAGGTTCAACGTCTATTCTGCAGGAACACGTCCCTTTTCGGAGCTAAACCCGTTTGCGGTGCAGGTCCTGAAAGACAAAGGGCACAACACCGACGTGCTGCGATCCAAGAACGTTGTTGAGTTTTCCGGCCCGGACGCACCACAGTTGGATTTTGTCTTCACTGTCTGCAACAAGGCTGCGAACGAGGAATGCCCTGCCTGGGACGGTCAGCCAATTAGCGGTCATTGGGGTATGGAAGATCCGGTGAAAACCGAAGGCACTGATGCTGAAAAAAGCCTCGCATTCCAGAACGCTTACGGAGCGCTCAAGCGGCGTATTCAGGCTTTTACCTCTTTGCCGGTCGAAAGCCTTGACCGGATCGCATTGCAATCCGCCGTGGATGACATCGGCAGGGCGCAACTTGAGGACGCGGAATGACGACTTACGCGGTAAACGGTCTGGGCCGGATGGGGAAACTGGCCCTGAAGCCATTGCTTGAAAAAAGTGCAAACATCGCCTGGATCAATGACGCGGTCGGTGATCCCGAGATGCATGCGCATCTGCTGGAGTTCGACACGGTGCATGGTCGCTGGGATGCAGAGTTCGCGCATGACGACAGTGGTGTGTCGATCAATGGCGTACGCCTGCCCTTCGTTGGCACCAAGGATCTAACCAATCTTCCGTTCGACGGCGTCGATGTCGTTATTGACTGTACCGGCGTCTTTAAGACCGAGGCGAAGCTGACTCCTTACTTCGAAGCGGGTGTAAAAAAAATTGTTGTCTCTGCCCCGGTCAAGGATGGCCCCACCGCCAATATTGTCATGGGCGTCAATGAGAACACTTATGACCCCGACACGCATCATATCGTGACGGCAGCGTCTTGCACTACCAACTGCCTGGCGCCGGTGGTTAAGGTGATCCACGAGAACCTTGGTATTCGTCACGGTTCGATGACCACGATCCATGACGTGACCAACACGCAAACTATCGTCGATCGCCCCGCAAAAGATTTGCGCCGCGCGCGATCGGCGCTGAATTCGTTGATCCCGACCACCACAGGTTCGGCAACGGCAATCACGCTTATCTATCCCGAACTGAAAGGCAGGCTGAACGGCCATGCCGTCCGGATTCCCTTGCTGAATGCCTCGCTGACCGATTGCGTGTTTGAGGTTGAGCGTGAAACCACTGTTGAAGAGGTCAACGCTTTCTTCAAAGGCGCCGCCGAAGGCGAGCTGAAGGGTATTCTGGGCTATGAAACCCGGCCTTTGGTGTCCACCGATTACACCAATGATGCGCGGTCTTCGATCATTGATGCGCCCTCGACCATGGTGGTGAACGGAACTCAGGTGAAGATCTATGCGTGGTACGATAACGAGATGGGTTATGCTTATCGCCTGGTCGATGTTGCGCTGATGGTTGGATCCTCGCTGTGACCGAACGGCCGGAGGGACTGTCAGCCTATATCGCAGTCACCGCGGCCTATTGGGCGTTTATGCTGACGGATGGCGCGCTGCGGATGCTGGTGCTGTTGCACTTTCATACGCTGGGCTTCTCGCCGATACAGCTGGCTTATCTGTTTGTCCTTTATGAAATCGCAGGGATGGTGACGAACCTTGCGGCGGGCTGGATCGCGGCGCGCTTCGGGCTGACATCGACGCTTTATGCGGGGCTTGGGTTGCAAGTGTTGGCGCTTCTGGCTCTGACACAACTAAACCCCGACTGGGCGATTGGTGCGTCTGTCGCCTTCGTCATGATCGTGCAAGGGGCGAGCGGAGTGGCCAAAGACCTGGCCAAGATGTCCTCGAAATCCGCTGTAAAACTGCTTGCGCCCGCAGAAGGCGGCGGGTTGTTCCGCTGGGTGGCCGTGCTGACGGGATCCAAGAACGCAGTCAAGGGTCTGGGTTTCTTGCTGGGCGCTGTCATGTTGGCCACGCTTGGATTTCAGGCGGCCATCCTGGTCATGGCGGTCGTGCTCGCGGTAATCCTGTTCGCCGTCGTTCGATTTATGCCGCCGGGCCTGCCCAAAGGGCGCAAGGGGGCGAAGTTTTCCGAGGTGTTCTCAAAATCCGCCAATGTGAACTGGTTGTCGACCGCGCGTGTCTTTCTGTTCGGTGCACGGGATGTGTGGTTCGTCGTCGGAATCCCGATTTATTTCTACGCAGTCTTGTCCGACGGCACCGAAGTGGGCAATCGCAGCGCGTTTTTCATGATCGGCACGTTCATGGCATTCTGGATCATCCTTTACGGAGCGGTTCAGGCCAGCGCACCCAAAATCCTACGCGCCACGAACCGTTCCGAAGAAGACCTGATCCGCGCAGCGCGTAACTGGGCCGTAGCACTGTTCTGCGTTCTTGCGGCTTTGACGCTGGCTGTCTGGCTGTCATCTGGTCCTGAGACCTGGCTGACGACCACGCTGGTCGTTGGCCTGCTGGTGTTCGGGGCGATCTTCGCCGTCAACTCTTCGCTGCATTCCTACCTGATCCTCGCCTTCACCAAATCCGAGCGGGTCACAATGGATGTGGGCTTTTACTATATGGCCAACGCGACAGGCCGCCTTGTCGGAACCATCCTGTCTGGCTTCACCTATCAGATCGGTGGGCTGCCCCTAGTGCTGGGCACGGCGGCTGTATTGGTTGCCTTAGCTGCGCTCACGTCCGGCAAGTTGCAAGACCAGACTAAAGAGGCATATTCATGAGCATCTTCGAACGTTACTTAACCGTCTGGGTCGCCCTCGCCATGGTCGCAGGTGTGCTGATCGGTCTGGCTGCACCCGGTTTGGTCGGGCTTGTGGCTTCGGCCGAGGTCGCCAGTGTCAATCTTGTCGTGGCCGTTTTGATTTGGGCCATGGTTTATCCCATGATGGTCGGAGTCGATTTCGGCGCGGTCGCGGGTGTTGCACGCCAACCGAAAGGCCTGATCGTCACACTAACGGTCAACTGGCTGATCAAACCGTTCACCATGGCCCTTCTGGCAGTACTATTCTTCGACCATGTCTTTGCGCCATGGATCGAGCCCGAAGACGCCGCGCAATATACCGCTGGCTTGATCCTGTTAGGTGCCGCGCCTTGCACCGCAATGGTCTTCGTCTGGTCGCAGCTGACCAAAGGCGACGCCACCTATACGCTGGTTCAGGTTTCGGTCAACGACCTGATTATGGTCGTTGCATTCGCGCCTATCGTCGCCTTTTTGCTAGGGGTCACCGATATCTCGGTCCCGTGGCAGACGCTGGTTCTGGCCACCGTGTTATACGTCATCCTTCCCTTGATCGCCGGTCTGGTCACCCGTAAGCGGCTTGGATCGTCAGAGGCCATCGACAGCTTTTCGGCCCGAGTCAAACCTTGGTCCGTAATGGGTCTGATTGCGACGGTGGTGATCCTGTTCGGTCTTCAGGGCCAAACGATTCTGTCCAAACCGATGGTCATCGTCCTGATCGCCGTCCCGATTCTGATACAAAGCTATGGTATCTTTGCCCTGGCATACGGGGCGGCCTATGCGCTGAAGGTCCCGCACCGTATCGCGGCTCCTTGCGCGATGATTGGTACCTCCAACTTTTTTGAACTGGCCGTTGCCGTCGCCATAAGCCTGTTTGGGCTGAATTCAGGCGCTGCTCTGGCGACGGTTGTAGGCGTTCTGGTTGAGGTCCCAGTAATGCTCTCGCTGGTCGCCTTCGCCAACCGAACGCGTGATCGCTTCCAACCTGCCTAAAGTCGCGATCCCTTTGGTATTCACACCTTGAAGTAAATCCGCCGCTCCTAGTCAGACTTAGGTCTTATTGACAAAAGGGGTTCACCGCCAAGAGGCATGATTCAAGCTGCTCTCTACGATGAAGACCAGCTTGGCATGAAAGTTGATAAGGGTCCTACAACCGTTCCTGGCAGATGAGCTAAACCTAGGTTCGCGTAAAGAGCGCGTGGGTCTATCTCTGCCGAGCCGTCCATACGCACGGCAAGACGCTTGAATTCATGCTTTCCCCGCACCGCAACAAATCAACCGCCACGAAGTTCTTCGCCCAAATGTTGGTGAAGGTGACACCTATGCGTTGTTAGTCCGCACAACATGCAATACAAATTTCGCACGCAGGGGAGTCCCACCAAGGGGACTGAGAGGCTGACGGGGCATTGCCCGGCGACGCGACCCTTTGAACCTGACCCAGTTGACACTGGCGTAGGAAGCTAGGGTGCGCAGGCCGGAAACCGGGCAGGCGCTCTCCGAACAAGGGGGCTCCACGCCCTCTCGTTTCCCCAAGCCACGACTCATCTGGTGTCTTTTTGAGTTGAATTGCTTGAGGAGCACCAAAATGAACGTCCCCAATCCCAAGATCACCACGGGTGAATTGCCGGCGTCGCGCAAGATTTACGTGAGTGGCACGCGGCACTCCGATGTGCGCGTCCCGATGCGCGAAATCTCGATCCATCCAACGGCCGGTGAACCGCCGCTGCCGGTCTATGACAGCTCGGGTCCCTACACTGATCCGAATGTGACTACTGATATTCGACAAGGTCTGGCCCCGTTGCGCCGAAAGTGGATCGAGGCGCGCGGTGATGTCGAGGAGTATGACGGGCGCAAGATCAAACCCG
Organism: Ruegeria sp. C2; assembly: GCF_056537765.1. NCBI lineage: Bacteria > Pseudomonadati > Pseudomonadota > Alphaproteobacteria > Rhodobacterales > Roseobacteraceae > Ruegeria > Ruegeria sp. C2. Next base: position 152,695 of record NZ_JBQFRZ010000004.1, on the reverse strand, counting down.
AGGATAATGGCTTTGTCGACGGGGATCGGCTGACCCCTGAATTCCCAGTCCGTCCGCGCCCGCTGCGCGCCACGGATGGCAAGGCAGTAACGCAGCTGGCTTATGCCCGCGCCGGGATCATCACCCCAGAGATGGAATTTATCGCCATCCGCGAAAACCAACTGCGCGAAGCTGCGGCCGAGCAACACGAAGGCAATGACTGGGGTGCCAACATACCAGATTATGTGACCCCGGAATTCGTGCGGGACGAGGTTGCCGCAGGCCGCGCGATCATCCCGGCCAACATCAATCATCCCGAAAGCGAACCGATGATCATCGGGCGAAATTTTCTGGTCAAGATCAACGCCAATATGGGTACTTCGGCTGTGACCTCCTCGATGGAAGAGGAGGTGGACAAGATGGTCTGGTCAATCCGTTGGGGCGCGGACACGGTGATGGACCTGTCCACCGGGCGCAATATTCACAATACCCGCGAATGGATCATCCGCAATTCACCCGTCCCGATCGGTACTGTTCCGCTCTATCAAGCGCTGGAAAAGGTGAATGGCATCGCTGAGGACCTGACCTGGGAGGTATTCCGCGACACGCTGATCGAACAGGCGGAACAGGGGGTGGACTATTTCACCATCCATGCGGGCGTTCGGCTCAATATGGTGCCGATGACTGTAAACCGCGTCACCGGTATCGTGTCCCGCGGGGGCTCGATCATGGCCAAGTGGTGCCTGCATCATCACAAGGAAAGCTTCCTTTATGAACATTTCGAAGAAATCTGCGACATCTGCCGTGCCTACGACGTATCATTCAGCCTCGGTGACGGCCTGCGGCCCGGTTCTATTGCGGACGCAAATGACGAGGCACAGTTTGCCGAGCTTGAGACGCTGGGCGAACTAACCAGGATCGCTTGGGCCAAGGATTGTCAGGTGATGATCGAAGGCCCCGGCCACGTGGCCATGCACAAGATCAAGGAAAACATGGACAAGCAGTTGGAGTGCTGCCACGAAGCGCCCTTTTATACGCTTGGGCCCCTGACTACAGACATCACGCCGGGCTATGACCACATCACAAGTGGTATTGGCGCGGCGATGATCGGCTGGTACGGCTGCGCGATGCTCTGCTATGTCACGCCCAAGGAGCATCTGGGCCTGCCCGACCGGGATGACGTGAAAACCGGCGTGATCACCTATAAGATTGCCGCCCATGCAGCCGATCTGGCCAAAGGTCTGCCGGGTGCGCAACGTCGCGACGATGCCCTGTCCCGCGCCCGGTTCGAGTTCCGCTGGGAAGATCAGTTCAACCTGTCGCTGGACCCGGAAACCGCACGTGAATTCCACGATCAAACCCTGCCCAAACAGGCGCACAAGGTGGCTCATTTCTGTTCCATGTGCGGGCCGAAATTTTGCTCAATGCGGATCAGCCACGACATTCGGTCCGAGGCGCAGAAGGAAGGAATGGAAGCAATGGCCGCGCGGTTCCGTGAAGGTGGTGACCTCTACATACCTGTGGAACCCAAAAAGAGCTGACAAATGTCACCGGAGCTGAATTCCGGCTCCGGTGATACCTGCACGACTGCAGCTTATTTTGCTCATTGCCGTGAAAACAGATGCTTTCTCACTTATCTCAGCACGGGGTGCTTCGCTTGATTGTCAGGCCTTTAAGACCAGCTCGCGACTATCCACGGTTGACGCATGGGCGCGATGATATGGCCTCACCAGGTATCTACGGTTGCGATCTTGTGCCCTGTCAGATCAGAAACGTGGACAAAATTGGGAAATAGCTCAGCAGAACCAGAACTGCGGCCACCGCGATCAGAAACGGCCAGAGCGATTTCAGAATCGCACCTGGCGTGGTCCCGCTCATGGAGGATGCAATATAAAGGCCTATCCCGACAGGCGGCGTCAAAAGCCCAAGCACAAGGTTCAGGCAGGCCACGACTCCGAACTGATAGGGGCTGATGTCATAAGAGCCGGTCGCGATGGGCAGCAGGATGGGCGTGATCAAGATGATCGCGGCGATGCCGTCGATGACCATGCCGATCAAAAGAAGCGCCGCGTTGACGATCAAGAGGAACATGAAGGGATCCGACGTGATCGATGTGATCAGATCAGCCAGTTTTTGCGGCAATTCCTCATAGATGATGACCCAACCAAAGACGCTGGCCGCTGCGATCATGAACAGGATCATCGACGCATTTGAGGCTGTCCGCCTGAACATCTCGCCCAGTTTTTGCGGGTCAAGATCACGGTAGACCAGCCAGCCGATAAGAAAGGCTATAAGCGAAGCAACAGCGGCGGATTCCGTTGGTGTTGCGATGCCCAGCAGGATGCCCCCGATGATGGACACCGGTACCAGCATCGCTGGCAGAGCCTGAAGCAATGCGCGTACGGCTTCGCTACGCGACATCCACTCGCCTTTTGGAAACTGCTGCGACCAGCCGATCAGCGTTATCACCAGCGCAAAACACAGTGCCAGCAGTAGCCCGGGAATGATTCCGGCAATAAACATTTGCCCGATGGGGATCTGGGCCAGGACGCCAAAGATGACAAACATCATCGAAGGCGGAATGACGGGGGCCAGCAGCCCCCCTGCTGCCGTTGTTGCTGCGGCAAACCCCTCATCATAGCCTTCGTCTTTCATGGCGGGCACCATTGCTCGCGACATCACCGCGATCTGAGCAGTAGCCGAGCCGATGATCGCAGCCATGAACATATTGGCCAGCAGGTTGATATAGGCCAACCCTCCGCGAAACCCGCCAACAAAGACACGTGCCAGTGCGACAAGGCGGCGGGTCATGCCACCTTCGTTCATCAATTCACCGGTCAGCATGAACAGCGGAATGGCCAGCAGGCCATAATTTTCCAGCCCACCGAACATCTTCTGGGCAAAGCTGTCGAAAAGAACCGTGTTGCCGCTTTCCCAGACATACCAGATCGCCGTGATTGCCAGCACAATGGCAACGGGCACGGACAGCAGCAACGCTACCAGAAAAAGTACAGCGCTCATGCGGCGTCCTCTGTCTGTGCCGCTGACAAAAGATGCGTCGTTGAATGCAGCGTCGCGCCAAGGGCAAAGAGCCACATCACCAGCCAAAACAGATATTTCGGCAAGCCCAGCGTCAGCGTAGGTTCAGCATAGATGAAGTTGAAAGTGCTGCCCTGAAACTTCACCGTGTCGAATCCGGCACTGGCAAGATCGGCGGGCATAAACCAGCGCCAGCAGAACCACAGCATCGCCAGCGAAAAAGCGAAGACGATGACATCGACACATTTGCGGATCACACGACGCCATCGATGGGACGCGACATCGGACAGGATCGTAATCGAAACCGAGCTGCGATAGTGCAACGCGGCCGAGGCGCCAAGAAAAGTCATCCAGACCATGGCATAGATCGCCAGTTCGTCGACCCAGAACAACGCTTGCCCAACATTGCGGGTAGCAACATTCAGAAGGATCAATAGCGTCACGCAGACCGCCAGCAAAGCTGCGGCCTGCAACTCGATCCGCGCCCAAGCGGCTGACACACGATACAACATGGCCCCTTCCCCACGAAAAAAGGGCGCGAGCGTACTCGCGCCCAGTTCACTGCCTGTATTGAACCTTACTCGGTTTCTGCTGCCGTTGCGCGCAAAGCTTCAAGCGACGAGGTTTTTTCGGACCAGGTGGCATTCCATTCGTCAATCGCATCGCCAAAGAACGAGGCATCCACTTTGGTGTAGGTCTTGCCCGTGCCTGCGATCTGCTCCAGCCAGCCTGCTTCGTTGGCGACATAGCTGTCGATGGTGCTGTCCACATGTTTGGCCATCAGATCGCCGATCATGGCGCGATCCTCATCGGATAGCCCGGCCCAGACCTTGGCGGACACAAGGCCGACCATCGGGAACATCATATGATCCGACTGCACGATGGTATCGGCGTGATCATAGTATTTCAGGACCCAGATCAGTTCCGCGTCCATGTCAATGGCATCGACCTGACCATTGGCCAGCGCGTCATAGACCGCGGGAAGGGGCATCGGGGTCGGCGCGGCACCAACAGCGTTGTAGAAATCCAGGATCGGCGTGAAAGGCGTGATTCGCAATTTCAGCCCGGCAAGATCCTCCGCAGAGCCGATTTCCCCACGACTGACGATCTGGCGCAGACCTGCCATGCCATAGCCGACACCGACGACCCCCACCTGCCCGGGTAGTGGTTCAAGCATGGATTTGGCCGTGTCTGAGCGAAGAATGCGGCCCGCATGGCCGATATCATTGGCCAAGTAGGGTGCATAAAACGCTCCAAGCTCGGGCGCCCGGTTCGAAACCTCGGCGACCGTCATGAAGGCCATATCAAGCGCACCGGTTTGCAACTGCTGCAGCATCTCCGCCTCATTGCCCAACTGGCGGGCCGGAAAGACGGAAACACTGTGTGCACCACCCGAGGTTTCGGCCAGCTCAGCGCCGAAGGCTTCGGCGGCCTTGGTCCAGATATGTGGGGGCGGAGTGATCAGCCCCAGTCGAAATTCTTCGGCCTTCACGGCAACAGATGACGCAGCCACGAGGGCTGCCGAGGTAATAATCTTGGCGAAGTGTTTCATCGTTTTCCCTGTCTTTTTTCTGACCTGTTATAGCTTTACCCAGCCTTCAGGAGGTTCCTTGCCCGGATGCACGGCACCACAATTCGGGCAGGTTCGGTCCTCTTCCGACGCATAGAATTTCTCGTAAACCGGTGGCAGATCCTTGACGATGGACTGCAGCTGAAACTCGGCCCGGAATACTTTGTGCTGACATTCAAAGCAGTACCATTCGATTGCATCGAACTGCCCTTGCTGACGCTTGGGTTCGATCACCAGCCCCACAGAGCCCTCCTGCGGACGCTGCGGCGAATGACGCACATGCGGCGGCAGCAGGAAAATCTCACCCTCGCGGATCGGCACATCATAGAATTCTTCGCCATCATAGAGCTTGAGCAGCATATCACCCTCAAGCTGATAAAAGAACTCCTCGACCGGATCGTCGTGATAGTCGGTGCGCTTGTTGGGGCCACCTACAACCGTGACCATCATGTCAGAGTCTTCGAAAACCATCTTGTTGCCCACCGGGGGCTTAAGCAGATGACGGTGTTCATCAATCCAAGTCTTGAAGTTGAACGCGGACAGTTTTGACATGACCTTCTCCCATCGCGAAAAATTCTGTGTGACAATCTCCATAGCTGCAAAGAAATTGTCCGTAAGTAGGTATCTGATTTACTTATATCAAAGCTTCAGCCCGCATTCGTTGAACCCGTTGCGGATAAGCTCTTTCTCTGCCTCGGTTAGCTCCAGCATAGGTGCCCGGACACGCCCGCCACGCTGCCCCAGAAGTTCTTGCCAGTATTTGCCAAAAGCGGTGGGTTTGCTGGCCGGTTTGGTGCGCTTCATCGCATCGCGTACCGGGTTGAGGCTGTCAAAGACGCGCCGCGCCTCTTCTGCTTTGCCTTCAAATGCCAGACGCGTGTATTCATTCATGCGCTGATCATTGGCTGTCTGCAACTGATAGGGCGGAGATGAACACAGGTAGAGCTTCCAATCGAGTTCCAGAATGTTGTCCAGCCATTCATGTTCAGCAGATGTCGAGACATGAATCTTGTCGCCAACCATATGGCTCAGGCGCACATACATCTCGCGTGGAACCGAGTATTTGATCGCGACAATGTTGGGCAATTCCGCGATCCGCGCGCATTCCTCGGGCTGCATTAGATAGCCGCTGTCAGGATGGCTCCACATGGCGATGCCGATGTCCAGTTCATCGCAGAAGCGTTTATAATACTGATAGAGCAGCTCCCCACGTTCCTGACAAAAGCTGAGCATCGGCGCATGAACCACCACATAATCCGCGCCACAATCCTGCGCGTGGCGGCCAAGCTCCAGCGCCGTATTTAGGTTCTGATCCGAGATCGACATGATCGTCCCGGCCTGTCCGGCGCATTCCTCAACCGCGATGGTCATATTGCGCTTGCGCTCCTCCAGGCTCATCGCCCAGAATTCCCCCTGCTTGCCTGCGATAAACAGGCCCTGAATGCCAAGGTCGTCGATCCAATGCCGGATATTGGCGCGCAGGCCCTCCTCATCCAGCGAGAGGTCTTCACTGAACGGGTTCAGAGCAGCCGCCCAGATGCCCGTCATGTTCTCGCGGGCATAAGTCTTCGCTTCGTGTTTTGTATATTGCATGAGCCGCTACCTGTAGAATGTGCTGCCGCTAACAAACTGCATTGCGCGGGCGGCGTCCAAGGTGAAGCCGGTAAGTGGGTATCGAAAAAATGAATATCTGACGCTTTTCAATTCCAGTGCAATTTGGATTGACCTATGACAATGGAATGAAGGTTGGATTGATCGGAAAAGGCGCCATTGCGCGATATGTCCGCGCGGCCCTTGCGGATCGCGGACATGAACTTACCGCCATTTTGCTACGGCCCGAGCGAGTGGCGCCCGACGCAACACTGGAGATTGCAACGGTCGAAACGTTGCCAGATGATCTGGATCTGATGATTGATTGCGCAGGGCACGCGGCGCTGGCGGAGCATGGGCCCCGCATTCTGGCACGCGGTATCGACATGATCACAGTATCGCTCGGGGCGCTTGCAGACGCGGCCACCCAATCCGCACTTGCGCAGGCAGCCAAGGAAGGAAATTCAAGACTGTATCTGGCGAGCGGAGCTATCGGTGCGCTGGATTGCCTGAGCGCGGCGAATGTCGGCGGGCTGAGCACTGTAACCTATACCAGTCGCAAGCCGCCGCAGGGGTGGCGTGGCTCTCAGGCAGAAGACAAGCTGGATCTTGATGGTTTGTCAGAAGGGGCACAGGTGCATTTCGAAGGAAGCGCCCGCGCTGCGGCGCTGGATTACCCCAAGAATGCAAATGTCGCGGCTGCCGTCGCATTGGCCGGGCTTGGCTTTGATGAGACGCATGTTCGCCTGATCGCGGATGCGTCAATCACGCAGAACATTCATGAAGTTACCGCAAAGGGCACGTTTGGAGAGTTTCATTTTCAAATCCATGGCAATTCCCTGCCCGACAACCCCCGGTCTTCGGCCTTGGCCGCGATGAGCGTAGTGGCAAAGCTCGATCAGCTCGACCTAAGGATCACCTTGTGATGGAACGCCATGCCCGCATCGTTGAGCGCGCGCTGACCCGGCTTAAGCTACGGCAGTTGCGTTTGCTGGTGGCGGTTGGAACGCACGGAAACATCCAGAATGCCGCCCGGTCGCTGGGGATATCTCAGCCCGCCGCCACCAAGATGATCCAGGATCTGGAACTGGATTTCGAGGTCAAATTGTTTGACCGCACCAATCGCGGCGTCGGACCGACTGTTTTTGGCGAGACTTTGATCCGGCATGGCAAGCTGATTTTCGCGCAGATATCGCAAGCGGCGCAGGAACTCGATGATCTAAGCGAAGGAAATGCCGGCCGCGTGGTCGTTGGTACTCTGCTAGCGGCCTCTGCCAGTCTGCTGCCATCAGCTATTGAGGTTCTTTTGACCGAACGTCCAAAGGTTGCGATCAAAGTGGTGGAAGGCACCAATGAGGTGCTGATGCCTGGGTTGCTGTCAGGAGAGATTGACATGGTGGTCGGGCGCCTTCCATCGCACCGTCATCGCGACAAGATCAGGCAGGAAAAACTTTTTGATGATCGCATTCTGGCCGTTGTCGGGCCAACGCATCCTCTGGCGGGCAATGCTGGGGTCAGTTTTGCCCAGACCAAGCCTTTTGGCTGGGTCCTGCCGCCGCTGGAAACAACGTTACGGCGGCAGGTCGATCACTTCTTTACCGGGCAGCAGCAATATGTGCCTGTAGTCTCGATCGAAAGCGTGTCTTACCTGACCAACCGCACCCTGTTACAGTCGCGCGATCTGATCGGGCTGATGCCAGCCGAAGTTGTCGCCCACGACATCGAAAATGGTCATTTGGTAGAGCTGGACTGGACAGTCCCCTTCGGTCATGGACCAATCGGCGTTTCGTTGCGTGCCGATGATGACCTGTCCCCGGCGGGGCGGGCGTTCAAGGCGGCGCTCCATCTGGCGGCGCAAATGAGGCAGGGCTGATATTCCTCATTCTGATATCAGTATTCATCCAATTCACTTGAGGCGAATGCCCATGGCGGGTGATCTAATGTTCAGTCAATCAAAAGGCGGCTGTCCATGTATCCAGAAATGAAGCTGTTCATCGCAGGCGAGTGGCGCAAGACACGCTCGGATATACCGGTGGTCAATCCGGCCACCGAAGAGGAAATCGGCCACCTTCCCTGCGCCGAGCAGAGCGATCTCGACGATGCTCTGGATGCCGCAGTTAAAGGTTTCGCGCTCTGGAGCCGCACATCGCCACGGGACCGCGCTGATACGATCCTGCGTGCCGCCGCCCTCATGCGAGAACGGCAGGAAGAGATCGCCACCTCAATCACGCTGGAACACGGCAAACCGTTGCAACAAGCTCGACTAGAAGTGATCCGCGGCGCGGAATTCTTCGAATGGGATGCGGGAGAGGCAATGCGGACCTATGGCCGCGTGATCCCCGCCGCCCGTGGTCACAAGTTTTCCGTGCATCACCAACCCGTTGGCGTCGTTGCCGCGTTTTCTCCGTGGAACTTTCCGATGAGCCAGCCTGCACGCAAGATCGCGGGCGCGTTGGCTTCGGGGTGCTCCGTAATTCTGAAGGCCGCCGAGGAAACGCCCGCAGGCGCCATTCACATTGCCAGAGCCTTTGAAGATGCAGGATTGCCGCCCGGTGTATTGAACCTTGTCTTCGGGAATCCGGCCGACATCTCGGGTTACCTGATCCCGCAGGAGCCTGTTCGGCTCGTCGCTTTCACCGGTTCAACCTCTGTGGGCCGCCATCTGACCACGCTGGCCGCGCAGAATGACACCCGGGTGCTGATGGAGCTGGGCGGCCACGCGCCGGTCATCGTCTGCGAGGATACTGATGTGCAAACGGCAGCGACCTCCAGCGCTGTGCGCAAGATGCGCAATGCCGGTCAGGTCTGTACATCTCCCACTCGATTCTTTGCCCATGAGAGCATTTTCGACGATTACGCCGATGCTTTTGTGAAGCGCGCCCAGGCTACCGTCGTCGGCAATGGCATGGACGATGGTGTTGAAATGGGGCCGACCGCCAACGACCGCCGTATCCCTGCACTGACCGAACTTGTCGAAGACGCCCGTGCAAAAGGGGCCATGGTCGCCACAGGCGGCGCGCGTCTTGGCGACAAAGGATACTTCTTTCAACCCACCGTTCTGCTGAACGTGCCGGACAATGCCCACATCATGCAAGAAGAACCCTTTGGTCCCGTCGCAGTAGTCAATCCCGTCAGCTCGTTGGATCACGCCATCGAACAAGCAAACTCGGTTCCCTATGGCCTTGCCGGCTACGCCTTCACCAATCGCGCCGATTATATCGACCGGCTGGTGGATGAGGTCGAGGTCGGCAACCTTTCAATCAACACGCTGGAGGCCTCCATGCCGGAAACGCCCTTCGGCGGCGTCAAGTCGAGTGGTTATGGCCGAGAGGGCGGAACCGAAGGCCTGGACAATTACATGACAATCAAAAACATCTGGCACGCAGCTTCGATTTGCTAACTCGGGTCAACAACCCGCCAAGCGTTGTCAATGGAGCGGCGCGCGAATTAGGCGCAATCTGGCTAATCATGAAATGGGGAAAGGCTAGACCGGACTGCCCTACACACTTGGGCCCTATGCCTCTGAAGTCACGGGTAGGCAGACAGAGGTTCCGCCCGGTTCCTGGACCATCGCGCCCGGTTTGGTGCGGCCGCAAAACCGTGGCAACGTGCGTCTGATGCGCCGCTTGTAATCGGCGGCGGGCTTTTGCGGGAAGAGTCGAACCTAAGCGCGCTTACCACTTGCACCGAACTGTGCCGCAAAGTCGGAAACGCGGCGATGGCCGAATACGTCAAGCGCGAGGTCATGCCCGGACCACTGGACAGCTTAAGCCTGAAGGATTTCGCGCGCAACGCAGCGAGCACCTATTTCCACCAGAGTTGTACCTTCACGATGGACCGGGATGAGATGTCCGTTGTTAATGGCAACCTTTCCGTTCACGGGCTTGAGGGCCTGTCCATCGCGGATGCGTCAGTCATGCCGCGTGTATCAACAGGCAACGCGATAGTACCAACCCTCATCACAGGCGAGCCTATGGCAGACATCCGGATCGACTAGGGCTCCCTTACTCCTGCCGAGTGGGTGACGCAGCAATGACTAATCAGCCGGGAAACCGGGCAGACAGCGCGAGGCCCTGTTCTGCGCAGTGCCGCAGGGCCGGGTTGGCGGCCCAGACCAGGCGGTCTTCCTGCGCATAAGCATCCAGCCGCTCCAAAATGCTCTCTACTCCAATCGTATCCGCATAATGCATCAACCCACCGCGCCAGCGCGGGAAGCCGTAGCCGAAAACAGTAACAAGATCGATATCGCAGGCCGAGGATGCGATGCCCTCTTCAATGATACCGACCGCTTCATTGATCATCGCACATAATAGCCTGTTCCTGATCTCATCCGCAGAAAAGTCGCGGCGTGTGATCCCGGCAAAGTACGCCTCTTCTATTGCGAGGTCGGCCACGATCGGGTCTTCGACCTTGCCACCCCCACCGGGATAGCGATACCACCCCGCCCCGGCCTTCTTGCCCAGTTTACCCAATTCGATCATCCGATCCGCGATGGGAATGTATCGGCGGTTCGGATCGCGCGTGGCATCCCCACGGCGACGGTTGGCAAAGGCGATGTCCAGTCCAGATAGATCCTGAGCCTCATAAGGGCCCATGGCATAGCCGAAATCGACCATGGCTTCATCAATTTCCCATGGGGTCGATCCATCCATCAGAACGGTATCCGCCGCCTCGCGATAACGGGCCAGTAAGCGGTTTCCAATAAACCCATCGCATACGCCAGCCCGAACAGGAATCTTACGTAGCGTCTTGGCTAGGGCAAAACCCGTGGCAAGCGCCCTATCACTGGTCGCGCGCCCTTGCACGATCTCCAACAGCTTCATGATATGCGCAGGCGCAAAGAAATGCAGGCCCAACACGCGGGTTGGATCATCCAGACCCTCAGCAATCTCGTTAACATCCAGATAGGAGGTGTTGGTGGCCAGAATTGTATCGGGGCCAAGATGCGCCTGCAACGCGGCGAACACATCCCGCTTTACATCCATGCTTTCAAAAGCAGCCTCGATCGCAAGATCTGCACCAGACGCGGCATCATAATCGGTGGACACGTCGAACCGGGCCTGAATCTCCGTCTCAACCCGCGGCGAGATCAGGCCACGATTACGGCTGGCCGCAATGATCCGCTCTACATTCGACCGCGCACGATGAGCAGCTTCACTAGCAATCTCCAGTAACGTGACCTGCAAACCGGCCTGCAAACAGGCATAAGCGATGCCCGCACCCATGGTCCCATCACCGACAACCGCAACATGATCAAAGCCACCGGTTGGAGCTTTCAGCCCATTCGGAACGCGCGCGCCGCGTTCGGCAAAGAACATGTGACGCAAGGCGCGGGCCTGCGCGCCTTGCCGCAGGTTCAGAAACACCGCACGCTCTTGCATCATCCCATCCGGCAGCGCAGTGGTGGTCGACAGCGCCACCAGATCGATTGCTTGTTGCGGCGCGATCTGGTTGGCCATTTTCCGGCCCGCAACCGCACGCGCGGCGTCAATCGCCCGATCATCCGCAGCGGGCAGATCCCTCAGGCCGGACGGGACGGACAGCTCCAGCGTTCCCACGTCCAGATGGTGCGCCATATCGACGGGATCATCTGCAATCCCATCTATTAGCCCCAGCTCCTCGGCGCACTCGGCCGTGACGGGTTTACCGGTCGAAATCATCTCGATCGCAGCGGCGATACCGATCAGACGCGGTAACCTCTGTGTGCCACCTGCTCCGGGCACGACACCCAGTGTCACCTCAGGCAGGCCGATCCTGACACCCGGCGCAGCAATACGGTAGCGGCAAGCCAGCGCAAGTTCGCACCCACCGCCGAGAGCAACACCCGTAATCGCGGCAACCCAAGGTACCTCCGAGGCCTCAATCCCATTCAAGACATCAGGCAGATGTGGTGCAACAGGCGGGGCATCGAACTCCCGTGCATCCGCACCAGCGGCAAAGGCACGGTCTGAGCCGTGCAACACGACCCGCGACAACCCCTCCTGAGCTTCGACCCATGCCAACGCATCCCACAGGCCTTGCCGAATGCTCAGGCCGATGGCGTTCACAGGTGGATTGTTCAACCTTACGAACCCAACAGGCCCTTGGCGCCAGACATCTACGGCCATCGGCTGCACCCTCTGCGTTATATTTCACACTTGTGTTGCAATTGACCCCAATCAGGCGTCCAACAGCTTGTGCGCCCGGATCATTGACACCAATTCGTCAAGCGATTGATCCAGCGCCCGACCCGACGTATCCAGCATGAACCTAGCCCGCGCATAAAGAACCTCGCGGCTGGTCAGAATAGAGGTCAGCTGTTCCATAGCGTCAGCATTGCCTGCCATTGGCCGTTCATCGCCCTGCGCACGCACCCGGTCCATATGTTCCTGCGGTGATGCCTTGAGCCAGATCGTATGAAAACTGGACAACAGTTTGTTCAGGGTTTCGGGCTCAGACACTATGCCACCTGCCACTGCCAGGATCACGCGGTCATAGTTCTCGATGACCCGGTCCAGTGACCCGGCCTCAAGCTTTCGATAACCCTCCTGCCCATACAGGGCGAGGATCTCGTCAATCGGCATACCCCCATGCAGGGCGATTTCCTTGTTCAATTCCAGAAAAGGTGCATCCAACTGTTCAGCGGCCAGTTTACCCAGTGTCGATTTCCCCGCACCGCGCAAACCAATCAGACAGACACGCTGGGCCCGTCCGGCCTGATCGCTACCGGGAGCCAGAGTTTGCAACACCAGATCGCGCGTTTCGCTATCGGCGGCAGAAAAAAGCTCGGCAACGCGCAGGCTGGTCGAATTCCACGGATCTTCGGCCCCTACGAACCATTCGATCCGGTGATCCAGCGAATGCGCCACCCGCTGCAGCAATCCGATCGAGATATTACCAGTTCCCGATTCAAGCTGGGCAAGATACCGCTGCGAAACACCCGAGCTTTCAGACAGGACACGCCGGGAAATGCCTTTGCGTTCGCGCGCGTTCCGGACGCGTTCACCCACCTGCACCATCAGCGCCGAGATGCTACGTTCAATCTCGGATTCCGCGTCAATCTGGGTCGAAACCCCGCCGAAGGTTGTAATTTCCGCCATGTTCCACAATTCCGAATGTGTATAATAATGCACATTACTTTCGCCGAGGTAAAAAGGAAAACGGTTATGTGTTCAGCTGCCCGACCTCTCGTAAAAACGGCTCAAGCAGATCCCTGATATCCTGAGGTGGGTGACGCTTTTGAAACGCATCCGCCACGATGAACACACTGACCGTGCGTGCAGCGAAACACAAACGGCCATCCTGTTCGCCATCCACCCGAAACTCGATTGACGACTCTCCCAACCGGCTGGGCCAAACGTGGCAGATCAACTGGTGCCGAGGCGTGACCGGTGCCTTGAAATCCATCTCAAGCCGAACAAAGGGCGTACCCACATTGCGGTCCAGTTCCAGCTGATACCAGCCCTGCCCCAGATGGTCCTCCCACCAGGCGTTGATCGCATCCAACGTGAACCAGGGCAGACGCCCGGTATAGGCAATACGGGCAGGGTCACAATCGCCCCATGTCACACGGATATCATGCCGATAGGCCGACGCGGGCCGGGTCGGCATATCAATAGGTTTCCACATGATATCGACCATCTTCGCGCATGCGATCCCTCAGTGCGATCCAGTCCCGCCCAAGCCCGGCGGCAATTTCGGAAAAGGCTTGCTCGACCCCCTCCTCCATGTCGCGCAGGCCGCAGATATAGACATAGCTGTTGGGGGCCTGCAGCAGATCGGCGACGATATCCCTTTTGGCCAGCATACGGTCTTGTACATATTCCTTGTCCTGCCCCTCTTGGCGGCTGAACACCAGATGCTGATCCAGCAGGGTCTTTGGTACTTTCTGCAGCGGCCCAAAATAGGGCAGGCTGTCGGGCGTTCTGGCCCCAAAGAACATCGTCATGCCACCATGAATGGTGCCAACTTTGCGCTGACGACGCATGGTAAACGCGCGCATCGGGGCAGAACCGGTGCCCGTGCAGATCATCAGGATCCGGGCGTCCGGATCATCGGGCAGCAAAAAGGTCGACCCGAACGGACCCGTTACATTGACCGTATCGCCGGTTTTCAGATCGCACACATAGTTCGAACAAACGCCGCCCTCTTCGCGCTTGACCGTCAACGAGACGTTGTTAAAGCCGGGTCGTTCACCGTCGCGCGGACTTGAGACGGAATACAGGCGCGGCAGGTGCGGCTGGTCATCATTGGTGCGGCCCGGCGGGATGATCCCGATCGACTGCCCTTCGAGGACCGGCATGGGATGTCCTTGAAAGTCCAGAATAATATGACGCACATCGCCATCGGAGGTTTCAGCTGTCAAACGATAGTTGCCTTGCACCACGGCCTGAACGGGCTTGCCCAGATTATAGAGGTTGATCGTGGGTTTCGACGCTGTGGCCGGGGCCTTCGGCTTGCCGCCCGCGCCCTTGTGCGCATCCGCCAGCAGCGCGGCCATCGCATCGTCCAGCGCCTCGATCCCGGTGTCGGCCTCATCCGTTCCCAGGTCTTCCTGCTCGGGCAGCTCCTCCCAGGAATACTGCTGCTCAAGGCTGTAGGGTTCGGCCACAACGCGCCATTCATCGATTGAACCGGTCGGGCAGACCGGAATGCAATCCATGCAGAAATTGCACAGGTCAGCGTTCACCACGACATTGTTGTCATCATGCTCAATGGCCTGTTCCGGGCAGGTCATCTCGCAGGTGTAGCAGCGGATGCAGATTTCCGGGTCGATCAGGTGCTGTTTGAGGGGCTTGTTCATGATTTATGCCGTCGCTGAATAAGGGCGGGAAGTGTCATGGCATCAACAAGTGCTGCACAGATGCCCCTGCAGGTGTCACAGCCAAGACAGCGACGCTGTATCATCGAATGCTTGGGCTGTATCTCGGCCGTATCTACGCTGAGAGCGGAGCGTTCCGCAGGCATTGTCGATCTCCTTCCCACGCTGGCATGTAAAAGGTGACAGGCAGAGGGATATCCCCTGCCCCACTGTCGGGCTGTATGTTCAGGCCATATGCAGTTTCACATATTCGAAATCGCCGGGTTTGTTGTCGATCCCTACCTTGGGGGCCGAAATCCAGCCCGCGTATTTTCCCGGCTCATAGCACGGCACCATGAGCGACTGGATATACGCGCCGTCTTCCTTGGACGGCAGCCATTTGTCGACATTCGCCGCCCACTCCGCGTCAGAGATGATATCGCCTTCGGGGTTGGCCTTGATGGCGGCGAACACGCCAATCTGACGGTGAAATGCCTCATGCGGCAAGGCGAGTTTGAAATCGATCCCCGCCTTTTCGATGATCTTGTTCCAGCGCCCGACACCACCTGATGCGTCACGCACATAATCGTCCCGCAGCCGCATATTGATCGCGGTCAACGCCGGCACATCCTGCGATACGATAGCGCTATCGACGATGCTTTTGACTGCGTATGTATCGCTTTGCAGCATATGGTCGTCGTCGATGCGGTTCTCCATGTACCGTCCCTTGATGCCTGCGTTGAAGGCGTTGGCGGCGTTTGTCGAAACCTCCTGCCCGAACAGATCAAGCGACAGCGAGTAGTGCAGGTTCAGCTTTTTCTGGATTGTCGGCAGATCGATCACGCCCAGATCGCGCACTTTGCCGATGTCATAGGGATCGCTCAGCCCGGCCTGGTTCATTGCCTCACATGTCCGCTGCACGATACGGCTGACACCGGTTTCACCCACGAACATATGATGCGCTTCTTCGGTCAGCATGAACCGACAGGTGCGGCTGAGCGGGTCAAATCCCGATTGAGCAAGGCTCTCCAACTGCATCTTGCCATCGCGATCAGTGAAATAGGTGAACATGAAAAAGGACAGCCAGTCGGGCGTTTCCTCGTTAAACGCGCCCAACATGCGCGGCGCTTCTTCCGAGCCCGAGGACCGGATCAGCAGATCATCGGCCTCTTCGCGGCCATCCTTGCCAAAGTATTTCTGCAGCAGATAGACCATCGCCCAAAGATGGCGGCCCTCTTCCACATTGACTTGAAACAGGTTGCGCATGTCATAGAGCGACGGCGCGGTCAGGCCCAGAAACCGTTGTTGTTCAACCGATCCCGGCTCGGTGTCGCCCTGAATCACGATCAGGCGCTTGAGCATGTTGCGGTATTCGCCCGGCACCTCTTGCCATGCCTTTTCGCCCTTGTGCTCGCCCATCGGAATGACGCGATCCTCGACCTGTGGCGCCAACAAAACGCCCCAGCGGTATTCCGGCATCTTCACATAGTCGAACTTGGCCCAACCCTTGGGGTCCACGCTGACGGCCGTGCGCAGATAGACCATCGATTCCTGAAAGTTCTGCGGGATCAGCTTGTTCCACCAATCGATATAACCGGGATGCCATTTTTCAAGTGCTTTCAGAACCTTGCGGTCCTGGCTCAGGCCGACATTGTTGGGGATCTGAGTGTCGTAACTTACGTTGATGACGTCTAGCATGTCTTTCTCCTGAAGAAATTCGGGCGGAACCTGTCACACACGTTCCATGTCATATTCGCCGCGCAAACCGGTGCCATACCGCTGCAAAGCGCCGTCCGGCCCCACCGCATTGGGGCGGTTGAAGATCCAGTTCTGCCAGGCGGTCAGGCGGCCAAAAATGCGGGTTTCCATGGTTTCGGGCCCTGCGAAACGCAGGTTCGCCTCCATCCCGGTCATCGCATCGGGGCTGAACGAGGCCCGCTCTTCCTCGAAGATGCGGATTTCGTCCTCCCAGTCGATGTCGTCCAAGATCATCGTCACCAGGCCCAGCGCATCGGCGGCCTCAGCATCCAGCGCGGTGTTCTTGTTGTCCGCAATCTGACGGGCCGCGTCGGGTGTACCAAAAAACCGGGTTTCAAGGCGTGTCAGATCGTTGCCCATCGGCAAGAGCCCGAAATTAACCTCGGTCATCGTGATGGCCGCCAGCGGACGGTTGTCGCCCTCGAACTCGTCTTCCATCATATAGGTGCGGTCCACGGCCCAAAGGATTTCGGCCAGAATACCCGTGAAACAGGATCCGTGTTCAACCAGCGCCGACATCGAACGCGATGTGACATCGATCCGTTTCAGCAGGCGTTTCCAATATTGCAGCACCTCATTGGCCAGCCAGTGATCGCGGTTGTTCATTAGCAGCGCCTCATGCGCCTGAAACAGTTCAGGGTCGCCCTGCGTGCGGAAGACCAGCAGGCCCAGCTCCATCTCGTTCAGGCGCAAATGCAGGATGGCGTCATCCAATTCACGCACCAGCCGCAAAAGATAGGCTTGATCGCCTTGGCCGGCGAAGGCCTCCATGTCCTGCGGTGCGCCCGCGTCAGGGCCGCTGATAGTGATAGTTGCTTTACGGACATCACGATTAACAGCGACTTCAATCAGACTATAGGTCACCGAGTCAGCTGCGCCGATCGTCTTGTTTAGTGGACCCAGAGCGATCCCGGAGGAACCATCCGGTTTGGACATCGCAGCAGCAAATTCGCGCGCACGTTCCTGCACGGTTGCATCGAACTTGGAATTGGGCACGACCTCATCCACCAGTCGCCAATCCAGCGCCCGTTTGCCCTTGACCCCTTCTTCGGTCGAGCAGAACACATCGGCCAGATCGCGCCGCACCTTGCGCTTGTCTGTCACCCGCGTCAGTCCACCGGTCCCCGGCAGAACGGCCAGCAGGGGCACCTCGGGTAAAGCGACCGAGGACGTGCTGTCATCTGTCAGCATGATATGGTTGCAGGCCAGCGCCAGTTCATAGCCTCCCCCGGCGCAAGCCCCTTTGACTGCGGCAATATACTTCTGCCCGCTGTCTTTTTCGGCGGCCTCGTAGGTGTTACGCGTCTCATTAGTGAATTTACAGAAATTCACCTTGTGGCTGTGAGCCGCACCGCCCAGCATTCGGATATTGGCCCCAGCACAGAACACCCTGTCTTTACCGGATTGCATGACCACCACCTTCACCTCAGGGTGCTCAAAGCGCATACGTTGCACGATATCGGCAAGCTCGATATCTACACCCAAGTCATAAGAGTTCAGCTTGAGCTGATAGCCGTCAAACAGCCCATGGTCCTCGTCGACATCCATAAACAGATTCGCGATCGGGCCATCATATTCCACCCGCCAATGACGGTACTCCGATGGATTAGTTTCAAAACTGATGACCTTGGTCATGTACAACTCCTACTTTCAGTCATGCAGAATAGTGGGCCGCATGTATCGAGTAAAGAAATTAGTGCAAAATAACGCACTATTGCAGTTCACTTTTAGCGATATCACACCAATCTTCCGCGCTTTGATGTATTATTTTGCATAACTTTGCGCTCACGCCCAAAACATCCCCGCCCGCTCGATCAACAGCCTCGCGCGCCAGATCGTCGGACAACGCGAACAGGCGTGCCGTCGCCTGTGGTTGGCCCATCCGCTCTTTTAACAGGGCATTTGCGTATTGAATGATCGCTTGCACCATCAGACGTTCAGGTGCATTGGGCGGGCACGTTAGCCAGACGGCCTCAAGTACTTCGTGAGCCTCCCAATAGTACCCGTCCTTCAGAAAGGCCAAGCCATAGACCCAAGCCCTTGTCCCAGCAAGATCTTCCGCCGGTACATCGGACAGGCCGGTTTTAAAGACGTCAAATAAACCCTCAGGGTGACGCGATGTCTGGCCCGGAACATAGGCATGAGAGGGACGCCAGCCGCAGGTCATGCCATCGCAGGTGCCGCACGCTCTAACCGCTCAAGCCGTGCAGTGAATTCCGCAATTGCGGCCAGAGTGGCGGCGGGCTGATCAAAATGCGGCGCATGCCGACAGTCATTCAGTATGGCGGTTTCCACAGGAGCATAGCTGCGGGTTTCAACCTCAGCAATCTGCGCCAATGTACCGTACTGGTCTTCGCGCCCTTGTATCGCCAAGGTTGGAATGCGCAGATAGTCGATGACATCCGCCACGTTCCAGCTTTGGAATCCCGGGTCCAACCACGCGTCGCACCACCCGTTGAACGTTGCAGCGGGATCGCGATGATAAGCAGCCAACCGCCCGGACAGATCGCCGGTTTCAAATGCATCCCGCGCTGCCGCAATCGACGCCAGGCCCATTTCTTCGGTAAAGAAATGCGGCGCCATCAGGATCAGGCCACGCACCCGCGGGTCCGAGACCGACCCCGCATAGATCGCGGCAATCGTCGCGCCGTCGGAATGCCCCAACAGAACTGTCCGCTGAATACCGGCCTGATCCAGAACATGACCCAGAACCTCCTGCGCTTCGATGGTCATGTAGTCCAGGTATCGCGGCAATGGTGCCGCATCCGAATGGCCGTACCCTGCGCGGGAATAGGCCAATACACCAAACCCGGTGGCGGCTGAAACCTCGGCCGGGAAATCCCGCCACATCGCAACACACCCCAGCCCCTCGTGCAGCATCACGATGGTGGGGGCATCCTGCGACGCAGGTCCCCAGGTGCGCAATTCCAGGCTTGTGCCGTCAATATCAATGCGGCCGGTGCCGCCGTCCTGCCAGATCATGCGGTTTCCCTCAGCTTGAATCGTTGGATTTTGCCGGTAGCAGTCTTGGGCAGATCGTCCACCACCTCGACCCAGCGCGGGTATTTCCACTTGCCGATCCGGTCTTTGACGAACTCCTTCAGATCACCGATCGTATCTGCGTTCTGCCCATCTTTCAGAACGACAAACGCGCGCGGCTTGTCCAATCCCTGTTCATCGGCATGGGCCACGATCGCAGCCTCGAGAATGGCGGGATGTTCGATCAGGGTCTGTTCGATTTCAAACGGGCTGACCCAGATGCCGGACACCTTGAACATGTCATCCGTGCGCCCACAATAGATGTAGCGGCCCTCGGGTGTGCGCTCATACTTATCGCCAGTCCGGGTCCAGTGCCCCTCGAAGGTGGAACGCGATTTCTCGCGGCGGTTCCAGTAGCTTTCCGCTGCCGACGGACCACGCACCAGCAATTCACCAACCTCGCCATCGGCCACGTCCTGATCGGCATCGCCAACCAGCCGCACCTCATAACCCGGCACCGCCGTACCCGAAGTTCCATAGACGATGTCGCCGGGCCGGTTCGACAGAAAGATATGCAGCATCTCGGTCGATCCGACACCATCCACGATCTGGGCACCCATATGGTTTTCCCATGCCTCGCCCACTTCGCGTGGCAGCGCCTCACCCGCCGAGGTACACAGCCGCAGACCGGGTGAGCGTTGCAGATCGCCCGCCTCAAACCGCGCGTTCATCGCGGCAAAGAAGGTCGGGACGCCGCAAAAGAGCGTCGGATCATGCGCCGCAATGATCCCAAAGGCCAAATCCGGCGTCGGACGCCCGCCCAGCAGGACCGTGGTCGCCCCCACCGACAACGGAAAGGTCAGACCGTTGCCAAGCCCATAGGCAAAGAACAGCTTGGCCACGGAAAACACCACATCCCCCTCGCGGATGCCAAGCACCTGCGCCCCGAACGTATCGGCCGTGGCCCTGAGGCTGGACTGCACATGGCGCACCCCCTTGGGCGACCCGGTCGAGCCCGAGGAATAAAGCCAGAATGCGGTTTCATCGCTTTGGGCAATGACCGGCTCCATCGGCTCGGCCCCGTCCACGAACGCGGCCATGCTGATGGTGCCCTCGGGTGCGTCGCCAATGACGATCACCTGCCGCAGATAGGTGTTGTCCTGAATGGCAGGCCTTACAACATCCCACAGTTCGGCGGACACGATCAGCATCGTTGCGCGGCTGTCATCCAGGGTCGCGGCATAAACGGGCGCAGACAGCAATGTGTTGATCGGAACGGGAATGGCCCCGGCCTTGATCGCCCCCCAGAACGCAATCGGAAATTCGATCTGGTCCAGCACGACCATCGCCACACGTTCTTCACGCCGGACCTCGTGGCGCGCCAACGCCCCTGCAAACCGGGCGCTTTCCTGCGACAACGCACGATAAGTCAGCGCGCGCCGCTGCCCATCAGCCTCGTGAAAGGCAACTTTGTCACCCCGCCCTTCGCCGATGTGACGATCAACGAACCAAAGGGCTGCGTTCTGGTTTTCTGACACGGGGTCCTCCTTCCCTTGACTGACCTGCGCCCGCTTGCCGGTAAAAACCAATCGCCCTGCCCTGCGGCCCAACCCCCTCGTTTGGGCCGCGACATTCGGGTGATCATCTGAACCGCGGCCTCAAACAAGTCCCGCCACTGATGCCTGAAATTATGTGTTATATTGCATATTATTCCCGCACGATTGCAATATCCATTTTGATATTTATGCATTTTCATGCACAAATATGTGTGAGATCATCCAAAGGGGATCAGAAACAAGGTGATCGCGGGGAAGAGCACCAGAATGATGACGCGCAGAATGTCCGACCCTACAAAGAACAGCACTGCCTTGTAGGTTTCCATCATCCGCGTTTCGGAATCCATCGTGTTGATCACGAACAGATTCATGCCAACCGGTGGCGTAATCAACCCGACCTCGACCACGATCAGAACCAGAATACCAAACCAGATGGCGGTGCGTTCCTCGGCGATGCGATCCGCCATGCCCTGTGTGACGCGGATTCCGATCTCTTTCTGCAGATCCCGGCTGATCTCGGCACCCGACGCGACCAGGGATTCGATTTCTGCCCGAATGTCCGGCGCAATATCAGCCGTTCCCGCCAGCGCAGCGCGGGCCGCATCATGCTGCATCGCGATCAGGTCGACCAGACCGAAATCCAGTACCGATACGACCGGATAAAAGATGGGTATCGTCAGCAGGATCATGCTGAGGCTGTCCATCACGCAGCCGAGGATCAGGTAGAACACCAGTATCAGCGCCAGGATCACCCACGGGCTGAAGCCTTTGCTCAGCACGAAACTCGCCAGTTCCTGCGGCACATTCGTCAGGGCCAGAAATCCATTGTAGAACCCCGCGCCCAGAATGATGAAGAATATCATCGCGGTGGATTTGGCCGTGGTGGTAAAGCTATCCTTGAGCGTACTCCACGTCAAACCCCCATTCGCAAGCGCAATCAGACCGGTTCCGGCGGCACCCACAGCAGCCCCTTCGGTTGGCGTAAACCATCCCGCATAGATGCCGCCCACCACGCCACCGAACACCACCAGCACCGGCCAGACATCCAGCAACAGGCGAAAGCGCTCTCGGTACGGGGCGGCGGGGCGGGTTCCGGCGCTGTCGGGATAAAGGCGCACATAGACAGAGACGGCGACCACATATCCCAAAGCGGCCAGAACTCCGGGGATGAAGGCCGCAAGAAACAGCTTGGCAATGTTCTGTTCGGTCAGGATGGCATAAATCACCAGCACGACAGACGGCGGAATAAGGATGCCCAATGTCCCGCCGGCGGCCAGCGTAGCGGTGGAAAACCCACCGGCATACCCATAGCGGCGCAACTCTGGCAGCGCCACGCGCCCCATTGTGGCGGCGGTGGCCAGAGAGGATCCGCAGATCGCTCCGAACCCCGCGCAGGCACCGATCGCGGCCATGGCCACGCCACCCCTACGATGCCCCAGAAACCCTTCGGCTGCCTTGAACAGCGCCGTCGACATCCCGCCCAGCGTCGCGAAATACCCCATCAACAGGAACATGGGCACAATCGACAACGAATAGCTTGAGAAGGTCGTATAGGTTTCGGACTTCAGCCGCCCAAGCGGGATGTTCAGGTTTCCGGTGACGGTCACGATCCCGACCAGCCCCGTGACGAACATGGCCAGCCCGATGGGAACGCGGGCAAAAATCAAAAGAAGCAGTGCGGGAAAAGACAGCAACCCGATGGCGAGATCGCTCACGGCAGGATTTCCTTTCCTGTCGCGCATTCGCGGATGCGGATCGCCGCCATGTACAGGCCGACAACAGCCGCAACCACCGCCGCGCAAAAGCTTGCGGCATATCCCCACCAGACCGGGAATTGCAGGATAAACGTGTTCTCGCCAAAACGCATCTTGGCCATCATGCCGCCAAACAACTGTACTGCGATCAACACCAGAACCGCGGCAAAGACGACCTCGGCCAGCATCCGCAACACGCGATCAATCCGTGGCGAGAGTTTTGAGGTAAAGATGTCGACAACCGCATGGCCCGAATTCAGCTGACACAGCGGCAGAAAGGCAAAGATCGCAAACGCCACGCCTGCCTCGACGATTTCGAAATCCCCGTTGATGGGGCCAACACCCAACCCCAAAACCCATTCGGAAAAGCCCGGTGCCGCTTGCCCGATCCAGCCGTGCAGCAGTGTATTGAAAGACCGGCCCAGAACCGAGATGCAGATCAACAGGATCAAAGCGGTCAGTACGCCCCCTCCCAGCAGCGCCATGCCGCGCGCCAGCCTTTCTATCGTTCGGTGCATGTCCCCTCCGTCCACGGCGCCGATGCAGGAATTCGGTCTTGAGGCCGCGCGACGATCCGGGTTCGCCGCGCGGCAGGTCCGGCTTAGCTACCGTGTTCGGCCATCAATGCCTTGGCCCGATCGATCAGGGCCTGACCATCGATGCCCTTTTCGTTCATCTCGGACAACCATGTGTCATAGACAGGCTGCGCCGCTTCGGCCCAGACGGCGGATTGTTCGGCGTCCAGCGTCACCACGTTGTTACCGCGATCCAGCGCGATTTCGCGCGCGGGTTCGTCATAGGCTTGCTGAACTTCTCCGGCGAACATGGAAAACTCCAGCCCCGAATGCTTGTCGATGACCGCCTTCAGATCATCAGGCAGCGCGGCATATTTGTCTTTGTTCATGGCCAGAACGAATGTCACCGTGTACATCATCGGCCCGGTGAATTCGGTGTGATTTTCGACCAGTTCCGGTACTTTCAGGGCCTTGGTCACTTCCCACGGGATCGTGGTGCCGTCGATCACACCCTTGGACAATGCCTCGGGCACCGCCGGCACAGGCATACCCACCGGGGTCGCCCCCAACGTGCTGAGCAACGCATTCACCTGGCGCGACGCGCCGCGGATTTTCATGCCATTGAAGTCCTCGGGCGTCAGAACCTCTTTGTTGGCGTGGATCATGCCGGGTCCATGCACCCAGCCGCCCAGAACCTTGACGTCCGAAAACTCGCGCGCGGCGATGTCTTCTTCCAGCAAGGTCCAGAACGCGGCAGAGGCAGGTTTGGCATCGTTCACCAGGAATGGCAGTTCAAACACTTCGGTCGACGGGAAGCGGCCCGGCGTATAGCCGATGACGTTCCAGGTAATGTCGATGACGCCATCAATGACCTGATCCAGCAATTCCGGCGGCTTACCCCCCAATTGCATCGACGGGTAACGCGTGATTTCGATGCGCCCGTCCGAATCCGCCTCGATCTTGTCGGCCCAGACATCGATGATCTTTGAGGGTATGGTCGCCTGCGCTGGCAAAAAGCTTTGCAGGTTGAATTCATACTCGGCCGCGGTTGCCGCCGTCCCTACGCCCAGCGCAAGCGCCCCTAAAGCGCCCACCAGCGTGCGTTTGATCTTCATCGTTTCCTCCTCCTCTGCATATGCGTCGTGATGCAGTTTAATGCATAACATGCATAATATCGCAACTTTTTTGTCGGCATTCACCCCGGATGCCAAGGCGTTGGGGCGGGTCCGACGCTGCGTTCGGCCAGTGCCGCAGGTTCATGTATGGCTTCGTTTGTACTTCATTCGCAATGTTATGGTCGCATCCTTGCGTTGCGAAACTCGGTTCGCAATGCAATCCTGCTTGCCGGAGACAGGAGGATCAGATGCAAACACAAGTTGTTGTGATCGGCGGGGGGCCGTCGGGTTTACTGCTGTCACAGCTTCTTGCTGCGCAGGGAATCGACAGCATCGTGCTGGAGCGCAGAACAAAGAACCACGTGCTGAGCCGCATCCGTGCCGGGGTGTTGGAACAGGGGTTTGTTGCGCTTATGGATCAGGCGGGCGTCGGCGCGCGCCTGCATGACGAGGCGATTGAACATACCGGTACACTGATCGCGTTCGAAGATGACTGCTTTCGCATCGATTTCCGGGAACACACCGGCAAGCCGGTTCTTATCTACGGACAGACCGAACTCACCCGCGATCTCTATAACGCGCGCGAGGCCGCAGGTGGGACGGTGATTTTCAACACCGAGCACGTCACCATCCACGGTGCCGAGACCGACAGCCCGTGTGTGACCTTCACCACCGATGGGCAGGATCACCGTATCGATACCGCGTTCATAGCGGGGTGTGACGGGTTTCACGGCGTCAGTCGCCAGACCATCCCCCTGTCAATCCGGCGCGAATATGAAAAGACCTATCCCTTTGGCTGGCTGGGTGTTTTGTCGGAAACGCCGCCGGTACACCACGAACTGATCTATGCCTCATCGCATCGCGGCTTTGCGCTGTGTTCCATGCGGAACGAGAATCTCAGCCGCTATTACATCCAGTGTTCCCTGTCCGATCACCCTGATGACTGGACAGACGCCGCCTTTTGGACGGAACTGAAACGCCGTATTCCGCAGGCATATGCCGACCGCCTTGTTACCGGCCCATCGATCGAGAAATCCATTGCACCGCTGCGCTCGTTCGTGACGGAACCGATGCGATGGGGGCGGCTGTTTCTATGCGGGGATGCCGCGCATATCGTGCCCCCAACAGGGGCCAAGGGGCTGAATACCGCAGCATCGGATGTACATTACCTGTTTCAGGCACTGCGAGACTATTACCGGGACGGGTCACAGGACGGATTAGAGGCCTACTCGCAAAACGCGCTGGCGCGGGTCTGGAAGGCCGAGCGGTTCAGCTGGTGGTTTTCAAAACTGTTGCATCGCTTTCCCGATCAGTCCGAATTTGATCTCAAGATGCAACGGGCGGAAATCGACTTTCTGCGCAGCAACAGCGCGGCACAAAAGGCGATGGCCGAAAACTATGTGGGGCTGCCCTATTGAACAGGATTGATGAAAGGGAGAACAGGATGGATCGCCATGCAACCGGCATGTCTGTGCGCCGCCGGGTTCTGGGTGATGCGCATGTAGAGCGTGCCGAGGCACACAAAACCGCATTCGATGCACCGTTTCAGGACATGATCACCGAAACCGCCTGGGGCACGCTGTGGGCGGATGACACGATCACTGCGCGTGAACGCTCGATGATCACGCTGGCATTGCTGGCCGCGACCCGGAACTTTGATGAAATCCCGATGCATGTGCGCGCCTGTGCCAATACCGGCGCATCGAAAGAGGACATCCTGCAGGCCTTTCTGCACGCCGCCGTCTATGCCGGCGTTCCCTGCGCAAACCGGGCAATCGCACTTGCCAAACAAACCTTTTCCGAGATGGAGGATAAGGCAGAATGACCCGATCCCCCCAACTGTATCCGCGCGACCGTGCATGGCATCCGCAGTCTTTGGCACAGGACTACAAAACCAGCGTCACACGCGCGCCGAAATACCCGCTGTTGTCACTGGAAGGAACCGCAAGCGAGCTGTCCGGTCCGACCTTTGGTCATGGTGACATCGATCCGCTGGACAATGACCTGCTGCGCAATTTTGCGACAACCGGCGATCCTGTGGGCGAACGCATCCTGCTGCACGGACGGGTTCTGGACGAAAACGCCCGCCCGGTACCCAATACTCTGGTGGAAATCTGGCAGGCCAACGCCGGGGGGCGGTATCGCCATAAGAAAGATACCTATCTGGCCGCCATCGACCCCAACTTCGGCGGCTGCGGCCGTACTCTGACCGATGATCAGGGTTACTACCGTTTTCGCACAGTCAAACCCGGTGCCTATCCCTGGCGCAACTGGGTCAGCAGCTGGCGGCCCGCGCATATCCATGTGTCTGTCTTCGGACACAGTTTTGCCCAGCGCCTGATTACGCAGCTTTATTTTGAAGGTGACCCCCTGATCGCCAGATGTCCGATCGTCAACACGATCCCGGACCCGCGTGCGATCGAACAACTGGTCGCGACGCTCGATATCAATGCATCCGTGCCGTTCGACTGCCTTGCCTACAAATTCGACATCGTGTTGCGCGGGTCTCGGTCAACCTATTTCGAAAACCGGCCCGAAGGGAACTGACCATGGCGCAAAATCTTGACTACCTCAAGGAGACGCCTTCGCAGACAGCGGGGCCCTATGTTCATATCGGACTGGCCCCTGGGGATGCCGGGTTTGACATCTACCGCAACGAGCTGGGCCGCGATATCGCGGGTGCGGATGTGGCGGGCACGCGGATCAGGGTGCGGGGCATCGTGCGCGATGGAACCGGCGCGCCGGTCAAAGATGTGCTTATCGAAACATGGCAGGCCGATGCCCAGGGGATCTATCCGGGTCAGGGGCCGGTCGATCCGGGTTTTCGCGGCTGGGGTCGGGTCATTCCGGATTTCGAGACCGGGGAATGGGTTTTCAACACGATCAAACCCGGGCTCGTAGCGGATGAAACCGGGGCGGTGATGGCCCCGCATATCAACCTCTGGCTGGTCGCCCGAGGCATCAACACCGGCCTGAACACACGGCTGTATTTCCCTGATGAGGAAACCGCGAATGCGGCAGACCCGGTGTTGAACCTGATCGAACAGACCCCGCGCAGGCAAACCCTGATCGCGGAACCGGCGCCGCAGGGATATCGGTTTGACATTCATCTTCAGGGCCCCTCTGAAACGGTATTCTTCGATGTCTGACCCTGCCCTTTCATCCCCCTGCATCATCTGCGTGGCAATTACCGGGTCGGTACCGACCAAAGCCGATAATCCGGCTGTGCCCATCACGATCACGGAACAGATCGAAAGCACGCACGAAGCCTTTGAGGCGGGCGCATCCATCGCCCATTGCCATGTGCGTGACGCGGACGGCAAACCGACCTCGGACCCGGACCTGTTTGCGGCGCTGAAGGCAGGGATAGAAAAGCACTGCCCCGGAATGATCATCCAACTTTCCACCGGCGGCCGGTCCGGCGCCGGAAAAGCGCGCGGGGCCATGCTGGCGCTTGAGCCGGATATGGCCTCACTCTCGGTGGGGTCGAACAATTTTCCGACCCGCGTATACGAAAACCCACCCGATCTGGTCGACTGGCTTGCGCGTGAAATGGTCAAGTACCGGATCAAGCCCGAGATCGAAGCCTTTGACCTGTCGCACATCCTGCAAGCGGCCCGGATGCATCAGGACGGGCAAATCACCGACACACCTTATGTCCAGTTCGTCATGGGCGTGAAGAATGCGATGCCGGTGGATCGCGACGTGTTCGATTTCTATGTGAAGACCGTACAGCGACTGTTCGGGGATGCCCCGTGGTGCGCCGCCGGGATCGGGCGCGGTCAGATCATCTTGAACGAATGGTCCATCGCGGCGGGCGGGCATGTCCGAACGGGTCTGGAGGATAACGTCCGTCTGGATCGTGACACGCTGGCACCATCCAACGCCGCACTTGTGCAGCGGGCCGTGGACCTGTGCCATACCCATGAACGCCCTGTCGCAACCGTTGATCAGGCTCGCGCGATTCTGGGCCTGCGCGCAGCTGCCGCGTCAACTAAGGGCGCTTTGATATGACCGATCTGTTCACGCACCCTTGGTTCTCTGGCTTGTTCGGCGATCCCGAGGTGCAAGAGATCTGGTCGGCCGAACGGTCGTTGGCACATATGTTGGCGTTCGAGGCCGCCTATTCGCGCGGCCTGGGTGCGGTCGGCAAAACATCCACGCAAGAGGCTGAAGACGCAGCCGCCTGGATCGAGCAAGCCAAACCCGACATCGAAGCCTTGCGCCTGGGGACGATGGCGGACGGGTTGCCCATACCCGCGCTGGTTCAGAACCTCAGATCGGGCGCGGGCCCGCTGAGTGCTGCCATCCACACCGGAACAACCTCGCAGGACGTGATGGATACCGCGCTGGCAATCACGCTGCGCGAGACCACGGACCTGTTGCAGGCCCGACTGTCGACCTTGTCGCAGCTGCTGGCCGAGCTGAGCGAACGTTACGGCACACGCAGGATCATGGGGCGCACACGGATGCAGGCCGCGCTGCCCGTCACCGTTGGCCACCGGATCGGCACATGGCGCGATCCGCTCCAGACCCACCACCAAAGCTTTGCGCATCTGCGTCCGCGCGTGGAATGCGTGCAACTGGCCGGTCCCGTTGGCGATGGTCAGACAATCGGGGCCGCGCAGCGCGATCTGGCGGCATATATCGCCCAATCGCTTGGGCTGCATGTCGCGGATCAAAGCTGGCAGTCCAGCCGCAGCAGGCTGGTGGAATATACCGACCTGTTGTCCCGCGTTTCGGGGTCGCTGGGGAAAATGGGACAGGATATCTGCCTGATGGCCCAGCAGGGCGTAGACGAGGTCACGCTGTCGGGCGGCGGAACCTCTTCGGCCATGCCACACAAGCAGAACCCGATCCTGGCCGAGTTGCTAGTGACACTGGCCCGGTTTAACGCAACGCAGGTGTCGGCCATGCATAACGCACTGGTGCATGAACAGGAACGATCCGGCAGCGCATGGGCGCTGGAGTGGATGATCCTGCCGACCATGGCCGAGACCACGGCTCGATCACTTGGTGCCGCCATCGCGCTTTGCACCCAGATCATTTCCATCGGCAACGCACCGGCCTGACATCTTAATGCGGATTAGCCCTTTCCTCGCAGGTTTCGACTTTAATTTGCCGTGTTAACTCACGGATCTGATCCCGAAGCTGTTCCTGCGTCATGTCATCCTGATGGCGTTGTCGCAAACTTTTGAGCGCGGCGCATCGTTTCACTGATCGAAATTAGGCGGCCAGTTCGGCGGGCCCTTTGGAAGGACAGGCTCCGGTTGCGATCTGCCCATTGCGGATCATGCCAGCCAGTTCGAACCCACCGATTTTGAAGTGGTAGAAGCAAATGATGTGAAACCATGCATCGAACTCGCCCGACTTTCGATGAAGCAATGATCTTGTTTCACAATGCTATTGAAATATTTGCACCACACCATCTCGATAGGGATCACACTACCAAACTGCCTCAGCATCTTATTGACGACTTTAACGCCGGCTGTGTTTGCGCCGCTTTTGTTAGTGACAACTTTCTTAGAAGCCCGTCGACCTCCGACATCCAAGCAAAGGACTTTGTGGCGACCGACTTGTTCCGACGCTGCGAAAGCATGAAACCAAGCGTTTGCCGTGTTTGTCGATAGCTCGATAGAGATAGACCCAAATCCCTTTCAATCGGATGTAAGTCTCATCTATGCGCGCGCAATAATCAGAACTTTGCAATAGATCCGAGTTTGCAACCGAACATCTTCTAATTCACCGATGCCGGAAGGCTATCGATCAGGAATCAGGCTGTTTTGATTGGTCCAGTGCCTTCCAGTGCAGGTTGCTCCGCGTAACGGCAGCGATCATCTGCGTATTGGCATCTGGGGTGAAACGCACAATCCGCCGGCATCGACAGAGGGCTAGGCGGTTCTCCTGGCAAAATAGCCTCCGGATTGAGGCTTTGCACATTCATTTTAGGGCGTGCTGCCATCAAAGCACGGGTATAAGGGTGCCGTGGATTTGCGAATACTTCAGCGCAGTCGCCAATCTCAACCACGCGTCCTAAGTACATTACCGCTATTTTCTTGCAGACATGATGCACGACGGACAAATCGCGTGAAATGAAGATCATAGCCAGCCCGCGTTCGCGTTGCAGCTCGAGAAGCAGGTTCAGGATTTGCGCCTGGACGGATACATCGAGCGCCGAAACGCTCTCATCAGCGACAATGAGTTTGGGCTCGACCGCCAATGCACGCGCGATACCGATACGCTGACATTGCCCGCCTGACAGCGCCCGTGGGCGACGGCTTGCCAGTTCCGGCGAGAGCCCGACTGTTTTCAGAAGATTGGCCACCTTTCTGGGGATTTCACCGCTGGGACAGGCGCGATGCACGCGCAGTACTTCAGCCAAGCTATCGCCCACCGTCATCTTCGGATTCAAAGCGGAGAACGGTTCCTGAAATACCATCTGTGCGTTGCCGCGAAAGGCCATCGGGTCCGATTTCATCAGCTTGTCGATCTCTTGCCCTTCAAGCAGAATCTGGCCGCCGGTACGTGGCAGGGGCCAAGCAACGCACGGCCTAGTGTAGTTTTACCACATCCGGATTCACCCACGATACCAAGGGTTTCACCCGGCTCCAGCTTCAACGAAACATTACTGACGGCTTGAACCGCGCGTGCTTTCTGGCGGGTCAAGACTTCTAAAAGATTACGTGCCTGTTGAAAGCTAACGCTGACATCCTGAACATCGATAAGGGCTGTCATTTCGCCAACTCCAGCCAAAAGTGACATGCGCTCTGGCGATACTGACCGCTGGCTTGAAGCACTGGGGATTCGTCATGGCATCTCGGTTCCGCGCGCACGCATCGTGGAGCAAACCGACAGCCCTATAACAACTCACTCGGCCCAGGCGGATATCCTGGAATCGAAGGCAATTCCTGACCTGGCATTGCCAGTTCAGGCTGAGAACCGATTAGTCCTGCAGAATAGGGATGATAGGCGTGGGCAAGCATATCAGCCTTGGCCGCTGTTTCCATCACCTGCCCTCCGTACAATACGACGACCAAATCAGCCTAATCTATCGACCCCATCGTCACAAACTGCGCGCCACCTCCTACCGTCGTACCAGAGCAGATCCCCATGATCTCTAGGATGAACACGCCAAGGAACTGTCAACCCAGTAGCCATCTCACGTACAGACTAAAATCAATGAATGACCAAACTGTACCAAGTTTCGCTGCGAGGTACCGAGGCAGGGTATTTTCCGGTCAACAAGACTGCGTATTCGGATCAAACAGCAAGATCAGGCGCAGAAGATCCGAGAAGTCAGCGCGTAACCATCATAAGCAGGTGCATGCGCCGAATGCACCGCCTATCTGGCGAGAGCCGACCGCATCAATAGCGGTCAGAACGAGCCACGTTTCAGAAACTGAGGCGACTACCGCCGGAACGCTGTCTGCATATCTTGATCAACCAAAAGGGGCACACCCAGCAGATCCTGACAACCCCCGTCTACACTTGATCGCGTTTTTCGCTCATTACCGCATTTAGATCCGCATTGCCCCCGGAAACGATGGCGACAACTGTTTTACCGGCCCAGCGGTCCGCATATTTCAGAGCGGCGGCAAATGCCACGGCACCCCCGGGTTCGGCCAGGATTTTCAGCTCATCCAGCAGAACCCGGATCGCGGCAAGCGCCTGTCCATCCGTAACTGCAAAACCATCCGAAACCAGTTTTTGGTTGATGGGGAACGTCAGTTCACCAGGGATCTGAGTAACAATCGAGTCGCAGACAGACTGATGACCCGGATCATTTCCAATGCGTTTTCCGGCCTGGATGGACTTGCGGGTATCGTCGAAATGTTCCGGCTCTGCGACAAAAACTTCAGTCTCGGGGCACAGCGCGTTTAGCGCCGTTGATACCCCGGCAATCAAGCCGCCGCCGCCCACCGGACAGATGACCGCATCAGCGCTGACGCCCAACTGCTCCAGCTGTTCGGCGACCTCAAGCCCGACAGTGCCTTGACCGGACATCAGGACATAGTCGTCATAGGGCGGAACCATGACCGCGCCGGTACGTTCGGCCACGTCTTTGGCAATCTGGGCGCGGTCTCCGGTTTCGCGGTCATAAGTGATCACCTCGGCACCGTATTCTGCCGTGTTGCGCAGTTTGATCGAAGGCGCGTCGTCGGGCATGATAATTGTTGCCCGGACGCCCATAGCGGCAGCGGCGGCGGCCACACCCTGCGCGTGGTTTCCCGATGAAAAGGCCACGACACCGGATTGACGTTCAGCCTCGGTCAAGGATGCAATCTTGGTGTAAGCACCGCGGATCTTGAAAGACCCGGTGCGTTGTAGGCATTCCGGCTTCACCAGCAGGCGGGAACCCAGCCGGGCATTCAACAGCTCGGATTCCAGAAGGGGTGTAACGCGGGTGACACCGTTCAAAGTGTCGGCTGCAGCCCGGATCATTTCCAATGTCAGCATGTTCAGGTTCCAATCTGCAAAGTGGCGTTGTGAGAGTTAAGCAATGCAATCACGCTCTGCGGAGTGATCCGGCCCGTGGCGGCATTTTCGTCCGTCGGGCGGTTCTGAATGCTCATGGTGAAATCCGAACTGTCCGAGGTAACGCGCACCGTGTGTTTGTTTCGCGTCAGCGTTGGATCGGCCCAGACTTCCATCCGGGTTCGATCCGGTCCCAGCCCCGCAAGGCTAAGCGCGGCAGCCACGTTGACATTGGCTGGGAACTCTTGTGCCACCTCGGTGACGCTGCCGGAAATGATCTGTTTCGCCTCGGTCAGGCCCGATAGATCCAGACCGGTTTTGCTCAGATAAGGGGCATTGATCAGGCCGGCCACCGGTTTGCGGGTCTCAATAGTTACAGACTTTATCTCGCCCACCGCAACCGCCTTGAGCGCATCCAGCCCCAGCATCGCACCGGATGGGATAATAATCTGCCCTCCTGTGTCACGCGACAGCGCGATCAGATCCTCACGGCCCAGCAATTGACTGCAGGACATGACAATCAGGGTTTTCCCGGCCTGTAGCACCGGCTTTGCAAGGTCGTTGAACAACTGTGGCGGCAACCCTTCCAGAACCCAGTCGCAATTCGCAGCCAGGGCATC
The DNA here is from genome assembly GCF_056537765.1 of Ruegeria sp. C2. Classification (NCBI taxonomy): domain Bacteria; kingdom Pseudomonadati; phylum Pseudomonadota; class Alphaproteobacteria; order Rhodobacterales; family Roseobacteraceae; genus Ruegeria; species Ruegeria sp. C2. The sequence continues at coordinate 118,966 of NZ_JBQFRZ010000004.1, read as the reverse complement.
GAAATCCATAAAGGGTGCCGGTTTCGACAGCTCGGCGTTTAACGCATCAAGACGTTCGGGGCGGCTGGCCGCCATCCCCGTCAGAGCAAATCCGGGTATCTGGCCGCGATCGATGGCCCGGGCCACGTTACTGCCAATCGCTCCGATACCCGCAATTCCCAGCTTCTTTTGTTCCATAAGTTCCTCATTCCGTCTGAGTGCCATCGCATACAATGGCCTTGTTCAAAAAAAATGCCCTCGCCGAGGGGGCGTGGCGAGGGCGGAAACCGGTGCAATCAGCGTACTAGTGGGAGACTGACTGCTGACGGCACACGGTTTCAAAAAGGTCGAGGCGGTCAGGCGCATCGCAATAAGACAACACCATGCGGACGTTTTCCCCTGTAAGACCGCAATTCCACGGCCGCAGGTGGAACCCGTTTTTGTTCAACGCCTGGATCATCTCTTCCGGAAGCGACGCGAAAACCTCGTTGATATGTACGGGATGGGCGAACTCCACACCGTCGCACAGTGCCAGAGACTCCGCGATCCGCGCGGCATTGCCGTTAGCCAGCAATGCGTTCTTGCGCCAAAGATCGTTTTCGAGGAAGCGGAGCAGCTGCGCCGACATGTAGCGCATTTTAGAGGACAGATGTCCGGCACGTTTGTGCATGTACCGCACCACCTCGGCGATTTTTGGATCAAAGGTGATAACCGCTTCGGCGTTCATAGTCCCGTTCTTGGTGGTCCCCAGCGTCAAAAGATCAACGCCCACTTTCCAGGTCATTTCGGCAGGCGTCGCATTCAGATGTACCAGCGCGTTCGAGAACCGCGCACCATCCAGATGTACTTTCATGCCGTTGTCATGGGCGATTGCCGACAATGCGCCGAGCTCGTCGAGCGAATAGGTCACACCACACTCGGTCGCCTGCGTCACGCTCAGCGCGCTGGCCTGCATGTGGTGGACATTTCCAATCCCATGATCTGCAAGAGCCTGCCGAAACGTTTCCGCACTGATCTTGTTATGCTTTCCGCGCAGCAGGGTCATGCGCCCGCCACCCGAATAAAACTCGGGCGCGCCGCATTCGGTTGTGACAATATGTGCCGCTTCATGACAGAAGATCGTCCCGTAAGGCGGGGTCACCGCCCCCAGCGCCAGACCATTTCCCGCCGTCCCTGTCGGAACAGGGAAGACAAAGCATTTACGTTCGAAGAATTCTGAATAGGCCTGATCCAGTCGTTTCGACCATTGATCCGCGCCATAAGCCGTTTCAACACCGGAATTACACTCGATCAAGGCCTGCATGATCTGATCGCAAACCGGCGCGCCATTGTCCGAATTGAAATGATAGACGGGCATCTCAGACGAACCCTCCGCCAAATTCATCCGCGGCGTCCTGCAGCACGTCCCACAGGTAATGGGCCGAGGCGAAATCCGTCAGCATGTGCAACGCATATTCCCCGTCCTGATCCGCCCGGATCAGAATCGCGCCGATCCGGGCCACGACGATCTGTGCAACCTCGCCTTCGGAATGCGACAAGGTCAACTGACCCCCGTCGCGAATACATCATGTTGTAATCCAGCTCATTGGCCAGATTTACATAGAGCCGCAGCGAGCTGGCATAAAATTTGATTGACCGCTGATCGATATAGTTCGACCGGATTACGGTGGTGTTCCGGGCAGTGTTACCGCCGCCCAGATAATTCTTTTCCAGGATCGCCACATTGGTGATGCCGTGTTTGGTGGCCAGATGATAGGCCAGCGACACACCATGACCACCGCCACCGACGATCACCACATCATAATGCGGCTTCAGATCGGGTGTCTGAGGAATCTCTTCCCGAGCCGGATATCGGCGGGACAACCCATATTTCAGTAGTGCAAGCACCATGATCAGCCATCCACATTCGGAAGCGGGATGGCAAAGGCGCCATCACGTTCGATAGCATGCGCAGCCCGGATCACTGTGCTCTCTTCAAAGTATCGCCCCACCAGCTGCAGCGCGATGGGCAGCCCTTCGGAATGCATCGCGCAGGGCATGGTCAGCGCCGGGTGGCCTGACATGTTAAAGAAAGTGGTGAAACGGGTAATCGCGTTGCCAACTGCTTCGTCCACGCCGTCACGTGTGGTTTTCACAGTGCCGACCTTTTGTGCGATTTCCGGGGTAGCCGGCGTCAGGATCAGGTCCACATCATCGAACAGCGCGTTGGTTTTCTGCCGGTACATTTCCACAAACCGCTTGGCGCGCACATAATGCTCAGCCAACAGGGTTTGCCCCAGCGCCAGCCCGGCGCGGAAATCCTGACCATACAGATCGCCGCGTTCCTGCAGATAGGCGGAATGAGCGCTCAGCGCTTCGGGCATCTGGACAGTCAGAGATACGGCGCGGCTGTGTTCCAGATCGGGGAATGTGACTGGTACCAGCGCAGCGCCTCGCGCGCTAAGGAAGGATTTGACCTGTTCCATTGCTGCCAGAATTTCCGGGTCGGTGCGCTCATAATAGAAATTGGCGGGAATCGCGATGCGTAGACCCGCGATATCTTGATCCAGCGCCTCGGCGTAATCATCGACAGGGATGTTCTGCGAGCCGGGATCGCGTGAGTCATAACCCGCCACGATACCAAGGAAATCAGCGCAGTCGGCAACATCGCGTGTCATCAGGCCGACATGATCCAACGTCCAGCAATAGGGCACAACACCTGCAGTAGGAACCCGGCCAATGGTTGGTTTCATGCCGACCAAACCATTCAGAGCGGCAGGCGCGCGAACCGATCCACCTGTGTCGGTGCCAAGCGATGCAGGCACCAAACCGAATGCTACCGCCGCCGCCGACCCCGATGACGAACCGCCCGCAAGTCTGGTCGGATCGTAGGCGTTGACGCAAGTGCCGTAGACCTCGTTCTCACCGGTCGCGCCATACGCAAACTCGTGCAGATTGGTTTTGCCCAGGCTGACGGCCTTGGCGTTACGCATTTGCGCGATAGCAAAAGCGTCCTCGGTAGCGATACGATCGTGAAACACACGCGATCCGGCTGAGGTCAGAACCCCTTCGATATCAAACAGATCTTTCGACGCGTATGGAATGCCCGCGAAGGGCGACGCAGCCAGATCGTCGGCGCTCAGGTTTGCAGCTTCAGCGCGCGCCGAACCGTCGGTTACGGTGATGAACGCTTTGGAGCGGTCATTGTGGTGCGCGATGCGCTCTGCGAACACATCGACCAGCTCGGCAGGCGTGATATCCTTGGCAGTCAGCCGGTTTTTCAATCCGCGGACGGTATCAAAAGCAATCTCGGTGGTCATCTGTCTATCGTTTCTGCACGGTCAAAGCTGGTGGCGTAGTGCCCAGATCGATCTTGCGCAGCACTTCCAGCTCATCCAGCAGGTCCTGAAACCCGGTGATGATACCAAGCTGCGGGTCGACGAGTTCGTTGATTTCGGCATCGCTCCAATCGTGCGAAGCCATTTGGCTGCAAACACCTGTCAGCGTCTCTTTGGTCAGTTTTTCCATATGAATCCCGGGCAAATAGCATCCAGAGAGGATGGTGCGCTCCGTCTGGCGCACCATAGTATCTTAGCGCAGAATCAAGGTTTCCGGCGTCTGATTGGTCAGCACTTCACCACCATTCTCTGTCACCATGACAGTGTTCGATATGAAGTAGTCCGTCACATCGGTGTTGGTGAACCAGGAATGCGCATGCACGACCATACCAACCTCGATCTTGCGTTCAGAGTTAGGAAACAGCGAAGTCACCATCGAACCACCGGTCCAGCTGGGCGGGAAACCAATGCCAACCAGATAACCGCAGTGGTGACGATGATAGTCGTTCAAACCGGCGCTGCAGGCGACCTCACGCCAGGCATCATAGGCATCACCTGCCTTGTTGCCGGGTTGAAGCGCCTCGCAGATGGCTTTCATGCCGCGCATGGCCAGTTCGGCAGATTCGTGGGCACCATCGGGCGCGTCACCGACATAGACCAGTCGACCCATCGGTGCCTGATACTTGCGATAGGCGGCACAAGTTTCCATGAACACCGCATCGCCGTTGCCGAAGGTGTCACCACGCCACGTGGTGTGTTCCTCACCCAGACGGGTGGTCGGGCGGAAGAATGGGCCGAAGCCCGGATATTCGCTGCCTTCAAGGATCATCTTATTGTGGTAAGCGGCCGAGATTTCATAATCCGACGCCCCATCGCGAACCGCTTCAATCGCAGCCAGCGTGCCCAGATCTGCAGCGCGTGCAGCTTTGCGGGTATATTCCATCTCGAGCGGGGATTTCACCAGACGGATATCGTCGATGATACCCGACGCGTCGCTCCACTGCGTACCGGCACCGTCGTCCTTAATACGCTCGGCATGGCGCGGGGTCAGGAACAGGCTGCGCTTTTCAATGCCGACGCGGCCGCCCATGATGCCCAGATCCTTCATCGCCTGATGCACGTAGTCCGACAGATCTTCATGGTCCTTGTGACCATAGAATGCGGCGTTGTTCACCTGGTTGTCGTAGGTGATCTTTTCCATTGCGCGGCAGGCCAGACCCATCTCGCCATTGCGGTTCAGGATCACCACATGGGCTGCGAAGAACCCCCAGTGATCCATACCTGTCAGGTAATAGATGCTTTCGGGAACCGAGATCAGGATCCCGTCCAGATTGTTATCGGCCAGCGCCTGGCATGCGCGATCAACGCGTGTCTTCAGCTCTTCTGCAGGAAAAGGCATGGCGTTCATGATCATGTCTTTCATCGATAGTGCTCTTATTTACTGAGCAGGATTTGTCGAGGGTAGTTTGTGATGTATTCGAATCCTGTTTCGGTGACGACGACGGAGTCGCCGATCCGACCTGCGGTTACGCCATCGACTGAGATGCCGCCATCGACGGCGAAGGTCATTCCCGGTTGCAGCACGGTCTTGTCGCCGGCCTTCAGCTCGGGCGCTTCGAGGTAGGCGACGCCGATGGAGCGGCCTGTGCGGTAGCCTGTCTCATACCCACGTTCCTGATAGACTTCGTTGGCGGCTGCGGCGACGTCCTCGGCCAGAACGCCGGGACGGATCGCGTGGATCGCGGCCTGCTGGGCGTCGATCGCAGCCTGCTGCACTTCGCGGTCCAGATCCTTGACGTCGCCGACATGGAACATGCGGTCAAAGCCCAGCTTGTATTGCTTGAACTGCGCCATGTTGCAGAAGCAGAAGTAAACCGGATCGAACTTCTCATAGGCTTTCACGCTGGCGCGGCCATGCACCATCGAGGTTTTCTTGCCGCTTTGCACGATCTGCAGGTTGTGGATCATGGGCGAGACGAAGCTGTCCCAACCCTTATCGGTCAGAAAGCCCGCCGCCTTGCGCGAACCCGCATCAATCACAGCCAGCGCACTTTCGTATTCCTGCGCGCCTTCCTTCAGCGAGTTATGTGCGGCCAGCATCATCGCGCCTGCGATCTCACCGGCCTGCTTCATCACCTCGATCTCAAGCGGCGACTTGATGGTGCGCATCGCGCCCAGCACCGGCGAGATATCCTTGAGCGGAACGCCCGGATAGGTCTCGTCCAGGTGATTGCGGACAATCGCCGGGATCGAACTTTTTTCGATCCAGATCTCGGACGGGTTTTCACCCAAGGCACCCGCCAGAGCGCGGCCCCAGGTGCGCTGACCGATATCTTCCCAGGTGCGCACATCCTCGACCCAGGTCATGGCACCGACCATTTCCGATTCCATCAGCGGGGTGATGACGATGGGGGCATCGTCAGCATCCACCACCAACATCGACGGGCGGCCGAACTCGATCCCCAGATAGCCCCAGAAGCCGGCCAGATAAGCCATCGAACTTTCGTCAGTAAACACGGCCTTCTGGATGCCCGCATCTTTCATGCGGCCCTGAAGCTCGATTGTTCTTTGTTTTGCGTGTTCAAGCATGTGCCTACATCCTTCAAGAAAAGCCATCGGCATGACACTAAAACCGAAGGCAGGGTTGGTCCTAGGGAAACGCCATGCTCACACAGCATGGACGACCGCTTCTTTTTTCGAATAATCCGTGCCGCCCGCCTTTCACGCGGGCGACACGATTCACACCTCAGTCGAGGAGGCCCGGCAGGAACAATGCCACGGGCGGTATGAAGGTCACAACAAAGACCATCGGCAGGTGGCCCAGCAGCAGGAACTTCAGGGTCGGGCCGACATAGGTCGACAACGGCTGCCGGGTGACACCACCGGCCATGTAGAGCAGCGGCGCACAGGGCGGAGAGATGTTGCCCAGGCCCAGATTGGTGCCCACGATGGCGGCAAAGTGGATCGGGTCCAGACCGATCTTCTGCGTGACCGGCAGCAGGATGATCGCGGCCAGAACACCACCCGATACGTCATCGATGATCATGCCCATGATCAGCAACAGCAGGTTGATCAGCAGCAGGATGACAATCTTGTTCTCCGAGATGGTCAGCAGCAGATCGGCAAACTGGGTCGGCACCTTGGCCAGAACCATGCCGCGGCTCATGACGAACAGGAAGAACAGAACCATCAGGATCGCACCGGTCAGACGCGCGGCCTCGACTGTCGAGTTGAACAGCTTGTCAAACGGCAGCGTGCGGTAGATCAGCAAGCCAACGGCCAGCGTATAGACCAGAGCCATCGAACCGGCCTCGGTCGGAGTGGCGATCCCACTATAGATACCGCCCAGGATGATCACCGGCATGATGATCGCAAGGCTGGCACGTTTGCCGGTCTGGCCGATATCTTTCACGGTGTCAGAAAAGGACAGTTTTTCCGCGACCGTGATCGTCGTGTTGTTGCGCAGGAACCAGAAGTTGAGCGCGCAATAGGTGGCGGCCAGCAAGATCCCCGGACCCATGGTCGCCAGGAAGCACTTGGCCACGGACTCGCGGATCGCAATCGCGAAGACGATCATCGGAATACTTGGCGGGATCATCAGCGCCAGAACAGACGACACCGCAACAAGAGCGGTTGCGTGCCCCGGGGGATACCCTTCCTTGATCATGCGCGGGACCATGATTTTGCCGATGGCGGCAATCGCGGCCGAAGCTGATCCGGAAATCGCGCCGAACAGCGCGCAGGTGACAACGGTCACCGCACCCAGACCGCCCTTGGTGCGGCCCACAAACGAGTTGACAAAATCCAGCAGCCGCTCGGAGATCCCCGACGCCCCCATCAGGGTGCCCGACAGGATGAACAGCGGAATGGCCAGCAGCGAGAAGGCGCTGACCTGCGAATAGCCAAACCCGGCATGGAACGAGATATCCGTACCCTGCAGCGTGCCAAACACAAGGGCACCAATGCCGAAGGCAAAGCCCACCGGGACTTCGATCAGCAGCAGGAAGATGACAATCGCGATGGCGATGAAGAACAGCGTCATATCATTCTCCTCCCTTACCGGTGATCAATGCGCGGGCTTCGAGGAAGATCTGAAGCAGCATGTAGAAACTCATCAGCACGAAGCCAAAGACCATGCTGAGATCCCACATGTATTTGGGGAATTTCATATAAGAGCTCTTGCGGTTCAGGTTGATATTGAACTGCGCGAAGTCCCAGGCGTATTTGGCAAACACAACCAGTGCGATCAGGCAAACGACCGAGCCGAACAGACGCAGCGCCAGCAGGGCCTTCCGGTCCCGGACAACCAGCGACATGACACCACCTTCGATGTGGTCGCGCTCACGCGAGCAATAGGCCATGCCGATGAAGTAGATCCACAGAGCCATCATCGGGGCCAGTTCTTCGATACCAAGGAACGGAGAGGCGATGACGTAGCGCATGAACACCTGCGCCGCCATGACCAGACCCAGCAGGATCATGGCTGCGAACATGATCACCCGCATCAACCAGGCAACCTTGGCCTCGAGGCTGTAAAGGCCTCCCAGACCGCGATAGACAGGCTGATCCCGATCCTCCGGCGCAGGCACCGGTATGATCGGTGACGGCACCAGAACGTCGTCCAGACTGTCCGTGTGCAGAATATCTTTGGTCATTTCTCCTCCCTTCCTCCAAAGGAAGACACGCGCAAAGCAGGCTTTGCGCGTGTCCCTTGCCAGCGTTATTCCACGCCAGCTGCTTTCTTGATCTCGCCCATAACTTCGGCGCCGATGATCCCTTCCATGTAGGGGTATTCAACGGCCACGATCTTTGCTCGATAGTTTTCCAGCTGCTCTGGTGTCAGCTCGACCACTTCAATCCCGGCGGCTTCGATCTGCTCGAACCATTTCGGGCTTTCCGCTTCAGCATTTTCCCAGGCCCAGCTCACAGCTTCATTTGCTGCTTCTTTTACCCAGCCCTGCTGCTCTTCGCTCAGACCGTCGAACCATGCCTTGTTGGCGGTCCAGAAGGTGTGCTCAAAGTTTTCGCGGGTGAAGACGTAGGCGCTCAGGACATCCTTGAACAACAGAACTTCGGATGGCGGCGAATAGGCCCGGCCATCGATCGCGCCGGTCTGCAATGCAGTGTGCACCTCGGAGAAGGCCATCGGAACAGCCGAGAAACCGGTCGCCCTGTAGCGCTCGATCGCCATCGGCTGGCCCGGAACGCGCATTTTGAAGCCTTCGGCATCTTCGGGGAAGTTCACAGGAACATCGACGCCCTTGCGCACGACAAAACCGGTGAAGTCGGTCGGGATCGTGCCCAGCAGCTCCATGCCCAGATCGTTCATGACGCCGTTATAGACTTCGTTCATGGTCGAGCCGGGGCCGTAAACTTCTTTACCCTGCTCCCAGTCATTGGCGATGTAGCCCAGAATCGACACGTCCCAGCGGGGGTCAAGCTCGGAGTGGTTCCACGACATGGTCATCTGAACCGCACCCTGGGCAACCTGCTCAACGATCGACGTCCAGTCACCCAGATCACCGCCCGGGTGATACGAAACAGACATGGTACCGCCGGACAGCTCGTCCAGACGCTCCATGAATTGCTCGGATACTTTGTGGAAGATGTGTTCCTGATCCATCACGTGACCCAGGATGATATCCTGAGCCGATACACTGGACGCGGCAAACCCGGCAAAGCCGAGCGCAACAGCACCAGTCTTCAGAATTTTCGATACCTGCATTTGCGAAGATACCTCCCTTTAATGCGAACTCTGCCTGCTTTCGGGGCGGCCCCAGCAGACTGGCAGAGTTATTGACCTGTATACAGCTGTATGTCAATAATTGATTTATGGCAGCATTATATGCCGTTACCTAAAGGAGATGCATGCAGGTTATGAAGATTGATCCAAGATCCCTGTTCGACGAAGGCCGCCACAATCGCGCTAAAATAGGATTCGTACTGCTCGCTACAGAGCAGACAATCGAAGACGACATGATGACAATAATGCCCAATGGCGTAGGCACACACTTCACGCGCGTCGCCATCCCAAACAGCATAACCGTCAAAAACCTGACCGATGTCGGAAACGATTTGGCACGCGCTGCGTCGACCCTCTTGCCGGATGGAAGCCTTGATGTGATCAGCTATGCCTGCACGTCCGGTAGCCTGGTTCTGGGTGAAGACACCGTAGTTCGCGAGCTGCGCAAAGGTGCGCCCAATGCAATTGCAACCTCTTTGATCACCTCTGCCATTCGCGCCCTCAATACACTTGATGTAAAAAAGATCGCGGTGTGCACACCTTATTTGGATGAAGTGAATCTGAAAGAAAAACAGTATCTTGAAAATCAGGGGTTCCATGTCACGGAAATACGCGGCCTCAATCTTGAAAAAGACAGCGACATGATCCGAGTGCGCCTGGACGTGATCGAAAAACTGGCTCATTCGGTCAATTCCGCGGCAGCCGAAGCCGTGTTCATAAGCTGTGGTGCCCTGCGGGCAATCGAAGTGGTCGAACAGCTCGAAGACGCCCTGAACAAACCCGTAATTTGCTCCAATCAAGCCATGGCCTGGGATGTGTTGCGCCAAGCGGGCATCAAGGATCAGATTTCAGGATACGGACGGTTGTTGAGAGATTACTGATTGGCGGTCAGAAACGGTTAAGAACACGAGGAGGGATCAGAACAGTGACTATTGCAGATCCGGAAATCACGGCGCCCCCAAAGGTGACTGTGGACGAGATCCAAGAGCAAATTCTGGAGCGCATTTGCTTTGCGTATTACCCACCGGGCGCTCAGCTGAAAGAGGCCGTGCTTGCCAAGGAATTCGGTGTCAGCAGAACACCCGTCAGAGATGCCATTGCGCGAATCGGACATCTTGGACTGATCGAAACCCGCAACGGGGTTGGTACAGTTGTCATTGAGCTTTCGGCAGAGCGTGTCCGCCATCTCTATGAGATGAGGATGGAGCTGGCCCAGATGATCGGAACATTGTCGCCGATCACTGTTACAGCGCATCATCGGGAAGAAGCGCGCGCGATTTACGAAGATGCTGTTGCGCTGCGAGAGCGGTTGGATTCCCAGGAATATGTAAAACTGAACCAACGGCTGCAGGCACTGATCGCATCGTTGATCGGAAACCGCTCGCTGCGCGAGTTCTGGAATCAGGCATATTTCCAGTCGTCCAGCGTCTGGCATCGCATGGAACAGATTGTTGGTATCGTCGCTTATGACGCTGTGGTTCAGGAAACCTTTGATCTGGCGAAAGCGCTGGAGCGTGAAGACATTGCCGCCGTCGGGTTTCTACAGAGAATCTACATAGGCTATGCTTTTCAACTGATCGAAAAACACCTGCTAGACCCACAAAAAAGAGATTGAATTTGGCCGCGTAGACCGGTTCTTCGGGTCGGCGCTATCGGCTAAACCCATCGAGGCGAGAGAGCTGAGCCAGTTGCTTTTTGCCACAGGTCTGAACCGTGTTTTTTCGCGCCCATCCAAAGCAATACCGTCGTCGATCACATACTGAATCGTGCAACGTTTGGACTTGCGCCGATCAGTAACCGGCGTGCAAAGAACTCGACACGGGTGGGCAGCGATGATGCGCTGCCCTCGGGCTGACGCTCAGGCGATGGATTTCGCCGCCGCCAGCAGACCATGATGAAGTGATCCTGCCGAAGATCTGGGCCCTATGACGGCCACATGATCGTCTGCCAGCTTCCACAGGAAAACGCCCAGATGCTCAGCCGTGGTACGGATCGCCGCGCCCTGTTCCATCGTGCGAACCGGGGCATTGCTCAGCCGTTCGAACAAGTCGGACAAGGCAGCACCTTGCACATCGAACCGGCACCATCCGTCGGTCTGCTCGGCAACCGAGGCTGGATCGCCGGTGATTTGTTTCAGCTCAGATGCCAGCAGCTCGTGGCTGTCATGCGGTGCAGTGACCATCCACTGATCCGGCCCCATCCAAAACACGGCATAGGGTGCCGCCACGTCGGATTGACCAACTTCGGGCAATGTCACACCAATCTTGTCGGCCAGTGCATTTTGCACGGCACCTGCCTGATCCGTCCGTGCGGCGACCGAGGCCAGCGCTTGATCCACTACTTCGGTGATGGTGATCGTGCCGATGGTATCGACGCGCGGTGCGTCGCTGCCCAGCGGGGTGATGGGTTTCAGTTTATGCACGAAGCTTCTCCCCTTCCGGGTCCACGAAATGAGCGCTGACGATTTCGACCATGATCTCTTGTCCTTCCAGCGGGTTCACAAGACGCAGCTTTTCGCCCTTGCGATCGAAACCGCCTTTGACGAAGCCCAACCCGATCGAGCTTTCAAGGATCGGCGAATAGGCCGCCGAGGTCACATAGCCCTGATCATGGGCAGCATCGACCGGCCCGGTGGCGTTCATCAGATGCCCGCCCGCTGGCACGGTGTCCTTGGCATCCACTGGCTTCAGTCCGACCAGCGCAAGCGCCTCCGGGGCGTTCATCCCCTCACGACGGCTGAGCACATTGCCGATGCAGTCCTTCTTGGTGCTGACCATACGGCCCAGCCCAAGGTTCAGCGCGGTGGTCGTGCCGTTCAGTTCGTTGCCCGCAGCGTGACCCTTTTCGATCCGCATGACACCCAGCGCTTCAGTGCCGTAAGGCACGACGTCGAATTCTTCGCCCGCCTCCATCAGCGCGCGCATCAGCGCGTCGCCATAGCGTGTGGGTACAGCGATCTCATAAGCCAGCTCGCCCGAGAACGAGATCCGGAACAGCCGGGCACGACAACCGCCGCAGACAGTGATCTCACCACAGGCCATGAAGGGGAACGCCTCGTTCGAGATGTCAAACTCAGGATCCACGATCTTTTGCAGCAACTTGCGGCTGTTCGGTCCGGCCACAGCATACTGCGCCCAGGCCTCGGTGGTCGAGATCAGCTGAACATCCATATCCGGGTACAAACACTGGCGCACGAATTCCATGTTGCGATAGACCAGAACCGCGTTGGCGGTGGTCGTGGTCACGACAAAATGGTCCTCGGCCAGACGCGCGGCGGTGCCGTCGTCATAAGCTACACCATCTTCGCGCAACATCAGGCCATAACGCACTTTGCCGACAGGCAGTTTAGCGAAGCCATTGGCGTAGATCGTGTTCAGGAAAGCCGCGGCATCCGCGCCCTGCACATCGATCTTGCCCAGTGTGGTCACATCACAGACACCGACTGAGTTACGGGTCTGCAGAACCTCGCGGTCCACTGATTGTCGCCAATGGGTTTCGCCCTTGCGGGGGAACCATTGGGCGCGCAGCCAGTTGCCGACTTCGACAAACACCGCGCCCTGTTCCTCGGCCCATTTGTGGCTGGGCGTCAGGCGGGTCGGGTGGAATTCCTTACCGACCGCGCGGCCACCAAAGGCCCCCATCGCAACAGGCGTATACGGCGGGCGGAAGATGGTCGTGCCGGTTTCGGGGATGGACTTGCCGGTCAGCTCGGCCATTACCGCAAGCGCCCCCACGTTCGAGGTTTTGCCCTGATCGGTCGCCATACCTAGCGTAGTATAGCGCTTCAGGTGCTCGACCGAGGTAAAGTTCTCCTGTTGCGCCAGCTTGACGTCCTTGACGGTGACGTCGTTCTGGTAATCCAGCCAGGCGCGTTTTGAGCCTTTGACGTGCCAGAACGGGCTGATCGAAACTGGTGCATCTGCCGCAGCGGGCAGATCGGCAGGGGATGCTGTGATTCCCAAATCGCTCAGAGCGGTTACCGCCGCCGCCGCGCCGCCTTGCAGCGCCGCATCGGTGGTCAGATCGCCCTTGGCCGCGCCAGCAACGATTTGGCCGACGGGCAGGCCGTCACCGGGAACAAAGGCGTGGATATCCGCGTTCCAGACCGGGCGACCACGCTGATGGCAGGTCAGGCCCAGATTCGGGTTCCAACCGCCGGACATCGCCAGCGCTTCGCAATGCAGATCGCGGGTGTAACCTTTGTCGGTGCGCACCTGCACCGAGGTCAGACCAAGGCGGCCCGATGTGTTGATGATCTCGGCCCCTTTCAGGACTTCGGTGCCCTCAACATCGGGCGCGTCGGGACGCGTATCGACAATGGCCGGAACCTTGACGCCCTGTGCCATCAGATCGCGCGCCGTCTGATGCGTATCATCGTTGTTTGCAAACACCACAACCGATTGTGCGGGCGTCGCGGCCCAGCGGTTGGCGTAGGCCCGTACCGCTCCGGCCAGTAGAATGCCGGGCCGATCGTTGTTCTCGAACGCAATCGGGCGCTCGATTGCTCCGGTCGCAATCAACGCGCGCTTGGAATAGATCCGCCACAGGGTCTGGCGCGGCTTGTCCGCCTCAGGCGCAATCAGGTGATCCGCGTTTCGTTCGACCGCGCCATAGATGCCGTGATCATAGGCACCAAAGACAGTCGTGCGCGGCATCACCCGCACATTCTTCATCGACGCCAGCTCTGCCAGAGTCTGCGCAACCCAGTCGGTTCCAGAGATATCGGCCAGCGCCGCAGTCTCGGCAATCAGACGCCCGCCCATACGGAAATCCTCATCCGCCAGAATGACCTGGGCACCCGCGCGTCCAGCGGTCAGCGCCGCTGCCAGACCCGCCGGACCCGCGCCGACGACCAACAGATCGCAGTGCAGAAAGCCCTTGTCATAATGATCCGGGTCGGCTTCTCCGGTCAGGCTACCCAGACCGGCAGCCCTGCGGATGATCGGTTCGTACAGCTTTTCCCAGAACGCCTTGGGCCACATGAATGTCTTGTAATAGAAACCCGCGGTCAGAAAGTTCGAGAACCGGTCGTTGATCGCCATGAAGTCGCGCTCCAGCGACGGCCAGCGGTTTTGCGAATTGGCGTTCAGCCCGTCATAGAGCTCGGCCACGGTCGCGCGGGTGTTGGGCTCCTGCCGTCCGCCCGAGCGCAGTTCGACCAGCGCATTGGGTTCTTCACTGCCCGAGGTCAGCGGCCCGCGTGGACGGTGGTACTTGAACGACCGCCCCATCAGCCGCACGCCATTGGCGAGCAAGGCCGAGGCCAGTGTGTCGCCCTCAAACCCCTGATAAGACTTGCCATCGAATTTGAAGCTCAGGCTGGCGTCACGGTTGATCAGGCCACCGTTCAGACGATTGCGTTGTGTCATTGGGCAGCCTTCCTTGCGGTTTTGGCGACATCGCGCGCCAGCTCGACGTTCAGAATTTCATGGGTCACCGTGTTGCGGGTCACCACCAGCCACGACCGGTCGCCTTGTTCGTGGAACCACAATTCACGATGTTCGCCCGCGGGGTTGTCGCGCAGGTAGAGGTAATCGTGAAACGCCTGCGCCGCATTCTCAGCCTGCCAGTCGGGCCGGTTGATAAGGGACGCGTCGCCCAGATAGGTGAATTCCTGCGCGTCGCGCGGGCCAAGCAAAGGATGGTTGATAATCATCTGATAAGCCCCTCAGTGCAGGTTCGGTTGGGCGCCCTGCCCTTTTTCGTCGATCATGTGCCCGGTCATGAACCGGTCCAACCGATAGGCGGTCGCGGTTTCGTGCGGACGGTCGGTCTTCAGAAGATGGGCAAAGCAATAGCCGGACGCCGGCGTTGCCTTGAAACCGCCATAGCACCAGCCACCATTGAAGTAGAGCCCATCGATATGCGTCTTGTCGATAAAGGGCGAGCCATCCATGGACATATCCATGATCCCGCCCCAGCTGCGCAGCAGGCGCGCGCGACCCAAAGCAGGGATCAGCGACATGCCGCTTTCGATCACGTCCTCGACCACCGGCAGATTGCCGCGTTGCGCATATGAATTGTACATGTCCAGATCGCCACCGAACACCAGCCCGCCCTTGTCGGACTGGCTGCAATAGAAGTGCCCCGCCCCATAGGTGATCACGCCGGGGATGAAGGGCTTGAGCCCCTCTGAGACAAAAGCCTGCAACACGTGGCTTTCGATCGGCAGGCGCATCCCGGCCTTCTCAATCACGCGGCTGGAACTGCCTGCCACGGCGACGCCGACCTTCTTGGCACCGATGAAACCGCGGGAGGTGTCGACCCCAAGGACCTTACCGTTTTCGATACGGAAGCCCGTGACCTCACAATTCTGGATAATGTCGACGCCGCGCATGTCCGCGCCACGCGCATACCCCCAGGCCACCGCATCGTGACGCACCGTGCCGCCCCGCCGATGCAGCAATCCGCCTTTGATCGGGAACCGCGCATCGTTGAAGTTCAGGAACGGATACATCGCGCGGACGCCTTCGGTATCCAACAGCTCGGCATCGGACCCATTCAGGATCATCGCATTGCCCCGCCGCCGCGCCGCATCCCGCTGCGCGTCGGAATGCACGAGGTTCAAAATACCGCGTTGGCTGACCATCGCGTTGTAATTGAAATCCTGCTCGAGGTTTTCCCACAGTTTCAGCGAAAACTCATAAAACGGTTCATTGCCGTCCAGCAAATAGTTCGACCGGACAATCGTCGTGTTCCGACCGACATTGCCGCCACCGATCCAGCCTTTTTCCAGAACCGCGATACGGGCCCCACCGAATTCCTTGGCAAGATAGTAGGCAGTCGCCAGACCATGCCCGCCACCTCCGACGATGACATAGTCGTAAGCATCCGCAGGCGCCGGGTCACGCCATTGCGGACCCCAACCCTTGTGGCCGGTCATAGCCTCCTTGAAAAGTCGCAGAGCTGAAAAACGCATGAAGGCTCCTGTTCGTTGCAGTCTTTGGTTTGCACCCAACTCGGCTTGTGTTGCAGATGCTGTTTCGGACAGAATCCATTTCAGAACCGACAAACTTGGATGTCGCCCCCCCCCAAAAAAAAAGATCAGCGCCTGAGCTTCGGACAGAACCTATTTTGCCTGCCAAAAAGAGAGCCGGGAGCGCGCGACGACCTGCATATAGAGAACCGGTTTTCGAAAGGGCAACTGCATCTTCCGAAGGAATAAGTCGAAAGCGAAGCTCATCCTACGCTGTCGGCGAGATATGATCCTGATGGCGAAAAAGCAGCAATGATACATTGACAACTGCGCTCTAAAATTGCAACCAATTACATATTGGTTTAATGTAAAGGTTGCGAGCTGTGCC
The DNA here is from genome assembly GCF_056537765.1 of Ruegeria sp. C2. Classification (NCBI taxonomy): domain Bacteria; kingdom Pseudomonadati; phylum Pseudomonadota; class Alphaproteobacteria; order Rhodobacterales; family Roseobacteraceae; genus Ruegeria; species Ruegeria sp. C2. Next base: position 102,623 of record NZ_JBQFRZ010000004.1, on the reverse strand, counting down.
CAACCAAAACCCCAACGCCAAGCCTGACTCGTCAGTCGAGATCCTGAAGCTGTCTGACTTCAGCCTGTCGTTTCGCGGCCAACCCGCATCAGCCGTGGATGGTTTGGACCTGTCGGTATCTGCTGGCGAGACGTTGTGCATCGTGGGTGAATCCGGATGCGGAAAATCCGTCACCGCCATGGCCCTGATGGGGCTGCTGCAGCGAGACGTCATCGATATCCCGTCTGGTCTTCTGGAGTTTGAAGGTCGGCCATATGACCTGCGCACCGAACAGCTGGACGGCGCGACGCGGGGCGATCGCATGGCGATGATCTTTCAGGAACCGATGACCTCGCTCAACCCCGCCTTCAGAATCGGCGATCAGATCACCGAGGCCGTTTTACATCACCGCAACTGCAACCGAGACGAAGCTGACGCAAGCGCTTTGGCCATGCTGCGCCGCGTTGGCATCCCAGCCCCGGAACAGCGGTTGAACGAATACCCTCACCAGCTTTCCGGTGGCATGCGGCAGCGTGTGATGATCGCGATGGCGCTGATCAATAACCCCTCGCTGCTGATCGCGGACGAACCGACAACGGCGTTGGATGTCACCATCCAGGCGCAGATCCTCGATCTTGTCCGAGAGCTTCAAACAGAAACCGGAATGGGAACCTTGTTCATCACCCACGATCTGGGTGTGGTGGCTGAAATCGCGACGAATGTGGCTGTCATGTATGGGGGCCAGATCGTCGAGAGCGGCCCTGTCGACGCGGTATTCGACGATCCGCAGCACCCCTATACCATCGGCCTTATGAGCTCGGTCCCGCGGATGGCAGGATCGCGGGATCGGCTGATCACCGTGCCCGGAACCGTGCCGTCTCTGGCCGATATGCCTACTGGATGCCGGTTTCGCACGCGCTGCCCCTTTGCCACTGGCGAGTGTGCAGACCGCCCGATCTTGTCAGAGATGGGGTCCGAACATGCGGTTGCCTGCCACTACGCCCCACTGGAACAGCTCAAGGGGGTCAGATGCGCGATGTAATCCTTGAGGCGCGGAACCTCACACGCCATTTCACACTGGGTGCCGGGCTGTTCGAACGCAAAACCAAAGTGCGCGCGGTCGATGGCGTTTCGCTGTTGGTGCGCAAGGGTGAAACCTTTGCAATCGTCGGTGAATCGGGGTGCGGAAAATCGACGCTTGCGCGCCTTTTGATGCGGCTAGATCGACCGACCTCTGGCCAGGTCCTGTTTGAGGGGCGGGAGGTTCAGGACCTCGCCCGTCGCGAAATGGCCCCTTTGCGCCAACAGATGCAGTTTGTCTTTCAGGACCCATTCTCGTCGCTGAACCCGCGCATGACCGTCGGCAAACTGGTGGGCGAACCGCTGGAGGTGCATGCGCCTGAATTGGACGAGACCGCACGCCGTGAAAAGGTGGCTGCGTTACTGGCTCAGGTTGGGTTGTTGCCGGATCACGCCAACCGCTATCCGCACGAATTCTCAGGCGGTCAAAGACAGCGGATCGGCATCGCGCGCGCGCTGGCTTCAGGACCAAGGTTGTTGATCGGGGATGAACCGGTCTCGGCATTGGATGTGTCGATTCAGGCGCAGGTGATCAATCTGTTGAATGACCTGAAACAGGATCTGGATCTGACCCTTGTGATCATCGCCCACGATCTGGCCGTGATCCGGCATATGAGCGATCGCATCGCCGTGATGTATCTGGGTCAGGTGGTCGAAACCGGCCCTGCCGATCAGGTTTTCGAACAACCGCGCCATCCGTATACGCATGCCCTATTGTCCGCGATACCGGAACCCGAGCCGGGCCGCGACCGTGATCACATGGCACTTAGAGGCGAAACGCCCAGTCCATCTTCTCCGCCATCGGGTTGCCGGTTTCACACCCGTTGCCCCTTTGCGCAGGACGATTGCCGAGCCCAGACCCCGGTTCTTGACGATGCGGATTCGGATCATCACGTCGCCTGCCATCACTGGAAAACCATACCAGAGGCCGGAAAACCGGCCCCGCCCCGACGCCGCAGCGCCGGAGCAGAAGAGCGGTTCGCGCTGTATCGCGCGGCTGTCCAATCTCCCCAGGCTTCTGCCAAAAACAGAGAGGAAATATCATGAATGTCTTGAAAACCGGTCTTGTGGCCGGATTACTCGGCGCGACTGCCCTCAGCGCACAGGCCGCCGATCTGCGCATCGCCCTACAATCGGACGCCGATGTGCTCGACCCTGATCAGTCCCGTACGTTCGTGGGACGCATCGTCTACGCCTCACTCTGCGACAAGCTGGTCGACATCACCCCCGAACTGGAACTGATCCCACAACTCGCCACCGGTTGGGAATGGAGCGAGGACGGCACGTCCCTGACCATGACCTTACGCGAAGGCGTGGTGTTCCATGACGGCACGCCCTTCAACGCACAAGCCGTGGCCGACAATATCGACCGCTCGCAGAACCTTGAGGAATCGCGCCGCAAGTCAGAATTGAAGTCGGTGACCGGAGTTGACGTGGTCGATGACTATACGGTTCGCTTCAACATGGCCGCACCTGATGCAACTCTGCTGGCGCAATTCGCCGACCGCTCGGGCATGATGGTCTCTCCAACCGCGGCGAAGGCTGCGGGTGCAGATTTCGGGCTGAACCCAGTGTGCTCTGGCCCGTTCAAGTTCAAGGAGCGTGTAGCCCAGGACCGTATCGCGCTGGAGCGATTCCCGGATTACTGGAACGCGGATCAGATCCACTTTGACAGTGTCACTTTTCTGCCGATCCCCGACACCACCGTACGTCTGGCCAACCTGCAATCCGGTGACATCGACATGCTGGAGCGTCTGGCCGCGACTGATCTGACGCAGGCCGAGGGCGACGCTGGCATTAGTGTCGAAAGCGCTGTTTCGCTTGGCTATCAGGGCATAACGATCAACGTGAACAACGGAGACAAGGGCGATAATCCCTGGGGCAACGACAAACGTCTCCGTCAAGCGCTAAGCTATGCGTTGGATCGTGACGCGATCAATCAGGTCGTGTTTGAAGGCGCCTTTGCGCCGGGCAATCAGCCCTTCCCACCCACATCGCCGTGGTATGACGCCGACCATCCGGTGCCTGCACGCGATATAGACAAAGCCAAAGCGCTGCTGACCGAGGCGGGCTATCCTGATGGGATCGACCTTGAGGTTCAGGTCCCCAACACCACCGTCCCTCTGCAACTGATGCAGGTCGTTCAGGCCATGGCCGCCGAGGCCGGGATCAATATCGAGATCACGTCCAAAGAGTTCGCCACACTGCTCGCCGATCAGAGCGCAGGTGACTATCAGGCCAGCCAGATCGGGTGGTCGGGCCGTGTGGACCCGGATGGCAATATCCATCAGTTCATGACCACCGGCGGAGGCATCAATGACAGCCACTATTCGGACCCGAAAGTGGACGAGATGCTGAACAATGCCCGTGCCTCGACAGACTTTGACGCACGCAAGGCTGAATATGACGCCGCGCGGGACATTCTGGCCTCGGATATGCCCATCGTTTACCTCTATCACCAGACATGGATCTGGGCACTGGATGATGGGCTCAAAGGCTTCACCCCCTATCCTGACGGCATGATCCGTCTGGAAGGCGTGAAGCTGGAGAAATAAGCCGCTCACGGCCTGCCCGGTCCTTTGGCCGGGCGGGTTCCTTTGATCGAAAGCCCAAGCCATGTTGTCTTTCATTCTGCGCCGCATCCTGATTGCGATACCGACGATCCTGCTGATCTCGATCTTCGTTTTCAGCCTGCAAAAGCTGCTGCCCGGCGATCCCGTGCTGGCGATGGCAGGCGAAGAGCGTGACCCGGAAGTACTGGAATTCCTGCGCGAGAAATATCGCCTGAACGATCCAATCCCAGTGCAATACCTGACCTGGGTTGGCAACGCGTTGCAGGGCGATCTGGGGATTTCGCTGCGCACCAATCAGCCAGTGACCGAACTGATTGCAGAAAAGCTGCCGGTGACGATCCAGCTTGCCATTATGGCAATCTTGTTTGCGCTGGTGATCGGCATCCCGGCGGGCATCTTGTCAGCGGTGAAAAAGGGGACCGTCACGGATTACGTGGCCAACATCGTGGCGCTGTCCGGACTATCCATTCCGAATTTCTGGCTGGGGATCATGCTGATCCTGCTTGTTTCGGTAAAGCTCGACCTGTTGCCCGCCTCGGGTTACGTGCCCTTGTCTGAGGATCCGGTGAAATCCATCACCACCATGCTGATGCCCGCCTTTGTGCTGGGTACCGCACTGGCGGCAACGCTGATGCGACATACGCGGTCGGCCATGCTGGGCGTGCTGAAATCTGACTACGTGCGTACTGCCCGCGCCAAGGGTTTGCATGAACGCCGGGTCGTCCTGAAACACGCCTTCCGCAATGCGCTGACGCCGATCGTGACCCTGACCGCACTGCTGTTCGGCGAGCTGATCGCCGGAGCGGTGCTGACCGAACAAATCTTCACCATCCCAGGTTTCGGCAAGATGGTCGTCGATGCCGTGTTCAACCGCGACTATGCCGTGGTGCAAGGCATCGTACTGGTCACCGCCGTAGGTTTCATCGTGATGAACCTGCTCGCAGACGTGGCCTATGTGCTGCTCAACCCACGCCTGAGGGCTGCCTGACATGACCGTTGCCGATCCTATCCTGTCTCGTCGTCCCGAAAACCGTGTGTGGAAGAAATTCCGCACCCACAAAAGCGCCATGCTGGGCGGCTTTCTTGTCACCTTCTTTGTGTTGATTGCCCTACTGGCCCCGATACTGCCGGTGCCTGATCCGGCGGCCACCGATTGGGGCGCGGTGCGCAAACCACCAACCGCCGCTCATCCGTTTGGTACAGATGAAATCGGGCGCGACGTGCTGGCCCGGATGATCTGGGGGGCGCAAGCCTCGCTTCTGGCTGGGGTGGTTTCCGTTGGGATCGCGGTGATGCTGGGCGTACCTCTGGGCATCATCGCCGGGTATTTCGGTGGATGGGCCGACGCCATCATTTCACGCTGCACCGAGGCGCTGCTGGCTGCGCCTTTCCTGATCCTTGCGATCGCATTGGCGGCCTTTCTAGGGCCATCACTGACCAACGCGATGATTGCCATCGGTCTGTCAGCGACCCCGATCTTCATCCGGCTGACCCGCGGACAAGTGTTATCGGTCCGGGCTGAGGATTATGTGACCTCGGCCCGCGCCATCGGATTGCCCACGGCGAAGATCCTCAGCCGCTACATCTTTCCCAACGTGCTGCCACCGGTGCTGGTGCAGGCCACGCTCACCATCGCCACCGCGATCATCGCGGAGGCGTCGTTGTCCTTCCTCGGCCTCGGCCAACAACCTCCAGCACCCAGCTGGGGATCGATGCTGAATACGGCCAAGAACTTCCTCAACCAGGCCCCATGGATGGCCATGTGGCCGGGCATCGCGATCTTCCTCGTTGTGCTGGGGTTCAACCTTCTGGGCGACGGGCTGCGCGATGCGCTTGACCCGCGCGAACACTGAATTTCGGAGACAAAGAACATGTCAGATTTCACCACCCGCCCCGAGATCCGAGGCACCTTCGGAGTCGTCACCTCGACCCATTGGATCGCCTCGGCTGTGGGCTTTGGCATTCTGGAAAAGGGTGGCAACGCCTTTGACGCCGCAGTTGCCACGGCAATGACCTTGCAAGTGGTTGAGCCGCATCTGAACGGCCCGGCAGGCGACATGCCCGCGATTTTCCACTCGGCCAAAACCGGCAAGACCGAGGTGCTGTGTGCGCAAGGTCCCGCCCCCGCTGCTGCGACAATCGAACACTATACCGGGTTGGGTCTGAATCTGATCCCCGGTTCTGGTCTGTTGGCCACAGTGATCCCCGGAGCCTTCGATGGTTGGATGCTGATGCTGCGCGATCATGGCTCACTGCCGCTGCGCGATGTGATGGCGCCCGCTATCGCCTACGCGCGCGACGGGCACCCTGTGCTTCCGCGCGTGGCGCATACCATCAACGGTCTTTCAGATTTCTTTGAAGACGAATGGCCTACATCCGCAGAAACCTGGATGCCGGACGGCAAAGCCCCCGAGCCGCACAGCAACTTTGCCAATCCGGCGCTGGCGGCGACCTATGAACGCCTTGTGACAGATGCCGAAGCTGCGCATAAAGATCGACTGGAGCAGATCGATGCGGCGCGGCGCGTGTGGCGCGAAGGCTTTGTCGCGGATCGCATCTTCGAATATCTGGCCGATGCCAAGGTCATGGACGTGTCAGGCCAGCGCAACAGCGGGGTCATGGCGCGTAAGGACATGGCCGACTGGCAAGCAACCTACGAAGAGACACTCACCTACAACTACCACGGATGGACCGTTCATAAGACTCACGCCTGGAGTCAGGGGCCGGTCTTGTTGCAAGCTTTGGCCATCCTCAAGGGGATTGATCTGGGCGCAATAAACCCGAACGGGGCCGAGTTCGTGCACACGGTGATTGAGGCGATGAAACTCGCCTATGCAGATCGCGAGGCTTACTATGGTGATCCGGCGTATAGCGAAATCCCGATGGACTATATGCTAAGCGACGAATACGCCGCCCAGCGCCGCGCCATGATCGGCCCGGATGCATCACAGGATCAACGCCCGGGCCGGGTGCCCGGTTTTGAACACTTGGCAGACGCCTATGTCGCTCGCGCAGCGCGTGATTTCTCGGCCAGAACCGGGGCCAGCGCGGGTGAACCGACCATGTCGCATCTGACCGAGAAACGCGGTGACACCGTGCATCTGGACGTGATCGACCGCTGGGGGAACATGGTGTCGGCAACGCCGTCCGGGGGGTGGTTGCAAAGCTCACCCGTCATCCCGGGGCTGGGATTTCCGCTCAACAGCCGGGCACAGATGTTCTGGTTGGAACCTGGCTTGCCGACCTCGCTGGCACCCGGACGCAGGCCACGTACGACACTGACACCCAGCCTTGCGGAAAAGGACGGGGTCCAGCTGGTCTTCGGCACTCCCGGAGGAGATCAGCAGGACCAATGGCAATTGATCTGGTTCTTGCGTTTCGTGCATTTCGGGCTGGGGCTGCAGGAATGCATGGACGCGCCACTGTTCCATTCGATGCATTTTCAGGGCTCGTTCTATCCCCGCGCCACAGCGCCCGGCGAGATGATGATCGAGGAAACCTTTGGCGAGACCGTGATCGAGGACCTGCGCGCGCGCGGTCACAAGATCACCGTGGCCGAGCCCTGGACAGTTGGGCGCCTCACCGCAGCCCTTCGGGAAAAAGATGGAACCTTGCGCGCGGCGGCAACACCGCGGCTGATGCAGGCTTATGCAATAGGACGCTGACATGACGTATTCCCTGATCGCAAAAGACCCCGAGACCGGAGCCATCGGCCTGATCGTGGCCAGCCGCTTCTTCGCTTGCGGCGCGCGCGTTCCGTGCGTTGGTGCGCGCAGTGCGATTGCCTCTCAGGCGTTCTCGAACCCGGTCTGGGGAACCGAAGGGCTCAGGCGGCTTGAGGCGGGCGAAGCTGCGCAGGCGGTTCTGGATGATCTCGTCACCCGGGATTCAGGTCGGGACGCGCGACAAGCCCACCTAATGGACGCACAGGGCAACTTTGCGGCCTATACCGGGGCTGATTGCGTCGACTGGGCCGGGCATCGGCTCGGTGAGGCACATTCGGTTGCAGGCAACATGCTGGCTGGGCCGGATGTCGTGGACGCCACTTTCGAAACCTACGCCTCGGAAAGCGGCCTGCCCTTTCCAGAACGCCTGATGGCGGCCATGGAGGCTGGCGAGCGCGCGGGGGGCGACAAACGCGGCAAACAGGCCGCCGGTCTTGTCATTCATCGCGGGCAATCGCATGCATGGCTGGATATGCGCAGCGACGACCACGCTGACCCTCTGGCCGAACTGCGCAGGCTTTATGATGTGGCTGCTGAGCGGTATCTACATTTTGCGGAGGCGATGCCCAGCGAGCAGAATTTCTCGGGCAATCCCGACCGGGGCGCGCTGGAAGAGGCGATTGCCCGCGCGGACGCGAAACGTCAGGCCGAAGGGCGGGTAAGCCGCTCGCTGGCCAGCGACCCCGCGTGAGATATGGGCGGGATTGACCTTTCCACTCTGGCAACGCTGATCGCCATCGCAGGTGCGGCCGGAGTGTTTGGTGGTATTCTGGCCGGTTTGCTGGGCGTTGGCGGAGGGATCGTTATCGTTCCGGCGCTTTACTTTGCCTTGTCATTGACCGGCAGCAATCCTGCACTGACGATGCAGGTTGCAGTGGGTACGTCGCTGGCAACCATCGTGTTCACGGCGCTGTCCTCAAGCTGGGGGCACTACAAGCGTGGGGCGTTGGACATGGCGCTGCTGAAACGCTGGGCCCCGGCCATTCTGGTTGGAGTGATCATTGGCGGCCTGCTTGGCGGCGTGGTCAGCGGCTATATTCTGGTCGCCGTCTTCGCGACGGTTGCCGCTCTAGTGGCGCTGGACATGATCTTTCGCAAACCCGGCAATAGCGGCCCGCCGCGCAGTTTCTCTCCGCGCGTCTGGGCTGCGACCGGTGTGTTTGCCGGTGCGATTTCCGCGATGATGGGCATCGGTGGCGGCACTGTCTGCGTACCGGTTCTCAACTTTCTGGGCTACGACATCCGACGCGCAGTGGGCACCTCGGCGGCAATCGGCTTTGTCATCGGCCTGCCGGGCGCGCTGATCTATGCCGGAACAGGTCTGGGGCAATCCGGCTTGCCGCCTTTCTCCATCGGTTACGTCAATCTGGTCGCAGCAGCGCTGATCATCCCGCTGACAACCAGCTTTGCCCATGTGGGCGTCCGCATCGCGCACACGATTTCACAACGTGCCTTACGCCTTGCCTTTGGTGCATTCCTGATGCTTACGTCTTTGCGCATGTTTTATGACCTGATCGGAGCGTTCTGAACTTGGGAAATTGTCCAACAGATACTGAGCTGACCGCCGCCCTGCGCGCTGGCATCGAAACCGGCGATTTCCTGAAGAACGGCAAGTTGCTGCCCGAACGCGCACTGGCCGAAGCGCTAGCCGTTACCCGCGCCCGTATGCGTCGGATTCTGGATCAGCTCGAGGAAGAAGGCACTGTGTTTCGCAGGCACGGGCAAGGCACGTTCGTGTCACCACCCCCGGCCGTTGGCGCAAGCCCGTTCCGCGCCGTTGCAGCCAAGGTTATGCCCCGTGATGTCATGGAAGTACGTCTGGAGATTGAACCGGCATTGGCGGCATTAGCGGCACAACGCGCCTCGATCAAAGAATTGCGAACGCTTGAACAACTCATGCGGGCCACACTGGATGCTGCCGATACGCAGGCTTACGGGGTTGCCGATGATGTGTTTCACTACAAAATCGCGGAACTGGCTCACAATCCGTTGTTCCTGACGGTATATGACTCGATCCGCGCTGTACGGAAGCAGTCGGAATGGACACGTCAGCGCGAGACACAATATTCATCCGCGACTCTGGTACGCCTTGGCGAACAGCACGAACTGTTGTTCAGCAACATCGCATCACGCGACAGTCAGGCCGCCGCAGAGGTCATGCAATCGCATTTGCTTTCGGTATCAAACGCCATGCTGCGAGACAGGACCTATGGGCAAGCCGAGAACCTCACCGAGCAGCCAGAAGGTTAGCATGACCTTGGTGTCTTCCATCAGGTTTGGATGACCCCCTCCCCTCCACCTTCCTAAAACAAGACAGAGACAGAGAAAGATGCCCACACTATTCAGCAGCTTTCACCTTCGTGATGTGACGTTCAAAAACCGTATCGCTGTCTCACCGATGAGCCAGTATCGCGCCGTGGAAGGCCGGGCCAATGACTGGCATCTTGTGCATCTAGGACGGTTTGCCATGGGCGGAGCGGCGCTGGTCTATGCCGAGGCAACGGCGGTGACCCGCGACGGGCGTCGCACGCCCGGGGATCTGGGCCTTTGGGACGACAGCCAGATTGAACCACTGAGGCGTATCGCTGAGTTTATCACGCGCGAAGGTGCGGTACCGGGTATCCAGCTGAGCCATGCCGGGCGCAAAGCATCCGAGCGACGGCCTTGGCACGGCGAAACGCCACTGGATGAGGAGGATGTAAGCGCACGCAACGAAGAGGCATGGCCAGCCATTGCGCCGTCTGCCCTCCCCTATGCCGAAGGTTGGCCGCCGCCGCGGGAAATGACGCAAAGCGATATCGAAGCCGTCATTTCCGCGTTTGGTTCCGCTGCGAGACGTGCCCATTCCGCCGGTTTCAAGGTGATCGAAATCTATGCGGCCCACGGCTTTCTGGTGCATCAGTTTTTGTCACCGGTGACCAATCAGAGACAGGACAGATGGGGCGGCAATGCAGAGAACCGAATGCGGTTTGCCGTTGAGGTCGCACGCGAAATCCGCAGAAACTGGCCCGAGGGTTTGCCACTGGCCTTTCGCCTGTCAGCGACCGATTGGCTGGAGTCGGGACTGACCGTCGAGGACACAGTTGAGGTCGCGGCAGCGCTCAAATCGGTGGGTGTCGATATGATCGATTGCAGCACGGGCGGGATCGGCGGCAAAGAGAGGCCCCAGCGGATGACCATTGCACAAGGGTTTCAGGTGCCTTTCGCCGCGCAGATCAAGGCGCAGGCAGATATTCCCACCATGGCTGTCGGATTCCTTTGGGACCCGAAGGTTTGCAACGCTGTCATAGAACGGGGCGACGCCGACATGATCGCCCTCGCACGTGAGCTGTTGGACGACCCCAACTGGCCCCTGCACTGTGCTGCGGAGCTGGGGGAGGACACCGGTCACGCCCGTTGGCCGGTCGAGGCGGGCTGGTGGCTGATGAAACGAGAGCGGCTGCTGTCCAAACTTGGTCTGCGTCCGCTCTAGTCACCTGCCAGCAATCGGAATGCGATTAGCCCTGAAGCCGGATTGCAGGTGAGACGACGGTAGCTAAAGCGCAATTTGCCCATTTCTTGGGCGATTCCCCGAAAAGCGCTTAACGAATGACCACACGCTCCTGGTTGGTGGCCGCCAGCATTGTCGAAGAGTGGTTTCCAAACGCACTAACGCGGAAACACGGGACTCGAACCAACGCGTTGCGGGTGCGATATTACTCAACTTGCCTCCATATTGCCCATATCGGAAAGGGTGCAGCCACGTGCGAAAGGCTCTGTGAGCCTCAGCACCAAACGGCTGGGTGACAGATCGGTGCTGGATGTCCTGCACCAATCCGGCTCGTTTAAGTGTCTGTTTCCCCGCGCGCTCTCGCCTGCATTGGACACGGTTCTGCTGAATACTGCCGGTGGCGTTACAGGAGGTGACTCATTTCGGTTCAGTGTCACAGTTGCCACGGGAACGACACTTACACTGACCACTCAGGCCTGCGAACGTATCTACAAAGCCAAGCCGGGCCCAACAGGCCAGGTCACCAACCATCTGACGGTTGGGTCAGGTGCACGGATGAACTGGTTGCCTCAGGAAACGATCCTGTTCAACGGCTGTGCTCTCGACCGCCGACTGCTTATCGAGATGGCACCCGATGCAACAACGCTACTGGTCGAGCCATTGGTCTTCGGGCGTGCTGCGATGGGAGAGACCCTGACTGATATCCGCCTGCGTGACCGGATCGAAATCCGGCGCGATGGCATGCCTATCTTTCTGGATTCCATACGGTTCTCAGGTGACCTGCACAGCCATCTCTCGGGGCAGAACATAGCCAATGGCTCCCTCGCGATGGCGTTGATCATCTTTGCCGGGCCCTCGGCCGAGGGTCAGTTAGATGCTGTGCGCCGGATGCTGCCCGATACTGCCGGAGCCAGCCTGATCGGAAATGAACTTCTGGTCATCCGGATGCTGGCCCCGAACAGCTTCACTCTGCGCAAGGCTCTGCTGCCGGTTCTGCGCCGGTTGAACAACGATACCTTACCACGATGCTGGATGCTCTGACATGAACCTGACCCCACGCGAGAAAGACAAACTGTTGGTCGCCATGGCTGCCGAAGTTGCCCGCAAGCGGCTGGCAAGAGGCGTCAAACTGAACCACCCCGAGGCGATTGCACTGATCTCCGACGCGGTGGTCGAAGGCGCGCGCGATGGCCGGTCCGTGGCTGACATGATGCAGGCGGGGGCCGAGGTGATCACCCGTGCACAATGCATGGAAGGTGTGCCCGAGATGATCCACGAGGTTCAGGTCGAAGCCACCTTTCCGGATGGCACCAAGCTGGTGACCGTTCACAATCCCATTCGCTAACGAAGGAACTCTGATATGACCCGTATGCTCTTCCCTGCCCTGATCCTGGCCGGTCCTGCCGCCGCCCATACCGACACACATATCCACGCCCATGGCACCGACTATGCCACACTTGGTATTGGTCTGGCGGCTGCAGCGCTGGCCATGGTGGCGCTGATGATCAAGCTGAACAAATGATCCCCGGAGAAATCATTCCGGCCGAAGGCTCTCTGACGCTCAATGCCGGACGACGCAGTCGCCTCGTCGTTGTCGCCAATACCGGTGATCGACCGGTGCAGGTCGGCAGCCATTATCATTTTGCCGAAGCAAACTCGGCTTTGGACTTTGATCGCTACGCTGCCTTGGGGATGCGCGCGGACATACCGGCGGGCACTGCTGTCCGCTTTGAACCGGGACAGATCCGCGAGGTCATGCTGGTGCCATATGAGGGGCGTCGGCACATCTATGGCTTTAACATGCACATCATGGGGGCTTTGAAAGATGCCGGGCAAGATAAGTCGGAGTGACTATGCCTCGATGTTCGGTCCCACGGTCGGCGACAAGGTACGTCTGGCCGACACTGACCTCATCATCGAGGTTGAAAAGGACCTGATCGTGGATCGCGCGACCGCCGCGCGTTTCAGTGAAACGGGTCATCGCGAAGACGTCTATGGGGAAGAAGTCAAGTTCGGCGGCGGCAAAGTCATTCGCGATGGGATGGGACAGTCACAGGTTACTCGCGCGGCAGGTGCTGTGGATACGGTGATCACCAACGCGCTGATCGTTGATCATTCCGGCATCTACAAGGCAGATGTGGGCCTGAAGGACGGACGCATTGCCAAGATCGGCAAAGCCGGCAACCCTGACACCCAGCCCGGCGTCGACATCATCATCGGACCCGGCACCGAGGCCATCGCGGGCGAAGGGCGTATCCTGACCGCAGGTGGGTTCGACAGCCATATTCACTTCATCTGCCCGCAACAGATAGAGGACGCTCTGCATTCCGGCCTCACAACTATGCTGGGCGGCGGAACCGGTCCCGCGCATGGCACTCTCGCCACGACCTGCACCCCCGGCCCCTGGCATATCGGGCGGATGCTGCAGGCGGCGGATGCCTTCCCCATGAACCTGGCCTTCGCGGGCAAGGGCAACGCCTCATTGCCCGCGGCACTGGAGGAACAGGTAAAAGCCGGAGCCTGCGCCCTGAAACTGCACGAGGATTGGGGCACGACCCCGGCTGCCATCGATTGCTGCCTCTCGGTGGCTGATGCGATGGACGTTCAGGTGATGATCCACACCGACACGCTCAATGAATCCGGCTTTGTGGAAAACACCGTGGCCGCCATGAAAGATCGCACCATCCATGCCTTCCACACCGAAGGCGCGGGCGGAGGTCACGCCCCGGATATCATCAAGATCTGCGGCGAGAACCATGTTCTGCCTTCATCGACCAATCCCACGCGGCCCTTCACGGTCAATACGGTTGAAGAGCACCTCGATATGCTGATGGTCTGCCACCACCTCGACAAATCCATCCCCGAGGACGTGGCCTTTGCCGAAAGCCGCATCCGTCGCGAGACGATTGCCGCCGAGGACATCCTGCACGACATGGGCGCGTTCTCGATCATCGCCTCTGACAGTCAGGCGATGGGACGCGTGGGGGAGGTACTGATCCGCACCTGGCAAACCGCTGACAAGATGAAGAAACAACGCGGCCGCCTGCCCGAGGAAACCGGCGAGAACGACAACTTCCGTGTTCGCCGCTATATCGCCAAATACACGATCAACCCTGCCATTGCCCACGGCCTCAGCCATGAGATCGGCAGTATCGAAGAGGGCAAGCGCGCTGATCTGGTCCTGTGGAACCCAGCCTTTTTCGGAGTGAAGCCCGAGATGGTTCTGTTAGGTGGTACAATCGCCTGTGCACAAATGGGCGATCCAAACGCCTCGATACCAACCCCACAGCCGGTCTATAGCCGCCCGATGTTTGGCGCCTATGGGCGCTCGGTCGAACACTCGGCGATCACATTTGTTTCCGAGTCCGCGCAAGCCGAGGGGATTGGTGATACACTGGGACTGGCCAAGCAGACCGTCGCGGTCCGCAACACGCGGAATATCGGCAAGAAAGATTTGTTGCTGAACAACGCGACCCCACATGTCGAAGTCGACCCCGAAACCTATGAGGTCCGCGCCGACGATGAGCTGCTGACCTGTCAGCCCGCCGAAGTTCTGCCCATGGCGCAGCGCTATTTCATGTTCTGAGATCCCACGAGGCCCCCGATGACTCCTGAAATCAAAACTGCCCGCATCTATCACGATCACTCACATGCCCCGGCTCATGCGCAGGTCTCGCTGGACTATGACGGGCGCTTCCTGCGTCGAAAAATGCTTGCCACCGACGATGGAGAGGCGTTTCTGGTCGACCTGGCCCAAACCTTGTCGCTGGATCACGGCGGTGTCCTGATACTGGAGGACGGTCGCAAGGTCGAAGTGATCGCTGCACCGGAACAATTGCTGGAAGTGACCGGAGGTAACCTTCTTCGCCTGGCTTGGCATATCGGCAACCGCCATACGCCTTGTCAGATTGAACAGGATCGTCTGCTGATCCAGCGTGATCATGTCATCCGGGATATGCTTGGTAAATTGGGGGCGACCACCCGCGAAGTGGTTGAACCCTTCACACCCGAGGGCGGCGCATATGGTCATGGTAGGACCCATGGTCACGCCCACTAACGCAGATATCCTGACGCTGACCCAGTGGTTGTCTCCCGCTTATCCGGTGGGTGGCTTCGCCTATTCCCATGGTTTGGAATGGGCAATCGATTGCGGTGATGTTCAGACGGCAGACGACACCAAAGCCTGGATTGCGGATGTGATCACCTTCGGCGCGGGCTGGTCCGACTGCGTGTTTCTGGAATCGGCATACAAAGCTCAATCGACCGAAGCATTGCACGAGGTCGACATGCAGGCGCGCGCCTACTGTGCCTCATGCGAGCGATTGCAGGAAACACACCTTCTGGGTCAGGCCTTCTGTGAAGTAACCGCAGCGGTGTGGGCGCTGGATCTCGCCGCTCTGACCTACCCGGTTGCTGTTGGTCGTGCGGCGCGTTTGCGGGGATTGCCGGCCGAACTGACCACCCAGATGTTTCTGCACAGTTTCATGTCCAACCTCACCGCTTGCGCGACGCGTCTAATACCGTTGGGGCAGACACAAAGTCAGCGCGTCGTACACGAGATGACGCCCGTTTGCGTCCGTGTTGCCTCGGACGCTCAGACAGCCAACCTGGACGACCTGAGCGCAACCAGTTTTCTGGCCGACATCGCATCGATGAAACACGAAACACAACATTCGAGGATCTTCAGAACATGAGCAACATGAACGGCCCGCTTCGCGTTGGTATCGGCGGCCCCGTGGGCGCGGGCAAAACCACGCTGACGGCAGCCTTGTCCCAGGCGCTGCGGGACAAGCTGTCGGTTGGAGTGATTACAAACGATATCTATACTCAGGAAGATGCCGAAGCCCTAATGCGCATGCAGATCTTGCCTCGGGATCGTATCATCGGGGTGGAAACGGGCGGTTGTCCGCATACTGCGATCCGAGAGGACGCCTCGATCAATCTGGCGGCCGTCGCCGAAATGCAGGCCCGCCATCCGGATCTTGATGTTGTCCTGATCGAAAGCGGTGGCGACAATCTGTCCGCGACCTTCAGCCCGGAATTGGCGGATCTGACCATCTACGTGATTGATGTCGCTGCCGGTGAAGAGATCCCGCGCAAAGGAGGTCCCGCGATCAAGAAGTCAGACATCCTGATCATAAACAAAACCGATTTGGCACCCCATGTCGGTGCGTCATTGGAAGTCATGGAACGCGATGCGCAAACCATGCGAAATGGACGGCCCTTTCTGCTGACGTCGCTTCGTCACAGGAAAGGCGTTGATGCGATTGTCGATCTGCTTGTCCAGCAGGGTGGCCTAGACGTATCGGCCACCCACTAACCGTCGCCTTGGATTATCTTCAACAGTGTTTGGATTCTCGGGCTTTGCCGCTAGTCTGTGATCAAGTGAGTTCCATTTGATCGAAGCTACATCGTGCGCCCTATCATATCACCGGAAACCATCGCCAAATGGCAGCGGATCGTCGATCTGATCGCACGCGTTGCGGACGTACCCGCAAGTCTTGTCATGCGCACGCATGAACCGCACCATTCGGTCTTTGTCACCAGCCACAACGAAGGAAACCCTTATGCGATCGGTCGCCGTTTCACGCTAAACGAAAAGCTCTATTGCTATGGCGTTCTGGAATGCAACGGTGAGCTTACTGTCGAGGATGCCGCCAGCAATCCGAGATGGCAGGACAATGATGATATGGAACTTGGGATGCGATTCTATATCGGATATCCGCTGAAATGGCCGGATGGATCGATATTCGGTACAATCTGCGTTCTGGATTCACGTCGAAATCGGCGCGCCTTGCTATTCCGAGAGGGGCTACAGGAATTCGCCAGGGTTATCGAAGACGACCTTGCGCTGTTGATAGAGATCCAGCGGCGCACCGAGCTTGAGAAAGAGTTGCAGGCAACGTTGGACCAGTTGGAGCAACGCGTCGCCAATCGCACCAAGGATCTTGAAGAGGCGAACGCTGCGTTGCGCGTATTGCTCAATAGCGTGGAAACCTCACGCGAAGACTATGACGAAAAAATATTGCGCCAGATCAAAGGTCTCGTTGTCCCATATCTCTCCAAACTGCGCGGGCGGCTGGATCACGACCCTGCCGGGCAGGCTTATCTCGAACTTGCTGAAGAAAACCTCAAATTGATCACTTCAGAGATGAGCGATCATCTGACCACGATCTTCGAAGCTTTGACACCTGTCGAACAGGAAATCGCGCAGTTGATCATGCGCGGGCAAACCACAAAGGATATCGCGCGAACGCTATCGCGCGAGCCCAGCACGATCGAGTTTCATCGAAACAACATTCGCGCCAAGCTTGGATTAAAGCGCAGCGGCAAGAACCTGCGTAGCCTGTTGTTGGCCGCGCAATAAAACATGGGGATGACCCCCATGTTTTCCCCGTGTTTTTCCGATGCGAAGGCTAAGACATCCGATGGTTACCCTAAGTCAGGTCCGGGTCAGAACCGGATCAGATGACAACAGGGAAATCTAAACGATGGAAAAAGACGATCTGAATATGAAACCGACACTATTGCGCGGCAACGAGGATGACTTGGCGCCGGGCTTGTCGCGACGCTCCTTTTTTATGGCTGCCGGTGCTGCTGGCGTAGGTGGTGCGGCCTCACTTCTGACAACCACATCTGCCAAGGCGCAATCCACCGATTGGACTCAACCCGGCAACAACAATGGTGTCATCGAGTTGCAGAAGACCACCGGGCAGTCGGTAGATGGCGCAGTCGGAATCGACTATTTCGGCCATTGCGCAATCAAGATAACTTCGCCGGGCGGAGCAACCGTTCTGTTCGATCCCTGGCGCGATGATCCCTCGGGCGCATGGGGTCTATGGTTCAAGAATGAATTCCCGGAAACCCCGGTCGACATCTGCATGTCAACGCACACGCATTTCGATCACGACGCCATTCATCGCCCAATCTCGACCATGGTGCTGGACCGGATGGTTGGAAATTTTGAATTCGCAGACATCAAGATTACAGGCTTTGCTGACAAACATGTCTGCCGGGCTCCGGGCTGGTATGACTGGACCAACGCCTTGGGTGAATTCGGCGTTCAGGCCTGCCCACCGGACAACGTCAGCCATATGGATATGGTGGTCTATCTCGTCGAAACGGGAGGAATTCGAACCCTGATCTGGGGTGACAATCGGCACAACCCGCCACAGGAGTTCTGGGATGCCATCGGACAGGTCGACGTACTGACTCTGCCAGTGGACGGATCACAGCATATTCTGGACTATAAGCAGGGAGATGACATTGTCGCGCGTCTCAAACCCAAAGTCATTATTCCAACCCACTACCTGAACGAAACGACCAGCTATACCCTGACAACGCTGCAGCATGCAGACGATTGGGTAAAATCGCAAAGAAGCTACAAGATGCTGGACTCGGCCAGCCTGTCGCTTGAAGCCGGTGAAGTGGCAGGAATGGATCGCGAATTTCTCTACTTTGGTCACAATGCACTTGTGAGCTAATTCCCCCCAGCCCTGGGCGATCTGGAACTTGTCGCCCGGGGATCCTACCGCTCATGTCGAAAATGATCACGATACCGACAGCACGATACGTGAGATCAAAACGGCATTGAGCCTGACTGTGAAATACAGTAGCGGTCCCCGCGCCGGTCGCAGCCTACCCGGTTATCAAAACAAGGACTGACATCATGAAAACGACTTTGGTCTGCTCTGGCGGACTGGATTCTGTGTCTCTGGCACATGTGCTGGCGGGCCAGGGACACCTATCGCGCCTGGTCTCATTCGACTATGGCCAACGACATACAAAAGAGCTCGACTTTGCCGCCGCCTGTGCCACACGGCTGGGCGTCCCCCATCATCTGATCGATCTGCGCTCGGTCGGGGCGACGTTGACCGGATCGGCATTGACCGATGATCTGGACGTGCCCGACGGTCATTATGAAGAAGAGACCATGAAGGTAACCGTGGTCCCAAATCGCAACGCCATCATGCTGACGATTGCATACGGCATCGCATCGGCACAGGGGGATGATACGGTGGCGACTGCGGTGCATGGAGGGGATCATTTTATCTATCCCGATTGCCGCCCTGATTTCACCGATGCTTTCGATACCATGCAACGTGCAGCTCTGGACGGCTACGCGCAGGTCGCTTTGCATGTACCATTCGTGCATCGCGCGAAAGCCGATATCGTAGCGGACGGCGCGCGGGTTAACACGCCATTTGACCAGACGTGGTCCTGCTACAAAGGCGGCGATCTGCATTGCGGGCGCTGTGGCACTTGCGTTGAACGGCGCGAAGCATTCGATCTGGCGGGCGTTCCCGATCCAACCCTCTATGCAGACCCAGAGTTCTGGCGTCAGGCGGTCGAGAGGAAACGCGCCTGATGTACAGGATCACCAAGGAATTTCACTTCTCCGCTTCACATCAACTAACCCACCTGCCTGACGATCACCAATGCGCGAGACTACATGGGCATAATTATATCGTCGTGGTCGAACTGGCCTCGCGCGATCTAAATAACGACGGGTTCGTGCGGGACTATCATGAACTGAAACCACTCAAGAGTTATATTGACGAAACGTTCGATCATCAGCACCTGAATGATGTACTGAACTGCGTGACCACCGCCGAAAACATGGCGCGGCATTTCTATGATTGGTGCACCGCACGCTGGCCGGAAACGGCTGCAGTGAAAGTATCCGAGACGCCCAAGACCTGGGCCGAGTACCGGCCATGACCCTGCGCATCGCAGAAATCTTTGGCCCCACCGTTCAGGGCGAGGGCGCACTGATCGGACAACCCACTGTCTTTGTGCGCAGCGGTGGCTGCGACTTCCGTTGCGCGTGGTGCGATAGCCTGCACGCGGTCGACAGCGCCTTTCGCCACGATTGGAAGGCCATGAGCACCGAGGATATCTGGACCGAAGTTCAACACCTGTCCGGCGGGCAGCCTTTGACCGTGTCCCTGTCGGGCGGCAACCCCGCCATTCAGGACTTCGGACCGCTGATCCGGCACGGTTCGGATGCGGGTTACCTCTTTGCCTGCGAGACACAAGGCTCGGTCGCAAAACCTTGGTTTACGGATCTGGCCACTCTGGTGCTCAGCCCGAAACCGCCCAGCAGCGGTGAGCAGATGGACTGGGCCATGTTCGAGGCTTGTCTGGCGGTCCGCCCCGAAAACACCGTTCTGAAGATCGTAATCTTCGATGAGACCGATTTCACCTGGGCGCAGGATGTAGCCAACCGCTATCCGCATCTGCCCTTGTACCTGCAGCCCGGCAACCCGGAAACCGACCCCGATCTGCCGGTCGATCTGACTCAGGCAACCGGACGGCTGGAATGGCTGATTGACAAAACCCTGAGCGTTGGGTGGTTCACCCCGCGTATCTTGCCCCAGTTGCACGTGCTGGTCTGGGGCAACAAACGCGGCGTATAACGAACGGAGACGGCTATGAGCGATATCTACAGCAAACTTACCCAACTGGGCGGCGACACCGTCCTGCCGACCAATCCTGACGAAGCCGTTTTGGAGCGGGTGCAAAACCCGCAATCTGACGTGTATTACAATGTGCGTTTCACTGCGCCCGAATTCACATCGCTTTGCCCGATGACCGGGCAGCCGGACTTTGCCCATCTGGTCATCGACTATGTACCCGGCGACTGGCTGGTAGAAAGCAAATCGCTGAAACTGTTTCTGGGTTCTTTCCGCAACCACGGAGCGTTCCACGAGGATTGCACGATTTCGATTGCCCGCCGCCTGCAAGAGTTTATGAAACCGCGCTGGCTGCGCATAGGCGGCTACTGGTATCCGCGTGGTGGCATCCCGATCGACGTGTTCTGGCAAACCGGACCCTTGCCCGAGAATGTTTGGGTTCCTGATCAGGGTGTTCCGCCTTATCGCGGGCGTGGCTGAACTGTTGGCTGAAAGCTACGCTCTGAAATCCAGCTCGTTTCCTGAACAGGTTGCGAGCGCCAGTGCTTCACTGTGCATGGCAGAATTCAGGTCCGACAGATCTTACGTGCGACCGTTCTCAACCGTCGCACGCCGCCATCAGGCGATAGGTGATCTGGGCCGCGGTAAAATCCCACGCTGCTTCGCCGTTGGGCGCAAGTTCGACAACGTCGAAACCGACACAGCGTCGGCCTTTCAGCGCATTTTCTACAAGGTGCAATGCCTGATAGAACGATAATCCGCCTGGAACCGGTGTTCCCGTTGCAGGCATCTGACTGGGGTCTAAACCATCCACATCAAAGCTCACATAGATCAGTTCGGGGAAGTCTTCCGGTAATTCCACCGATAAGATGTTTCCCGTCACCAGTTCCTCGGCGTCCACGTGAAAGACCTTGTTGGCCAAACGACTTTCTGCTTCCTGTGGGCAAAGCGCGCGCACACCGAACTGAGCCAGACGAATGCCATCTTCGACCAGCAGGTGCATCACCGACGCGTGGGAGTGTTTTTCACCCTGATAGGCAATCCGCAGATCAGCATGGGCGTCAATCTGCACAATGCCGATGGGCTGGCCCAATGCACGCGCTACTCCGGATACTGCGCCGTAACTCAGGGAGTGTTCGCCGCCCAAAGTCACGGGGATTTTGCCGGCTTTCGCGACGGCTTCGGTCGCGGCGGCGATGCGCTCCATCACCTCAGGCAGTGGCCCTTCGCAATCTATCGGTTGGTGTGTATAGATGCCTGCGCCGCAGGGTTCCTTGCCTTTGCACAGGCGTTCAAGCTCGTTGGATGCCTCGATGATTGCGTCTGGTCCGGATGCCGTGCCAGAGCCGTATGAGACGGTGCGCTCCAACGGTACGGGAATGACATGAAAACGTCCGGCTGCATCCCGTTCCGCCTGGGTAAGCTCACTGTCCAGAAAAACACTCATGAGAGCCTCTCCTTAAAATCTTCATAGCCAAACTGTTTCACGATTTTCAGCGCGTCGGTCTCGCTATTCCACAGAGCGATGGCAGGCAACGGGACACCATTGAAGGTGTTGGTTTTGACCATCGAATAATGAGCCTGATCGAGAAACGCAAAGCGCTGCCCGATGGTCAGCGAAGCGGGCCATGTGTAATCTCCGATCACATCCCCCGCGAGGCAGGACGGACCGCCCAGCCGATAGGTTGTTCCCGCCTCGGATTCATTCATCAGCGCGGGACGATACGGGGCTTCGATCACATCTGGCATATGACATGTTGCCGAGATGTCTGTGATCGCGAGATTCATGCCGTTGACAGGTAAATCGAGGATTTCACCCACCAAAATACCCGCATCCAGCGCCACGGCCTCACCCGGTTCTAGATAAACGTCAACCTGATGTTTGGTTCGAACCTCCTGAAGGAATGCAACCAATGCGTCACGATCATAATCCGCACGGGTTATGTGATGCCCTCCTCCGAAGTTCACCCATTTCAGGTTAGGCAGATAGGGGGCCAGCTGAGGTTCAACTGCGGCCCATGTCCGGGCCAACGGTTCAAAACCCTGCTCACATAGTGTGTGCATGTGAACGCCATCCACGCCTGCCATGTTTTCGTCCGTCAGAGAACTGACAGGCGTGCCGAGCCGGGAACATGGCGCGCAAGGATCGTATTTCGGAATTTCACCCTCCGAGTGCTCGGGGTTGATCCGCAGCCCAACCTGCACACTGGCGTTCCGGGCCTGATCGAGGAAACGGTCTTTCTGCGCGGGGCTATTGAAGATGATATGATCAGAGAGTGCCAATATCTCGGCCATGTCCTGTGCTTTGTAGCCCGCGCAGAACGTTGCAACCTCACCCCCGTATTCTTCGCGCCCCAATCGCGCCTCGAAGATACCACTGGCACAGGTGCCGCCGAGATATCTCTGCACCAGAGGCGCCAGAGAATACATGGAAAAGGCCTTGAGTGCGCTCAGAACATGCGCGCCGGATCGGTCTGAGACATCTTTTAGGATCGACAGGTTCCGCTCGACAGCCTTTTCGTCAACGACAAAACAGGGCGAAGGAACGCGGCTCAGGTCAAAATCGCGAAAGGCACCAGCATCGCCGGCCTGTGTCGTCATCATCTCGGACATGGGTCCCACCTGGTCAGGGCGCAGGAAGGGTGTCCCTCCCGCGCGGTCTTGTTATGGATCAGAACGTAACCGGGCCGTCCAGTTCATGCACTTGCCAGGGCAAACCATGGTCATTCAGCATATCCATGAAATTGTCGGGATCCAGCTGCTCCATATTCCAGACGCCGGGTTCGACCCAGTTGCCTTTGAGAACCTGCGCCGCGCCGATCATCGCCGGAACGCCGGTGGTGTAAGACACTGCCTGCGAGCCCACTTCCGCATAACATTCCTCATGGTCGCAGATGTTGTAGATGTAATAGGTCTTCTCGCCCGAACCATCCTTTGCCTGTCCGGTGGCAATGTCGCCGATGCAGGCTTTGCCCTTGGTTTGCTCGCCCAGATCACCGGGATCGGGAAGCAGTGTTTTCAGGAACTGGATCGGGATGATTTCCTTACCGTCATGCATCACTGGGTCAATGCGGGTCATACCGACGTTTTCCAGAACCTTGGCGTGCATGATGTAAGCGTCGCCGAAGGTCATCCAGAAACGGGCACGCTCGATTTCGGGGAAGTGAGTCGAAAGCGACTCCAGTTCCTCGTGATACATCAGGTACATATTCTTCGGACCAATGCCCGGAAAGTCGAACTCAACCTTGTGGGACATGGCAGGTGTGGTCCGCCAGTCGCCGTTTTCCCAGTGGCGTGCTTCCTGCAGCACTTCGCGCAGATTGATCTCGGGGTTGAAGTTGGTGGCGAAGGCTTGATCATTCGACCCGCCATTCGCATCGAGCACATCAATCTGACGAATGGTGTCCAGCTTGTGCTTTTTCAACCAGGTCGCAAAAACAGACGTTACGCCCGGATCAAATCCTGAACCCAGGATCGCCATAAGCCCGGCTTCTTTGAACTTGTCCTGATACGCCCACTGCCAATGATATTCGAACTTGGCTTCATCCTCAGGCTCATAGTTTGCGGTATCCAAATAATGGCACCCGGCTTCCAGGCACGCGTCCATCAGTTTCAGATCCTGATAGGGCAGCGCGAGGTTCACCAGAATCTCGGCCCCGGTTTCACGGATAAGCGCCACGGTGGACGCGACATCCATCGCATCCAATTGTGCCGTCTTGATATCCACACCCACGCGTTCCTTGACGCTGGCCGCGATGGCATCGCATTTCGACTTGGTCCGGCTGGCCAGAGTGATATCCGTGAAGATATCGGCATTCATTGCCATCTTGTGCACTGCGGCATGGCTGACGCCGCCGGCGCCTACGACAAGTGTCTTTCCCATGGGTTTCTCCTGATCGTGGTTATTCAAAATAGGTGTATCCATTCATCGAGTCGCGATAGGACCCGATCAGCGTCTTGCGTTCATCAGCCCTGATCTTCCCTGCCGAGATCGCTTCGTCCACCATCTTGCGGAAGGCGGCGATACAATCGGCCGGATCATACTCAACATACGAAAGCACTTCGGCAATGGTATCGCCCTCCTGTTCGTGGAGCAGATCGAACCCGCCGTCGGCCCGCAAGTCGATTGTTACCACATTCGTGTCTCCAAAGAGATTGTGCAGATCCCCCAGCGTTTCCTGATAGGCGCCCACGAAGAAGACCCCAAGATAATAGGGCTTGGCTTCAGGTAGAGAATGCACAGGCAAGGACGGCGAGGTTGAGCCTGCCAGTATGAACTGATCCAGCTTTCCGTCGCTGTCGCACGTGATATCCGACAAGACCACGCGCCGGTCAGGCTCTTGGTTCAGCATCTGGAGGGGCACGATCGGGTGTAGCTGATCAATCGCCCAAACATCGGGGAGCGACTGGAAAACCGAAAAGTTGCAGTGATACACATCCGCAATCTTCTGCAGTTCCTTTTCCAGATCACCGCTTTGCTCGGCCTCGGGGGTGATCGTTTTGATCCGTGCCATGAGGTTCAGATAGATGCGTTCGGCCCGCGCCATCTGGCGCAGATCCACGTAGCCGCGGCGGAACAAGGCACGCAGTTCGTCCCGATAGAACCGAGCATCGTTCCAGCATTCCTGCACCCGTTCAGGCACAAGATATCCCGAAATTGCGGCCAGATCCGACACCAGGTGGTTATCATCCGGTTCAACCGCCGGTGCGTCCGGCGCGTCATAAAGCGTACTCTCCAGCACGTCGAAGACGAGCATGGACGACGTCGCCGTGACCGCCCGGCCGCTTTCCGTCACCAGAATTGGGTGATCGATCTCGGCCTCATCCATGGCATAGGCCACGGTTTCCACCACATTGGCGCAGTACTCTGACATCGAGTAGTTGATCGAGTTTTCGGTCGCTCGTTTTTCACCGGTGTAATCCACGCCAAGACCCCCGCCCAGATCCAGATGGGTCAAGGGCGCACCTTCGCGGGTCAGTTCGGTGAAATAGCGGCAAGCTTCGGTCGCGGCGCGGCGCACATCGTTCACGTCCGGGACCTGACTGCCCAGATGGGAATGCTGCAGCTTCAGACAATGCAACAAACCTTCGTCTCGCAGGCGATCCACAACGCGCAACAACTGGTCGGTGTTCATGCCAAAAGCTGATCGATCCCCCGAACTGCTTTGCCATTTGCCGCTGATCTGGTTGGTCAGCTTCACGCGAACCCCCAGCAACGGATCGATCCCCAGCTCTTTCGCGACTTCGATGACGATCTCTGCTTCCTTTGGGCTCTCCAGGACGATTACTGTATTAAATCCCAAACGGCGTGACAGGATCGCCAAGCGTACGAATTCTGCATCCTTGACCCCGTTGCAAACAATAAGCGCCTCTTTCGACAAGCGATGAGCCAGGGCAATAACAAGTTCGGGTTTGGATCCCGCCTCAAGGCCATAGTCATACTGGCGGCCAAATTCGATGATCCGATCCACGACCTGTGCTTGTTGGTTTACCTTGATCGGGAAAACCCCGCGATAAGGTGCACGGTATCCAGTCCTTGAAATGGCTTGCGCGAAGCTCTCGTTCAAATGCCGGATTTCCGCTTCAAGGAAACTTTTGACGCGCAGGACCATCGGGCTGGCGATGCCGCGCTGTTGCAAGTCATGCAGGATCGCCGGCAGGCTTACTGCCGCAGCCTCGGGATAGGCAGGATCACACAGGGCGACGTCACCGTTCGCAAGGACGGTGAGCAGACCTTTGCCCCAACGGTCGATACCGTAAATGGAGTCGGAAACGGGCTGTTCATCAGGCATTCGAACAAACCTTTTCTGAGATGTATTGAAGATAAGAGTACAGCAGCTCAGCGGAATTGCCGAGTAGCACTACGCAGGTTCTATCTGTCCGGCGTTATGAAGATGAAGCCATTTCATCTGCGTATACTCCAAGTCAAGCTCTCTTCAGAAAGCTGAGCGGCGGATATAATTGCGGAGTTAGTGAGTCAACGAAAAACTTCTTCCGATGACCTTGGTGCCAACGGTGATCTGTTCAACGAATTTGTTCAAATATTTCCGTCTGACCATTTAAATCGGAAGCGGACAATCGAACCCTTTCAAAGTACTTTTGATGGCTTTAAGGCTCGCTGTGTTGGCTCCACCACTGCTGATGACGATCTTCTGTCGCAAGCCATTGATCTCAATCATATGCGCAAGGAACCTCGTAACGGCTGCTTTGTTTCGGCATTGAAAAAGCATGAGATCGAATATGGAAGAAGACTGCGAACAAGATCACGTCCTTCGAATACCTATGCGACCGTGAAAGAAATCACGAACAGGCTTTCGACTTAAAACACCTAGCGCCTTTCACCTAAAGTGTTTGCGGGTGTCGACAGCCAAAAATTTGCAACAGAACCGCTTCATGTCTTTTCGAGATAAGGGGAGGACGAGCAATCAACCTAAAGGCCAGTTATGGACAAGAGTGACTAACTTCACAGCACTGCAAAATGGTCTTTGTTAAACAAGCATGGACAGATTGAGCTTACTCCACGTAAAGTAATTATTGTATTATTATGGTTGAATTTAAGGGGGGAAACCCGTGATGGTCCGAGTATCACTATCGTTCATGATGTGCGGCACGTTAATTTTGGCAGGCTGCGATGGCCTTCCGATCGATAGCAGCCAGACAGAACCGACTGTTGAGCCACAACCCGCTGCAGCTGCTGCTCCGGCGGTTGCAACACCCGCAGCTCAATCACCTGCATCCGCCCCTGTACAGACACCTTCACCCAGTTCTTCGTCCATTGGTGAGGATCGCGATGGCGGCGACGGAGGCGGCGGAGGTGGTGGTGGTGGCGCTGGAGGCGGCGGCGGAGGAAGCTGGGGCTGATACGGAGGAGCCACGCATGTTCTGGCGCGAAGTTGCAGGCCGAATACTGGGTGTAATGCTTCCTCTATGCCTGCTCGGCAACGCGACGCTGGCACAAACGCCGGGCGCACCGCGCATTGCGATTGTGATCGGCAATCAGGACTACACCCATGTCGGTGACCTCAGCAATGCACGCAAGGATGCTCAGGACATCGCGGCATTGCTGCGCGAGTTCAACTTTAAGGTCTATGACGGGTATGACCTTGAAAAGCGTGAATTCGAAGAACTGCTCCGTACCGCCGTCCTCAACATCCCGGATTCCGCCAATGTTCTGTTTTATTATGCCGGGCACGGAATCCAGATCGGGCGCAGGAATTACCTGCTGCCTGTGGATGCCAGGTTCGAAAGCATCTATGACGTTCCTCTTGCGACGATGACCCTGGACCGGGTTATCGATACGCTATCCGCCCGTAGTTCCGCACATGTGGCCATTCTTGATTCCTGCCGGGACAATCCTTTCAGCGACATCCGACTGGCGGCCGATCTGGACGCCAACCTGTTCGAAACACGCACCGGCTTTGATGTGTTCCGAACGCCGCTGAATTCACTCGTGGCCTATTCGACCTCACCCGGGGCGGTGGCCAGCGATGGGGCTTCGGGCCAGAACAGCCCCTATACAGCGGCCGTTCTGGAGACCGCACGTGCCGCGCCGTTTGAAAACATTCAGGCTCTGTTTCCGGTCATTCGAGAACGTGTGCACAGTTCGACCAACGGGCAACAGATTCCATGGGAAAGCTCAACGCTGGTTAAACCTTTCTACCTGACGCAATCGCAATCCGAGGCGGTGTCGGAAACACCTCAGGCAGCAATATCTCGGTCGTTGGATCTGACCCAGCAATTCAACAAGAACGTGCCGCTGTCCCAGCTTCTGGAGCAGGCACTGGGCACCGATATTGACGAAGTTCAGTTGGTCGAGCGACCCGAACAGGGTGTTATTGCCATTGGCTCAGGACAGGATAATGGCGCAATCTCCTACGCTCCGGAAATTTCCGACATCCGCGCGGTGGATTTCGTCACACCCGACCTCTCGGATACATTCTCGGTCGAGATAGTGACCTCGGGCCAGCAGCGCCAGCGGGTTGATGTATCGCTGAAACTGAACATGAACGCCTGTGATCTTGAGGCGGGCGATGCATTGGATCTGAACGGCGTGGGCGTGTTTCGTCTGCCCAATGAAATCAGAATTTCCGATGGGCTGAAGGCCTGTCAGACAGCTGTTGCGACCGACCCCGACAATGCGCGGTTTCGTTATCAACTTGGTCGCGTTCAGCAAGCCGCCGGTCAACTAAGCGAGGCTTATGCCAACATCTTGGCCGCTGCACAGGCCGGTCATATCCGTGCGAAATATGCCCTTGCAGTTTTGCTGGACTCTGAACGGATAGACCGTGCGGTTACCCGCATCCCCCGTGATCCGCAGATGGCGCTGGAATTGTTGGAACAGGGTACTGCCGAACAAGATCCTTATGCGATGCATACGCTGGGCAAGAAGTTGCTGCGCGAAGGTACAACGCAAGCGGCCAAACAACGCGGCTTTGAATTGCTCGAACGTTCAGTCGAGCTGGGTCATACCTATTCGATGAACGAACTGGGGCTGTATTTCCTGCGTGAAAACTCCGACCATTATATCCCTGAACGCGGTATGCGTTATTTACGGGCGTCCGAATTGCGTAAGGACATTTACGGGTACGACAACCTCGCTTACGTGGCCCTGAACGGGCTGGGCGGCAATCCGGTGGATCACGACAAGGCGCTGGAGTATTTTCTGGCCGCCACCGAGGGAGGTCACCCAACAGCACCTGCCAGCGTGGCCCGCATGATCTTACGAGGTCAGCTTCCCGGTCGGACTAAAACAGAAGCGCTGGGCTGGTATGACATGTCGCTGGCACGTGGCGATGCATGGGGCGGGGCAAACGGCGCTTATATCATTCTAGACGGGCAGGTCCCGGGTAAGGGGCCAGCGGACGCGGCCTTGCGTGCGGCCAAGGCTTCACTTCTGGCAGATACCGACGCCGCAGGACAGGCCAGCGATCAATTGGGGACTCTATCACGTACTGCGCTGGATCGGGGTTTGCAGTTGGCCTTGAATGAACTGGGGCAAAACGTGGCGGTCGATGGCCAGGTCGGACCGGCCACCAAAAAGGCCCTGGAAAACGTCGCAGTAGCACAGGGTGTTCCACTGTCCGCAGCAACATTGAATGATCCCAAAGAACGTCTGCTTTTGGCAGCGCGGGTGTATTGGGCCATCAACCCAGTGCGGTTCGATCTGTTCTAACCAGCCTCAGGGTCGGGCATCAATGATCCGGCTGGCAACGCCGATGATTTCCCCCTCTCGGCCTTCTAAGGCTCCGGCCAAAGCCTCAGCCACCGATGTCACGCTTTCATCGCGGGGGCGGCGGAGATCGAACAAGTCCGAGCGGCTCAGAATTGCGATCACTTCGGTTTTTCCATAGTCGCCTTCATTGATCCGGATCGCCAGGCGCGTATTGTCTTGCTTGAACTCTTCAATCGAATGAAGAACCCGCACCTGTCGTACCCCGTTCTGGATCTCTCCCAGAGAAGCCAGGTTATGTGCGGTCCGGTTCACATTCGGCAACACATGGAACACGGTTCCAGTATTGTCGACCACCATGACCCACAGCGACCCGTCCGAAATCGTTTCAGGCACATGCACTTCGACCATCGGGTTTTCGCCTGTCCGAAATACACCGCTGAGCGAGGGCGCGCCAGTGGCCCCATCTCCCAGCCAAATTGACAGGTTCGCGGAAGGCACATCCGGAAGCACTGCGCGAATAGCACAAAGCTGATCATTCAGGATCGTGGTGTCAAAACGCAGGTTTCTGTCACCCACTACTGGGCCCAGCGCACGCTGGATCGTATCCTGATCAGATCCGTTGGCCAGATCACCGGTGATGGTGATCGTGTCAAACAACGCATATGTGCCGTCAGCAGTGGCTGAGGCGCTAAGCGGCCCGCAATTTCCCAGTCGCGACAGTGACGATTGCAATGCAGCGCGTGACAGAACGCGGGGACCTGCGACAATATCCCGTTCGACCTCAATGCCCGAGGCGCTGACGAACTGAGCCAGTTGAGCCTCAAGAGCACCCCGCGCCGAACCACTGGACGCGATACCACTCAGATTGGCGTGCGCGTCCGTCACCGACAGCTCCCAGCTTTCCAGATTGGCGGCAAGGCCCATCAATTGGTTCATCAACGTGGGCCACTCAGGGCTGGGCACTCCATCAGCCAGAGTGACGGCCTCTTGCGATGCTGACTGTCCGGTTGCGCGCTCGAATCCGGTTCGGATGACATCGGCCCCCGGCTGATCCGGCGCATGACTGGCCAAAACCATACTGCCGTCAACCAGAGTGGTTACGGTCAGCTCATAGGGGCTGGCGACTGGCAGTGGTGGTTTGAACAAGTCGTCAAAAACTCCACCTGCCCACAGCCCTCCGAGCACGGCAACCAAAGCAACAGGCAAACCAATAAACATGTTTCTACCGGGTTTTCCGCGACCCTTTGTGCCACGTTCAGAAGAAGCACTGACCGGTTTCAGTTTCCCACCAACCCATTCCAACGCTTCTGCCGCATCGCTGGGACGATCGTCAGGCGCGGGAGCAGACAACCAGTCAATCAGGTGCCGCAGGTTTTCACCAAGCCCGGATGTGTCCAATGGTTGTTGTTTGCGCCGGATGACCTCGCCCGGCGTCGCACCAAGAAACGGGATTTCCCCTCGCGCTGCGGCCAGAAGCGATGCCCCCAACGCATACAGATCCGTCCGACGCTCAGCCCGGCCTTCCAATTGTTCGGGCGCGGCATATTCATATTTTCCGGCAAAATCGTTCCCAACGATTGTACGGGCACCTGTCGTTGTATCCTTTGCGATACCGAAGTCGATAATCGTCGCCCGCTCGGGGTCACCATCGCGCAGGATGATATTGTCCGGGCTCAGATCGCGATGCACGATCCCGTTGCGGTGCACCTGAACCAACCCTTCAAGCACGCGGTGCGCGACAATCAAAAGCTCCCGATCTTCGATCCGGCGCTTCACCATCAGGTCGTTCAGCGAGGTTCCGTCAACAAACTCCATCACCAGAAACACGTGGTTCTGATCTGACATCGAGCACTCGGAATAGCGCACCACTGCATCGTGCACGATGGTACGTATCTCTTCTTCGCGCTTCATTAGCTCGACATAGTCAGCGTTGCCGGAAAACTGTGAATTAAGCGCCTTGATCGCCACCTTCCGGTCCACGACCCGGTTGCGGGCCAGGTAAACCTCGCCCGTACCACCCCGGCCGAGCACACCCAGAATTTCATAAGTGTTGTTCAGAACCTGGCCGGTCTGAAAAATATCACCTGGCATCGGATCAATCATCAACGCGCCCCGCTGGAATTAGCCCATTGTCAAAACTATCGATTCAATTCCGGAATTAGCTTATACTTTATGTACTATACCGGTTTGCTTTTTCAGAGAATTTAAATTTTTTCGCAATTGAGGGACAGTGTATGGCACCACGGGGGTCGCAGGAAACAGTGAAACGCAAAGAGCTTGTGGGCAAACTTAATCCGATTTGTTTCGCAGCTTTTTCAGGTGCCGCACAAGCCGCGAAAAGACGCGGTAATCCTTATGTCGAGCTTGTGCATTTCATAACCGAACTGGCAGATTCCGAGCGTTCAGATATGGACATCCTGCTGGATGCTGCGGGTGTTGATCGCCACAAACTGACCGGTGACATGCTGCGTGCAACCGATGCCCTGCCCCATGGTGCCGGATCAGTCGAAGAATTCTCGGATCATATTTTCCGGGCCATTCAAGAAGCATGGAACTTTGGATCGCTTGACTTTGGCGATGACACCGTTCGTTCAGCCTATATTTTGCTGGGCGCCCTGCAGGTTCCCGTGCTGGAGGGGTTGTTGTTCAAGATCAGTCTTGAGTTCGACAAGCTCGACCCGGCGGCGATGGCAGCGCAACTTGACGACCTTCTGGCGGCTTCGCTGGAACGCATTGAACCCGACGGTGCCGCAGAAGCCCCCCGTAAACCGGCGCGCGGTGGCGAGTCGTCGCTTGAAAAATATGCCACCAACCTGACACAGCGCGCCCAGGACGGGGCGATGGATCCGGTTGTCGGGCGTGACGCCGAGATCCGTCAGATCATCGATATTCTGATGCGTCGCAAGCAGAACAACCCGATCCTGACGGGTGAAGCAGGTGTGGGTAAAACCGCCGTGGTCGAAGGATTTGCCCAACGTCTGGCACGGGGCGATGTTCCGCCTCAGTTGCGCAACGTGGACCTGCATATGCTGGACATCGGGTTGATGCAGGCCGGGGCATCGGTCAAAGGCGAATTCGAAAAGCGCCTGAAAGCCGTGATCGACGAAGTTCAAAGCTCAGACACACCCATCATCCTTTTCATAGACGAAGCTCATACGTTGATCGGCGCAGGGGGTGCGGCTGGAACAGGCGATGCTGCCAATTTGCTGAAACCTGCACTGGCAAGGGGAGAACTGCGGACCGTCGCGGCGACAACATGGGCTGAATACAAACAGCATATCGAACCCGACCCCGCCCTGACCCGGCGCTTTCAGGTCGTCAAAATCGATGAACCGTCCGAAGACAAGGCCATATTGATGTGCCGTGGCGTCACCGGAGTGCTGGAGAAGCACCATCAGGTCGAGGTTCTGGACGAAGCGATAGAAGCTTCGGTCAAACTCTCGCACCGTTATATTCCAAGCCGTCAGTTGCCGGACAAGGCGATCTCATTGCTGGATACCGCCTGCGCCCGGGTCGCAGTGTCGCAACATGCCACACCTGCCGAAGTTGACGATGTCGAACGACGTCTGGCCGCGCTGGAGATCGAAGCTGGAATAATCGACCGAGAAGGCGAGATCGGCATCGACATCGACGAGCGCAAGACCGATGTCGATGCCGCAATCGCAGCGGCCCAAGGCCAACTGGAGGCCGCCAATGCCCGGTGGGAGGCGGAACAGGCACTGGTCAAAGACATCCTTGAACTGCGCGGCCAGTTGCGCGCCTCGGGCGCAGTTCTGGATGAAACCGGCGCCGAAATTGAGGCTGGTGCGGATGAACAAGATAGTGATCCAACCAAACCTGAAACCGAACCCTTTGATCGCGATGCCGCGCTATCTGAACTGCGCCAGAAAATGACCCAGCTAACCGAGGCGCAGGGTGAGACTCCGCTGATCCTGCCATCAGTTGATAAGCAAGCCGTCGCCGCCGTTGTTCAGGACTGGACCGGCATTCCCATGGGGCGGATGCTGTCCAGCCAGAGCGAACGAGCGCTGGCGCTGGCAACGACCATGGCGGAACGGGTTGTTGGACAAGACCATGCGATGGAGATGATCGCTAACCGTATTCAGACTGCCACTGCGGGTCTCGGCGCACCGGAAAAACCGGTCGGCGTTTTCATGCTGTGCGGACCATCCGGTGTTGGCAAGACCGAGACTGCGCTGGCACTGGCTGATCTGATGTATGGCGGCGAAGGGAACCTGATCTCTATCAACATGAGCGAATTTCAGGAGGCACACACGGTCTCGACCCTGAAAGGGGCACCTCCGGGCTATGTTGGCTATGGCAAAGGCGGCATTCTGACCGAAGCCGTGCGCCGCCGCCCATACTCGGTCATTCTACTGGATGAGGTCGAGAAAGCTCATTCGGACGTGCACGAGATTTTCTTTCAGGTCTTTGACAAAGGCATGATGGATGACAGCGAAGGGCGCCGGATCGATTTCAAGAACACGCTGATCCTGCTGACCTCGAATGTTGGCTCGGACGAGATCATGGCGATGACCGAAGACGGCAGCAAAACGGCCGATATGGAGGAGTTGACCGCGGCGCTGCGCGCTCCGCTGTTGAATGTCTTTCCCGCCGCTTTGCTGGGGCGAGTGGTGACGATCCCCTATTATCCATTGTCAGATTCAATGATCGAGGCCATCGCCGGGCACAAGCTGCGCGGTATCGCCAGACGGCTGGAAGAAGGATACGGCGCTGAGCTGACTGTTGGCCCAAGTGCGATGCAGCTCATCAAAGATCGCTGCACTGAAATCGAAAGCGGGGGCCGGATGATCGATGCGATCCTGACGAATACGCTTTTGCCCGAGCTCAGCCGCCAGATCCTGAACTATTCGCTGGAAGGGGCTGAGCTGACTTCGGTAGTTGTTTCCGGTGGCCCGGACGGGTTCGCCTACAAATTTGCATAGGCCCAGCAGATGCAGGTTTTCAATAAAACTAATTTCGCCTATGGCATCACGATGGGAATGGATGTGGCCGGGCGCGAATATTTGTCGCTGGTGGTCAAGGGCACCTTCGGATTTCCCGACCATCCGGATCAGCCACCGCTGCCAATGCCACAGCAGGCTCCGTTGGTGATGGCCGATGAGTACAGCGGTGAACCGGGGTATTCGGCAACCACATGGGAAACTGATTTTGCGTTTCGCAAAGGCAAATGTGACGTCGTCCTGAACGGGGCCGCATATGCGCCGGGCGGTAAACCCGCCCAAAAGGTTCAAGTCGGTTTGAAAGTTGGTGCCATGGCCAAAACGTTCAACGTCATCGGTCATCGGGAATGGCGTGTGATCGGCCCAGCGATCACGACGACTGACCCTATTCCCTTTTCCCGGGCGGCGTTCAGCTATGATACTGCTTTTGGCGGAGCCTGCATGCTGGACCCGGAAGACAAGCTTCCACCCGTCTACCTGCCCAACCCGATAGGACAGGGATTTGCCAGCCTCAAAAACCAGTCACGCCTGAGCGGGCTTCCCCTTCCAAACACCGAAGAAATCGGAGTGCCTGTTACTTCGCCCTATGAAGATTACAAACCAATGGCGCTGGGGCCAATATCGCGCGTTTCACCCGAACGGCAGCGATTTGCCGGAACTTACGACGATAACTGGAAGGACAATGTCTTTCCGTTTTTGCCCGCAGATTTCGATGAACGCTATTATCAGCAGACCGCGACCGATCAGCAGATCGGCTATCCTGCCGGCGGCACTCAGGTGGTACTTGTCAACTTGACGCCGCGCGGGAAAGAAGCATTTTACCTGCCCGATACCAGATTGCCGCTGACCATCTGGCGCGATTGGGAGAAAGCACTGGAACAAACTGCCCTACCTGACACGCTGCTGATTGACGCCGAGAAAAGGGTTTTCTCGCTCACCTGGCGTGTCGAGGTGGCTATTCGCCGGGTGATCACCGAATTTACCGAGTTCTGGATTGGACCGCCTACGCGCGCGCAGGTGCGCGCCAAGCAGAAAGGCAAAGTCTACAGGCCAGCCCTTTCCTTGCGCATACCTGAACAGGTTGCGTTATGACCGGCGGCGTCAACATCCTGTCCGCAGGAATGGTCACGGCCGTCGGCTTGAATCGCGCGGCATCTGCGGCGGCCATGCGTGGCGGGCTGGACGGGTTTCAGGAAACCGATTTTCTGGCTGCCGATGGTGAATGGCAATTGGGGGCTCCGGTCCCCCTGCCCCGAAATTGGGTCGGTGAAAAACGTGTCGCACATCTGGCAGCTGGTGCTGTGGTCGACGCGCTTGACGGCTTCCGCGCACAGATCGAAAACCTGACCGTCATTCTCTGTCTGGCCGAAGAAACCAGACGCGGCGCGCCCGTGCGCGACCCCGACAGTTTCGCCCGCAAGCTGATCGAATTTTCGGGCCTGTCGCAACAGACCAGTTTCGAAACCGTGGAATATGGCCGGCCCTCGGGCTTTGCCGCACTGGAACGCGCCAGTCGCATACTCCGTCAGAACCCGGATGATCACGTACTGATTGTCGGCGCAGACAGCCTTTTGACGGGTCCCGCCGTCGCCAGTTTCATCCAAGCCGGTCGTCTTCTCGACGGGAACAATGCCAATGGTTTCATTCCTGGCGAGGCAGCCGCCGCGCTGCTATGTACTGGCGGGGCGCCGACACAGCTTGCGATGACAGGTCTCGGCCTGAACCGCGAGTTGGCCTATTTGTACAACGATGAAGAACTGCCGCTCCGCGCCGATGGCATGACCAGCGCTTATCGTCAGGCGCTTGAGAACTCGGGCATTACATTC
Source organism: Ruegeria sp. C2 (assembly GCF_056537765.1). Lineage (NCBI taxonomy): Bacteria > Pseudomonadati > Pseudomonadota > Alphaproteobacteria > Rhodobacterales > Roseobacteraceae > Ruegeria > Ruegeria sp. C2. The sequence goes on along the minus strand of NZ_JBQFRZ010000004.1, from coordinate 66,398 downwards.
GACCGGATTGATTATCGCATTTCTGATCTGACCGGTGAGGCTTATTTCTTCAAACAAACCGCGTTGTCGATGCAACGGCTTTTGCGTGAACACCGGGAGTTACAGGAACTCTGGACTCCGACCGAATGCATCGGGAACGTGGGCGCCGCAGCAGTTCCGATAATGATCGCCTGGGCGCTGGAAGCTTCGATCAAGCGCTACGCGCCAGGTAATCCGGTGCTTATAGAAGCCTCGGGGGATGATGGAACCTGCGGTGCGGCGGTGTTCTTCGCGCCCGACATTTCCGACAAGGCCAGCGCCGCATGACCGTCTTCGCCAATAATCTGGAAGTGTCCTGCAAGAAGCAATCCAACCAAGTGATTGCCGCGTTTCCCGATGTTTGTTTCACGCCGCCGCAAGCCCCGCCAACACCGCCGGGCGTTCCGATCCCCTATCCTTCCTTCGGGATGGACAGTAATACGGACAAAGGCACCGGAACCGTCAAAATCGGTGACGAAACGATCAACTTGAAAAACAACTCACATTTCACAAAAACCACCGGCACTGAAGCCGGAAGTGCGAGTAAAAAGGGCATCGTCAGCTCAAAGAACACCGGCAAGGCCAAATCGCAGGCCTATTCGATGAATGTGAAAGCCGAGGGCAAGAATATATGCCGGTTCTCGGATATCGAGACCAACAATCATGGCTCACCGCCCAACGCGCCACCCTGGCCGAAGATTGGGCAACCTTGGGTGGTTGACCCGACAAATCCCTGCGCCAAAGATATCCAAAAGATGCAGGAAGGCTGCAAAGACTACAAGAATCTTGATGAAGCTTGCAAAGCAGCGGGACTAAGCCTCTCCCCCGGTGTAGACAACACTACCCGGAGTTCGGACGATACAATTTCACATAAAGCCGGCGGTGCGGTCTTCGTTGGTCTAAAGGCGTCAAAAGATCTGGCGTCAGACGAAAACCGCGTAAACAAAGAACGTATGCGTGACTCTGGTGCGGCGCGCAAGAACCCTTGTCTTGCAGCAATGAAATGCAAACTTGTGGCAAAAAAGGACGCCGACAAGGGAGAATGCTGTGGCAAGCAAACAGGCCACCACCTAGTACCCGAATCCAGTTTTTCGGTGGACGGAACCGCACTGCCTGGAGTCAGCTACAATGAGAAGGCAGCACCATGTGTTTGCGCCGAAGGGGCAACACATAACAAGGGAAGCCATGGATTGATGCATAACGACATGTATTGCGAGATCCTTGACAATGCATTGTCACCAAGTGATCCAAAGAACCCATTGAATTGCCATTCGCTTACTTATGGCCAGATGCGTGATAAATCGATTTCATCAATGAAAAAGGTTTTTCCGGAATCTGATTGTAGCCCCGCCTGCATCAAAGCGCAGCTTGACGCATTTCACGAAGAAGCAGGGGTCACAGAGAATACACCGTTGCGCGCAGACAAAAATCCGGGCCGACCGGCAGTCGAAGCAAGGCGCATGATCGACAATATCCAGTCTTATCTCGACAAGGCAATGAAAATGGCCGGCGGTTGAGGAAGCCACATATGCAACCTATTCTTAACGATTTCTCACTGACTTGTGGAGCTGCCAAGGATGATATCACGCTGGCTTTTTCATGCGTCATTGACGAATTGGCTGGCGATAAGAACGAACCGCACGCAGCCTTGCTGGAAATGCATAACGGTACGGTCAAACCCATCGGAAATCGCGATCACAGCATTGTTTCTGCTTGTTACAGTGAAGGTCACCAATCAGGCCCAGCCTTTTTAGGAGACTGGGGTAAGTTCATTCATTTTGTTAATGGTGAAACAATCGAAGAAGACATCGCTGTCAAACGTGGGCCGTTGCGTAAACTTGCCTGGATCGATGGCAGGTTTTATGCCGCTGGAACATCTATGCAAGTTTTCCGGCGCGACGGCGCCAACAAATGGACCGATATCAGCCCATCCGAAACACTACGCAAAGAATTTGATCAGCAGAACTTCGAATCCATTGATGGTTTTGGTGCTCACGAGCTCTACGCAGCGGGGGAATTTGGTGTGGTCTGGCGTTTTGACGGAACAGATTGGCATCCGGTTCAAAGTCAGACAAACGCTTGTTTCTACGCTGTCTTATGTACGAAGGGTGGGCAGGTTTATACGGCCGGTCAGTACGGGACTGTATTGCGTGGTAGACAGGATGACTTCGAACTTCTTTGCAGCGAACCCGGGATAATCGATATATGGAGCGTAGCGGAGTATCACGGAGACATTTATTTGGCCGGGTTCACTGCGTTGTTCATTCTCGATGTTGAAGATGAACTCACGCTTATTCCGGAACCCCTCAAAATTGCTAACAGTTTTTCAGAGCTTGTTGTTGGCGGAGACACATTGTGGTCGCTAGGTATGAAAGACGTTCTGATATTCGACGAGGAATATTGGTTAAAATTTGATCAGGTGACTATGGCCTAACCCGCTAACTTCTCTGCCAAATACGCCCGCACCCCATCCAGATCCAAATCGGCGATCCAGACATCGGCGGCGTTGGGTTGCAGCATCCTCAAAACGAACAGCTCACCTGGTTCAGGATATTCATCGAACCGTTCCTGCGCCACGCGTAACCCTTCCTCACCTGCAACGCGGAGCCCGTCGATATGAGCGTTCAGACGTTCCACGACCCGGTCGATGCGCTCTTCATCCATATCAGGGTTTTCATCGGGATTGAGCAACGCGTAGTCGTAGATATTCCACAGATGCGCCGCCTCTTCTGCGTGTTGTCGCACTATGTTTTCAAGGATCAGGCTTGTCACCAGTCACCTGTTCAGTTGATGTTGACCGAACCGCCGCGGATACGGTTGGACGCCGTTGCATGGTTGACCAGATAGCTGCCCCTTATGGTGATATGACCATCCGCTTCCATGATGATTGATGCCTTGCCGCAGCGCAGTTCAATCCGCTCCTGACCGGTGACGCACACGCGGTCTCCATCCCGGACAATCTCGGCACCATCGCCCGGCGCAATAATCCGTCCAAGGATCAACGGGCAATCAACCTGCCCTTGTTCGAATTGGAGCGCCACCTCGCATCCGGTGTGATTGTCGTCCAACATCACCAGACTGCGCGCAGCGACCGGGTGATCCAGCGGATTGGCCGGATATGCGACCAAAGGCACGCCGTCCTCGAACCCCTGAAGGACACCGATCATAATTCCATCGATCCGTTCTGTAACACGCATGCAACCCTCCGGCGTAGTTGCTGTTCAGTATCACATGAAGCTGCACCCTTCACCAAAAGCAAATTCGATTTCATGACCCGTCATCCACGATGGCCAAGGCTGCAGACATCTTCTGGTATCTAGTTCACACAAATAATGCCAAATATCGAGATATAGTGATTTTATTGCAAGAATCAGATTGTTTTGCGAGACTTTGAACATTGTTGAACGCAAATTTTAGGCTGCTGTATGGATTTTGGGATCCTTCTTGAGCCGTTGGAAGGTGACAACCCTTCCGGGGTGGAACTGAGGAACGAACCGCGTTTCCACGCGATAGAACGTTTGCTTGAAACAGCGACGAAGACTAATCGTGTGCTGCCCGACGGGACACTCAACCCCTCTGCTGCACCGATCGACTGGTCATCTATTGAACGCGACGGATTAGACCTGGCCCAGACGGGTCGCGATCTGCGGATGTTGAATATTCTCATCCGTGCCGGTGTCGCCACTGACAGTTTCGAGGGGCTGGCAGCTGGCCTTAAGATGCTGGACGCAACGCTGGAAACCTATTGGGACACTCTGAACCCGGCACTGCGGGACCGCGATACGCCGCAAGCCTGCGTTCAGCCCAGGCAGAATGCGATCAAACAGTTGGAGAATGATGACAACGGACTTCTTGGTGACCTGAAGTTTTCAGTCGCACTCAGCCCCCGTGGCATCGGCCCCCTGACCGGAGAGGATTTGGCGGCCGCCACGTTGAGCGCGTTTGACGCGCAAGCCAAATATGCCGGTGCTACCGAAGAAGAACTGGCAGGGATCGCGGCCAAGCACGAAGCCCGCGTCGGGCGCGTCAAGGCGGGAACACGTGCGCTGGCGGCAGAAGAACCGGATCGCGCCGAAGCACTGGTTGCAGCCTTGAATCAGGCACAGGAGGCACTTGGCTCCATTTGCGTACGTTTCAACACTCAGGCCGGTTACGAAAAGGATCCGGGGCTGAACCTGAACGAACTAGGGGAATTTCTGGGACAGGTACGAACCACGCTGGAGGTGGCAATGTCAGACATCCGTCAGTCTGACGGCGAACAGGAAATCGTATCCGAGCAACCGCGGGCTGCTCCGGCAACCGCCACGCCCGCCAGCTCTGCGACACCCGGCGTCGTGAATTCCCGTGCGGATGTCGAACGGTGCCTGGACAGCATTATCGCCTTTTACGAGCGCACTGAACCGTCAAGCCCGATTCCTCATCTGGCCCGTCGGCTAAGGCGGATGGTCCCGATGGATTTCATGGACTTGATGGAGGAAGTCGCCCCATCCGGCCTGAAAGAGTTTCGCAACGTTGCAGGCGTGGAGGACGCCAAGGGGAGAAAGTCTTAAAATTTCGAAGGAGTTTTAAATGTCCGAAAGTAAGCAGAAGGTCATTGAGCGTAATCGCGCCCCGAGGGTGCAAATTGCTTATGACGTTGAACATTATGGCAGTCCCACGACGATTGAATTGCCATTTGTGATGGGCGTAATGGCCGATCTGGCGGGGAAATCCGAGACACCTGAAGCCAAAAAACCCGTAGGTGAGCGCAACTTTGTCGAAACCGATGCGGGTCGTTTCAACAAATTCATGGAAGCCCTTGGTCCGCGTGTGAAGACCCGTGTTCCAAACACATTGCCATCTGCAGATGGCGGGGAAGCCGACGAAGAACTTTTCGTGGATCTGACCTTTTCCAGCATGGGTGACTTTGCCCCAGACAAGATGGCGGCGCAGGTTCCGGCGCTGAACGAGTTGCTGAAAATGCGCAACCAGCTTGAGGAATTGCTGGGATACATGGACGGCAAGGTCGATGCAGAAAAGCGCATCGCCCAACTTCTGAACAACGAACCGCTTCTGGCGCAGGCCGCCGAAGAAGCCCTGAAAAACGCTGAAAGCGAGGAGGGTTAAGCATGGCTGAGAAAGAAGCACAGGCCGCCGGAGGCGCCGCCGAGGCCGAAGAACTGGATCTGGGTGAATTTTCCGACCTGCTGGAAAAAGATTTCCGCATAAAAGACAGCGAAAGTGACAAGCTCAAGGGGCTGGTTGCCAATCTTGCAATAGCAGCCAAGGATCGTTCAGGCTCGGCAACAATCTCGGGCAATGCGATCAAATCCATCAAGTCACTGATTGCCGGTATCGATGGTCTTCTGACCACGCAGATGAATGAAATCCTGCACAATGACGAAGTGCGTCAGATGGAAGGCACCTGGCGTGGTCTGCACTATCTGGTGAACAACACCGAGACGGATCAGAAGCTCAAGATCCGGGTGATGAACATCAAGAAAGAGGATCTGGGCGAAACGCTACAGGACTTCGAAGGCCAGATGTGGGACCAGTCCCCGATCTACAAAAGCATCTATCAGGCCGAGTATTCGCAATTCGGCGGCGAGCCATTCGGGGCGATCATCGGCGCTTATGAGTTCTCACACAATCCGCAGGACGTCAGTCTGTTGCGCGAGATGTCGGGGATATGCGCCTCAGCCCACGCACCGTTCATTGCCGCCGCTGCACCGCAGCTGTTCAAGATGGAAAGCTGGCAGGAATTGCCCAACCCGCAGGATCTGGAAGGCATCGTGTCGTCTCCGGATTATGCCAGCTGGCAATCGCTGCGCGAAAGCGAGGATGCACGATACATCGGGTTGACCATGCCACGCGTGCTGGGCCGCCTGCCCTATGGCGCGGACACCATTCCGGTCAAGGGTTTCGATTTCGAAGAAGCCATTGACGGCAAACATGATCACTATGTCTGGATGAATGCCGCCTTTGCGATGGGCGTGAATATCAACCGCAGCCACAAGCTGTATGGGTGGGGAACCCAGATCCGGGGCGTGGAATCCGGTGGAACCGTGACCAATCTGCCGGTTCACAGCTTCCCGACCGACGATGGCTCGATTGCAATGAAATGCCCGACCGAGATCGCCATCGATGACCGGCGCGAGGCTGAACTGGCCAAGCTGGGCATGATGCCGGTACTGCATCGCAAGAACACCGATCTGGCTGCCTTTATTGGGGCTCATTCGCTGCAGGATGACGAAACCCGGGCCGGACGTTTGGTCGATCCGGATGCGCAGGCCAATGAACGGCTGTCTGCCAACCTGCCCTATCTGTTCCCGGTCAGTCGGTTCGCGCATTACCTCAAGGCCATTGCACGCGACAAGGTGGGCACGTTCAAAGAGCGGTCCGATATGCAGGTTTGGCTAAGCGAATGGATCAACCGCTATGTGTTGGCCAATCCGTCCATGGCTGATGACAAAGCCAAGGCCAAACGTCCACTTGCTGCGGCAGAGGTTGAGGTGGACAGTGTCGAAGGACGCCCTGGCTACTACAATGCGCGGTTTTTCCTCAGACCTCATTACCAACTGGAAGGCATCAACGCGAGCTTGAGGCTCGTATCCGAGCTGCCCTCCGTCAAATCGTAGTTCATTAAGTTAAAGGAGTAATTCCATGTTAACCGGATATATGCTGATCGACGACGTCCCTGGCGAAAGCGTGCGCGCTGATCACGAAGACGAGATCGATGTCCACTCCATCGACTGGATCATCCAGCAGGGCGCAACTGCACAGGTCGGCAGTGGTCGGTCGCTTGCCCGTGCCCAGGTTGGGGCCGTCAAAGTCAACAAGTTCTATGACGCCTCCTCACCCTATCTTGCGCTAGCCTGCATGCAGGGCAAGGACTTCCCAGAGGTGACAATCGCGGTTCGCAAGGATTCCGGCGAAGCGCATCTGGATTATCTGGTGATCAAAATGGAGAATGTCGTAGTTTCAGGTTATGAAATTCTTCCAACACCTCAGGACAGTCTGGTGATTGAAGAACATGTGAGCCTGACATGTGAGAAGATCTCGATCCTCTACACCGTTCAGGCCGACGACCACAGCGCCGGAGATGAGCACGAGATTGAATACGATATCTCAGCCGGTGCGTGACCCAAAAAGGGCCGACTGAACTTATGTCAAACCAAAGGTCTGGGCTGTCTGCCCGTCAAGAACGCGTCCAGCCGTCCCTGTGGGACCGGCTGGTCGATGAATTGCCGGGTGTTCTGGCTGAAACCGACAGTATGCGCCTGGAACTTAGCAAAGAGCTGGGACGCAATGTCGACTTGGAGCAGGTCGTTTTGGGCGGTGCGCGCGCGGTTGAGCAGCTAGTAGACCTTGGCGACGAACAGCGACAGAAACTGCACGTCTACGTTGCCAAGATGCACCAGCGTCAAAGGTTGGAAGACAGCGGCATTGTGGTTGATGCCGACACTCTGCGCGAAGCGGTGCGTCGTGATATCGAGATGCTGTTCAACATCGAACGGATGGAGGCCGATTTTCTGCTGACCGAACTGGAACAGATGACCACACAGACCACCGCCGAAGAACTGACGGATTTTCCGCAGGTCCGAAGCTCGGTGCTGAACTATGGTGTGCCATCATTCTCGGGGCGTCGCGGATCCGATTTTGACAAAGACGCTTTAGAGCGTGAGATCAGGCAGGTCCTGCACATCTATGAGCCACGGCTGAAGAAAAACACCGTTCGAGTAAAGGTCGATTTCAATGACAAGACTGGTATGCGGATCACCATCGACGGCGTTCTTTTGCTGTCTCCGGTGCCAGAACGGCTGCGCTTGTCCACAGCGATCGACCTCGACAACGGAGAAGCCGCAACAACGTTGGTAGAGCTCTGATGGATCGCGCGTTCCTGGCATATTACGAAGAGGAACTGACCCATATCCGCGAATTGGCCGGAGAGTTTGCTGCAATTCATCCGAATGTGGCACGCAACCTTTCGATTGAAAGCACACCTTGCCCCGATCCCTATGTTGAACGCCTGCTCGAAGGCGTCGCATTTCTGGGCGCTCGTACCCGATTAAAGGTAGATGGTGAGGCCAGCCGCTATGTACGCAACCTGCTGGACACTCTGTATCCCGATCTGGCCGGCCCCAGTCCGGCCATGTCCATGGCGCGTCTGGCCCCCGGCCCGCAGATCGACAGCATGGTGGGCGGGCACGAGGTTGTCCGGGGCACAAGATTGGTATCTGGCTTACGCGACGGGCTGACCACACGTTCAACATTCACAACCGCACAAGCGGTGCACCTGTGGCCCGTCAAAATCTCCAAGGTGGAATACCTGCAGGACCCGGGCTCCCTGCGAGAGGCAGGGATCGGGGATCAGGCCGGATCGCAGCCCCAGGCGGGCTTGCGGATCGAACTGACACGCACCGGCCCAGGGCTAATGTCCGATCTGAGCTTGGACAGTCTGGATATCTACTTCGGAACCAGCAGTAGAGCAGGTGCAATTTTTGATGCGGTGTTTGGATTCGGGCATCGTATGGTGGTACGCCCAGCCGAACGCAACGCACGATTTCAGCCCGCGGCGGCACCGACCATGGTCGGTATCTCGGACGATGAGGCACTGACCCCCAAAGTTCGCCACGCCTTCGAAGGCTATCGATTGCTGCGGGAATACTTCCTGATGCCGGAGCGGTTCCATTATGCACGACTGTCGGGCCTGTTTAGCGCAGTAGAAACTTGCACAGGCACCAGCATCGAATTGGTGATCTTGCTGGACAAGGAACAACCCGCGCTCAACGATGTGAAGTTGAAGGATTTTCAACTTTTTGCCACTCCGCTGGTCAATCTGTTCGAACGGGAATGCAATCTGGTTCAGCTAGATCCGCAGAAATCGGCACACATCATTCATGCTGACCGCACGCGCCCCCGGGATTACGAGGTCTATCGCCTGCTTCGTGTTGAAGATGCCGAAACCAACGGGCCGCAGGCGCGAGTTACCCCGATATTTTCCGTCGAACAGCGCTCGGATTCCGGCTATGTCTACTCGGTCGAACGCCGACCGCGCCGACCGGGCGAAGATGAAATCAGACGTGGGCAAACCCGGACCAGCTATACCGGTGACGATCTGTTCATCTCGGTGACCCACCCCGCTGGCATGAACAGCAGTGGGGCCCTCAAACGGCTGGATATCCGGGCCCTCTGCACAAACCGCGATCTGCCGATCCTTGATGACACCCCGGTGCTGACATTGGAAACCGGTGATCCGGTGGGCAAGGTCGATCTGCTAAGCGCCTTCAAACGGCCGCGCCCATCGCTGCGCTCGGCCCTCCCATCGGGGTCCGGGTCTGAGCGCAAGATGGACGATCTGACCTGGCGCTGGATCGCACAACTCAGCCTGAACCACATCTCGTTGGCAGCCGAAGGGCGCGACAGTGAACCTTTGCGCGCATTGCTGATGCTATATGCCGATCGGGGCGATCCAACGCTGGAACGCCACGGCCGCTCGCTGACGCGCGTACAATCCTGGCCCGTGATTGAGCGGATCCAGCGCCCTGGACCTATCTGCTTTGGCCACGGAGTCGAGATCACGCTGGAAATAGACGAGACCGTTCTGTCGGGTCACAGTTCGCTGCTTCTGTCAGCTTTGCTGTCGCACCTGTTCGCCCGCCATGTCGGCATAAACTCATTCATCCGGACCCGCACGCATCTGACGCAGCAACAACAGGAGGTAGCATGGCCGATGACGCCCGGCGCGCGCAGCCCGATCTAGCAGAACAAAGCATCACCGAGATGGATTTCTTCCAGATGCTGGCACTGCTGGAAACTGATGGGCAAAGGTTTGGCCGCTCTGGCGGGCCGATGAACGAACCTGCCCGACTGGGTCAATCACCAAGGCAAGGATTTGCCACACAAGATGTCGCCAGCCTGACCCTTCGCGAAGGCGGCGTTCCACAGGTTTCCGTCAATGTCCTGGGCCTGTTGGGTCCTGAAGGTCCGATGCCGCTACACCTGACCCGCTGGGTACGCGAGCGCTTGTCGAACCGCTGGTTCGCTGGCGACAACGCCGGCGCACTGGCGGACACGTCCTTTCTGGACCTCGTCAACATGCTTCAGCACCGGATGCTGGCGTTCTACTGGCGCGCCTGGGCCGACGCCCGTCCGGAAATTCACATGGTCCATGACGATGGCGGGCGGGTAACTGCCATGCTGCGAGCCCTAGCGGGGCTTGGCCTGCCCGGCACCCTATCCGACGACAGAAAACTGAACGATGCCAAGTTGCGGCACGCAACATCGCTGGTTCAGGATCGTCACAGTCCCGAACGTTTGACCGCCTTTATCGAGTCTGTCGTGGATGCGCCGGTTGCGCTTGAAGAATTTGTCGGTGTCTGGATCGATCTGCCCGAAGCGCTGCAAACCCGCTTGGGCCAGGCTCATTCAGGTCTGGGGACTGAGGCGGTCGTGGGTGCGCGCAGCTTTGACCGCCTGTCACGAGCCGAGCTACGTGTCGGCCCGTTGAGCTTTGACCAGTTCGCTGCATTTCTGGAAAACCCAGATCTTTGGGAGCGACTGTGCCATGCCGTGGTGTTTGCGGCCGGGCGCGAGATCGAATTCAACCTGCGCCTTGTCCTGCGCGCCGACGAAGTACCGGATGCCCGGCTGGGCGCATGCCAATTGGGGCGTACGATCTGGCTCAACCCGCTGCCGGATCAGGATGCTGACGACCTTTGCGTGCCCAGTATCACAAAAAACTGGAGTGCCACCCCTGACAACAAGGTGGCCGCATGAGTGTAACCCTGACCCTCGAAAGCGCCCCACATGCGCAAAGCGAAACGCAGAAAACCTACCTGGGTGGCCAAATGTTGATCGGGAGAGGTGAGGATTGCGACTGGCGGCTGGATGACCCGGATATGTTCATTTCGCGCAAACACCTCATACTGACCGACGAGAGCGGTGAGCTTGCGGTTCTGGATGCCAGCTCGGGCGGGCTGTTCATTGACGGATCATCGGAACCATTGGGCACGGGCAACAGCCTCCGACTGGAACATCAGATGCGCCTGCGTCTTGGCGATTTTGTCATTCGCGTCGATCTGCACGACGCTAAGACGGACGAAGCCACTTCGCCACAACCAGACGGCGACAGCTTTTTCGATTTCGGCACATCTGAGATGCCGGATGCTGCACCAAAGGAAAGACCCAAGGAGTTGCCCGACCCATTTGGTACCAGAAGCACATCCGACGAGTGGGACAAATGGACCGAGCCGAATGAACCGGCCCCTCCGCCCCGCCCGCTGGATCAGCGCGATCCGTTTGAGCTTGACCTCAGCAGGCAATCTGCCACCCCGCAGGAGACTTCGTTTTCGGCGAGCCGATATTTCGAAGACACGCCCACCGAGACACACGAAGATCCTCTGCCGGGTCAGGCAGCAGATGCGACAGATCCTGCGCCATCCGTAAGGATTGCCCCCGAACCTGCATATAAACCGACAGAGCCGGTTCGGCCCCAGACGCCTTTGGCAACCGAAGACGCCGATCTGCGCACAGCTCTGTTTCGGGGTTTGGGGCTTTCGGAAGAAGAAGCTAAACACGCCACAGCAGAAGAGATTGAGGCGATCGGCGCGCGCCTGCGCGAAAGCGTTGAAGGGTTGATGTTCTTGCTGCGCACCCGGGCACAGGAAAAGCAGAAGATCCGCGTAGCCCAGACCATCATTGCGAATTCAGACGTTAATCCGCTGAAGTTTCTGGCCAGCACGGACGAAGCGCTGCTTTCTATCATACGCAATCGAGACGCCACCTACCTGCCCGGCGATCGGGCTGTAACTGATGCCTATCGTGACCTTGCCGATCACCAGATCCGCACTTGGAAAGCCCTGCAGGCAGCGCTGCGCCGGATGATCGACCGGTTCGACCCGGAGGAGGTTGAGAGGGAACTGGAGGATACCGGTTTTCTGGAACAGATCGTGGCAGGCGGGCGTTCCGCCAAGATGTGGCAGCTTTATCAGGAACGATACCGAGACATCGCCAAATCTGCAGAAGAGCGCTTTCTTGGCGAGGTCGGCGCGGATTTTCGCGATGCATACGAAACAAAAGGGAGTTAGCAGAGATGAGCCTGAACCGACGTTTATTCATCGGCGGCATCGCCGCCACCCTGACCATTTCCGCCTGTAAGAAGCCAGGTACTCTGACAGTGTCGGCACAGGGGCAACCCGGTGCGAACCCCGGTGTGGACGGGCAGGACCGACCCTTGACCATCTTCCTGCTTCAGATGTCTGGCAGCGGTGCTTTTGACAGCGCGGATTTCTTCGCCCTTCAGGACCCGTCCGCGGCCCTGGGCAGTGAGCTGCTCAAGGCCGAACAGATCGTGCTGACCCCGGGCAATGTGGCAACCAAAACCCTGACCATGCAGCCGGAAACAACCGTCGTTGGGTTCGTAGCTGCCTTCCGCGACCCGACGGGCAAGCAATTCCGCGCCAAAACGCCCGCACCCGGCAAGAATGCCGGTGTGATCCTGTCTGCCGGACCCTCGGGTCTGCAACTTCAAGACGCCTGAACCGTAAAAGGAGCCGACTGCGCATGACCGATAGCAACAAGGTGGTCTGGTCCGAAGGGCTGTTCCTGCGTACACAACATTTGCAACAGCAGGATCGCCATAATGAATGGCTGACCCGGCGCGCAATCCGTGCCGTGCCTTTGCAAAACTGGGGCTTCGGAAGTCTGACGCTGGACCGCAACGCGCTTGAGGCAGGGCTTATCGGTATCGAAACGGCAGATGGTATCCTGCCTGATGGTACGATATTTTCAGTGCCCGGCAGCACAGCGGCGGTGCCGCCAGCTCAGGTAAACGCGGACACCGAAGCCGGGTTGGTGCAATTGGCGGTGCCCCTGGAACGGGCCGACGCCGCACAGATTGACCCCAGCCATGCGGACCCATCTGGCACCCGCTATCGCGGTGAGATCATAACCGTGCGCGACGCCATACGCGGCGGGGCCGATCCCACCGAAATAGAAGTGGCACGTCTTGCACCGCGGCTATTGTTGCCCGGTGATGACACCGCAGGCTACACCACCTTGCCAATCGCGCGCATCAACGGGTTGGATTCCAACGGTGCAGTGACTCTGGCTTCTGGATTTCTTGCGCCTGCTCTCACACTCGGAGCGCAATCCGGATATGCCAGTTTTCTGAAAGAACTGGTCACCGGTCTTGATCGGATTGCAGATGCCCATGGCAAAATGGTTCTGGGTGGCACGGGCGCATCAATGGAAAACCTGCTGATACTGCAATTGGCCAATGCAGCACGACCGCGGATGGCACACATTCTGGCGCAGAACAATCTACACCCCTCGGATCTGTTCATGGAGCTTTCCGGGCTGGCAGGACAGATGGCAACTTTCGGCTCATCTTCACGCAGGCTGGCCGAGTTCCCGTTGTATGATCACACGGATCCGCAACCCGCCTTCGATGCACTGACCGACACGCTACGTTCACTGGTACTCTCGCTTCAGCATGTCGAGCCGAAATCCCGTGCATTGGCCGTCAAACGGCATGCAGACAACATCTGGACCGTGCGCATCGACAATCCCGGTATCATCGAAAGCAACCGTATCGTAATCCGGGTCGGCAGCGAGATGTCCGAAGAGATGATGCGTAAGATCTTTATCAATCAGGCCACTGTCGGTGCCGCAGATGATTTCGACGATCTGTGGAAATCGAAACTGCCGGGTATTCCGCTAAAACCTCTTCATTCGCAGCCTCGTGAAATCCCCTATGACGGAGACAGGCTGTGTCTGGAACTTGATCGCAACTCGGAACATTGGGCGGCCCTCGCGGACGCGCCGGGTTTTGTTCTTGGGGTGGCGGGAAAGCTGGACCGCGACCCTGACATTGACTGCTACGCCGTGAGCCGCAAACCATGACGAAAGATGATCCATTCGGACTGGGCCAAGATGCTGGCCGCACGCGCATTCGACCTGTGTCGAAAAAGCGCGAAGCAACGGCGTCACAACATGGTCACTCACATTCGACGGTTCCAGTTTCCGATGCGCGATTGCGGGACGCCAGAGCTTCGGACAATCCACTAGTCAATGCGTTTTCGCCGCTGCTTGGGCTCGCGCCAGAGCTTGAAACCGCCTCGGCCCCTGAAAACCCCGAGGTTCTGCGCGCCCGTTTACTGGACAATCTGACATATGCCCGCGACAGCGCTGTCTCTTCGGGGCTGACATTGGGGCAAGCCGACAAGGGCGCCTGGTTTGTCGCCGCCCTGCTGGATGACATTGCGCTCAACACGCCATGGGGCGGTGGGTCTGGTTGGCCAAGGATGCCGTTGGTGGCTGAACTCTATGGCAATGTCGATGCAGGGGAGCGGTTCTTTGACTTGACCGACGACTTGCTGCGGTTCCCCGAGCGTGATCCGCATTTGGCCGAGCTGGCGTTCTTGTGCCTGTCCCTTGGGTTTCGTGGCAAACACCGGCTGACGGGTTCAAGCGGCGAAGCCACGCTGACACAACTGCGGGCTCAGCTGGCGCGCGCACTGACGGACCGTGACGCCGAAGACAAAGCCATTTCACCCCATTGGCAAGGGGTTGTCGCCGAACATGATAATCCGGGATTCATCGTGCCGCTCTGGGCGATTGGCCTGATCGCCATCGCGTTCATGGCACTGGTCTATGTGGGACTTGGCGTTCGTCTGTCAAACAAGGGCGAACAGCTCTATGCGCTGGCCGAAGTGCTCCCCCCGCCTGAACGGGCCGCCATTTTCCGACCCATCATTGAAACCGTCAAGGAACCCAGCCCGATACCCGAGCCGCTGATCATTGAATTGTTGCCATTGTTTGCGCAGGCCGCCCCACCTGACACCGTATCCGCCCTGTCCGGGCGCGAGGACGTCTCGCTGGCGATTGTGGTCCTACAGGCAACCAACCCCGAAGTCTTCCGCTCTGCCAAGGCAGATCTGAACCCGCAATACACGACTTTGGTTCAATCGATCGCCAGCGTAATCGTGGATAATCAGGACATCATTGGCAAACTGCGTATCGTCGGCCACACGGACAGCATTCCGGTGCAACGCACCAACCCATTCCAATCCAATCAAGGCCTGTCCGAAGCTCGTGCCAAAAGAATCGCAGAACTCCTGATCGCAGCAGGCGTTCCGACCGATCTGATCTCGGTCGAGGGGCGCGCTGCGGCGGAACCGATTGCTGACAACGGTACCAAAGAAGGCCGTGCCCGTAATCGCCGGGTCGAAATCATCGTTCAAAAGAGGGTTTAGGGATGGGTGTTGTCAAAGCAATCTTCGGCTTTCTCTTCTCCCGCCTTTTGTGGACTATCATCGGTCTCAGCCTGTTATCGGTACTGATCTGGCTGTTTGGAGGATTGCTGAAATTCGGCGAAACAGCGCCTCTGGAAAGTGATCTGTCACGCACAATTACCATTGGCGTGATCTGGATTCTGTGGCTGCTGCGGTTGCTTTACAAGCAGATCAGGGCAGCGCGTGCCAATCGCATGTTTGTCGCCGAACTGGCCGCCGCCCCGCCCGAAGAGCCCAGCGCGCCCGGCGAGGAAAATGTTGCTGAGGTCAACGCCAAATTCGCCGAAATCATGGATCAGATGAAACGATCGAAACTGGGGGGGCGTAAATTCCTGCGCGACATGCCCTGGTATCTGTTCATCGGCCCGCCCGGCACTGGCAAAACCGCAGCCCTGCGTAATTCCGGTCTGCATTTCCCAATTGACCTGTCAGACGACCTCAAAGGCGTTGGTGGCACTCGAAACTGCGATTGGTTTTTCACCGAAGAGGCCGTGCTGGTCGACACTGCAGGCCGCTATGTACAACAGCAAAGCGACGCCGAGGTCGATGCCGCCGAATGGAAAGGTTTTCTCAAACTGCTGAGCAAACACCGCGGTCGGCGCGCGCTGAACGGTGTGATCCTGACCTTGTCGGTTCAGGAACTTGCCGGGTCCGACGCCTCGATCCGTGAACACGGGCGAGAGCTGCGCAAGCGTCTGATCGAACTGCAGGATGAGCTGAGTCTGCAACTTCCTGTTTATCTGATGATCACCAAAGCGGATCTGATCCCTGGGTTCGAGCCCTTCTTTGCCGATCTGTCGACCCGTGAGCGCGAGCAGGTTTGGGGTGCTACCCTACCCACAGATGTCCGGGTAGATGGGGTTACGATAGATCGCGAAACCCGTGCCCTGCAATCCGAACTCGAACACCGCCTAGTCGGGCGCATGGCATCGGATTTACCGCTGGACCAGCGTGGCGCAGCCTTCCGCTTTCCCAGTCAACTGGACCAGTTGAGCGGTCCGATCAAGCAACTGATCGATGCCGTCTTCGGGGAAAGCCGCTATGAAGACAGCCCCTGGCTGCGGGGATTCTATCTAACTTCAGCCACTCAGGAAGGTTCGCCCATAGATCAGATGATCTCTGGTATGAGCCAGTCTTTGGGCTTGCCGGTTGCACCGCCCAAACCTCGGGCGATGGGGGAAAAACGATCGTTCTTCCTGCGCAATCTGTTAACCGAGGTTGTGTTCAAGGAGGCCGGGCTGGGCACCTTTGATCCACGTTCCGAAGATCGCCGGCGTTGGATATTCCGCGGGACATTGGCTGCGGCAACACTTGCCACGGTGGTGGCCGTGCTGATGTTTACATTCTCGTATCTCCGTTACTCCGGTGGATTGACGGATCAGGAGCGGCAATTGTCTAAGCTGAATGCGCGGCTGGCCAATGTTGCTGCCCGCCAAGCTCCGACCGATCCGCTGGATCTCGATCTGGCGCTGGATGCGGCCACCGAAACCATCAATTCCGACAGCGCTGTGCAAGCTGGTTTAATGACCATATTCGGCCCCACCGCCAAAGCTGAGCTGGATCAGGCGCAAACCCTGGCCTACGATCACACGCTGCGCAATATTCTCGAACCACGCATGGTTGCAACACTTGAGGCCACCATGTGGCGCCATTCACGTGATCCGGACTTCCTGCTTAGCGCCTTGAAAACCTACCAGATGATGACCGGATTGGCGGCCTATGACGCCGATTTCATCGCGGAATGGTGGCAGATTGATCTGCCCGAATACGCCCCGATTGATGTATTTCCGACGCAAGATGCCGTTGATCACCAATTGGCTGCCATTGCCCGGATGGCCAATGAGGAGGACCGTATCGCGCCCGATCCGGCCCTGGTGAATACCGCCCTGGAAAGCATCTGCACCATACCGCTTGCGATCCGTGCCTATCGGTCCTTGATGCGGCAGCCGCAGGTTTCGGGGCTCGAGGACTGGATACCCGCTGAACATACCGGACCCAACGGGACACGTGTTTTGACACGGCTGTCCGAGAAAACTCTGCGGGTGGGCCTCCCCGGTGCCTTTACCTATGAGGGGTTCCACAAGACGGTGCTGCCCGCCGTGCCCGAAGTGGCTGCGCAGGCCATTCTGGATCGCGCCGTGTTCGAAGGGGGGTGCGCCGAAAGCTCGGATACCACAACGACATTGCTCGAGACGGATATTCTCAAGCTATATTACGATGACTACGTGGCCCAGTGGGACAGCTTCCTGCGCGACATCCGGCTGGCCCCGATCACCGATCTGAACACGGCACGGGTCAATCTGAAGGATCTGTCGTCGGATGACAGCGCGCTCAAGCGGCTGCTGCTGGAAGTGGTGGCCCAAACCCATCTCACACGCGTTGAAAATACCGATAGCGGCGGACCACCCAAAGGGTTGCTCAAGGCCGCCAGCAAAAAACTCGGTAAAGTCGGAAAGCTTGCGAAAAAGGGTTCTCAAATCGTCGGGTCCGGCGGGGGTGCGACAGCGACCCTCCCCGGTGCACCGGTCGCCGATCACTTCAAACCGGTTCGCAGCGTCGTGGAAGAGGTCGAAGGACAACCACCGCTTATCGGTGACACAACCGTAGCACTGACCGCGCTGTATAATGAGCTTCAGACAGTATCTGCCGGGGCGAACCCCCAGGCGGAGTTGCTGGCGCGCGGCGGATTGCCGGTGCTGACCGGTGCGATTGCCGACGAGGCGCAGTTCTTGCCCCCGCCGATCAATGACTGGGTACGCGGAATTGCGGGCGACACCATCGAATTCACGCGCGACGCAATCGTCGCTGGCCTCAACGCACAATGGCGGGCGGATGTGATGCCGTTCTGTGTTTCGGCAACGCGGGGGCGATACCCGTTTGATCCATCCAGTTCGATTGATGTGAATACGGCCGATTTCGCGCGACTATTCGGGCCTGGTGGCTTGGTCGACAGTTTCACCGAAAACCACCTTGCCCCTTATATCGATACCACCACCCGGCCCTGGAGCTGGCGCAATGATCTGGGGCTGGACCCGGCGTCGCTGTCCCCTTTCCAGAACGCGCGCGCCATGCGTCAGGCCCTGTTTCCCGGTGGCGCGGGTCCGGTGATGTCCTTTGCGCTGGAGCCCAGGGACCTTTCAGCCAACGCAAGCAGGATCACGTTGAATCTGGATGGTCAAACGCTCAGCTACTTCAACGCAGCCGCGCGGCCAGTGCCGATGACATGGCCGGGACCGGATGGGACAAATATGATCACGATGAGCTTCGCGCCTGTGGATGGCTCGACCGAGGTCATCACCTCGCAGACCGGGTCCTGGGCGTTTTTGCGACTGATCCGGGCCGGGCGCCTTTCGCCCACAACACTGCCCGAAGTGTTCCGCCTTAGCCTTTCGGCGGCCAATTACAAAGCCGATTTCGATCTCCGCGCCAATTCCGTGGACAACCCCTTTAATCTGGAAATGTTTTCCGGCTTTGATTGCCCCAGCGGGTTCTGATCGATGGGTACTGGCTTCTTTGGCAAAATGCCAGCATCCGGCGATTTCATCGCACGCGGGTTGAGACCACATATCCGGCCTTTGCTGGATAGATGGCTGACCCTGCATCTGGCCGAACCGGCCCGTCGGCCCGAAATCTGGCCTGAGACGGCCCTGCACGCTTTGATACAGGGGCCGGAGCATATGCTGGCTCTGGCGATATTGCCCAGCCAAGATGCCGTCGGGCGGCACTTTCCTCTGGCGGCGTGTTGTCCTGTGGAGTCTGCCGATCAGGCAGGGGTTGAAAACTGGGCCGCCGCTGTTTTCCCAGCGCTTTGCATGTCACAAAGCCCAGCATTTAACCCGGATGCGTTGTACGCAGCCCTGCAGCCCGTTTCCGATCCTCCAGCCGTGGCTTCTTCGCTGACACCGCCGCTGGCCTGGGCCTCGGACCCGCCGGTCAAACCAGAAGACTGCTTTGGCAATCTTTTTGGGTGACCCCCCAATAGGCGAACTCAGTTCTGGCTGATCTTGCTGGCTTTCAATGTCATGTTGCCACTGGCCTTGGCTACGATCTTACCGCTGGCCTTCAACGACAGATCTTTGCCATCCAGCACAATCGTTCCGTCCTTTTTCATCTGCAGCTTGGCATCTCCACAAACCAAAGTGATGCTGTCGACGGCCTTGATCGACAGATCTTTGCCAACCTCGACCTCCATCATCTCAGCAATTACGTGTTTCGAGTCTTTAGAGACATTCACAGACCTTGAACCAGCAATCTTATAGGCCCCGTCGGCACCAATCTCGACATCTTGCGTTGCTGCGATTTCGACCTTTTGGTTACCGCCGATTTTCCAACTGTCATCAGCACCGATCTCGTGATCCTGTTGCGCCCCCACGGTCATTGAACGGCTCGCACCGATTGTATTCGTCTGTACCGCCCCGACAGATCGGGTTTCTGCAGCGCCTACCGTATCGGTACGCGCCGCACCAACTGATACGGTCTGCAGCGCCGCTACGGTCTGGGTGTGGTTCAAACCGATGGTTTCAGTGGAACTGGAGCCGATGGTGATCGATTCCGTATCCCCGACAGTAAGCGTACGCGTTGCGCCGACTGTTTCAGTGTCATGGCTGCCGATGGTCACATCGCGGTTTACACCCACCGATGTAGACTTGTTGTTGCCGACACTTTCGGTGCGGTCATTGCCGATGGATTGGGTGCCGTCATGGCCCACATCCTCGACCCAATCGTTGCCAATGGTGCGGGTCTCATTATTCTTGACCAGCTCATTGTGGTCCTTTTCGGCCTGGAAATATACCTCTTCCGAGCCCTTTTTGTCTTCGAAACGCAATTCATTCCAGCCGCCCCCGCCCAATGACGAGTTAGACTTCCAACCCGATTGCGTCGCATTGTCAGGTAACCCGTAAGGCGGCATCTGTTCTGCGTTATAGACGCGGCCTGTGATAATCGGCTGATCCGGATCACCTTCCAGAAAATCAACGATGACCTCCTGCCCGATGCGCGGTATCTGGATAAAGCCCCAACCCGCCCCAGCCCAGACGGACGACACCCGCACCCAGCACGAGGAATTTTCGTCATTCGCCCCCTCGCGGTCCCAATGGAACTGCACTTTGACGCGCGAGTATTCATCTGTGTGAATCTCTTCTCCGGATGGGCCCACAACCACAGCTGTCTGCGGGCCACGCATAACGGATTTTGGAGTTACTTGGGGTGGCCGGTATTGGATATCACCGGGCATCAGAAGATATCTGGCCTCGAAGCCGGGGTGTTCGTTGTCGCCCAGAAGCGACGAATAGGCCTTGCCCTGCATGTCATAATCGACCCGCAGGATACAGTATTCCGCGTTCTCGGCATCACGCGGATACAGCGCCAACTTGAAGCGCGCACCGGACCACGGCATTCGTGCGGTGGATACAGCAGTGATCCTTTGTGCCGGGGACAGGCCCTCTTGCAGTCTGACAGTGGCCAGATCTTTGCCGCGTCCATGGTCCTTATAGGTACCGGGATAGCTGTAACGTTCCTTGTCGTCCTGTTCATGTCCGACCGGCAGCTCGTCCAGCGCCATCAGATCGGCGGACGGTTTGATGAAATCATAGTCGGTATGCACATAGGCACCCGGCACGACAGCATCAGTTCTGTCCCAATCCGTGATGACTTGCGGGTCCTGCGCAAAATCAATCTTGTCGCCTTCAAATTCGATCTCGGACATCCCATCGGTGGCAATCAAGGTGGCAATGTCATCGACCAGAACCAGCTTGTGTTCCCCATCGTCAAATTCATGAAAATAATAAATGCCTTCATGCTCCATCAGCCGCTGGATAAAATCCAGATCGCTTTCACCATATTGAACGCAATAGTCGCGCGGCTCATAACTTTCGTTCAGACGCAGTTCGAACAGCAGATTGTCCTGCTCACCCAGAATTTCTTCGATGATCTCGACAACGCTTTTGGCCTGAAAAATGCGATTATCTGTGGTCTTCGATAGAAACCACAAGGCAGGCCTGAGCGTGAGCTCATAAAAACCCCACCCTTCTTTGAGACCGGCAAAGCGAAACCGATCAACCAAGCCGTGAAAATAGCGCTCGTGTTCTTCAAACCCGGCCCGGACCGTAACGGGAGTTCCCAGCAACTTGTCCGAACTAACGTTGAAATCGGATGACTGCAGTGTGAGTTCGAATTTGAAACACGTGCTGATGGCATCGAAGCCGGTCATCCGGGCAAAGCGCAACCCATCCGGGTCGTCGGGGGTATCGACTGGCTCGGTCTTGGCTTGGAAATGCCGCTCGTCAAACATCACTGCACTCGCTTCCTGAAAATCTCTTTCAAATCTGCGTGCTAATGTAGCACAGGCATGGCGCGCCGCAGAGTCCCGGCGCGCAATTTACAGAACCGGTGGGCATGAGAATCCACGCATCAAGCTGCGCGCCGAAACTGGGTTCGCCGCATCCGGGAACACAATTTCCACAAAAGCGCGTCCATCATCGCTGCGAATGTCGACCAGAACCCGGGCACCTTCGTCGCGAAACCGCAGCCGGAACCGATCCAGAAGCCTCAGCAATCCCCAATATCCAGCGGCATTAAGCTCTGCATTGTCTGTGCCCTCGCGGAAGCTGATACTGGCCCCCATTAACGGCGCCGGGCCCGGCCATGCCAATATCGCGGGTTCACCCGTTGCACGCACTGGTGCGCCCTGCCCCCCCACTGCGACGACCATTCGTCCGCGTTCGGCCAATGCCGCCATCTCTAACTGCAACTGCAACTGACCCTGCGCATCAAAAAGCGCATCGGACAGCAGGACGGCACGTTCGAAAAAGGCGGCTGAACCTGGGTCCAGCCCGGCAAAACGTGCTTCTGGTTTCCAGCGCCATGGCCGTGAGGACTGATCGAGGAATTGGGCCAGATAAGCACTGTAGAACTGCATCAGACTGCCGTTTGGGGCCATCAATGCAGTAACCTCGGACGGAACTGCGTCCGCACCGTCTGCGAATGGGTACTGATTGTGCAACACTCTGCGGCAGGCGGGATAGATGGTTTGTTGCCAGCGTAGAACCAGTGGATCTGCGCCAGACTGAGAGGTTGCCGCGTTGGCCTGTGCCAGCACATCTTCAGCAATCTGCACAATGATCCGGGGGGCGGTTTGCAGCACGTTGATCGTCCGCGCACGTTCCTGCACGCTAACCAGTTTCGCTGTACCTTTCTCTCCGTCGCGCTGCCGTGTGCTGAGTGCCACGTTCAATGTTGAAAACAGCTGGCTGAGCTCTGCCATGCCGCCTTCATCCATCCATTGGACCACCGGACCAAAAACACGGCCCAATTCGACCTTTTGGTCAAAGCTTCGGCTTTGGTCCCGCCCTCCCATCTGCGTCCAGCTTGCGCGCAGCACCTGCGATAGCGGATTCGCGCGTTGCGCCAATACGCCTGAAACCAGAATGGCCCGATCCGGGTCATCGAACGGTTCCACCCGCAGATCGGACAACCACTCCGTCCACACGGCAATCGTTTCCCGATGCAATCGGGCCTGAACCTCGTCCGGGGTTTGATTGACCGGGTCAGACATCTGACCCAACACCACCGGAACCATGCGGCGGGCATCCTGTACGGCGACGCCAATGCCGTAATCCCGCGCATAGGCCCAGCCGTCCTGCGTGAACAACCCCGGCAAAGCCGAATCCAACGCAACGCCGGAACGGCGTACAAGGATGTCGGACAGACCCGGTATATTTGCCTCGGGATTCCAGGACGGCAGAGCCCGGGTCTGCGAAGCGCGCAACAGTTCCAGCCACACCCGATCCGCCTCGGACGTCTCGCTGGCAAAGCCACGCGCCAGATCCTGTATCTGCGCATCGGTGGCCTGTATCGTACCGTCGGGGGTTGGAAACGCCATCACATGACGAGAAAACCCGGGTAAACCATGGGCGTCTTGGTTATCCTCCAACCAGCCTTCAAGATAGGCGGGTGACCATTGCAGATCACCGCTGAGCACAGCAAAAGCCCGAAGCGCGTCGTAAAGTTTCAGGCTGTCGCCTTCGGTCGCCAGCACCTCCTCCAGTACAGTGGCCAGCGTGGCGGGACCAACTTTGGCTACGTCAGACCGGTATCTGTTTTCCGCGACTGTTTCGCTGTCCACGCGTGGCAATCGAACAACCCGGCGCAACGGTGCATATTGTGCTGCACGAACCACCCGATCCCGCGCTTGGGAAACCTGTGTCAGTGAGTTGGTCAACTCGGCCCTTGCCATATCAGGTGCCAGCGTCATCGCACCAATATCCTGTTCAAACCGATCCAGAATTCTGGCGTGGAACCGATACTCCAGCCAACACGCATATCCGGCCAGCGACAGCAAAAACACCAGAAAACTCAGCACCGCAAACACGCCCCAATTCGAGCGGCTTCTTGTCAGGCTGCGACCTCCCGTTTGTACTTGCAGCGCCACATCGTCCAAAAACGCTGCAAGACCAGCATAGTCAGCCCCGGCATCGCGGGCGGTTTGGGAAAACTCGCGTATACGCGACAGCGACATTTGGTGGTCATCAAACAAAGCCTTTTGCGCCAGAACACTCCACGTAGTCAGTTTCAAAGCGCTCTGCGCGCGGGCCCGCGTATCGATCAGCATGGCGAGCCCCAAGCGCGCCGGAGCAATCGCAGGCTGCGGAACATCGCTTTGCTCCAACGCACTTGCGAACACGGTCAGAGCCTCTTTTGCACGCGCCAACAACGCAGATTCACCAGCGCGCACTTCTTCATCCATACGGTCAATCAAATCGAATATGGGAACCGCAGCTTTCTCGAAGACCTGCTTGCCCGACGCTGGCTGAGCATCTCTGCGCACCATCAGCTACAGCTGACCTTCTGCGCGCCAGCGCAGCAACGTTTCCTCGCCAACTTCGAAATGCATCGAATCTTCACGGCGATAGGTCGCGCCCCAATACCAGCCTTCGGCATTGAACAACTCGGCCAGTAACAACAGACCAAACTGCGTACCACCATCGCCAAAGCCATCCAGCTGTCCTTGAAGCTTGATGTCGATCGCCGTGCCGAATGAGTGATTGGAGATCGAACTGCTGGAGCCCCGGATCAGCCGTACGCACAGGCCACCTGCCGTCCCGAGCGCTGCATAGATATCAGGTTCGGTGGCTTGCAGGGTGTTAAAAATCCGCTCCAGCGAGTCCAGCGCCGGACGCAGCAGGGTTACACGAATTGGACCCACCTGCCTTGTTTCCACGAGCGCGCTCAGCGCCGCGTTGGTGATACCCTGACAGTTGGTGCCATAGTCGCGCCGTGGCTGACCCAACAGCTTGAGCATCGTGGAATTGCGCGGTTGCGTTATCCCCTTGTTGAAACGCGCCTTGGCCAACTGCATGACCTCGGTCATCTCTTCAGTGGGAATGTGGTCCGCGATCTCGGGCATGGTTTGCGTCACATCAAGGCTTAACCCCTGTGCTGCATCGCCGACGGGATTTGTCGTCGCGGCAGAGGGCACCTGGGCCGCAAGAAGCGCATTCGCTTCCGCCTGTCGTTCAATGGCTGTTTCAGCTTCATTCAATGCCTGTCTCAGCGCTTTGATTTCGGTGGTCAGGGTCTCAATCCTGTCTTCGGCACGATCCAGCCGTAACTCAGTCCCGCCATCGGCGGTCTGCAAGACCGCTCCGACCACCGCAAAGACAATCGCCGCGGCAATCAAACCTATCGCAATGATGATCGGGCCGATCAGCGTACCTTGTCGCATCAGCGTGCTTCCTGCACGAAGGTCGATACCACCGAAACATTGTCCGGCGCACCGCGTTCAAGGCAATGGATTATAAGATCGGCGCACAGGGCCTCGGGGTCTGTCGCCCTCAATGCGCAATCGGCGATGTCATGATCACCCAGACACGCCGTCAGCCCGTCGCTGCACAGCATCAGAATATCACCTGGCACCACCGGAACGGACAGCGCATCAAGTTCAATCTCAGGTTCATATCCGACGGCGCGGGTGACAACATGAGCGTCAGGATGGCTGGCGCTGTCTTCATCACGCAGCAACCCCTCATCGACCATAGTTTGAACGACCGTGTGATCACGTGTCAGCAACCTAAGGCAGCGTTGTCGCATCAGATATGCACGACAATCACCCGCCCAAACGATATTGGCGTGACCGTTCTGAAACATCAACGCCACCACCGTTGCACCAAAGCGTTGTGTTCCCTTGGACCGCGCCACTGACTGAATTTCAGTATTCGCCGCCTGAAGGCTACTACGCAGCGCAGGTATTGCTGACATCGTATCAACCACTTCAGACAAATGACGCGTGATTATGTCTGAGGCTACATCTCCGTTCCCGTATCCACCCATCCCATCGGCCACGGCCCAAAGAACCCCGGTTGGATCAGTTAAGATAGCATCTTCATTGTCAGACCGCACCCGGCCGGTATGGGTCAGCCCCGCCCCGGCGACATATAAAGCCGCACGGCGCGGCGGGTGTGGAATTTTGGTCGTCGGAACTGTCATACCGAGCGTTCACCCAAGTCCGGCAGCCCACAACACAGGGCCGAAGAAGCAGCCAATACAAAAGACAGAATTGAATATTTGTAGATATTAACCTAGTATCGGGACCGTACAAATCCTTTTTTCTCAGGTGATTCAAATGCGGTTTTATTCAGGATGTATCGGCGGAATCTGCCTTGCCGTTCTGGCCCTGCCCGCGCTTGGCCAAGAGATGACTCCGGAGGAAATCAATGAGATTTTCAACCGGCAGATTGAGGTTCAGAACCAGCCGCTGACCCGCTCGCTTGACGGCAGTTCGAATGCCCGTGGTGTTTCGTTGGTCACGGTAGAGGATATTCAGGCCGAGGCGGTAAGCCCCGAAAGCATTGAGATCTCACCTTCGGCGCAAACTGCAACCCTGCCAACGACGGAAACAGCAATCACGACACAGGTAACCGGCACGACGTCAACGCCGGATACCACTCAGGTCACCAGTGCAACCGATCCGAATAAGCCACTGGTCTACGCCAAGCTCGACACCGAATTGCAGATCAATATGCATATCAAATTCGGGTACGATTCTGCTGCGCTGGATGAAAGTCAGAAATCCAAGCTGTCAGCTATGTGTACCGCAATGAAGACCAGCCCGATTGACCTGTTTCGCATCATTGGGCACACGGATACATCCGGCTCGGATGAATATAACCAGCGCCTTTCGGTACTGCGCGCGAAAGAAGTCGCGCGTCATCTGGTACAGGAATGTGGTATCGCACCTCAGCGTCTGGAAACAGTCGGGATGGGGGAACGTTTTCCGGTCAACTCCAGCAATCCGCGCGCCGAGGAAAACCGCCGCGTAGAATTCCAGGCCATGAGTTGACGGCTTGCAGTTCAACCGGAGTTGCCCCGAAAATACGCGATGGTACGCCGTAGCCCTTCATCAAGATCAGTCTGCGGGGTCCAGTCAAGCACGGCCTTGGCGCGGGTAAGATCCGGTCGGCGACGTCTTGGGTCATCTGGTGTAGTGTCCTGAAACTCAATCCCCGAGGGCGATTCCGTGAGTGACAACACCCGCTGAGCCAACTGTAATATCGTGATCTCCTGCCTGTTTCCCAGGTTGAGCGGACCGGTCACTCCAGCATCGGTCCCCATTAGCGCCATAATGCCGTCGACAAGATCATCCACATAGCAAAATGAACGGCTATGGCTGCCATCACCATAGATGATCAGCGGTTTACCGGTTAATGCACGCGTGATGAAATTCGAAACCACCCGTCCGTCAGCAGGATGCATGTTCGGGCCATAAGTATTAAAAATCCGGGCGACCTTTATGTCTAACCCATGCTGCCGATGATAGTCGAAGAATAGAGTTTCGGCACAACGCTTCCCTTCGTCATAACAAGAGCGCGGCCCGATCGGATTAACATGCCCCCAATAGTCTTCGGATTGTTCCGGCGTTGCGGGATCACCATAGACCTCCGATGTTGACGCCTGAAAAATTCGCGCATCCAACCGTTTGGCCAAACCCAGCATATTGATCGCGCCATGTACCGATGTCTTAACGGTTTGAACCGGATCATGTTTGTAATGTACCGGCGAGGCAGGACAGGCGAGATTATAGATCTCATCCACTTCGACATATAATGGCAGGGTCACGTCATGGCGCATGAACTCGAAATTCGGGTTTGAATGCAGATGGGCGATATTGCGCTTGGACCCGGTGAACAGATTGTCGACACACAGAACATCGTGGCCTAGTGCCAGCAGCCGATCCACAAGACGCGAGCCAATGAAACCGGCACCGCCTGTGACCAGAATTTTCTTGGTGCTGTCCCTGAGATGCGGCATCCGGCTATTGCGCGTCCCGTAAGACGCGGAAACCTACCGCCGAATTGCGCAGAATAATCCTGTCAGCCCATTGTCCGTCGTTGCGAAAGTGGTTTTTGGCGGGCACCACCCACGAGGCACCACGAAAAACCGCATTTGAACAGTCGCCTTTGAAGCAGGTGTTGGTCCATTGCCAGACATTGCCTACCGCATCATAGAGACCCAGCTGATTGGGCGGAAAGGCCCTGACCGGAGAGGTATAGGTATACCCGTCGTCGCAGGTCAGAATCTTCCGGCCATCTTCAGGAAAAGCAGCTTTGAAATTGGCATCTGCGGCGTTCGCGCGGTCACAGATTTCGGCGAAATCATCACCCCACCAAAAGGCCGTTTCCGCCCCCGCCGCCGTGGCGGCTACGGATTCTTCGTAGGTTGGCAAACGGTAATACTGACCAGTCTTCTCGCTAAGCCAGTCCGTATATGCTGTGGCCTCAAGCCAGTTCATGCAAACCGCAGGATGATCCGGCCCCTGTTCAAACCCCGGGTCAGACCAGCCTTTGCCGGGTGTGTTTTTCCATCGTTTGGCGATACGGATAAAACAGCTTTCATCGCCGGGTAATTCGGTTTCTGCAGCAAACTCGGCAAATTGTGCGCGGGTGACCAAAGTTGCGGCGATAGCAGAGCCATTTTCCAACAAGATCATCTCGGGACAGCTATCACAATCGCGAAAGACATTACCCGAGCTTGTCTCGTTCTGCGCCCATGCAATGCCCCCGGCAAAACAGAAAATCAGGACGTGGAAAAACCAACTTATATGTGTCATTCGAACTCCCTCACCACACGAATGCCATAGGTATTGAAAGGTACCGTTACGCTGTTGAATATGCTTTTGGTCATCCTCAGATCCGATGGCGGGCTGGACCAGCCCCCGCTCAGCAGAACCCGTTCCTCGCACGCAGCGGACACGCAATCACTTGTCCAGATCCAGACATTGCCCACGGCATCCAGCAGGTTAAAGGGATTGGCCTCATAACTGTCCACGGGGGTTGTCCCCACGGCGTCCAGCGCCCGACCGCACCCCAGACACGTTGCGCGATCCCGTCCAATCTGCTGACCCCACCAATAGTTTGTCGTTGCCGACGCCATCACCGCGTAAGTCAGCTCTTCTGCGGTGGGCAGTCGATAAGACTTGCCAGTCTTGTCGCTGAGCCAATCGGCATAGGTTTCGGCCCCCTCATAGGTGATGCAAGTCGCCGGATGCCGCGGACCCTGTTCAAAACCCGGAAAGTTCCATTTGCACCCCCAACCAGCGTTTTTGTAGCCGGTTTCCTGAACATAAGCGCGGAATTCTTCAACCATCACCGGGGCGCGGGACATATACAACCCGTCCGGCAGGATCACCATCTCAGGGCAGATATCGCAGTCTTTTTCAACACGAAGTTCAGGGGTCGGCAACAGAAGCTGTGCGTCAGCCAAAACGGGCATGATCCCGATCAATAGGATCGCGTACACTCTCAATTTCCAAGGCTCCGCAAAACCGGTTCGGCCCCTTCAACACCCAATGTCACGGCAACGGTCAGCAAGGATCGGGCTTTGGACAGATCGCGCTCACCCCCTAATCCATCACGATAGAGGATGCCCAGATTGGCCATCGCCAGCCCATTGCCCTGATCTGCCGCCCGGTCCAGCCACAGGCGTGCCATCTTCTCGTTCTTGCGCAATCCCTGCCCCGCGGTCAGCATGATCCCCGTTGCTGTCAACGCATGACTGTCGCCCAGCGCCGCAGCCGATAGCAAAAGATCAACGATCTGTTGCGGTGTAAGACGGCCCGTTTGCGAGGCACCGATGGTGGCCTGATAATTGCGTACCGCCCGGCGCGTCGGGGCATCAAGAACGCCGGAGATATCAGAGACCTGATGCCCCAGCGCATTCAAACCGTATTGAATGAACTGCACTGGTATCTGCGTCACCTTGCGCTTGATTTCCCGCTCAAGTCGAACATCACTGACATCTTCGGGCAAGGCTCCGTCAGCCAGTGAGGCAACGATCTCTTCGGCGCGCAGGGTCGCTTCGAGGCGCTGTTGCGCCAGGTCGGAGAACGCGCCTTGAGGATAGAGCGACAGGAACATGCGGAAATCCGAAGCCGCATGAGAGTTTTCGATAGAGCGCCAGTGGATTTCCTCAAGCGTCATGCGGTTGCGCTCGATCTCGTCCTGCAATTCCTGCAGTTCTTCGCGGGCAATATCGGCCAATATCCCCTCGGGGAACGTTTGTAGGAAATTGTTCCATTCTTCTTCGGTATTGGTCGCCCGCGCCCGGACAAATCCCGACTGCGCCGCGCTTGCGCGTTCCTCGGATTGTTCCAGCGCGGTGATTTTCAGACGCGCCACCGAAGCGAAATTCCCGTCAGGAAAGGCTTGCAGAAAAGCTGCGTAATCCTCGCGCCGGTTCGTGCTGGCAATCGCCTGCCACGCCTCAGCCTCGGTGCGGGCGCTGCTGTCCAGACGTTGCAGCGTACTGTTTTCATCAAAGAAAAAACGACCGATTAACGAGTTATTCTCCCACGGCAATTGCCTTTGCTGCGTAGCTGCAAAGACATCGCGCCGCACGTCAGCCATCATCAGACGAATATCAATGTTAGGCGTCGAGATGTGCTTCAACAAAGCCTTGGTAAACGGGCTGTTACGCCCCTCGCCGTCATAAGCAACATTCCCTGGTGCTGTCGCAAAGGCAATGTACGACCCTCCATCCGCCCTCACCCGCGCTAGGCCTCGCCCGAACCCGTCCACTTGCCCGCCTATCGGTATATCACTGGTCAGCGGATTGTCCCTGCAGGCGTCGAGCAGAACAATCGATGTTTCGGTGAATTGGTTCATCAAACCAACCACGCGGTTTACTGTAATCGTCTCGTCAGACAGGTTGCGGTCGCGGTTTATTTGGGCATCCACAGGAATCAGGTGGTTCTCATTGTTCACCTGCACACCGTGTCCTGCATAGAAAAACAACGATGTATCTGCGCCTTCAATCTCGGTTGCGAAATTCAGCAGTGAGGCCCGGAAAGCGTGCAGGCTCAGATCGGTGGCGAGTATGACCTCGAACCCAAGCTCTTCAAGCTTGGTGGCAACATCTGTGGCGTCGTTGACTGGATTTCGCAGCTTGCCAAGAGTGCCCTGATAGGCCGAGTTGCCAACGACAAACGCAACACGCTTGCCCGCCCCCGGTCCGGCAGACTGAGCAAATACATCATCTGTCAACGCTTGAAAAAACAGCGTTGAGATTATTAAAATTCTAAGCCACACCATCCAGAACCGAATAGTCGAACATCTGTAAAGCCTTAAAGTAGCTTGTCCCTTATACGCGAAAACGGTAGGTTTAGCGACAAAGATATTAGAATTTAAACACATTCAGAGACAGCCGGAGACCCAGCCCGTGACCACCAACAGCCTGGCCCTTGTGACCGGATCACTGGGACTTGTCGGGGTTGCTGCTGTGCGCAGATTTACGGCGTTGGGGTTTGACGTTGTCGGCATAGACAATGATATGCGGCGGGTGCTGTTTGGGGACGCCGCCAGCAATGCAGGTAAACAGGCAGCGCTTGCCGCCAGCTGCCCAGGTTACCAGCATTACAATCTGGATATTCGCGACGACGAGGCAATCAGAGCCTTGTTTCGCAAGATCGGTCGGGGTCTGGCTGTGGTCGTCCACGCAGCCGCGCAGCCTTCGCATGATTGGGCGGCGCGTGATCCTTTCACCGATTTCGCCATCAATGCCACTGCAACTTTGAGCTTGCTTGACGCGTGCCGCTCTTTCGCTCCGGACGCGACATTTCTTTTTACATCCACGAATAAGGTCTACGGCGCCCGTCCCAATCTGCTGCCATTGCAGGAACATGACAGCCGGTTGGAACCTTCGCCGGACCACCCGTTTCACGCACATGGTATCGATGAATCCATGTCCATCGATCAGACACAGCACAGCCTGTTCGGAGTATCAAAAACTGCGGCAGATCTGATGGTTCAGGAATATGCCACCCGCTTTGACCTGAGAGCTGCGGTGTTCCGGGCTGGATGTCTGACGGGCGAGGATCACAGCGGTTCCAAAGCGCACGGGTTTCTGTCCTTCCTCTGTCGGACCGCCTTACGTGGCGAATGTTATGAAGTGATCGGCAATGGCGGCAAGCAGGTGCGCGATAATTTACATGCAGATGATCTGGCCGAGGCGTTCGTGCGCGTCATGCAGGGCAACAAACTTTTGGGCGTCTATAACATGGGCGGCGGGCGTGGCAGCTCGGTTTCTGTAATCGAGGCGCTGGATATCGCACAGGACCTGCTAGGCCGCGAAGTGCCGCGCCGGATTAACCCCGAACCCCGCTATGGTGATCATCAGTGGTGGATTTCGGATACACGCTCGTTTCAAACCGATTACCCCGGCTGGGCACCACGTTATTCAGCACGGGACCTGATCGCGCGTATGTTAGGGCAATAACGTGTCCAGACGCGCAGACACGGCGTCATATATCTCGAATTCGATGGCGTTGTTCGCGCGAAATACGGCGATGTCTTCCTCTGTCGCGTCCTCGGTTCGCAAGCTTGCGTTTTCATGCGGCAGCACATCCGGTGCAGGTTTGCCGAGCTTGGCTGCCAAATAGTCCATACACGCAGGTATCCGTTCGAGCGTGCCGACAAACCAATAACTGTCCAGCACCTGTCGCCAGTTGCTTTCATCACACTCGAAATGCGTCAGAAAGATCCCTTCGTTGCTCCGCAGGTACTCTCCCAGCGGGACGGGTTGATAGGTTTGATCATAGTCGAGCCGCAGTTTCTTTTCATAGGCGTGAATTGAAATCGCACGCTCCAGCGGGTCACGCAGAAAAGTGATTTTGCGCCAGCGATCTGAGTTGGCAGTTTGCGGATATCTTTCCGTCAACCGGGCCCGATCGGCTGCAAAATGACCACATAGCATCGTCTTCGCTCCCAAACTATCCAGATCCAAGGCTGGTGGCATGATATAGGCCCAGGGCGCGCGATAATCTTCGGCCAGTTCGAACCAACTGCTGAAGATCCGCTTCAGACTGGTGCCGCCTGTTTTTGGCATGTGGTGAAACAGATAACGCGGCTCCGGGCCGCCTTGGGACTTGGGCAGCAGCAGGTCCTCAAACCAGCGCGCGAATTCGTGCTGCTTCATCGCCGTTTCCCGACTTTCCGCAATCCGGGCTCGCACCTCAGATAAGCGGGCGGGATCACCAGCCAGATCAGCCACAATATCCACATAGGCCTGATGCGAATTGGCAATCAGATCACCCAGCCCGAATTCTGCCAGCCAACCTGCAGCTTGATGTCCGCGCTGCGTTTTACCTTGCAAGGCAACAACGGGCAGACCGCATTGCAACGCTTCAACCGTGGTCGTTGCCCCGGAATACGGGAAGCTGTCCAGATACAAATCCGCTGCAACCAACACCTGTTTGACTTCTGCATTCGGGATCGGAGGGAGGATGCGGATCCGGCGCGGATCGACATCGGCGGTTTTACAGGCCTCTGCCACTCGGGCATTGAAAATCGATCCGTCATAGGTCTGCTGCCAGCTGGCGGCAAAAGGATAAAGCACCAGCACAGCCTCGGGAACGGCTGCCAACGCGCGGGTCCAGACTTGTAGAACTTCCGCGCCTATCTTGTCCGTCATTGCACCACTGACAAGCATTACCGCCCCAGCATCGATGCCGACTCGCTTACGAGTCACCTGTATCGCATCCACATTCACCATGGGTGCCGGAGGTATGTCGAACGCCTGCCCAGCGCCGGGGGCCCAATGTATCGTCTCAGTATAGTCATCGGAAGCGCATGAAGGGGCCACGGATTTACCAAGAACAAAACTGTCAACACTGGCAAATCCGGTAGTCGCCGGGAAAACCGCCGACAATGCAATCTGCCTTGGCGCCAATCGATGCGCGCAAAGCTCGGCCATGAAGCAATGGCCATAAAAATTGGCACCAAGCAGCATCACATCCACCTGAGCTCTGCGAATGGAGACCACCGTCTCGGATAGGGAATACCCGGCAAGGCCGACCACCCGACAGCCTTCAAAGCCCGAGTCGGGGGCCGCATTCTGTTCTGTCAAAAACAGCGTCACTTCGACCCGGTCAGCAGAGAGCTTGCGTAACAATGCGCGCCATATCCAAGTCTCAGGCGAAGGTTTCGTGTTGTGCAGGACCACCCCAATTCTGAACGGGCCACGACGCGGCCCGCGCGCACGGGTTTGCGGCGCGAACAAATCGAACCCGGCCCTCAGCAGCTTGGCCTCAAGCGCCTGTGCAAAAGCTTGAACATGCGGTCGCAGCGGCAGATCACTGAACAGCAACTGCCGGGCGCGGAAGGATGTAACCACCTGCCCCGCCAAAAGACCAAGGGGGCTGTTTTCCGGGCTATTGGCGATAACTTCGCGCGCCTGAGACAGTATCGAAACCAAGTGATCCTGATAGGCCTGTAATTCAGATTTCTTGGTGCCAGCAACTGGATCGGCAACGAGGTAAGCCCCAAGTATCCGGGCGAAATCCGGCGTCAGCTCGGGCAAGGCGGTCAGCTCTGTTCCCTGCAGAGTTATATATCCGGGACCCTGCAGCATTCGAAGCGCCAGATCACGCAACCAATCAGCCCGATCCAGCGGTTCAAACTTTTGTTTGCAGCTTGGAAGTTTTGCCGACAATTGCGTCAGCATATCCAAGTCATTCGCTGCCAGCCCACCAAATGCGGCTGAGGGGCTAAGCGCAGAAATAGCGGCGGTCAGCTCGTCTCTGAATGCTTCGAGTTTTGAATAATCGGCCCCTTGCCGCAACGCTTGCCGCAGCTGTTTCAGAATGCGCGCGACCTGCATATCCGGCAAAGCCGGGACGGGCTGAGCCAGCGCTTGTTCTTGCCCGTTGTCGGCAGCAACTCCAATCCGGTTCAGCCGCAGACCACCGTGGTTTCCGACAAGCCCGTCATCTTGGTTATCCTGTGGGCGAGTAGCGGCGTAGATATCGATTTCTATCCGATGCCGGGGGCCCGCCAGAACGCCGTCAAGATCGACTTCGACAATTCCCGCCCCGGTTAGCTGTACCGTTGCTCGGGCAGTGCCGCCCACATTGATCACCAGCACCAGCCGATCCCGCAGCGCGATTGGGTCCAAAGGCTCCAGATCAAGGCGCAGAACGGAACCGGTGCGAACAGCCGCCTGCGACACCACAATCTGTGCGGTGCTTCCAAACATCATCGCGGTGCCGTCCGGATCATGCATCCAGCCATCGGACAGGAACGACGACAAGGCCCTCCCTGTGCCCGGACCAGCCCAGCCACCCGGAACCAGTGCAGGCAACTCATACCGCCCAACCGGACCCTCGGGTAGCCAAGACATGCTTTGAATTTCGATGACCGGGTCATCCAGGAATTCCTGTGGTTGCAGGTCAAATCTCAGCACGGCCGGGCTGTCAAAAACGTCCATCATATGTGGAATTTCGATCAAGCACTGTCCCGAAGGACCGATTTCAGCGTGGTATACCGCGTCACGTATTCCAATTGTCAAAGACCCTGGCACTTGATCCGGTGAAAAACTCAACTGCAGGCAAAAGGGCGGCTTTAGGGGCGGCACAGCCAGTGACAGTGCCTCGCCAGAACCAATCAACCGCTCGCCCGACAACACGTGACCATTTTTCGTCTGCACCACATCCCCAAAACCCGACATCAGAGCACTGCCAGCCACCGGCACGACAGCTGAAGCTGGTTCAGCTGGCTCCGGCTCCAACCCGATGCGCTGGATTTGCAGGCGATGGGCTTTGCGCCAAATCCTGGAAAACACGCCAAATCGCCCGGGAAACTGATCCGTAATCCGTAGCTCAATATCATCCGGGGGGGGAGGCAACCTTGCTGCTTCGGGCAGCACGACTGTTATAGTTTTCTTCGATATGACTTCTTCAGATCCCACTGGCAATCCATTGTGAAAGACTGCGATCTCAACGGGTAGATCTGAACGCGGAACAACATCCAAGCTAAGCTTGGCGGGTCCGGACCAGACCCGCGCAAAGCTGAACCGCCCTCTCCCGGCACTCAGGTCAGCACCACCCGTGCTGTGATCACGGGACCACTCCGGACCTGTCAGCCACTCCATGGGATCCTGGGGCGGTTCAGATTCCGGCAACAGACGGGCCTCAAAAGGTGTGCGAGTGGCTCCAGGCGCGGCAAGATCGCGGGTCAATCTGCGGCCTCGTAGAATATCGAGTGCAGTGCGCAAGAAACGTCGTTGATACCGGGGATCAACACTCCATTTCCTGATGGTTCGGCTGAAACGGGCGCAGGTGAGATAAAGCCACAGGCTAGAGGTTACTCGCCCGCCTTGAGCAAGCGACAATGCTCGTTTCCTAAATGCAGCCAGAGATCCCGTGTCAAACACGAGGTTTTCGGCCTTCATCTGACATCGCGACGCCGCAAACAGCAATTTCGTGCGATCGGAACGCGACAAATCACGCCCTGCGCGATCAGACAACGCGATAAGGTCCAAGCCAGCCTGCGCAATGTCACGCAAACCGCGGTTGGCCCGCCACGGGCCTGTGACGCCACTGCGGAAATAGTTGTTCTGCCCATGAACACGATATGCGCCCAGCGTCTGCCGGATTTGCCGGATCGGGGCGGCCAGGACCGCCACACGGATAAGCAGCGCATCTGCACTTATGCGCCAGCGTTCCGTGGGCAGAGGAAAGGCCCAGGCAACAGCGTCACGGCGAAAGGCATTACCGCTGGTGGGCATGAACGGAATCGTCAGGTGGCTGAGCATCCGGCCCAGAAGATCGTCGTCGGGCAAGTCCATTACATATTGCCCGATCCCACGCCCCTGACCGTCGATCATGCAAAGCCCAAAGGACAAAGCCGATATTTCGTCGCTCCACAACCGGCGCACAACCTCGATCGCCTGCGGTTCAAGCTTGTCATCTGCGTCAACGAACATCACGATCTTACTATGGCTGGCGGCAAAACCAGCATTGAACGCCGATGCCTGCCCGCCATTGGGTTGATCAATCACGGTAATCCCCTGCTGGAGCGCCAATATCTCGGCGCTGCCATCGGTTGAGCCATCATTTACCACAATGATCTCGTCCGGTGCGCAGGTCTGAGCATACAAACTGTCCAGGCACGCTTGAAGATAGTGTCCGTAATTGTAATTGGTTACGATTACGGAAACCGAGAGCGAATTGCTGCTTTCAATGGAAGAGGTATCAGGTTTCACGCGCTGATATTCGGGCGCTATCCGCTATAGCCGTCAGACGCACCTTCACGCCCATCGCCGCCATCACCGCGATCCGCCTGTATCCCAAGAGCTTGTTTTACACCTGGTGAAAGCGAGCTTACAACCGCAGGGCTTAAACCCTGAACAACAGCGTCGCTAATCCGGCTAAGGGTAGCTGGCGATTGATCTTGCAGCAGTTTTCGCACCAGCATGCTGTCAGGATAACTGCGCAGAAACTGTTCGACCGATGCCACGGTACCCTGAGATTTCGCTGCTTCAAATGCTGCAATCTCGTCCGGAGATGCGGTTATGCCAGGGGTTGAACCACCCGATGAAGACCCAATTGCATCGATAAGATCGCACCCAGCCAACGGAATGGCCGATACAGCCACGCCCATCAAAATCTTCTTCCTCAAATTCCGTGGTCTGGATGGTTTTGCCATCGGTCCACCTCGTACATATGAAATAATATGAGTATGACCTTTGCACGAGTTCCCAGTCAACCTTTGCAATTTGGAACGCTCATCGCTTTGCGATCAATGCCAGATCGGGGTCTGATCCGGCAGTGGGAAGGATAGCGCGGATCTGTTAAAGTCTTTTGGTCATTAACCTGCGAGAAGTTTGCGCTGCCGCCATGGATGCGTAGCGCGGCATCGCTCAGCTCTGATCTGTGTGAATATCCCAATCAGCCCCAAGTTCCGGTTCAGTCGGTTTATTTGAAAGTGCCATCGAGACCTCCGCACAAGCGGCGGCAGCACCTGATAAAGTCGAGGTTGCAAACATACCCCGCATGGGCCAATTCATGCCTGACGCCCCCCCCTTTTGGACAATTTTCTGAGTTGGTTGTACAACTTCGTTGCAATCACCAAGACCCAACGGTCAGCTTAAAACTTTGCAACAAAGCTGTAGCCCTCATCTTTTTCCATTCGCCTCAGAAGAAACCACACGCCGAACCAGTCTGTATATCACAACAAAGAAAACGGGCACGAAAACGACGCCAAGTACAGTTGCCGAAATGACACCGCCCATGACACCTGAACCCATGGCGGTGCGACCACCGGCCCCGGCGCCAGACGACAAGACCAACGGCAGAACGCCCAGAGAGAAGGCCATCGACGTCATGAGAATTGGTCTGAATCGTTGATGCGCTGCGTCTCTGACACCTTGGAGCAACGGCTCTCCGGCCTGGACCTTGTCTCGTGCGAACTCCACGATCAGAATGGCGTTCTTGCCTGTCAGACCGATCACCGTGAGTAGTGCGACTTGAAAGTAGACGCCGTTTTCGAACCCACCCAGCCATGCGCCAGTCAGTGAGCCAGTGATCCCGATGGGCATTGCCAGCATGACCGCGAAAGGAATGGTCCAGCTTTCGTACAGAGCGGCCAGACACAGGAAAACGGCAGCTAGTGAGAGCGCGTATAAAAGCCCGGCCTGATCGCCAGACTCACGTTCCTCCAGCGACAATCCGGTCCATGCGATCTGGTAGCCTGGCGGTAATTGCTCCGACAACGCTTCGATTTCGGCCATGGCTTCGCCAGTCGTAAACCCTTCGGCGGGACTGCCCTGCATCTGAATGGCCGAGACGCCGTTGTATCTGTACAGACCCTGAGGACCAAACTTCCAGTTGGTCGAGGAAAAGTTTGACAAGGGAACCAGGCCGCCAGAGGCGTTACGCACGCGCCAAGCCTCGATATCTTCGGGGACCATGCGATAGGGTGCGTCGCCCTGAACATAGACACGTTTGATGCGCCCGCGATCGAGGAAGTCGTTTACGTATCGCCCCGCCCATGCGACAGACAGAAGCTCTCCGACTTCGCGCGCGGAAAGCCCCATGGCTCCTGCGGCCCGCCAGTCCAGATCGATATTGAACTGTGCTGCATCCTCCAACCCGTTTGGTCGGATTGAAGCGATGACACCGCTTTGAGCAGCAAGGCCCATCAACTGATTGCGTGCCTGCACAAGCTCCTCGTGACTCTGTCCGTCTCGCGCCTGCAGGTAGAAATCAAAACCGCTAACGTTACCCAATTCGATGACGGCCGGGGGGACGATCGGGAAAACAAAGGCTTTTTGAATCTGGGAAAAGGCCCCAAACGCGCGGCCCGCAATTGCCTGTGCGCTGCGATCCGGAGTTGTGCGCTCGTCCCAGTCTTTCAGGCTGATAAAGGCGAGGCCCATATTCTGTCCCTGACCGGCAAAGCTGAACCCGCGCACGGTGAAGACCGAGGCCACGTTGTCTGCTTCGTTCTCGATGTAGTATTGTTCAATCTGCTCCAAAACGCCTTCCGTCGCTTCGGCTGTCGAGCCTGTGGGACCCTGAACAAGAGTGAAGAGGATGCCCTGGTCTTCCTCGGGCAAAAAGCCGGTTGGCGTTCGCGCGAACAAGAACACCATCATTCCGCCAATTAGCAGGTAGATCAGACCAACACGAAGCGGTCTCCGGATTGAGAACCCAACCAGTGATGAATAAACATCCGTTAGCTTGTCAAACCCACGGTTGAACCATCCGAACATACCGCGATTGCGTTTCTCGTGATCCGGTTTGCGTAGAAGCGTGGCGCATAGTGCCGGTGTCAGGGTCAGCGCGACGACGACAGAGAGCATCATTGCCGATACAATGGTGATCGAGAATTGTTGGTAGATAACCCCCGTGGATCCTCCGAAAAAGGCCATTGGTATAAATACAGCGGACAAAACCAGGGCAATCCCGACAAGAGCGCCTGTGATCTGCCCCATGGATTTCTGAGTTGCCTCGTAGGGTGACAACCCTTCTTCCTCCATGATCCGTTCGACGTTTTCGACAACAACGATAGCGTCGTCGACCAGAAGACCAATCGCCAGAACCATCGCTAGCATCGTCAGTGTGTTGATCGAAAACCCAAAGACCGAGATGATCCCGAATGTGCCGAGCAGAACAACCGGTACGGCAAGAGTTGGAATGATCGTTGCACGAAGGCTCTGCAAGAAGAGGAACATGACCATAAAGACCAGGACGATCGCCTCGATCAGGGTGTGGACCACTTCTTCGATGGATATTTCGACAAACGGGGTGGTGTCGTAGGGAACGACATATTCTACACCATCCGGGAAAAAGGCAGACACCTCATCGAGCTTATGTTTCACGCGTTCTGCGGTATCCAGCGCATTGGCGCCCGAGGCGAGCCGGATCGCCATGCCTGCAGTCGGCTTTCCGTTAAACCAGGCGGACGTGGTATAGCTTTCGGCGCCAATCTCTACCCGCGCTACGTCGCGTAGCAGTACAAGACCACCATCGGTTTCAGCTCGGACCACAATCTGCTCGAAATCTTCAGGCGTCGATAGCAGCGATTGTGCGGTGATTGTTGCGTTCAAGGCTTGACCCTCGACCGCAGGCAATGCTCCAAAAGATCCTGCCGAGACCTGCGCGTTTTCCTCTGATACGGCCTGCACGATATCAGTCGGGGTCAATTCGAAGGCCGCCAGTTGTTCGGGATTCAGCCAGATCCTCATCGCATATTGGGCGCCAAAAACCTGAACGTTGCCAACACCTTCAAGACGGCTAAATTCGTCGACCATATTGGACACCATATAATCCGACAAATCGACAGCATCGAGGCGGTCATCGGTCGACACCAATGCTGCAACAAGAAGAAACCCACCCGAAGATTTCTCAACCGTCACACCTTGCCGCTGCACAATTTCGGGCAAAAGCGGCGTCGCTTGGCTCAACTTGTTCTGGACCTGAACCTGAGCGATGTCCGGGTCAGTTCCCGTTTCGAATGTCAGCGTTACTGCGGCCAGACCGGTCGATGTCGAAGATGAGTTGATGTAGCGCAGCCCATCCAACCCTGTCATTTGTTCTTCGATCACCTGCGTGACTGTATTGTTAACTGTTTCGGCCGAAGCCCCGGAATAAACCGCATTCACCTCAACTGTCGGCGGAGCAATCTGAGGATATTGCGCGACCGGCAGATTTAATATGGCCAGCGTGCCGATCCCCATGAGCAGAATGGAGATGACCCATGCGAATACGGGTCGGTCAATAAAGAAACGTGCCATAGACAGCTTTCACACTTGGTTGGTGGACACCGGGCTTACGCGTCGGGCTCTTCTGTGGGGGATACTTGCATTCCGACCGCAATCTTTTGCAGCCCGGAAACAATGAGCCTGTCGCCTGCTTTCAGCCCGTCGGTCACGATCCATTTGTTTCCCTGAGTGCCTTGAACAGTGAGAAGCCGCTCGGCAACGGTGTCATTTTCATCCACGACCATTGCCGTGGGCTGACCACGCCGATTGCGCCCGATGCCTTGCTGGGGTGCGAGTATCGCGTCCTGCAAAACCTCAAACGGGAGGTGGGCGGTCACGTACATTCCGGGCAGAACGATTTGCTTAGGGTTCGGAAACTCGATCCGTAGCACCGAAACACCGGTCTGCGGATCCACCTGTGGCTCGGCTGCCAGCACGGTACCGGTCTGGTCAAAGGTCGACCCGTCAGCAAGCGTCACCGTGACCGTTGGATCCAAAGACTGAAGCGCAGCGGGCTGCGTTGCAATGGCCCGGTTGAAGCGCAGCACATCCTGAGTAGACACGGCCACGTCCACATAAACCTTGTCGATCTGACGGATTACAGCCAGTGGTTCGGCTTGTTGAGCGGTGACAAGCGCTCCTTGCGTCGCCAAAGCGCGGCCGACCCGACCCGACAGGGGTGCCCGAATGGTTGTATGCTGCAGATCGATTTTTGCGGCCTGAAGTTGCGCCTTTGCCACCAAGAGCGCAGCCCGCGCAGCGTCCCTTTCAGCAACAGCGCTGTCCACTGCCTGCTGACTTGCGACGTTTCGCAACAGCAGTTCAGCCACGCGCTTCTCTTCTTTTTCGGCTGCGGTCAAGCGGGCTTCGGCCTGCGCCACATTCGCAGTGGATTGCTGAACCTGAGCCTCATAAACGGCGTCGTCGATGCGATACATCGCGTCGCCTTCCTTAACGGTGCCGCCTTCCTGAAACTGGCGTTCAATGATAATTCCGGACACCTGCGGCCTTACCTCGGCCACGCCCAGCGCGGCAACCCGGCCAGGCAGTTCGGAAAACAAAGTCACATCCTCCGCCTCCAGCGTGACGACGGTCACTGGCACCGCGATGGACTGAGCCTGCGCAGCTGATGTCACATTGAACAAAATCACTGCCGACGAAAAAATCAGTAAGTGTTTCAGTCTCAACATCCTTCACGTCTCCGGTACAGTCAGATTGTATGCAAATTGCGTAGTTGTTCCGGTATCGGCTCCGGATGCTCAAATCCTGTTATCTCGGCGTGGTGCCGACAAGAAACCACAAAGGCTTAGATTGAGACTTTTTCTTCTGCATCGCCCAATTATTAAATGCAATACAGGCTTTACCAATTAGTTCGCTTCTTTCTTAGAAAACAGTTCTACTTTGCAGGCAAATCAATAGGCCGTGCCACAAATTTCTGATGAAGCTATGTTCGGCTTAAGCCGAAGCACACTTATCCCGCGAGTTTGGCAGGCTGATGAAATCCCGGCTGAGCAAGACGTTTCCGTCAATCACGTGACGCTAAATCGATGGATCGTTAAATCTGCGCCACCAGTTGCCTATCGAGCGCATCATCAAAGCGGTCGTGCACTCGATCCTGAAGAATGGACGAGACATATGTGCGTATCAAAAAGTAAATGAGTCTATCAGTACCAAGCTGTCGACAAATACGGGAAGACCCTTGATTTCATACTTTCCGAGCCCAGCACAAAGCTGCGTGACAAAGATTTTCGAGCGTGTGCCTGAGATAAACTGTCTCCTGAGCAAGATAGTTATCAACAAAAGCCGCGCCAACACAGCATGTATCAAAACCGCCAACAGGATACCGAGAAGCTATGGCTATCCGATCCCAACCGAGCCGGTGAGGTTGAAACTTCTGAATAACATCAATGAACTGGCCCACCGTTTCATCAGACGTCGGCTTCGCCCAATGCTCGGGTTCACATCATTTGTGGCGGCCCCTGCCACGCTTGATGGGATTGAAGTTGCGCAGACGATCAATAAAGCGATAGTTTTAGGAGCGAAGCAGGAAGCCTGGACCACGCTGTATTTGGACGCAGCGCGCAGATAGGCCTCAGAGCGTCGCAGTTCGCAGCGAAGTCATGTTCGAGAAGACTCATACCCTTACGCGCCTTACCTGTCAGTCCGGTGATTTAGCGTGACGTGATCGACCGATACGCCTCGCTCATGCATGCTTTCATCCAGCTCACGATATGACACTCCATATTGGACATGGAAAACATCACGAACAGCATCACTTCCCTGGGATATCGAGCGCCTTTGAAAGAGATCATGAACCGACTTTCAACTTGATAACACCGACACTCGTTCACTCGCCGGCGGCGCGAGCATCAATGGTCAAAAGTTTGCAACAGCTTACCCACAGCTAAGCGGACGCTGGATCAAAACGGAACATGTTGCCCGGCGAGATACACGTGAGGCTGTCGAACCCAGAAAATAGTCCATTGCCGAAGGATGATGCGCGCCGACAATGATCAGGTCGGCGCCGATTTCAAGTGCGACCTCAGTGATACGCATACCGGGTTTCCCGGTCTCGAC
Organism: Ruegeria sp. C2; assembly: GCF_056537765.1. Classification (NCBI taxonomy): domain Bacteria; kingdom Pseudomonadati; phylum Pseudomonadota; class Alphaproteobacteria; order Rhodobacterales; family Roseobacteraceae; genus Ruegeria; species Ruegeria sp. C2. The sequence continues at coordinate 22,998 of NZ_JBQFRZ010000004.1, read as the reverse complement.
CTGGCAATCGATATCAACGGCATCTGCGGCGAGGGATCTGAGTTTCCCCATGATTTTGTTGGTCAGGTGATTTTCGGACTTCACAGTCACGAACTCGGCCGTAAATCCGGGGATTTGTTCCAGCACGGTCAGTAGCGTGATCTTTCCACCCGGGGCCAGCATATTGCGGGCGGTGGCAATCTTCTCGGCGACCAGTTCTTCATGGTCGATCGCCACGGGGATCAAAATGGATTTGTACATGTAACGCACTCCTTATCAGGTTGATGTGGCGTCCAGGGGTGAAGCGCTCAGTTCTATTGTGACCGTTGAAAAGCTCAATTTCGGACCTCTAACGGTGGCGTGTTGCCCGAGCCGGCGAATTGACAGACCTGCCCATAGAGATGTGAGGGAATGCTCAAACCATCTTTCCTTGCCGAAGCGATGGCTTGGCGGCGGCGCTCTCCCGGAAGACGCGCGCCTTCCAACGAGGCTATTTGATCAAGCAAAGCTGCTACACGCACCCCGAAATCAGAGCGGATACCCGGGTTGATGGCGATGAGACTTTGACCGACATCCGGCGCATCGCCTTCCGCTTGAAAGAACGAGCCTGCATTTTGACTAAAGGCGCTGCCCGTCAACGCCGCTGCAAGTATCTCGACCATAAGCGCCAGCGCCGTACCCTTGGCATCGCCGATGGGCAGCATCGTACCGCCCAATGCGGCCTCAGGATCGGTCGTCGAATGCCCTGAAGAATCCAGCGCCCAGCCTTCCGGTATCGGTTTTCCCGCTTTCCTTGCAGCCATGACCTTTCCGCGTGCGACAACGGACAGCGACAGGTCGATAACCAGCGGCGGGCCATCGGCAACGGGTGTCGCGAAGGCAATCGGGTTGGTGCCGAAGATAGCCTCTTTGGCTCCCCAAGGCGCGATAGCCTTGGGTGTATTGGCAAACATCAGGCCGATCAGACCGGCATCGGCAATCCGCTCGACCTGTACCGACAAGGCTCCGCAGTGATGCGAGTTGCCGATGGTCATGACTGCGATGCCCATCTCACGCGCTATGGGAACACCTGCCTTCAGCGCAGCCTCCAACGCAGGATAAGCAAACCCATGGTTGGCTTTCACGTGCAGCGCAGCAGGTGCGTACTGCTTCACAACCGGTGCTGCATCCGCTTTGATTTTTCCGCTGTTTACCTGCGCCACATAGTCCGCCACGCGACTGAAACCGTGCCCAACCTGCCCCTCGCTTTCCGCGGCCACAAGGGCCCGCGAAACGCTGGAGGCGACAGCGCTGGAAACGCCGGCTCTTTCGAAGACAGTGGTCAGCAGGGCGACCGCCTCCGCGAGCGTCAGGTGGATCGTGTCAGCCATTTAAGCCCCGGTTCAAACGAGAGGCGGCCATTGCAAATGCATCTGGCCACCTCGGGGTTTTTACGCACTGCGATACAGCTTGGTCATCGAGAATTCCCGATGCCCCAGTGCTTCTGCCGCTGTGTTGCGACCATTCGCGGTCCGGCGGATCATGTCGATCAGCGCGTCTCCGGCCTCATCAATGGTTTGCTCACGACGCAGGATGCCCGAGACATCGACATCCACGTGTTCACCCATGGTGCGCACAGTGCGTGGGTTCGCAGTGATCTTGATGACCGGTACGATCGGATTGCCCACCACGTTGCCTTGCCCGGTTGGGAAAGTGTGGATCACCGCACCGCCTGCGGCCATCAGTGTCACGCATTCCGCCGCCGCTGAAGAGCTATCCATGAAGTAGAGCCCTTTGCCCGAGTTTGGCTGCTCGGCGGGTTCCAAGATGTCGACATACTGCGAGGTCCGGCCGATCTTTTCGAGGTTACCAAGCGCCTTTTCCTCAATGGTGGTCAGGCCACCTTCGATGTTGCCTTTGGTCGGCTGGCTGTCGCTCAGGTCATCAGTCTGATGTGCAAAGATCACGTCGTCCTGATAGGCTTTCCACATCTTGTACCAGCGCTCGCCCACCTCTTCGTTGATAGCGCGCTTTTGGCAGATATGCTCCGCCCCCGTGATCTCGGAAGTTTCGCCGAAGAACCCGGTGATCCCTTCGGGCAGCAACTTGTCATACATGTTGCCGACGGTCGGACAGGAACCAAGACCTGTTGTGGTGTCGCTCTCACCGCATTTGGTCGAGATCCACAGCTCGTTGATCGAACATTCCTCGCGCTGAACCTCGGTGGCCTTGTGGACAAAGTCCTTGGCCGCCCATGAAGCTCGCCGGATGGTCTCGAAGTCGCCGTTCTGTTCGATTGAGAACTCTGCCACTTCCTTGCCGGTCTCGCGGATGCCGTCGGCAATGCGTTTGGTCCAACCTGGTTCGATGCCGATCACCACCACCGAATGTACATTGGGGTTGGCTCCGGTGCCGATCATGGTGCGGAAATGCAGCTCCAGATCTTCGCCGAACTGAAGGCGACCATACGCGTGCGGGATCGCCAGTGTACCTTTGACGTTATTGGCCACCGCTTCGCAGGCGGCATTGGAAATGTCATCGACGGGCAGGATCAGCACGTGGTTGCGTACGCCAACCCGACCGTTTTCACGCCGGTAGCCCATGACGGTCATGTTTGAATATTTACTCATGATATTAGCCCCTTACCAGCGCTTGGTCTTGCAGTTATGCGTGTGGACATGCCCGCCACGGGGAATGTCAGCGATGATCTTGCCGATATCCTCGCCATATTTGATCGCTGTATCCCCGCCCTTGAGATCCGTAAGCGCAATCTTGTGGCCAATCGGAACATCCGCGCCTGCGGTCAGGCGGAAGGTCGAGTTGTCGTGGGTGATACAGCACAACATATCGGTGCCCGCGGTCAGACCTTCGACCACCACCACACCGACATTGTCTTCCTCTTCATGCACCAAAAGGTGCGGTATTTCATTTGGGGCTGGATTTGACATGAACGTCTCCGGTTTTTTGCTATGGTTTAAGGATGGTTTTCGGCGCAAGCGTCTTGCCTGCACGAATGTCTGCAAAGGCTGCGGCCCCGTCAGACAGCCCGCGGGTTTCGACCCAGTCAAGTGACCCGAGGCGGCCTTCGAACATGGCCCCGCAAGTGTCGCGGAAGTCTTGTGCGGTATAGGTATAGGTGCCGATCAGGGTGATTTCCTGAAGCGTGATGCGCCGGATATCGAGGCCACCTTCGGAACTGCCGAGGCCAATGTGCAGGATCACCCCGCCAGGGCTGACGAGTGCGGAGGCTACCGCGCGGGTCGCCGCAAACCCCACCGCATCGATCACCAATGGTATGTCCTGTTCCGGCGCGTCTATCACTGCGATCCCACAGACCTCGCGCAAATAGGCAGCACGGGCTGCATTCGGTTCCGACAAGGTTACCTGTTCGACTCCCATCGCAATGAGTGACAGCGCTGCAGCCAAACCGATGGCCCCGCCCCCGATCACATGGGCGCGGCGATCATCGGCCGGGTGCAGGGCTGCAAGCCCGAGCCGCACCGCATGCCAGCTAACGGCGATCGGCTCGGCCAGCGCGGCCTGTTCCAGAGTGATATGTGCGGGCACTTCAACCAAATTGCGCTCCGGTATGGCAACGTACTCGGCAAAAGCGCCCTCGCGCGGTGGCATGGAGATGATCTGTCGCGAGGGGCACAGGTTTTCACGCCCCGACCGGCTCGCTGCGCTGTCGGGGTCACTAACCAATGGGTTGATCGTCACGCGGCGACCATCAGCCGTCACTCCGGCCCCTTCATGGCCGAGGATCAGCGGTGCCGGGCGCCGATCATCATGGCCCAGATAGGCGTGCATGTCGGACCCGCATATCCCAACGCTGTCGATGCGGACGAGAACCTCACCGGGGTCAGGCTCCGGGTTCGCGAAACTGCGGTATTCGAGCGTTTCGACATCTGTGTAAACCAAGGCTTTCATTTCGCTGTGAAACCTCCGTCGACCATCAGAACCTGTCCGGTCACGTAAGCGCAGGCATCGGAACAAAAGAACAGCAAAGGGCCATCAAGGTCCTCAGGTTCACCGTTTCGACCGATGCAAGTCTGCGCAGCGTTGCGCGCCGCGCGCTCAGGGTCATTGAACACGGCAGCCGTCAGTTCGGTCCGGAAGAACCCCGGGCCAATGGCGTTTACGCATATTCCGCTTGGGGACCAGGCCTCGGCCATCGCCCGGGTCAGCTGTGCCACGCCGCCCTTCGACGCCCCGTAGCTGAGACCACCCGGAAAGGCCCTGCTGGACTGGAGCGAAGCAAAATTAACGATCCGACCCCAACCCTTCGCCTTCATACCGGGCACAAGGTGCTGCGATAGAAAGAAGGGCACAGCAAGGTTCAACCCTATCGTTATGTCCCATCCTTCCGGCGATACATCATCCGCAGCTTCACGCGTGTTGATCCCGGCAGCATGCACCAGAATATCCGGCGCCCCGAATGGCTGCGACGCAGCAGTCGCCAACTCCTTAAGCCCATCGCGAGCCGAAAGATCCCAAGGCAGCGGATGGATCTGATCCTGCTCCGCCAACGCATCCGCACGCCGAGCCACGCCCACGACCTTTGCGCCAGCGCGCGCCAGCACGTCTGTAGCTCTGCGCCCAAGGCCGGAACTGGCGCCGGTCACAAGCGCTGTATGTCCAGTGAGATCAGGATGATAGGTCACGGGTTGGGTCAGTCTTCGGCTGTCAGGTCAAAGTTTTCATCGGGGAAGAACTTTGCCAATCGAATATCCGCAGTCCGCGCATGCCCCTCCATACCTTCAAGGCGTGAGATACGGGCCGTCGCCTGCGCAATCGGCTTCATCGCATCAACGGTCGATCGCTGCCACGTCACGATCTTCATGTATTTGTGCACGCTGAGGCCACCTGTGTAAGTGGCCGCCCGGCTTGTTGGCAGCACGTGATTGGTGCCCGAGGCCTTGTCGCCAAAGGCAACCGTGGTCTCTTCGCCCAAGAAGAGCGACCCGTAGCAGGTCAGTCGATCCAGCCACCAATCAAGATCATCGGCCATGACTGTCAGGTGTTCCGGGGCGTATTGATCCGATGTCGCCGCCATTTCTTCGCGATCCGCGCACAGGATGACCTCGGCGTAATCGCGCCACGCAGCCGTAGCGTTTTCGCGGTTCACTTCGGGCAGGTCCTCGATCAGGACAGGCACCAGACGCATGACCTCTTCGGCCAGATCACGATTGTCTGTCACCAGCCAAACCGGTGAGTTGTATCCGTGTTCCGCTTGCCCGACCAGATCCGTCGCAACAACCATCGGATCAGCGGTGACATCCGCAAGGACCAGACTGTCGGTCGGACCCGCGATCATGTCGATGCCGACACGCCCGAACAGTATACGCTTTGCTTCGGCCACAAACTGATTGCCGGGGCCCACAAGGATGTTGGCCTTGGGAAGACCGAACAACCCGAAGGTCATCGCTGCAACCCCCTGCACGCCGCCCATGGCCATGATCTTGTCGGCGCCGCAGATATGCGCGGCGTAGACGATCGCAGGCGCGATACCGACATCCGGGCGTGGTGGCGAGCAGGCGACGATATGTTTACATCCCGCCACCTTCGCCGTCGTCACGGTCATAATCGCGCTGGCGATATGGCTGTAGCGCCCGCCTGGAACGTAGCAACCGGCTGCATCCACCGGGATCATCTTCTGGCCAGCGGTCAGGCCCGGCACGACCTCGACCGCGATGTCGGTCATGGATGCCTTTTGCGCCTCGGCAAAGCGTTTGACGTTGCTATGGCTGAACTCGATGTCACGCTTCAACTTTTGCGGTACAGCGTCCATCGCAGCCTGAATTTCGGCATCGCTGAGAATGACGTTGCCTTCGTAATTGTCGAATTTGGCGGCGTATTCCAACGCCTTGGCATCGCCGCCTGTTTCGATGTCAGTCAGGATTCCCTGGACAATTTCGCTGACATCCGACGCTCCGCTACGCGCGGTCAGCGTGGCTTTCTTCAGGTATTCACGGGTCATGAATTAGGTCCTTTTCCTACCGCGTCTTTCGGCGGCTTATCGATAGACATCAGGCAACAGCGAGGTCGAAAACGCCGGAATATAGGCGATCATCAACGTCACGATCAGCATGAAGAAAACGAAGGGGATGGCGCGGTAGGCGATCTTGAGGATCGACTCCCCCGTAATCCCCGACACCACGAACAGGTTCAGCCCCAATGGCGGAGTAATGAACCCAACCCCCAACGCCGTGATCATCATGATGCAGAACTGGATCTGGTTCATCTCGATCTCTTGCGCCAGCGGGTAGAGGATCGGAGCCAGGATCACGATGTTGGGCGTCGTTTCCATAACGCAGCCCGCGATGATCAGGATGAGAACCATCATGGCGATCAGCACATATTCGTTGGAGCTGACGGAGGTCAGAGCGCCGACAAAGCCCTGCGGTACGCCAATGATCGCAAGCGCTTCGGCTAGAGGGATCGAGAAGGCGATGATCGGAAGGATCACGCCGTTGACCTTGGCTGAACTGACCAGCATGGCCGGAAAATCGGACAGTTTCAGTGTGCCCAGGATGAACCCGATGACAATGGTCACAACGACCGCGACGGCGCCAGCTTCAGTCGGGGTCAGTTTTCCCGAAAAGATGCCATAGAAGATGATCCCGGGTACGAGGAAGGCGTACCAACCGGACTTGACCGTCCTCCACAGATTCGCGCGCCATTCGGCTGCGGTCATCATGCCGCCACCTTCCCAGAGGTTGAACCGGTTCATCACGACGTTGGTGAGCAGGATGGCCGTCAGGATCAAAAGGCCCGGGATCAGTGCTGCAAGGAACAAGGTCGAGACGGCTATGCCCAGCACAAGGCCGATGATGATATAGGCGATGGAGGGTGGGATAAGAATCCCGGTACATGCCCCCGCCGCGACCAAGGCGCAGGCGTAGGGACGGGGGTAACCACTCTCGACCAACCGGTCGATGGTCATGCGCCCAACGGCTGCCGCACCCGCTGCATCCGATCCGGAAATCGCCGCGAACATGCCGCAGACCAGAACGGTGGCCGAACCGAACCCGCCCTTGGCCCAGCAGGTCAGCGCCTCGGCCACGTCCAGAAACTTGCGACTGAGCCCCGTTCGAACCAGTACATCCCCGGTCAGGATGAACAGCGGCACGGCTGTCAGCGCAAAAGCGTCAATGCCCGAGAACAGCTTCTCACCCACAAGGCTGAGCGGCAGCGCACCGGACATGAGCAGCATGGTGATCGAAGCTGCGCCAATCGCAGCCCAAACCGGTACGGCGAGCGCGACAAGGACGACAAAGAGAATAACGGAGGCGTAGAAATCCCACCCAAGTTCAAGTGTTTGACCACCGAGTTGTTGCCACATCATGGATCAGGCCCTCCCTTAATCGAACAGCTTGTCGCCTTCGTAGACGGGACGGCCCGCTCGAAGGTCGGCAATATCGCGGAGGAAGGATTGCACCAGCCGGAAGATGACCAGCGCGAAACCAAACGGCACCGCCATGAGGAAAAAGACCTGGCTGATCCGCAGACCATGCGTGACAGACCCGAATTTCCAGGACACGTGAACGGTCTCCCACGACCAGTAGATCGCGACGAGCGCCACAATGAACATGACGATGTCGCCGAAAATGTAGAGCAGCGTTTTGACCGTGCGCGGAACGTAATGCATCAGTACATCGATGCGGATGTGACCGCGTTCCTTCACCGCTGCAGCGGCACCGATCCATGCGAGATAGATAAACGCATACCGGACGATTTCTTCGCCCCAGATGGACGAGTAGGCAAAGACCTCGCGCCGGACCACTTCTATGAACATCGTGCCGACAAGCATGACGTAGAAGACAAGAAGCAGCCAACGTTCGGCATTTTTATCAATCGCTCGAAAGAGCTGAGACATGGCATCCTCACTACCGTCGCGCGGGGGCGACGTTTTCTAGTGGGTTTTTCGGTGAGCAAACATTAGGTGAGCCGACGCCAGAAGCGTCGGCCCGGGGAGAGACGCGATCAGGCGTCGTGCACGTAGTATTTCGCACGCGTGTTTGCGGCTTCTTCCAGCTTGGCGAACGCATCCATCGATCCGGCGAGCTCGGTCTTGAAGCTGTCCCATTCGCTGCGCTGATAGCCGCCGGCTTCTTTCCATTCGGCCAACTGATCTTCGCTGAGCGAGTGGAACTCCACACCGTTTGCGATCAATTGAGACATCGCATAGGCCCGTGCCGAAGGTACTTTGGACAGGTTCTGCTGCTGGGTAACCTCGCCCGCAAACTCAATACCTTCCTTGACGTCCATCGGCAGACTGTCAAACCATTCGAGGTTGATCGAATAGACCTGACTGTCAGGCACCGCTTGAGTGAAGGTCACATGGCTGAGGATCTCACCAAAGCCAAAGACGTGCAGCGCGCCCACCGAGGGATCAAGCGCATCTGCGACGCCTTGCCGGATGGCCGATGGAGTTTCACCCCAGGCCACAGGCGTCGGGTTTGCACCGACCATGCCGTAATACTGCTGCAGCATTTTCGATCCGGGTACGCGGAATTTGACACCGGACATATCTCCCGGCGTGATGATCGCGTTGCCACCCTTGCGAACCGCGACGACGCGCGGGTCGATCACGATATACATCAGAGCTTTGAAACCAGATGCCGCAATCTTGGGGTCAACTTCCGCCTTCCACGCTTCGGATGAGGTCAGGTTCGTGAACCGCTGGTTCGAACCGCAGAAATACGGAAGGTTGATCAGATCAACCACGCTCGCGAAGGGTGCGAAGTTCGACAGCGAGTGCTGCGCGGCCTGGATTGTGCCTCCCTGCACCGCCTGCGCCAGTGCGCCACCGGCGCCGAGCTGACCACCGGGGGCCAGTTTCACATAGACCTTGCCATTGGTCATGTTCTGGATGTTTTCTTTCAGGTCCAGCTGCATGATCGGATAGCTACGAGACGCGCCCAGCACATAGGCGGTCGCCAGCGTCATCTTGAATTCTGCCGCGTTTTCCCGATCTCGTTCCTCAGCGGCTGTCTGAGCTGCGGCCTCGCTGGACCACAGTGTCCCGGCTGCGCCTGCAACCATAGCCGCCGTGAATGAGCCAGTGCCTGCAAGTTTTAGAAAATTCCGACGCTCGGCCGAGGCCAGCTCCTGTTTGGTCTTGTCCATGTGTTCTCCTCCCGTTTGGACTTTTTCGGATTTATTCCTTTGGTTTTTCCTCCGAAATTTCTTTTGCTTCGCTGCGGAGAATGCCGACGGAAAAGGCGATGGCCGCCGCAAACAAAATCAGCATCTCCCAGACATTATTGACCAGAGGCGCCTTCGTGACCGCCCCGATCACCACGTTCGCAACAAACGCGAGCAGCAATATCCCTGCTATCAAATATGGCATGCGTCCTCCCCAACCCATGCAGTTTTTCGCACTGAGTCGCCTCGAATGTAAGCGCTTACATTTTTCTATGCAAGCGCTTACATCAAACATGTGCTAAGCTTGGCGTTAACTTCGTCCTTTTGCTCGAACTCGACTTACGCTAACTGCCGCCCTGAATGACCAGAAAAGCCATGCCTCAATCCGGGAACGAAAACACAGTTCCAACCCTTGCCGATGTTGCACGACTTGCGGATGTGTCCACCGCAACGGTGTCGCGTTGTCTGAACACCCCCGAACGGGTTGGCAAAAACACCCGCGAACGAGTTCTGGCGGCGGTTCGCGAGCTTGGATACGCGCCGAATTTCGGCGCGCAGGCCCTTGCGGCACGGCAGACGAATACAATCGCCGCTGTGATACCGACAATGGAAAACGCCGTGTTTGCACGCGGGCTGCAGGCGTTTCAGGAAGAACTGGTGCGGCACGGAAAAACTCTGCTGGTCGCGTCGTCTGCTTATGATGCGGAGCTGGAAGAAAAACAGGTGCGTGCGTTGGTTGCGCGGGGCGCTGATGGGCTTTTGCTGATCGGATATGATCGCGAGCCCGAGATTTATTCCTTTCTGGAAAAACGACGCGTCCCCACTTTGATCGCGTGGTCTTTCAATCCCGATGAGACACGTCCGGCCATCGGCTTTGACAACCGCAAGGCCATGTCTGCCCTTGCGCGGCAGGTCATCGCACAGGGTCACCAACATATTGCCTGCATCTCGGCGCCGATTGGCTCGAATGATCGTGCCCGAGGGCGCGTGGACGGAATCCGAGACGCCAAGCTTGAGGCTGGGCAGGACCCAGACGCATTGTTCCTTGTTGAAACGCCTTATGGAATCGAAACGGGCGAAATCGCGTTTCGCGAGGTCATGACAGCTGTTCCACACACAACTGCCGTGATGTGCGTCAATGATGTTCTTGCCGTAGGAGCGCTGCGCGCGGCCCGGGAAATGGGTCTGGAGGTGCCAAAAGATATCTCGATCACCGGCTTTGACGACATCGAAATCGCGATGCTTGCCGAACCTGCCCTCACGACCGTCCACGTTCCGCATCGAGAAATGGGCCGTCGCGCCGCTGGAATGTTGATCCAGATGCTTCGAGATGGTCTCAACGGTCAAAGTGTTGAGCTTCCAACTGAAATTCGACTGCGACAGTCACTCGGCCCCTCCCGCCAAATGTAGCAGTCTCGCTCAATAGATTGGACACCCCCTCATGCGGTTCCGTTACAAAGATTAGGGTTGGCCAAGTAGATTTGCGATCGCTTCAGGTTCAGATTGCCAACTCGGAGGATCGACGAGGCAGGCAGATTCCGTGCGGCAATTGCCCCTTCGTGGATCATATTTGCGACATCAATGCCTGCTAGCGTCGCCGTGACTGAAGCGAATGTAAGTCTCATCCAGCTTCTAAGAGCGGTCACATGGTCTTTTCGGCGCCGCTTTGTTTCCGCGATCGCACCCGAATACCGCGTGACTCATCGGTTATGCGTGGTGTGATCGACCGATACGCCTCGCTCGTGCATGTTTTCTTCCAGATCACGATATGACACTCCATACTGGACATGGGAAACATCGCGAACAGCATCACTTCCCTAGCATATCGTGCACCTTTGAAAGAGATCATGAACCTTCTTTCAACTTGATAATACCGACACTCATTCACTCGCCGGCAACGCGAGCGTCAATGGTCAAAAGTTTGCAACAAAACCGGATTGCCGCCGCTCGCTGCATGAGCAAAATGGGGCCGCTCGGACTCACAATCTTTACAAAAAAGCAGACCCCCATTCTTTGGTGGAAAATTTCTGCAACTCTAACGGTGAACAAAGTGCGCACTCGAAAAGCTGCGTCGCCAGTCCGTCACTTCGGCGGCGATAGCTTCACCCTTCAATCCCCGCGTGATCAGAGAAGCTAGTCTGTCGGCGTGATCAGACGTCATGCCCCATCTCACCAACTCGGGTGTGCCCAGACGCAAGCCATTCATGTCACCTGCAACTTCCGGTGCAGGCAGGCCAATGCCACAAGCCAGGAACCCGGCGTTGCGCAAGGTCTTGGATGCAGTTTGTCCACCGCCAAACCGTTCTGCCAGAACAGCGAACTGGTGAGACGCGGTAAAGCCCTCGCGCCCTGCGAACACGGGAACGCCTTGGGCATCGAGGCTTTGCGCCAACGTTCGGGACATAGCGATCATCTCGGCGGCGTAGTTCTGCCCATAGTCGCGCCAGTCCAGCATCGTTACGGCAAGAGCAGCCGACTTCGCCGCATCGAAATTTGCTGTCATGCCCGGGAAGGCAATGGCGTCCAGAGCCTTTGCGATCTCAGCATCATTTGTAACGATTAGACCACCTGCAGGGCCACCCAGGCTCTTATACGTGCTCATGGTCATGAAGTGCGCCCCTTCGGCCAACGGATTGCGCCAGGCTTTGCCTGCGATGACCCCGCATTGATGCGCGGCGTCAAACATAACCTTGGCGCCGACTTCATCTGCAATAGCGCGCACTTCTTTTACCGGGTGCTCAAAAAGATTGAGGCTGCCACCAACAGTAATCAGTTTGGGACGCTCCTTTTGCGCAAGCGTGCGCAGCGCGTTGAGGTCGACAGTATAGCCATCAGCATCTGTTGGTGCATCTACTGTATGCAAACCAAACAACCCGGCGCATCCTGCGATGTGATGTGTGACATGCCCGCCGATCGACGCAGGCGGAGCAATGATCGTATCACCCGCTTTGCAAGTGGCCATGAAGCCGTAGAGATTGGCAATCGCTCCAGATGGCACGCGGATTTCTGCGAACTTCGCATCGAAGACTTCTGCGCAAAGCTCTGCCGCGATGACCTCAATCTCTTCGATGGCTTCCAGACCCATTTCGTACTTGTCGCCTGGATACCCAAGCGAGGGTCGAGACCCAATGCCCGAAGACAGCAGCGCTTCGGCTCGTGGGTTCATCACATTGGTCGCGGGATTGAGGTTAAAGCACTCTTGCTCGTGGATCTCCCGGTTTCGGTCCGCCAAATGCTCGATATGCTCCAGCAGTTCCCGGGAAGAGGTGCGTGACGTGTCGGTCGCGATCTTCTGGACAAGGGCTTCACAGTCCGCAGGGACCCAGTTTCTCGTTTCTATGGTCATCGCAATTCCCTCCTTTGCTTTGCCCAGATTGGACAGATCGCATGACAAAGCAAACCAGTTTTGCTATTTCTCAGCTTAGAAAAACTAAGGCTGGTATTAGTGGCTGTTGCACCCCATCGCCCCAAGGGCCCACCCCTCAATGCATTGCGTGCCTTCGAGACAGCCGCAAGGCTGGAAAGTTTCGTTTCTGCCGCCGAGGAGTTAGGCGTTACAGCTGGCGCAGTCTCTCAGCACATCAAGGCCCTGGAGGCTTGGGCCGGAACTGCGCTGTTCGAACGAAATGCCCATGGCGTCTCATTGTCATCCTCAGGGAGGACGCTGACAAAAGACTTCACGGAGGCCTTCGATCTTCTAGCGGCGGCAACACAAAGCCTGCGCAATCTAGCGCCTAACCCGGATATCCACATAGCCGCCCTGCCCTCGATAGCGCAGCTATGGTTACCAGCGCGACTGGGCAAACTGCGCAAAAAACGCCCCGACCTGCGCGTCTCAGTGACTGCGATGGAGAAGCCCCCAAGCCTGTCGCGAGAACTGTTTGATCTTTCCGTGTTCTTTTCTGATCCGAGTGGAACACCGGATCAGATCGTGCTGGCGCAAGACAGGATCCTTCCTGTTTGCTCACCGAATCTCGCAGCCGGACTCGACCTCGCATCTGCACAGCTGTTGCACGATCAGACGTGGCAAGAAGACTGGTCCAATTGGTCAGAGGCGACAGGTGTTTCAGTTGGTGATCCGACAAGGGGACCGCGATATTCGCTCTACGCCCTTGCCCTAGAAGAATCGAAGTCTGGCGCGGGCGTGCTCATGGGGCATGGTTGCCTGGTTGAGCAGGCGCTTCGTTCCGGGCAACTTCTGAAAGTTTCACAGGAAAGCATCGAAACTGGCCAGGTGCTGGCTCTGGAACTTCCGCATAAATCGAGACGACATCCCGCGATCGATGACGTCGTTAACCTGCTTCAAGAAGAAGAACCGCAGCCCGACTGATGAGATATTTGGCGATAGCTTGTGTGTCTACTTTGGTCTTGAAGCCGGTATGGAATGCTAGCTCAGCATCTTCGACGTTTTGTTACAAGCTTGACCGTTAGTGCAGAGCAGAATTGAATAATCAAGCACTGAGCCTGGGAAGATCAGGTCTTTCGTGTCTGAGCAAACCGTAAGCTATAAGTCATTGATTTCATAAGTGCCGCCTTGACGGGCACATTTTCAGTTGCAATGTTTAAGATATGGGCGTTTTGAGAACAATTTTCCTTTCAATGTCATGCTTCTTAATGTCTGCCGGACTACTTTATGCCGAAAGCGACATGGTCAAATCGTTTGCAAGCTGCGCGGGCCGCTTTTCAGCTGAAATGGAACATGCGTGGCTGTTGAACGATGCAAAAGCTCAGGACTATGAACTGCGCCGCGGCGGATTTGTGTCTTTGCTAGAAGCGACGGCCACGGCGGACAATGCCGAATTGGTCTTAAGCCACAGGGTAAATTCCAAGCACGCACATGCGCGCCTATTGCAAACTGCGACCTTTGGTTCAGATGTGGCAAAGGCAAGTGCTGCGCGTCGAACTGCCAAGCAATATTTGGATCAGTGCAACCTGTTGATCCTGGGCGGCGCTTAAAAGGCGCTTCGCTGCAGTGCCGCATTATTAGGCTGAGCATGCTGCATCGCCGCAAATTTAGGCAGTCCTCTGAATCAATCCAAGAACTCAGGCCATGAGACTCTGACGCTCGGGTAAATCTGCCTTAGCACTGTGGTGCGCCGCAAGACGGCTTGGAAAATGTGCGAAGGTGCCCGGCCTAGGAACCTGAAGACGCCCTCGCACACCGCAAATATGCGTAGGGGGGTATATGGGACGTTTCAGCGGCCCGAACAACCCTGCTGCGCATCGCATAAAAGGAAATGCTGATGCACACCAAACTTCTCACCACAACCGCCGCAGTTCTGTTGGCCAGTTCATTGCCTGCACTGGCCGATTGCCCAATCAAGGTCGGCGTATTGCATTCGTTGTCCGGCACCATGGCCATTTCGGAAACCACGCTGAAAGACACAATGGAAATGCTGGTCGAACAACAAAACGAAGCCGGTGGTCTTCTGGGGTGCGAACTTGAAGCCGTAGTTGTTGACCCGGCCTCTGACTGGCCGCTGTTTGCCGAAAAGGCGCGTGAATTGCTGACGGTCCACGAAGTTGACGTGATTTTTGGCAACTGGACGTCGGTATCTCGTAAATCCGTCCTGCCGGTGATCGAAGAACTGAACGGTCTGCTGTTCTATCCGGTTCAGTATGAAGGTGAAGAAAGCTCGAAAAACGTATTCTACACCGGTGCCGCGCCGAACCAGCAGGCGATCCCCGCCACCGATTACTTCCTGGACGAACTGGAAGTTGAGAAATTCGCTCTGTTGGGGACCGATTACGTTTACCCACGGACCACGAATAACATCCTCGAAAGCTATCTGAAGCAGAAGGGCATCGCGGAAAAAGATATCTTCGTCAACTACACGCCATTCGGTCATTCGGATTGGTCCAAGATCGTAGCCGATGTGGTTACGCTTGGCGCGGACGGCAAGAAAGTCGGCGTGATCTCGACCATCAACGGCGACGCAAACGTTGGTTTCTATAAAGAACTGGCCGCCGCTGGCATCTCGGCTGACGATATTCCGGTTGTTGCCTTCTCGGTCGGCGAAGAAGAGCTGGCCGGCCTCGATACGACAAACCTCGTCGGTCATCTGGCGGCTTGGAACTACTTCCAATCAGCCGAAAGCGATGCGAACGACGCATGGGTCGAAGCGTGGAAAGCCCGCATGGGTGAAGAGCGTGTGACCAACGACCCGATGGAGGCCCACTACATCGGTTTCAACATGTGGGTGAACGCGGCGACGGCTGCTGAAACCACCGATGTCGACGCGGTTCGGACCGCCATGTACGGTCAGGAATTCCCGAACCTGACAGGCGGTACAGCGGTGATGCTCCCGAACCACCACTTGGCCAAGCCGGTGTTGATCGGCGAAATCCAGGAAGACGGTCAGTTCGACATCATCAGCCAGACCGAAGAAGTTCCGGGCGACGCCTGGACCGACTATCTGCCTGAATCCGCCGTTCTCGTGTCGGATTGGAAAGAGCTGGGTTGCGGTATGTACAACACCGAAACCGAGAGCTGCGTGCAGATCAAGTCCAACTACTAAGGACTTCACCTGAATTCCTCGGGGCGCGTCTTGTGCCCCGAGGCTCAATACAAAGGTCTTCCTAAATGACGCTTCCGTTCAGGCGGGCAGTGCTTGCCCTGCTGGTCCTTGTGGTCCCTACTCTTTTGCAAGCGCAATCCGCAGACGCCCCGGTGCAGCAGGTATTGCAGTCCTACGCGGAGGTGATCCAGAAATCCTCTCGCAAGACAATTGGCCCGGCGATTGACGCGTTGGCGCAAAGTGGACTGCCCGAAGCGCAGACCGTCTTGGAGCGTTGGCAAGCGAAGGGCATGTGGTTCAACAAGGAAACCGGTCTGTTTGTCTTTGCTTCAAAGGCTGATGGCGGGTTGCAGATCTTCGACGTCTCTGACGGGGCGGAGATCGGGGTTGTTGACAAGAAGGGCTATAAACAACTCAAGCCAAATTCCGGCATTCGAGGTTTGATCGCCTCTGCTCTGGTGCAGTTTCAACTGAACGACCCCAATCCCAAGACCCGCGACGTTGCTTTGACAGCGATCGAGCGAGACGCCGAGGCGTCGCACCTGTCCGCACTGCGCGGTTCAATCGAGGCTGAACAAGACGCCGATCTCAAAGCGCGCAAAGACCGGCTGGAGCGTTTGCTGACGATCCGTTTTGACGAGGATGAGGCCGCAAGACTAGCTGCCATCGAAAGCTTCGCTGGCGACCTGAGCGTCGATGTCCGGGCAACGCTCAATCCTTTGGTTTCATCCGAAATCAAGGTCGCGGATGACGTTCCGGATGGGGCGGTTGGCATTGAGGTCGGATCAGACGCGCTGTCGCAGGAACAGGCCTATAGCCTGCTTGTCGCAAATGGCTTGGCACCGGAACCGGTAGATTCAGGAACCATGAAGCAAACCCTTATCGCCAACATAAACGGCGATACCGTCGCCGGTGTGCAAGTGGCGAGCCTGGACGAGGACGCCGCACGAAAGGCCGCCTATCAGGTGCTGGCCCAACAGGGTCTTGCGGCCCCGCTGGTGACACAAGATGACATTGCCGAAGCCGTTCAAAATCATAAGTTCTTTCGGGTTTACGTCTCGGCCCCTCTGCCGATCGCACTTGCTGCGCAGGCAGCGCTGGACAACATCGAAACACAGGTCGCTTTAAACCAGACGGCTGATTTGGTGTTGGATGCACTGTCTCTGGCATCGATCTACTTCCTTGCGGCGATTGGACTTGCGATCACCTTCGGCGTCATGGGGGTAATCAACATGGCCCATGGCGAATTCATCATGATGGGCGCTTACACCGGCTACGTGGTACAGCTGTTCATTCCCGATCTGACGCTCTCAATCTTTGTCGCAATTCCCTGTGCCTTTCTTGTGACCTTCGGGGCCGGAGTTCTGCTGGAGCGATTGGTCATTCGTTGGCTGTATCATCGCCCGCTGGAAACCCTGCTTGCAACCTTTGGCGTCTCGATCGCGCTTCAACAATTGGCCAAGAACATCTTCGGCACGCAAGCGCGTCCTCTGACCGCACCGGAATGGTTGGACGGGTCGATGGTGCTGAACGACATCGTATCGATCAGCTACATCCGCATCGCGATATTCGTACTAGCGTTGCTGTTTCTGGCACTGTTCCTGATCGTCATGAATCGGACCCGGCTGGGGCTGGAGGTGCGCGCCGTGACACAGAACCCTCGCATGGCGTCCTCGATGGGCATCAACCCGGACCGGATCAACATGCTGACATTCGGCCTGGGTTCGGGCATCGCGGGCATCGCTGGCGTGGCCATCGGGCTTTACGCCAAAGTTACATCCGAGATGGGCTCTGACTACATCGTGCAAAGCTTTATGACGGTCGTTGTCGGCGGAGTCGGCAACATCTGGGGCACGCTGCTGGGCGCGACGATGGTTGGAACGCTGCAAAAGGGGATCGAATGGTTTAACCCGTCCAACACGCTGGCGGCACAGACCTATATGATCCTGTTCATCATCCTGTTCATTCAATTCCGACCACGAGGCATCATCGCGCTCAAAGGTCGGGCGGCGGAAGCGTGATATGGTTGACGTGACATCCACAACCGAGCCGATGCGCAAGCCACTGGTGCTGCGCTATCCCTCTGTCGCCATCTTTCTGATCATCCTGTCCCTGTTTACGGCAATTATCACCGTCCTGGGCGAAGGGTTTGGCATCGGGCTGATTTCCACCAGCTTTATCAAGACGTTGGGTAAGACGCTCTGCCTGTGTCTTGCCGCGTTGGCGATGGATCTGGTGTGGGGCTATACGGGTATCCTGTCGCTGGGGCACATGGCCTTCTTTGGCATCGGCGGATACGCCATCGGCATGTGGCTGATGTATGCCCGCACCGAGATTATCGTGGTCGATAGCCTCGCAGCTTCTGCCTTGCCACCAACGGCACAGGAAATCTCGGATGGCATCGCCACTCAGATTTTCGGCGTTGTCGGTGCTTCCGAGTTTCCCCCGATCTGGGCCATCGCGCATTCACTGCCACTACAACTGGCTGCCGTCGTGCTGGTTCCCGGTCTGCTGGCACTTGTCTTTGGGTGGCTGGCGTTCCGCAGCCGCGTGACCGGGGTTTACTTGTCGATCCTGACGCAGGCGATGACGCTGGCGCTGTCCCTGTACCTGTTCCAGAACGACAGCGGGCTGCGCGGGAACAACGGTTTGTCGGGGCTGCAAAACCTGCCGGGCCTGGACTCGGTGCCGCAGTCAACGGTTTCGATCCTGTTCTTCTGGGCGTCCGCCTTTGCACTTGGCCTTGGCTACCTTGTCTGCGCATGGGTGGTGTCCGGCAAATTCGGATCGGTCATTCGCGCCATACGTGACGATGAAAGCCGTGTCCGGTTCCTCGGCTACTCGGTCGAGGCCTATAAGCTGTTTATCTTCACTTTCACCGCCGTGATCTGCGGCATTTCCGGGGCCCTCTATTACCCCCAAGCCGGCATCATCAACCCGGCTGAAATCGCCCCCATCGCCTCAATCTACCTCGCCGTTTGGGTGGCAATCGGTGGACGCGGAAGGCTGTACGGAGCCATCATCGGCGCGGCCTTCGTCTCGCTGCTGTCCACTTGGTTTACAGGCGGGCAAGCCCCGGACATCTCACTCGGGTTTTATACGATCCAGTGGGTCGACTGGTGGACCATTCTGCTTGGGTTCTCGTTTGTCGCGGTCACGCTGTTCGCGCCCCGCGGTGTAGGGGGACTGATCGACAAGCTTACAGAACGCCGTGCGCCTGACCGACACGGTGCCGATCTGGGGCCGGACCTTGGATCGCTGCGCGAAAAGGAGGCGAATGAATGAGCACGCTTCTCGAAGTCTCTGGTGTTTCCGTGGCCTTTGACGGTTTCAAGGCCATCAACAACCTGACGTTCCAAATCGGCCCCGCCGAAATGCGCGCTGTCATCGGCCCGAACGGGGCGGGAAAGACGACGTTCATGGACATCATCACCGGCAAGACCAAGCCTGATGACGGTCACGTTCTTTGGGGTGAAAAGTCGGTCTCGCTGCTGTCGATGAGCGAAAGCCAGATCGCCCAGGCTGGTGTGGGGCGAAAGTTCCAGCGTCCGACTGTGTTCGAAGATCAAAGCGTTCGCGAAAACCTGATGCTTGCCCTGAAAAACAAGCGCGGGCCGTTGGCTGTCCTGCGGTTCCGGGCGCGCCAGGAAGATCATGAGAAAGTCGCCGCTTTGGCCGAGGAAATCGGGCTGCGACAAGCCCTGGACCGCAAGGCAGGTGAGCTCAGCCACGGGCAGAAGCAATGGCTCGAGATCGGTATGCTGCTGGCTCAAGATCCACAGTTGCTGCTGGTGGATGAGCCTGCGGCCGGGATGACCCCGGCAGAGCGACAGCACACAACCGACATTCTTGTCGAAGCGGCCAAAACTCGAGCCGTCGTCGTTGTCGAACACGACATGGAATTCGTCCGTCGCCTCAATTGCAAGGTAACTGTGCTGCATGAGGGGTCGGTTCTCGCCGAAGGGTCATTGGACCACGTCACCCAGAACGAAGAAGTAATTGAGGTTTATCTTGGCCGCTGACCTTCTGAAAATCTCCGATTTATCTTTGCATTATGGCGGCAGCCAGATCTTGAACGGCGTTGACGTTACCGCGCGCCAGGGGCAGGTGACCTGCGTGATGGGAACCAACGGCGTCGGCAAAACGAGCCTGTTGAAGGCCATATCTGGCACGCATCCCCGCAGTGGAGGTAACTACCTGCTGAACGGTGAAGAGATCGATAACGCCACATCCTATGAGCTCGCCAGAAAAGGCGTGGCTTATGTTCCGCAAGGGCGCGAGATTTTCCCGTTCTTGACGGTTCTTGAGAACCTCGAAACCGGCTATGCCTGCCTGTCTCGCAGAGATCACACGATCCCCGACTATATCTTCGACCTCTTTCCGATCCTCAGAGAGTTTCTTTCGCGGCGTGGCGGTGACTTGTCTGGTGGCCAACAACAACAGCTTGCAATCGCGCGCGCGCTGATCACAAAACCAAAGCTTCTTCTGTTGGACGAACCAACGGAGGGTATCCAACCCAACATCATCAAGCAGATCGGAGAAGTCATTCGCCAGCTGCGGGATCGGGGCGACATGGCAATTGTCTTAGTCGAACAGTTTTTTGAGTTCGCTTATTCGTTAGGCGATGAGTTCTTGGTTCTGGAGCGTGGAACGCCGTATCTGCAAGGTTCGAAGAACCAAATTGGTAAGGAACAACTAAGATCAGCAGTTTCGGTTTGAAGTCACTGAAGCAATGACCCGACATTCTGCCAAGCCGGCAGCATCATACTCAGCAATTCGCGCTTAAGAATGGAAGCGAGTCATATGGTCGATCACATGAGACCGACTGTAGACACCGGCGCCCACATCATAGCGTCAAACGACTGTTACTCGGATGAAAGCCCTGTCGACGAAACAGGAACAGCTTTCAAATAGGCGGCAATTGCTAAACGGTCGTCATCTGTAAGCCGAGATGTGTTTTCGATAACTTCAACCATCTCACCACCAGCGCTGTCATAATCCGGTGTGAAGCCAGATTTCAGGTATTCCGCTATGTCAGCTTCGGACCAATCAAGCTGGTCTGGTGTTAACCCGGGAATGCGACCTTTCCCGCTTGGGTTTGGCGCACCCGTCAGCCAAAGATCTCGTTTCAAACCGCCCAGGCCGTTTCGCGGCGTATGACATTCAGCGCAGTGCCCCAGCGCCTCCACAAGATACCGGCCTCGTCTTTGTTGATCATTCAGATCACTTTCAACCGCCCAACCTGGTGCCAGGTGCAAAAGCTTCCATCCTCCCAACCCTCGTCTAACGCTGAAGGGGAAACCCACTTCATGCGCATCGCTTTCGGTCACGGCCGCTGGCAATGTGCCAAGAAATGCATGGAGCGATACAACATCATCGGCGGTCATGTTGGCATAGGATGTATATGGAAACGCTGGGTAATAGTGTTGCCCTTCGGGTCCGGTCCCATGGATCAGGGCATCGGCTAAATCCAGCGCGGACCAGGAACCGATACCGGCAGATGGATCACTGGATATATTGGGGGCTATGAAAGTGCCGAAATCCGTCTCAAACCGACGACCGCCGGCGAGCATAAGCTTTTCCTCTCCAACCGCGTCCGGCGCTGAGTGGCAGGATGCACATCCTGCTGCAAAGAAAACGGCCTCACCTCTCGCGAGATCGGGAGTAATACCGTCCAGTTGAACTTGATCCAATCTTTGCGGTCGGGTCAGCACCAAACCGGCCAACCCGACCAAAACTACGGCACCAGCGACAAAGAGAATAGAACGCCGCACCATCAATGCCTAATCAGTCCTTTGGCGCTCTGTATGCCTTGTGACATGCCGAACAGCTTCCACCTAAATCTCCCATTGCCGCTTTCAGCGCTTCAACATCTTGTCCTGCCGCAGCCTGCATCGCAACAGCAGCGTCAGCCATGGCCTGCCCTTTGGCACCGACGTCCGGGAAGTTTTCCCAGATAGCGGGCAGAGCGCGCGTGGAGGGGTCGGAAACATTGTCGGATCCGGCGGGCCACATCGCGGATTGATCGAGCTGCGTCAGAACGACAAGGTTATTCGCGGCTCGTGTTGCGGCCTCCGCATCATATTCCGTCTCCCCCTTGGCCATGCCGCCGAGAGTGCCAAGATTGAATGAATAAAGCTGCATGATTGAGGTCCGAGCCTTCACAGCCGGATTCTCACTTTCCTGGGCGATGGCTGTGCCAAGAGCGGCAACTGACAATAAACCTGCCGCGAAGATTGAGAACTTATTCATCATGATGTGTCTCCCTGTTCAATAAATCGAATATTAGCTTGAACGAAATTACTTGTAATTGTTTGTTATTGGTCTCTACTTGTTAATTTATGAACAACGAGAATTGGGATGACATTCGGTACGCACTTGCGGTGAGCAAATTCGGGTCGCTGAACGCTGCGGCGTCTGCCTTGGGAGTGACACATGCTACGGTCCTGCGCAGGGTTGCCGCATTCGAAGAACGAAATGGCTGCCTCATTTTTCAAAGAAGCCCGTCGGGATACTCCGTTCTTCCTCAAGCCCGCGCGATCTTTTCGGCTATGGAAAGTGTTGAAGATGCCGTGCTTTCCATGGAGCGTGCAATTGTCGGCGCAAATCGTTCTCCTGAAGGCCATGTGCGAATTACGTCCACCGACAGTCTTTGTCAGATCGTTCTCCCGCAAATACTTAACGATATCTCACTCACCTACCCCGGCCTGAAACTGACTTTATTGAGCGGAAACAATCATCACGATCTATCCCGTCTGACTGCGGACATAGCTGTACGCCCATCAATAAAGCTCGGGGAAGGGTTAATTGGTCAGCGGGCCGGAACACTGTCATTCGGAGTTTTTGACGACGGTTCTGACAAACGCAAATGGATGAGGCTTGATGGGGCATTGAGCCGTTCACTCCCCGCCAAATGGCTGGCGCAGAATGTGAGTGCTGACGAAATGACGAACGGAGCAGACAGTTTCTTAGTGCTACAGCAAATGGCTGCCGCGGGAATCGGAAAAACATTTTTGCCAGCATTCTTTGGCAACGCGGACTCCCGGCTTCGGAGGTCGCACGACGTAAACCCAGAAATTGAGGTTCCGCTCTGGGTCGCAACGCTGGACGAAATAGCAAACACTCCGAGGTTTGCAGTTGTTCAAAGAGCGTTGGTTGAACGTTTATCCAATGTTCTTGCTGTATGACATTATTCTTTTGAATCAGCCGCGGGCACCTGGATTGCAATCCCAGTAGATGCACGGCGTAGAACCTTTGATGACGTCATCAGAACTAACGGACTGGCTTTGTCGCATTCTTTTCTGAAGTCTGAATGCGGTTCGAAACTTGCTGTGTTTAGATGGCTAGTTCCGCAAACTGCTTGAACGGACAG
>NZ_JBQFRZ010000003.1:0-412642 GCF_056537765.1 Ruegeria sp. C2 | reverse complement strand
ACTGGTCCCCCGTCAACCGCGTCGACAACGCATATGGCGACAGAAACCTCATCTGCACATGCCCGCCAATGACCGAATACGAAGACGCCGCCGAGTAAAACAACAAAACCCCGCCAAAATCGGCGGGGTCATTTCCAAAACCAGAGGCAGCCCCGTGAACGAGGCTGCTTCCACAAAGACCGACAGAGAAATCATGAAACACTACGTCGTAAGAAAGGACTACACAGGACGAGCCAAGACGGCAGGTATATCGCGGGAGCGTGTTCAGCATATTGATGTCATTCTGCGCAGCCATGCCGACAAGGCTTCAGCCGTAACAGTTCTGGAATTCTACCGCGCGCTAAACAAGCTGGTGGAAAATCACACTTATGTCGTCACCTTGCGCGTCCAGGCTGAAGATTCGGTTGGTGGGCCGCTTTATTGGGCCGGACGTACAGCGATCTTCTGGGGTGATTTCGACAATATCTGGAAACCGGTGGGGGCGGAAAAGTCCTGGGTTTCGCAGGCCTTGAACCTTTCGCCAAGATCTCTTCTTGTCGGAGGCGCGGTTATGCTTCTGACCCAATCTGGCGGAGCAGACCGATCAGTTGCTGCCATTCATCAGAGTTTTGAAGCCGCAGCGCTGGAGAGCGGGCTGAGAAATTGTGGCAACGCGACGCATATCTCGGCGGACGGGCGCACACATAGCGCCAATACGCGCCTGAGCGCATTACGTCTTCTGGCAGAATTCGTGTCGATGGATCATGGTGAATACCTGGCGGATACCCTGCGCCGGTATATCGGGCTTGTCGAACCGAACCGGAAATCCGAGAGCCAGGTCGCAAACCGGTTGATACGCCGCGCGCAGGGGGACAAGCTGGTCACGCTTGTAGTGGAAAAGATGTTGGACAACATCGAGGACCCGCTAAGCATCTCCGAGCTTTCGGTTCTGGTAGGCACATCCGTTCGTCAGCTTCAAAGGCGGTTTCTTTGTAAAACGGGCGCCAAGTTGTTGGAGACTTATAAAGAGCTTCGGTTGGAACGGGCTTGTAGTCTGCTGAAATACACAGAACTGCCGGATATCGAAATTGCATCTGCGACAGGATTTTCATCTCGTGCTGCGATGTCGCGGGCGTTCTTCAAGCACTATAAGTCTCGGCCAGAGAGCGTCAGATATCGGCGTTTTATTGGCAGCATGCGGGCTTGACCGCGATTAGCCTTTTAGACCCTCACACTGCAAAGAGCCCAAGCCGGGAGCGCACAAAGAAACCTGTTCGGGCGTTGGGGTTTTTCAACGCTAAACGGAACCGATCCCTCTAGGTTGCCAGGGTGGCTGGTCGTAGAGTTGAGGTTTGGGCCATGATCGAGCTTAGAAGGGCGAGGTATGTGGGCTAATTGCTGAGGAATTCGACAAATCTTCGCGCAAGACTTTGACGCCGCGAGGTACCGGTCCAAACGGCTTGAATTGTGAGTTTTGGTAAAGACCATTCTGGCAGTATGCGTTGTAACCGACCGGTCGAAAGTTCTTCTGCGATCAAACTTACTGGAAGGTTTCCAAAGCCTACACCTGCCAGCGTTCCAGCTTTGGCTGCTAAAATGCTTTGGACGCTGAGTTGGCTGACATTCAGCGTTATTTCCTGCACATCCTGCTTGCGTGTCAGTGAAAACACATCACCCACTGGTCCCATCGACACAAAGGGAAGCGGCTCAAGGTCTTTGGGGACAGAAACAGGGCCATGGCGCAGGAGGAATTCGGGTGTGGCGACCAGCATATGCTGAACAGACCCGATCTTTTTTCGGGTCATGCTGGAATCCGGCAGGTCACCAATCCGTATGGCCAGATCATAGCGCTCTTCGACGAGGTCTTTGATCTGGTCAGAATAATCCAGCGTCAGCGCAACGTTTGGATGGCGAGCAACAAATTCCATTACTTTGGATTCGAGCGCGGGATCGGGAACAAATGCTGGCAAAGCAATTCGCAACGCGCCTGCGACATGATCGGAACCGGTTTCAATCTGTTCCAGGGCCAGTTCGATGCCGTCCAACCCCTGTTTCGCAGCTTCGAACAGGTTTCGCCCATTCTCCGATAGAGTCAGTTTCCGTGTTGTGCGATGAACCAGGACTTCTCCAAGTTCGTCTTCAAGTCGCGCGATATGATGGCTGATGACAGATGGCGCGACACCTAACCGCTTTGCGGCCTTAACGAATGCGCCTGTTTCTCCGATAGCGACAAATGCAATAAGGCTTTGGGCGTAACGATACATCCATTCAATGTATCGAGGAGTGCAGCCAGATAAAACGGGTTTCTCTATTAAAGCGAGTTTCAAGCTGACTGTCTTAACTCAACTCCGATATCTGAGAATACCTAACGGGCGGCGCTCTGTTCGTCGTGATCAATGCTGATCTTGGGGCGGTCAAGCAATGAACAGAGCAACGATTAGTGAGCCGATGATTTCCGACATAGTTGGTGCCTGGTGGCGCGTGCAGCATCGGATGTAGAGTAGATAAACTGGACGCGTTAAATGATCGCCTCACCGAGTTCCTTGTTAGCCCGATCACAAATCAGATGTTGCTTTGATGGGATGCAAGCCCGCGGCTTAGCTGCGAGTGATTGAGCAAACGCCGTTTTCATCGACATGATGTGAGTGATAATCACGGGTCTTCCGTGCAGTTCCATAAAAAACGAAAATCCCCGTATTGAAAAATATGGAACGTTCCAATAAGAATGATTCTGGAACGTTCCATATGTTGAGGGAAGAGAAATGGATTGGATTTTCGTTGGCGCGAGTACAATCGCTTCCGAGCATATGCTGAATGCGGTGCGCCAGCAGGCCGGCCACGATGTCAGATGGATTGTCAGCAATTCGTCTGATCGGGTGAGGGTCTGGGCTCAGGAGCATGACATTCCCAACGCAACCACCGATCTGAATGAGGCGCTGACTGATCCGCGTACTAAGGCGGTTTACATCTCTTCGACCAATGAAAAGCACCACGGGCAGGCTTTGGCCGCTATTGCGGCGGGCAAGCACGTACTTTGTGAAAAACCTCTGGGCATGACGCAGGCCGAAGCCGTTGAAATGGTGCGTGCCGCCGATGAGGCCGGAGTGGCATTTGGAACAAATCACCACCTGCGTTGCTCAGGGAGTCATCGTGCAATTCGCGACCTGATCGATGATGGGCGTATTGGTGACGTTCTGTCACTGCGCATTCATCACGCTGTGCACCTACCGGGTCACCTGCATGGGTGGCGTATAAACTCGGCCGATGCTGGCGGTGGGGTTATACCCGATATTGTTGTTCATGACGCCGATGTCACCCGATTCCTTTTGCGTGAGGACCCTGCTTCTGTTGTTGCGCAGATGGCCAGTTCGGGGATGGGGCAAGGGGTCGAAGACTCGTGCATGTCGGTCTGGACCATGCCGTCTGGCGCTATGGTCATGGCGCATGAGAGTTTCACGCACCCTCATGCTGGCTCTGGTCTTGAGGTTCATGGGACCCAAGGGTCGATCTTTGCGCGTGGCGTGATGACCCAAAGGCCCGTTGGGCAAGTTGAGCTGGTCACTGAAAACGGGCGTGAGGAAATCCCGTTCTCAGATCATTCTTTATACGTTCAAGGCGTCTCGGAATTCGTCGGGGCCATAGAAGGGCGGGGCCGTCCGGCCGCTGATGGCGCAGATGGGGTCAAATCCTTGTCGGTGGCACTCGGCGTGCGCGAGGCCGCTGTCTCGGGGCGGCGTGTTGAAATAGATTACGGTAGTTTCTGATGTCCAAGCTTTGTTCCGCTTCCGAGGCCGTATCGCGTATTCCTGACGCGGCTGTCATTACGGTTTCTTCCTCTTCGGCGCTAGGGTGCCCTGATCTGGTGCTGAAAGCGCTCGGGCAGAGATTTCAAGCAGAAGGGCATCCACGCGATATCACGACGCTCCACCCCATTGCTGCAGGCGATATGTATGGCGTGAAGGGCATGGAGTATCTGGCGCAGGACGGGCTGCTGGCGCGTGTGTTGGCCGGATCTTATCCGTCCGGGCCGTCCAGTCTTGAGATGCCGGAGATCTGGAAGATGATCGTTGAGGATCGGGTGGCGGCGTACAATGTCCCGTCCGGGATCCTGTTCGACATGCATCGTGAAGCGGCGGCGCATCGTCCTGGCGTGTTGACGCAGGTTGGGCTGGATACCTTTGTCGACCCGGTGCGCGAGGGATGTGCGATGAACGCTAAAGGTGCCGCGGCACCGATTGTATCTCGCGCCGAGTTTGGCGATCAGACCTGGCTGCATTTCCCGAATATCAACCCCAACGTCTGTATTCTGCGGGCGACCACCGCCGATGAGTTTGGCAATCTCACCTATGAACATGAAGGCGCGTATCTGGGCGGTCTCGAACAGGCAATTTGTGTGCGCAACCATGGCGGGTTGGTGATCGCTCAGGTCCAGCGTGTGACGGCTGCGGGCAGTCTGCGCCCGCATGATGTTCGTGTGCCAGGGCATCTGGTCGATCTCGTCGTGGAAGACCCCGACCAGAAACAGACAACCGAAACGCCATATGACCCTGCGATTTCCGGTCAAGTCATGCGCCCGTGGGGCAGTTTTTCACTGGCAGAGCACGGGGTTGAGAAGATCATCGCCCGCCGGGCCGCCCAAGAACTCAGATCCGGTATGAGCGCTAATCTGGGGTTTGGCATCAGCGCCATGGTTCCGCGTATCCTGCTTGAAGAAGGGCACCCTCAGGCGGTCACGTGGGCGATTGAACAAGGCGCCGTTGGTGGGGTGCCTTTGACAGGTTTCGCGTTTGGCTGCGCCTCAAACGCGCATGCCTATGTGCCGTCACCGCAGCAGTTCATCTATTTCCAGGGTGGCGGTTTCGATATGTCGTTCCTGTCTTTCCTTGAGGTGGATGTCGAAGGGAATGTGAATGTCTCGAAGCTTGGAAAAAAACCTTATCTGACAGCCGGGTGCGGTGGTTTCGTCGACATTACAGCACGGGCGAAGAAAATCGTGTTCTCGGGCTGGTTTGAGGCGGGCGCCGGGATTGAGTTGACCGAAGGTGGCATCAACGTCGCAACGCCGGGTAAATTCACCAAGATGGTTGATCAGGTCGAACACGTCACCTTCTCTGGCCGTCGTGCGCGCGAAACCGGGCAGGACGTGCTTTACGTTACTGAGCGCTGCGTGATCCGCCTTACCGACACAGGCCTGGTAGCGACTGAGATCATGCCGGGTATCAATGCTGAACGCGACATTGTTGCTGCCTCAGCAGGTCGCGTCAAAGTTGCCGAGAACGCGATACAAATGCCTAAATCGCTGTTCTTGGATGGCCCGATGGGGATGAAGCTGTGAGCGGGATCAGCTTTCATATCGAAGGCACAACGGCTGTCCTGACACTGGACAACGTCGCAAAGCTGAACGCGTTGACCGTTGAGATGCTTGAGGCATTAGAGGCCCGGCTGCAGGAGGTCGAGCGTGATACCTCAATTCGTGCGCTTGTTCTGACCGGGGCAGGTGAGAAAGCATTTTGTTGTGGGGCAGACATTGGCGCCTGGGGTGGTCTGAGCCCGGCTGAGTTCGCCCGACACTGGGTGCGGGACGGGCATCGCATTTTTGATCGTCTTGCCCGGATCGGTAAGCCGACCATCGCAGCGATAAACGGTCACGCCTTCGGCGGCGGCCTCGAACTGGCCAGCTGTTGCGACCTGCGGCTGGTAGCGCCGCGCACGACACTTGCCTTGCCCGAAGCACGGGTTGGAATTGTACCCGGCTGGTCAGGGACACAGCGATTGACGCGTTTGATTTCCGAAAGTGCAGTGAAAGAGATGGCTTTGTTTGGTCGCCGTATTGGTGCCTACCGGGCTGTTGCACTGGGATATGCCGCTGAGATCGCCGAGGATGTGCAGTCACGCGCGCTTGAGATCGCTGCTGAGCTGACCGACCTGTCGCCTCGCGCAACAGAGATCTCAAAAAACATGATCCACGCTGCGGTGGGTGAAGACACTCATGCGGTTGTCGAAGCTTTGGGTAGCGCTGCTATCGCCGCGTCTGCGGATCGCGAAGAAGGCGTGGCGGCCTTCATGGAAAAACGTAACCCTCAATTTTCGGGCCTGTAACGAATGAAAGACCTGACGATCAACCCTGCCATACCCTTTGACATGCCTGCGCTGTTCGAGGGCCGTCATCTGATCAACGGCGAATGGCTGGACAGCGCCTCGGGCGAAACCTTCGAGAGGTGTTCACCTTCACATGGTCATGTGGTGAGCCGTTCGGCTCTGGGTGGCGAGGCGGAAGCAGAAGCCGCCATCAAAGCCGCGCGTCAGACCTTTGACAGTGGTGTCTGGAGCCGTGCTTCTGGCAAAGAACGTGCGACCGTGTTGCTCAAGATCGCCGATCTGATCGAGCAAAACGTTGATCGCATTGCAGTGATTGAAACGCTGGAGAGCGGCAAACCGATCAGCCAATCGAAAGGCGAGGTTGGCGGTGCGGCAGACCTTTGGCGCTATGCGGCCTCACTGGCGCGCAGCACGCATGGCGACAGCCACAACACGTTGGGCGAAGACATGATGGGTGTGGTGTTGAAAGAGCCCATTGGTGTCGTATCAATCATCACGCCCTGGAATTTCCCGTTCTGGATTCTCAGCCAAAAGCTGCCATTTGCGCTGGCTGCGGGTTGCACCGTGGTGGTGAAGCCCTCCGAGATGACGCCTTCGACAACCCTGATGCTGGGTGAATTGCTGATTGAGGCCGGCCTGCCAGCGGGCGTTTGCAATATCGTGTTGGGGTATGGCGTTCCGGTCGGCAGCGTGATGTCCAGCCACAACTGTGTGGATATGGTCAGTTTCACCGGCTCGACCGCCGTGGGCAAGACGATCAGCGCTGTCGCGTCTGACACGCTCAAGAAAGTGGCGTTGGAACTTGGTGGCAAAAACCCACAGGTGATCTTTCCCGATGCGGATTTAGAAGCTGCCGCAGATGCTGTTGTATTTGGTGTCTATTTCAATGTCGGCCAATGCTGCAATTCCAGCAGTCGGATCATCGTGCATGAAGACATTGCCGAGGCGTTTCGAGACCGAGTTGTCGCCCTGTCTCGCAAAGTTAAATTTGGTGATCCGCTGGATCCGACGACACAGGTCGGCGCGATTGTGACACCCGAACATAACGCGAAGATCGACGCCTATGTCAAAGCGGCGAAGGACGCAGGCGCGACCATCGCGTTGGGCGGCGCTTCGCTTCAGGTCGAGGGTCTGGGCGATCAATTCTATCAACCGACGGTAATTTCAGACGTCGCGCCGGAAATGCCTATCGCTCGGGACGAGATATTTGGCCCGGTCCTGTCGGTGCTGACGTTCAAAACACTGGACGAAGCCATCACTCTGACCAATGATAGCGCTTACGGTCTGTCGGCAGGGGTCTGGAGCGAAAACGTTCACACCTGCCTGGAATTCGCCCGTCGTGCAGAAACGGGAACGGTCTGGACCAACACCTGGATGGACGGCTTTCCCGAACTTGCGTTCGGTGGCTTCAAACAATCCGGGCAGGGGCGGGAAATCGGACGTTACGGGTTCGAGGAATTTTTCGAGGTAAAATCAGTGGTCATGCGTATCGGCAATAGTCGTGCGCCATGGGTGTCACAAGACTAAGACGGGGCGCCGCAAAAGGGGCCCGCCAAGGAAGATCGCATTTAGGGAGGAAACAAGAATGCGTAATCTACTGAAGACCAAATCTCTGATCGTCGCCGGTCTGCTTTGCACGACCAGCCTTGCTCAGGCAGAAGAGGTTGAAGTTCTGCACTGGTGGACGTCGGGCGGCGAAGCTGCGGCGCTGAATGTGCTGAAAGATGACCTGTCTGGACAGGGCATCGATTGGACCGACATGCCCGTCGCCGGTGGCGGTGGTGAGCAAGCCATGACCGTTCTGCGTGCCCGTGTCACAGCCGGAAACGCACCCACAGCCGTGCAGGCACTGGGTTTTGACATTCTGGACTGGGCCGGTCAGGGCGCGTTGGCGGATCTGAACGATGTTGCGGCCCAGGAAGGCTGGGACGATGTCGTTCCGGACGCGCTCAAGGCTTTTGCCAAGCATGACGGCAAGTGGGTTGCGGCACCGGTCAACGTGCATTCGACTAACTGGGTATGGGCCAACAAGGCTGTTCTGGATGCCAATGGTATCGCTCAACCCACCAATTGGGATGAGTTCGTGGCCGCTGTCGAAGCGCTGAAAGCCGCTGGTATCACCCCGATCGCACATGGCGGTCAGGCCTGGCAGGATGCGACCATCTTTGATGCGGTGGCGATGTCCACGCTGGGTCCAGACGGCTACAAAGCGGCGTTCATCGATCTGGACGAAGGAACTCTGGGTGGTGACGCAATGAAAGAGGCCTTCGACCGCATGGCCTTTATTCGCGACAACGTTGACGAGAACTTCTCGGGCCGCGACTGGAACCTTGCAACGGCGATGGTCATCAATGGCGAGGCCGGTTTCCAGATGATGGGCGACTGGGCTAAAGGTGAGTTCCTGGGCGCGGGTAAAGTCCCGGGCGAGGATTTCCTGTGCTTCCGTTTCCCCGGCACGCAAGATCAGGTCACCTTCAACGCCGACCAGTTCATGATGTTCGATCAGGGTGGTTCGGTTTCGGCTGAACAGGCCGCCTTGGCTAGCGCGATCCTGTCGCCGTCGTTCCAGATTGCGTTCAACAAGGTCAAAGGCTCGGTACCTGCGCGTACGGATGTGGACGGCAGTGATCTAGATGCTTGCGGTCAGCAGGGCATGAAGGATCTGGCCGCGGCTGCATCATCGGGCAATCTGTTCGGCTCGATGGCGCATGGTCACGCAGCGCCAGCTTCGGTGAAGAACGCCGTCTATGACGTGGTCACCGCCCATTTCAACGGCGAATATGACAGTGAAACGGCAGTGGTTGAGCTGGTCGACGCAGTTTCGATTGCCAAGTGATCCTAACGTGATCCTCCCGATGGGGCGGCGGTGCAGCCGCCCTGTCACCTTAGGGGCGTGAACGCTCCGATCTTTTGCACTCGAACGAGGAGGGCGCGCCATGGCTGCTTCAGCCGACGCGGATTTCAAGACACGCCTTCAGAACTGGATACCCAAGCTGGTCCTGTCACCATCGCTGGCGATGATGTTGGTCTTTGTCTACGGCTTCATTCTGTTTTCGGTCTATCTGTCATTCACAGACAGCCGCATCCTGCCAACCTTCGGCTGGGTCGGTTGGGAGAACTATGACAAGCTGTGGCGGTTGAGCCATTGGGAGACCTCGCTGATCAATATGGGGATCTTTGCGAGCCTCTATATCGTGATCTGCACCTGCATCGGGCTTGGGCTGGCAATCTTCCTCGATCAGAAAATCCGTGGTGAGGGGCTGCTGCGTCCGATTTATCTATACCCTATGGCGCTGAGCTTCATCGTCACAGGCACCGCCTGGAAATGGTTCCTCGACCCCGGCATCGGCCTTGAGAACGTGATGCACACATGGGGTTGGACCAGTTTTGAGTTCGATTGGATCAAGAACCGTGATTATGCGATTTATACCGTCGTTCTGGCGGCGGTCTGGCAGACCAGTGGCTTCGTTATGGCCATGTTCCTTGCGGGTCTGCGTGGCATCGACAACGAAATCCTGCGGGCGGCTCAGATGGATGGGGCCTCGAACTGGAACCTCTATCGTCGGATCATCATCCCCCAGCTAAGACCCGCGTTCCTGTCGGCCTTCGTTATCCTCAGCCACCTCGCGATCAAGACCTTTGACCTTGTGATCGCCCTGACCGGAGGTGGGCCGGGCCGTGCAACCGAACTGCCCGCGACGTTCATGTACTCCTACACCTTCACGCGGAACCAGATGGGGATTGGTGCGGCCTCGGCCACGATCATGCTGATGACCATCGCGGCGATCATGATCCCCTATCTGTATGCAGAACTGCGGGAGAAACGCTGATGTCTCAAGCAACTCAGGATACCGCAATTCGCACGGGCCGCGTCACGCGCACGCTGATCTATCTGGTGCTGCTGCTGTTCGGTCTGTTCTATCTGCTGCCGCTCTATGTGATGCTAGTGAACTCGGTCAAACCGCTGGAAGAGATCACCGGCGGCGGCATGATGAACCTGCCGCAGGTGTTCACGATCGAACCCTGGCTGAAGGCCTGGTCCTCGGCTCAGATCGGAGTCGATCCAACCGGGTTGAAGCCCTATTTCTGGAACTCGATCAAGATGGTGGTTCCGGCCGTGATCGTCTCGACCATCCTCGGAGCTCTGAACGGTTATGTGCTGACCAAATGGCGCTTCAAGTATGACACCATCCTGTTTGGCCTGATGCTGTTTGCCTGCTTCATCCCATTTCAGATCGTCCTGATCCCAATGGCACGGATGCTAGGCATCATCGGTTTGGCGGGCACGACCTGGGGTCTCGCGTTGGTCCACGTGGTTTACGGGATAGGTTTCACCACGCTGTACTTCCGTAATTACTACGCCGTGTTCCCGACCGAATTGATCCGGGCGGCGCAGATCGATGGCGCGGGCTTCTTCCAGATATTCTGGCGCATCCTGCTGCCCAGTTCCGGGCCGATCGCCGTGGTGTCGATCATCTGGCAGTTCACCAATATCTGGAATGACTTCCTGTTTGGTGCGTCCTTCGCCGACGCCAATAGCCAGCCGATGACGGTGGCGCTGAACAATCTGGTGCAGTCGTCAACCGGTGTGAAGGAATACAACGTTCATTTCGCAGGCGCCATTCTTGCCGCCATGCCAACTCTGCTCGTCTACATCGTGGCCGGTCGATATTTCGTCCGCGGCCTGATGGCGGGTTCGGTGAAAGGATAAGACCTGATGGGTTTTCTGGACATAGATAATGCGACCAAATCCTATGGGTCGGTCGAAGTTCTGCACAAAGTGGACATCTCGGTGCATGAAGGGGAGTTCCTTGTGCTTGTCGGCCCCTCGGGCTGTGGCAAGTCGACTTTGCTGAACATGATTGCAGGGCTCGAAGAGATCACCAGCGGAGAAATTCGCATCAAGGATCAGGTGATGAACGGGGTGCACCCTTCCGACCGTAACATTGCAATGGTGTTCCAAAGCTACGCGCTCTACCCGAACATGACGGTCGGACAGAACATCACCTTCGGGTTGGAGATGCATGGCGTTCCGAAACCTGAACGGGACAAGGCGATGCAAGAGGTCGCCAAGTTGTTGCAGATCGAGCAGTTACTTGATCGAAAGCCCGGTCAGCTTTCCGGCGGACAGCGCCAGCGGGTCGCGATGGGGCGGGCGTTGGTGCGGAACCCGGATGTGTTCCTGTTCGACGAACCGCTGTCCAACCTCGACGCCAAGTTGCGTGTCGATATGCGGACTGAGATCAAGAAGCTGCATCAGAACCTTGGCACAACCATCGTCTACGTCACCCATGATCAGATCGAGGCGATGACTCTTTCCAGCCGCATCGCGGTCATGAATGGCGGGTACGTGCAGCAGCTGGGTACGCCTCAGGAGATCTACGACGCCCCTGCAAATATCTTTGTGGCGACCTTCATGGGTTCGCCTGCGATGAACGTGGTGCCTGCGAAAGTGGCTGTTCTGAACGGTCGTCCGCATGCCGAGGTTGCTTTGCACGACGGGTCAATGGCGCAACTGCCTTTCAGCCAGGATAATCTGTCTGCATGGGAAGGGCGTGAGATTCTGCTGGGCATTCGCCCAGAGACGATCACCGACATGGATGGCGCAGATCGCAAATCGACCAACATCGCGCAGATGACCAATCGGATTGTTGTCACGGAACCCGCAGGCTCTGACACCTTTGTGTCGATGACACTTGGAGGGCAGGACGTGATTGCAAGGATGCGCTCGGATGCCGAGGTGGCACCGGGTCAGGACTTCCCCTTTGCCGTAAACATGGAAAAGGCGGTGGCCTTTGATCCTGAAAGCGAGATGCGGATCGCCCCGTGACACAAGCCGACGTCATAATCATCGGCTCCGGGATCGGCGGGGCAACGCTCGCCGCAGCACTGGCCCCGTCGGGTCGCCGCATTCTGATCCTTGAACGAGGGGAGCATCTACGCCCCTCGCCTCAGGATCGGAATTCAAAAGCGATTTTTGGTGATGGCTGTTTTCGTCCGGACGAGACCTGGCTTGACGGAGAGGGTCGGCCGTTCAACCCTGGGAACTACTATTGCGTCGGCGGCAACTCCAAGTTCTACGGAGCCGCTTTGATACGGTATCGGAAGGAGGACTTTCAGCGCCGTCAGCATATGGGAGGTGAAGCCCCCGGCTGGCCGATTTCCTACGAGGAGCTGGAGGCCGACTATACGGCTGCTGAACAGCTCTACGATGTGCATGGAACGACTGATGAAGATCCAACCGAGCCCGAGCATAGCGCGAACTATCCGCACCCTCCGGTGCCGGATGAGGCAGACATCGCGGATTTGCGGGATAGCTTGCGCCGTTGCGGGTTGACGCCATCCTCTGTCCCTTTGGGCGTGGATATCGAAACATGGCTCGCCGCGGGCCAAACCACATGGGATGCGTTTCCAAACACTTGCGGCGGCAAGATGGATGCGGAAACGCGGGCGCTTGCGCAGGCTCTGACCTACAAGAATGTCGACCTTCTGACCAAAGCATCTGCCCAAAAACTGATCGCCGGAGACGACGGACAGATAACCGGTGTTGAGGTCGAGGGGCAGGGTACGTTTGCGGCCCCATTGGTCGTGTTGTCCACAGGGGCGGTGCAATCCGCGGCCCTGTTGTTAAATTCTGCCAATGACAATTGTCCGACGGGTCTGGCAAACCGCTCGGATCAGGTGGGACGGAACTTTATGAACCATAATTGTTCAGCCGTACTTGCCCTGCATCCATTTCGCAGGAACCGGGCCATCTATCAGAAAACACTGATGTTCAACGATTATTATAATGGTGATGGCAAGGGTGGCTTCCCGCTCGGTAATATCCAGATGCTGGGCAAGATCACGGGCCCCATTCTAGCGGCGCAGACCCGTTTGCCGGGTCTAATTGCAAACCTGATCGCGAACAGAAGCTTTGATTTCTATGCGATGTCTGAAGATCTGCCAAACCCCGAAAGCCGCGTGACAATTAACCGGGGTCAAATCTGTCTCGACTGGAAACGGTCGAACTGGGCTGCGCATGAAGCACTAGTTAAGCGACTGAAATCCCATCTTCGGAGGGCGGGCTTCCCGATTGTGTTATCGCGGCCCTTTGATCGCCAAACGCCTTCTCATCAATGCGGCACGGCGCGTATGGGGGCGGACCCGAAAGGCAGTGTCGTTGACATCTACTGTCGCAGTCACGACCACAGGAACCTGTTCATCGTTGATGCCTCGGTGCTGCCGACATCTGCTGCGGTAAATCCGGCGTTGACCATTGCTGCACTGGCACTTCGAGCGGGCCGTCACATCACCGAGACGGAGTTCGCAGCATGACCGGAATCGCCTTGGTTACAGGGGGGCAGCAAGGCATTGGTCTTGGCATCTCACGCGCGTTGATTGCGGCTGGGTACAAGGTGGCGTTGGCTTCACAGTATGCGATTGACGCACCGGTGGTGCAGGAGGCTTTGACCGAGCTTGGCGCAAACGCTTTCTATGTTCAGCATGACGTGTCTGACATCTCGCGCGTTCCGGCACTGCTGGATCAGATCGAGGCTGAAGCGGGGCCTGTCACGACGCTGATCAACAATGCAGGCGTCGGTGCACCTGTGCGCGGTGACATGCTGGATCTTGAGCCCGAGAATTGGGATTTCGTCCAGAATATCAACACGCGTGGCGCGTTCTTTCTGGCGCAAGAGGTGGCGCGGCGCATGCTGGAGCTGCCGCAAGGCATCTATCGCTCGATCATATTCGTAACCTCGGTCAGCGCCACGATGGTCTCAATCGAACGCGCTGAATATTGCGTATCAAAGGCGGCCGCTGCGATGATGGCGCAGCTTTTTTCCGTTCGCCTTGCGCCCCACGGGATCGGAGTTTTTGAGCTGCGACCCGGTATCATCGCCACCGAGATGACGGCGGGTGTCCGTGACACATACACCGATCGGATCGAAGGCGGTCTGGTTCCTGCAGCGCGCTGGGGCGTGCCCGAAGATATCGGGTCCGTCGTCATACCGCTTGTTCAGGGGCATATGCACTTTTCCACCGGCACCACCATTGCGGTGGATGGTGGCCTGTCAATTCCACGTCTTTAGATCAGGACACATCAGAATGTCTGAAGGGTATGATTTCATTGTCATCGGGGGCGGCTCGGCCGGTTCGGTCATTGCCGCGCGCCTGTCCGAAGAGCCTGCAGCGAAAGTATTGCTGCTCGAGGCCGGATCGACAGACCGCCACCCGTTTTTTCATTTGCCGGCAGGTTTCGCCAAGATGACCAAGGGCATTGGCAGCTGGGGCTGGTCCACCGTTCCGCAAAAACACATGCAGAACAAGGTCTTCAACTATACTCAAGCC
This sequence comes from Ruegeria sp. C2, assembly GCF_056537765.1. Classification (NCBI taxonomy): domain Bacteria; kingdom Pseudomonadati; phylum Pseudomonadota; class Alphaproteobacteria; order Rhodobacterales; family Roseobacteraceae; genus Ruegeria; species Ruegeria sp. C2. Next base: position 398,233 of record NZ_JBQFRZ010000003.1, on the reverse strand, counting down.
AAGGTCATCGGGGGCGGTTCTGCGATCAATGCGCAGATTTATACGCGCGGGGCAGCGCAGGATTACGACGACTGGCGTCAAATGGGGTGCGAAGGCTGGAGCTATGCCGACGTGCTGCCCTATTTCAAAAAATCCGAGGACAACGATACCTATGACAACGACTTCCATGGCAAAGGCGGGCCGATGGGTGTCTCGATGCCTGCAGCACCTCTGCCGATTTGCGATGCCTATATCAAAGCCGCAGGGCAGCTCGGCATTCCCGAAACGCGGGATGTAAATGGCGCAAAGCAGGACGGTGCAGGCTATTACCAATTGACCCAGCGCAATGCGCGACGCTCCTCCGCTGCGATGGCTTTTATCGCACCGAACCGTAGTCGATCCAACCTGACCGTGCGCACGGGGGCTCAGGTCCGTCGTATCATTGTGGACAAGGGCCGCGCGATTGGCGTCGAAATGATGAGTGGCAACAGGATCACCGCTGCGAAAGAAGTCATTCTATCCTCGGGTGCCATCGGATCGCCGCGTTTGCTGCAGCTATCGGGGATTGGTCCGGCTGACCATCTGGAAAGCCTTGGGATAAACACGGTCCACGATCAACCGCAGGTTGGTACGAACCTTCAGGATCATCTGGATCTCTATTCGATCTGTGAGGTTACCGGACCGCATACCTATGACCGATTTGCCAAGCTGCATCTCTCGGCCCTGGCCGGGTTGCAATACATCTTCACCCGGAAAGGTCCGGTCGCTTCAAGTCTCTTTGAAACGGGAGGTTTCTGGTATGCTGACCCCGATGCCCGATCCCCGGATATCCAGATGCATCTGGGCCTTGGCACCGGCATCGAAGCGGGTGTCGAGGCCATGCCAAACGGTGGCGTCACGCTGAATGCCTGCTTCCTGCGGCCGCGCTCACGCGGTACCGTGCGATTGCAAAGCGCTGACCCTGCGGCGATGCCCCTGATCAACCCCAACTATTTGGCCGATCCTTATGATCGCGAGATGTCCATACGGGGCCTAAAACTGGTGCAGAACATCCTCGCGCAAGACGCGCTGAAGCCATATATCCTGGCCGAGCGTCTTCCGGGGCCGGGTGTGCAGACCGAACAGGAATATTTCGACTTCATCTGCGTGCACTCCAAAACCTCGCATCATTGCGCAGGCACCTGTCGTATGGGCAGCGATGCCGAGGCGGTCTTGGATCCGCGTTTGAGGTTTAACGGGATCGAAGGGCTTCGCGTTGCGGATGCCTCGATCATGCCGACGGTCAATTCTTCGAACACCAACGCCCCGACCATCATGATCGGCGAGAAAGCTGCTTATATGATCAAACAAGATCAAGGTATCTGACAATGATCCGCCATATCGTACTGACCAAGTTCCTCCCTGATGTCACGGAAGAGACCGTTGAAACCATCTACACGGGTCTCGCAGACCTGTCCGAGACCCTGCCAGGCGCAAGCGGATTTACCGGTGGCCGCAGTGAAAGTCCTGAACAGATTGAGCGCGGCTATATGCACGGTTTCGTAATCGATTTTGACGATTGGACCGCGCTTGAAACCTATCAAAACAACAAGATCCACAAAACATTGGGCGCACAGCTAGTCGAAAATGCCGTCGGCGGGATCGACGGCATTCTGGTGCTGGATCTGGAGGTGTGAGGCGATGACTCTGATACTGCCGAATCTCGACGGGCAACTACAGCCGTACACTTTGAGCGGAACGCCATTGGTGCCACGTGCGCCTAAAGTGCCGCTGACACGCACGGCCTTTACCGCCGCACATGTGGTCTCGGACCCACTGGCCGAGCGGAACCCCTGGGATGGACGCCCCGCTGTGGATTGGGATGCCACGCTGCAATTCCGGCAGGGGCTTTGGGATCAGGGTCTGGGGCTGGCCGAAGCGATGGACACGGCGCAGCGAGGCATGGGCGTCGATTGGGAAACCGCGCTGGAGCTAATTCAGCGCACGATGCAGGCGGCCCGTGCGCACCCGTTGTCGCCCCGCGTTGCATGCGGGGCAGGGACCGATCATCTTCCGCTGAGCGCGCTGAACACTGCGGGTGAGATTTTGTCCGCCTATGAGCATCAGGCCGAAGCGATCGAGGCCGCAGGCGGCCAGTTGATCCTGATGGCATCGCGTGCTTTCCCGGCAATTGATGCCGGCCCCGACGTGTATCATGACGTTTATCGGGTGTTGATCGATGGGGCGGCTGAGCCCGTGATCCTGCATTGGCTGGGGGATATGTTTGATCCCGCGCTAACGGGCTATTGGGGTCACAAGGACGTCGCCGCGGCCAGCGATTTTGTTCTGAACCTGATCAACGAAAACCCGGACAAAGTAGACGGGATCAAGATATCCCTGCTGGATCAGACCCATGAAGAAGCCTTTCGCACCCGGCTTCCGCCCAACGTGCGCCTCTATACTGGTGACGATTTCAACTATGCCGACCTGATTGCCGGAGATGGTACGCATTTCTCGCACGCTTTGCTTGGTATCTTCGCGGCGATTGCGCCGGCGGCAAGTCAGGCACTTGAGGCGCTCGCATTGGGTGAAATGGACCGCTATCAGGCGCTGTTTGCGCCGACGGTGCCCCTGAGCCGCGAGGTTTTCAAAGCACCGACTCAGTTCTACAAGGCCGGGATCGCCTATCTGTCCTGGCTGAACAGCGCGCAGTCTCACTTCATTCTGCCCGGCGGTTTCCAGTCCAGTCGTGACATTTGCCACTATGCAGAGGTCTTCCGGCTTGCGGATAAGGCTGGTTTGCTCTCGGATCCGGAACTGGCTAAAGCACGGATGATCACGTTGCTGAACCTGCACGGAGTTGAACAATAATCTGAATGCGAAGACCGACGATCATAGATGTGGCCAGAAAGGCAGGCGTTTCGAAATCGACAGTCAGTCTTGTCCTGCAAGGCAGCGCTCAGGTGAAGTCCGAAACCCGGACGCTGGTGCACGCTGCCATGAAAGAGATCGGTTATGTCTACAACCGGTCGGCTGCAAATCTGCGCTCGACCGGAACCGCTCTCATTGGTTTGGTGATCAACGATCTGACCAACCCGTTCTTCACGGAGTTTGCGACATCATTGCAGATGGCGTTGGGCTCTCGTGGCTATGCGGTGGTCGTAGCCAACACCAATGAAGACCCCGCGCTTCAGGATCAGGTCATTGGCGCGATGCTGGAACATGGCGTGTCGGCTTTGATCGTGTCCCCGGCTTATGGGGATGTATCCCGAACATTTGCCGCCGTTGAACGGGCGGGCATACCTCTGATGCAAGTCCTGCGTCAGGTCGAGAGCAACACAAAAACTTTCCCATTCATTGCGCCGGACTATACCGAAGGCGGGCGCATCGCGACGCGACACCTCATTGAAACCGGGGCAAAGAAAATTGCGTTTGTCGGCGGGTTGGAAGGGCGTAAGGTTACTCATGAAAGGTATTCTGGATACCTGGAAGTGATGGAAGAAAACGGTCTGGCCCCGCTCGTATTAACTGGCCGCAGCAGCCGCGTGTTTGGGCATACCGCGGCCGTTCAGCTGTTCGCAGATCAGCCAGATTGCGACGCAGCAGTTTGTTTCAATGATCTCGTTGCATTCGGGATGATCAACGCCTGTCACGAAGCGCAAAGACAGATTGGCGCGGATTTTCAGATGATCGGGTTTGACGACATCGCAGAGGCTTCGGAATATTGGCCTGCGCTCTCCACAGTGCATTGCGGTGTTCATGGGTTTGGAGAGAAGATTGCCGATATGATTGTTGGCTGGCTACAGGGCACAACCAAACCCCAACATTGCCTGCGTACACCGGTACGGCTCGTACTCAGGCAGACGACACGCGGTTCTTGAGCCGGAAAAGTTCAGAAATTGAACCCGGACGTCGAGCGCTTGCCGCACGATCTCCTTAGTGACGATGCCATTCTTGGGCGGACCGCCTAGTGCAAGCCATTCTAGCTGGGTCGCGAGGATTTTCGGCCACCATATCGCTTATGGGCAGCGCGAAGGCGATCCTTTGCGTGCTGTTGCTTGTTTGATCGGGTAGAGGTTATGGGGAGAGGATTGAATTCCCGCTGTAACGCATCGCGCCGCACTGCCGGGTAGAACGTTTAGAATGGCAGTCTATCCCGTGACGAAAAGTCAGAACAATGTAACTGGTAAACCCCCACTGTCCTTGAAGGAACGCGAGCGGCGCAAACGGCTGCGCAATCGTGTTTTGATTCTGCTCTCGCCGGTTCTTGTCCTGCTTTCACCGATACTGCTGCCGATTTTCTTTTTTGTATGGCGCCGTAAGAAAAAGTCACCTCGACGATCCACGCAAAAAATGGGGGATGTTGCCGGCAATTTGTCATCGGTGGAACCGGTGCAGTCTGATGAAGCTGAGGAAACGCTGATTGAAAGTCGACCTGACACCTTTGCTCTGTGTCGGGTAATTGGAAACGATCTTGTGCCACGTCACAAGGCCGGTCAATCGCGGGAAAACGTCAGTTTCATTCTTGAAAACGAGCCGGAGCTGAAGGATTGCACAAAGCTCTGGATTCTGAATCGAATCGTCGATCCTGAAGCGGAGGCAGAGCTTATGGCCCTGCTTGAGGCACATAATCAGAAATATCTGCGCATTCCTTTCAATCCGGCAGAGCTGCAGGCAATCGGATATGATTTTGCACCCTTCGAAGACCCGATAGTTTTTGCCGACGGAACGCTTGAACGGCTGGATGGTGAAGCCCGAAACAAAATGATCACGCAGGCTTACCGGGCGCGCAATAACTACGTGATGAACAACAACGGCGCGCGCAATCAGGCGCTGGAGTTCTGCTTGGAACACGCCAAGTGGGCGCTGCCATTTGATGGGAACTGTTTCTTTACCCAAAGCGCCTGGGGGGCTGTGCGCGAAGATATTATCTCTCAGCGAGATAAGCGGTATTTCTGTGTGCCGATGGCACGCATGCAGAACAATGAGGAGCTGCTTCAGAACTCTGCCAAACCCGAGGCAAACGAAGAGCCGCAAATGGCCTTTCGATGTGACGCGCCACTTCGGTTTGATGAAGAGCACCCTTATGGGCGGCGTCCCAAGGTCGAACTGTTTGTCCATCTGGGCATACCCGGACCCTGGCAGGACTGGCCCCTGGAGAGCTTCGATCTTCCGCCTCGCAAGGTTAGCGCGGAAGGCCATCGCGTGGGATATGCCGGCTGGGTGGCGCGTTTGTTTTCCGGACAGGCCAAGTTGGAGCAAAAAGGGGTTAAGACCCTTATCAATCGCGGCACAGCCAGGAATGAGGCGATCTGCGCCACGTTGGACATGCTTGAAGCGCGTCGCATGGAAGAGACCCATACCGACGGCGCAACCGTGTTTTACGATCAGGCTCGGCTCGACGCGTTGAAGGATGCCGATCTTAACGCGTTACGGGACGCAGCCGAGGACGCTCTGACCCGTGGCCCATTTTCGGTCACCGATAAACCCGAACCTGGTCCCAGCGGGGACATTCACGACTATTTTCATCCGTCGCCTTACTGGTGGCCCAACCCAAAGAAAAAGGACGGACGGCCCTATGTGTTCCGGGACGGGGAACGAGTGCCTGGCACGCAACTATACGAGAAAGAGAGTGACCGATTTGACCGGACACGGTTGCAGAGGCTCTTTGACGACTCGATTGCTTTGGCGCTGACTTCCAGGCTCACTGGTGATAGTCGCTATGCGGATCATGCTACGCGTTTGGTTGAAACCTGGTTTATCGATCCGGCGACCAGAATGAACCCGAATCTGGACTACGCGCAGGTCCGGTTAGGGCACAAAGGCGACAAGGGGTTGGCACACGGCCTGATCGAAACGAAGGATTTCTACTTCTTCCTCGATGCGGTGCGGATGCTGGGCAATTCGGAACTCAGCGCGGGGGTGCGCGATTGGTGCGCCGAGTTCTTTGCGTGGTTAAGCGATAGCGAACAGGGGCAGGGTGAGCGTCGGGCGAAGAACAACCACGGTACGTGTTACGACCTGCAGGCGGCGTCGCTGGCGGCTTTCCTGGGGGATAAAACCGCATTGCAGCGGATCAACCTGCGAGCACAGGCGCGGATTCTCGGCAGTATTACCGATGATGGTGAACAGCCTCATGAAATGACCCGCACGCTGACCCAGCATTATTGCGCGTACAACCTGCAAAGCTGGATCAACCTTTTCAATCTGCTGGAAGGGACCGGGTTGCAACCCTGGAGCAGTGATGCGGCAGAGAGGTTGGTTGTCGCCATGCGTCAGCTACTCAAACAATCCGTCGAAGGCTGGAAGCACGAGCAGATCGAACCCTTCGAGTTCGCGCGCCTGGTCCCCATTGACGCAACGTTACGGCATCGGACCGGGCAGGGGATCCTTCAGTCTGAAGAAGCCCCGGCCTGCTATTATCCCCATGACGGTATCCCGCCTTTCTGGCGTCTGGCGCGTGGCTATGGCAGGCCTCTTTGATCACAATCGGGTGTTGCAACTCGAAAAATGATCTGGATGATGCGTTGGCATGAGTACCGGAAAATCCGGTCAGCCGCAGTCAAATGCGGTCAAAACAACACAGGGGAGACGACGTATGTCATTCAAAACACTTATGCTTGCCGCAAGTGCCACGGCGATGATTGCAGCCGGTGCTTCGGCCGAGACTCTGCGATGGGCCCGTGCCGGTGACGCATTGACGCTGGACCCGCACGCCCAGAATGAAGGCCCGACCTCGGCCATGGCGCACCAGATCATGGAAACGCTGGTGATGCGCGATCACTCCGGTGCGCTGGTTCCGTCGTTAGCGACTGAATGGGCACCATCCGAAGAAAACCCGAATGTCTGGGTGTTCAAACTACGCGAAGGCGTCACCTTTCACGATGGTGCCGGATTTGACAGTGAGGACGTTGTCTTCTCGCTGAATCGCGCGATGACGCCGGATTCGGATTACAAGGAACTGTTAGCCTCAGTGAAAGAGGTGCGCGCGCCGGACAAGTTCACGGTTGAGATCGAAACTGACGGTCCGAACCCGATCATGCCCAACAACCTGACCAACATGTTCATGATGGACAAGGATTGGGCCGAGGCGAACAATGCTGTGAAGGTTCAGGATTATGAGGGCGGTGAAGATACCTTTGCGGCCAAGAACGCAAACGGAACCGGCCCGTACAAGCTGGTCAGCCGCGAACCCGACGTGAAGACCGTTTTGAGCGCCAATGAGAACTATTGGGGTAAGGACGAGTTCCCGCTTCAGGTGACTGAAATCATCTATACGCCAATCCAGAACGCCGCGACCCGTGTTGCCGCCCTGCTGTCGGGCGAAGTGGATTTCATTCAGGACGTACCGGTGCAGGATCTTGAGCGTGTGGCCGGAACCGACGGTCTGGATGTGCGCACAGCGCCGCAGAACCGGGTGATCTTCTTCGGCATGAACATGGGTGATGCCGATCTGTCCTCGGATAGTGTTGACGGCGCGAACCCGCTCGCAGATGTCCGGGTGCGTCAGGCGATGTCCAAGGCAATCAACCGCGATGCGATCAAACAGGTTGTGATGCGTGGCCAGTCTGCTCCGGCGGGCATGATTTCACCCCCGTTCGTGAATGGTTGGGATGCGGGTATGGATGCGTCGTCATCGACCGACATCGAGGGCGCCAAGGCGCTTATGGCCGAAGCAGGCTATCCTGATGGTTTCTCGCTGACGTTGAACTGCCCGAATGACCGCTACATCAATGATGAGGCGATCTGTCAGGCGGCGGTCGGTATGCTGGCCCAGATCGGGATCACCGTGAATCTGGATGCCAAACCGAAGGCGCAGCACTTCCCGCTGATCAACAATCTCGAGACCGACTTCTATATGCTGGGCTGGGGTGTTCCGACCTATGACTCTGAATACATCTTCAACTTCCTGGTACACTCAAAGGGTGAGAAATACGGCTCGTGGAACGGCACGCGCTATTCCAACCCGGATCTGGACGCCAAGATCGTAGCATTGGCCTCGGAAACTGATCTGCCCGCACGTGATCAGCAGATTGCGGACATCTGGCAGGTTGTTCAGGACGAGCAACTTTATATCCCGATCCACCATCAGGTGCTGAACTGGGGTATGAAGTCCGGTGTCGGCACCATCGTTGAGCCGGAAGACTCGCCGAAGATCAAATACTTCGAAATGAACTAAGGCATCTCTCAGGATGCAGGGCAGGGCGCGATTTCGCGCCCTGCTTCCATGTCTCCGATGGTAACGGGCGCGTGATCTCAATGTGAGAATTCCTTTACGCACCAGCCAAAAACCACGAAGCTCTGATCCATAAACAGGGAGTAATCGTCATGATCCTCAGGAACAGCGCCATCGGCCTGACTATGTTGCTGGCCGGTACCGTGCAAGCAGCCGAGTTCAAATGGGCCTCGACCACTGATCCTCAGACCATGGACCCGCACGCGGTCAACTCGGCCCCGGTGCTCGGGTTTCTGAACAATGTCTACGAAGGGCTCGTCCGTCGAGGCAAGGATATGAGCGTTGAGCCCGCATTGGCCGTCAGTTGGGAAGCGATTGGCGACGGTGAAGGCTGGCGTTTCAAACTGCGCGAAGGTGTGACCTTTCATGACGGCAGCAGCTTTGACGCGCAGGATGTATTGTTTAGCTATGAGCGCGCCTCGGGCGAGGCCGCAGACACGCGCAGTTGGTTTGCGCCCGTCAGCGACGTGATCGTGGTTGATGACTACACTGTCGATATCATGACCACTGCACCCAACCCGCTGTTTCCGTCGTCGATTGCAAACTGGATGATCGTGGATCAGGGCTGGACCGAAGCCAACGATGCGGTTGTGCCCGACAAAGAGACCGGCAATTACGCAACGATCAACGCCAATGGCACAGGTGCGTTCAAGGTGACCGAGCGGGAGCCGGGGCTGAAGACAGTGCTGGAACCGTTTGATGGCTGGTGGGGTGAGGTCGAACACAACATTACCCGCGCCGAGTTCAATCCGATCCAGAATCCCGCCACTGCCGTTGCTGCATTGCTTTCAGGCGATGTCGATATGATCAATCCGGTGCCGATTCAGGATGTGGCCAGACTGCAGCAGAATGCTGAGGTCGATGTCATTCAGGGTATCGAAGCGCGCGTGATCATGCTGGGCTTTGATCATGAGGCCGAGGCTCTGAAATACACCGATGATGCCGGCAAGCCGAACCCGTTCCGTGATGCGCGCGTGCGCCAGGCAGTGGCTCAGGCGGTGAATGTTGATGCGATTCTGGCCACCATTATGCGCGGCAATGCCGAGCCCGCCTCGCAGCTCGTTAGCCCCGCCATGAGCGGATATTCCGAGGCCAACGCGGATCGTCCCGCGTTTGATGTCGAAGCCGCCAAAGCACTGTTAGCCGAGGCAGGTTACTCCGACGGGTTTTCGTTCGGACTGAAATGCCCCAATGACCGCTATCTGAATGATGAGGCTGTCTGTCAGGCTGTTGTTGGTATGCTGGCCCAAATCGGGATCACAGCGGAACTCGATGCCATGCCGGTGCGCAACTACTGGCCGGAACTGCGCGAGGACAACTACGATATGTACCTGCTGGGGTGGAGTCCGGGCACTTTTGACGCCGAGCATCCGGTCCGGTTCCTTGTCGCAACCCCGAACGAAGAGAAAAAGCTGGGCAGCTGGAATTTTGGTGGTTTCTCGAATGCACGTGTCGATGAATTGCTGCCGATGATCCAGTCCGAGTTGGATCAGGCCAAACGTCAGGCCATGCTGGATGAGGTCACGCAAATCTATCAGGACGAACAGGTCTACGTACCTATGTATGTTCAGCCGCTGGTCTGGGGGACGCGCAGCAATGTCGAGGTCACGCAGCGCCCGGATAACTTCTTCCTGCTCCGATGGGTGACGGTGAACTGATCGACGGCAACGTCGCATCGGGTTGATAGCGCTCTCTTGACCATTTGGTCAAAGGCGGCCTAGAGAGACCGATCAACGAGGGAAACGAATGTTCGCATATATCGTCCGCAGGATGTTCCAGTCCGTGATCGTGCTCTTGGTCGTGGGGCTGGTTGCATTCTCGATGTTTCGCTTTGTCGGCGACCCGATCGACAACATGCTTGGTCAAGAGCGCACGCAAGCTGACATCGACCGTCTGAGGACCGAGCTTGGGTTGGATCAACCCTTTGTGGTGCAATATGCCAAGTTCCTGCAAGGCGCGGTTCAAGGTAATTTCGGCGTCTCCTATCGACAGGGGCGTCCAGTGTCGACAATTCTGGTCGAACGGGCTCCGGCGACACTGGAGCTTGCCTTTGTCTCGGGCTTTCTCGCGATTACGATTGGCATCGGTCTCGGTGTCTTCACGGCGATCCGACGACAAGGAATTGCTGCGAATGTGATCATGACGGTTTCCTTGATCGGGGTTTCGCTGCCTACGTTCCTCATAGGTATCCTGCTGATCTATGTCTTCTCGGTCGAGCTTGATTTGCTGCCCAGCTTCGGGAGGGGCGAGACCGTTATGATTGGCAGTTGGTCCACCGGGTTTCTGACAGCGTCCGGTTTGAAAGCGTTGATATTGCCTGCGATCACGCTCGGCCTTTATCAGATGACACTGATTATGCGACTGGTCCGCTCCGAAATGCTGGAGGTGCTGCGCGCTGATTACGTCCGCTTTGCCCGCGCTCGGGGACTGTCGGATCGGGTGATCAATTTCCGCCACGCGCTGAAGAATACTCTGGTGCCGGTGATCACCATCACGGGTCTGCAACTGGGGTCGATCATCGCCTTCGCCATCATTACCGAGACGGTGTTCCAATGGCCCGGAGTGGGTCTGTTGTTTATCAACGCGATCCAGTTCGTGGATATCCCGGTCATGGCTGCATATCTGATGCTGATCTCGGTGATGTTCGTGACGATCAACCTGATTGTCGATCTTCTTTATTATGCTATTGACCCGCGCTTGCGTGTCGACGCGAGGGCCACATGACCGACACGATGGAAACCTCGAAATCAGCTCCCAAATCGCGCATGGCGAAGTTCTGGGACAGCGACTTTGCCTGGTCGTTTCGACATTCTCCGGTGGCTGTAATTGCATCGCTGGTCGTGGTTGTTCTGGTGCTGGCGGCAGTCTTTGCCCCGTTGATTGCGCCGTATAACCCGTTTGATCCCGCAACGTTGAACCTGATGAATGGATTCACACCGCCCGGCACGCCTAATGCGTTCACGCAAGAGACCTTCCTGCTGGGCACCGATGATCAAGGGCGCGATGTGTTTTCGACCATCCTCTACGGCTTGCGTATCTCGCTGTTCGTGGGCGTTTCTGCCGTGTTGCTGGCGCTGATCATCGGCGTCATCCTGGGGCTGATCGCGGCATATTTCGGCGGCTGGATCGAGACATTGATCATGCGGATCGCCGATGTTCAGCTGACCTTTCCCGCTATTCTAGTGGCGATGCTGATCTTTGGAATCGCGAAGGGGATTACTCCGCCGGAATACCGTGACGAGATGGCAATCTACGTCCTGATCATCGCGATTGCCTTGTCGGATTGGGTGCAGTTCGCACGAGTCGTCCGTGGTGCCGCTCTGGTCGAGAAAAACAAGGAATACGTGCAGGCTGCGCGGCTGATCGGGCGTGGATCGTTCCCGATCATGTTCCGCCACATCCTGCCGAATGTGCTCAGCCCGGTTCTGGTCATCGCCACCATCTCGCTGGCGCTGGCCATTATCGCCGAAGCCACGCTGAGCTTTCTGGGTGTTGGCGCACCGCCGACCCAGCCGTCGCTGGGTACGCTCATCCGGATCGGGCAGGGGTTCCTGTTCTCGGGTGAGTGGTGGATCCTGTTCTTCCCGGCCTGCACGCTGCTGGCCCTTGCCCTGTCGGTGAACTTGCTGGGCGACTGGCTGCGCGACGCGTTGAACCCCAAACTGCGGTGATTTCATGAGCCTTCTGACCATCCAAGACCTCACCGTTGAATTCCCGACCCGCCGCCAGCTGTTCACGGCGGTGGATCACGCCAGTCTTTCCGTAGAACCCGGTGAAATCCACGGGCTCGTGGGCGAATCCGGGGCCGGTAAATCCACCATCGGTGCCGCCGTTATGGGCCTGCTGGAGCGCCCAGGACGCATCGCAAGCGGGCAGATCAAGCTGGGTGGCGACCAGATTAGTGGTATCGATGCCGAGGCGATGCGAAGTCTGCGTGGCAAGAAGATCTCAATGATCTTTCAGGACCCGCTGACCTCGTTGAACCCGCTGTTTACGGTGCGCGAGCAACTGGTTGAAACCATTCAAGCGCATCTGGGCGGGTCCGAGGCTGAAGCAACCAAACGCGCGCGCGACCTGATTGACCGGGTTGGCATCCCAGACCCGGATACGCGGCTGGATCAATACCCACACCAATTCTCGGGCGGGATGCGGCAGCGCGTGGTGATTGCTTTGGCACTTTGCACTGAACCGGATGTGATTATCGCGGATGAGCCCACAACTGCGCTGGATGTCTCGGTCCAGGCGCAGATTCTGGACCTGATCAAGGAGCTGGCGCAAGAACGTCAGGTTGGGGTCATCCTGATCACCCATGATATGGGCGTGATCGCTGATACGACCGACCGGGTAACCGTGATGTATGCGGGTAAGGTGGTCGAAAGCGGTACTACCGCGCAGGTGATGGGGCAGCCACAGCACGAATACACCAAGTCCCTGATTGCCGCCGTGCCGCGCCCGACGTTGAAGCTGCACCGTTTCCCCCAAATCAGCTATGGTGGTCGTGAGACGCGCTTTGCCATCGAGGATATGGCGCGCCATTGGCCCAAGGTGGACAACGACACCAGCAAGCCGGTTTTTGAGATCCGCAACCTGACCAAGAAGTTCCTGCAACGGCGCGGGTTGCTGCCGTGGGATCGGACGTATTTTACAGCCGTAGATAATGTCAGCTTTGATATTCAGGCCGGAGAGGTGTTCGGCGTGGTCGGCGAGTCTGGTTCGGGCAAGTCCACCGTTGCGCGGATGATCGCGGGGCTTTATCCGGTAGATGGCGGCACTATCGACTTTCAGGGCCAGCGGGTCAGCGACCTGAGTAATCGTGCGGTTCAGGACGAATACCGCAAGAATATCCAGATGATCTTTCAGGATCCGTATTCCTCTCTCAACCCTCGGATGCGGGTGGATGAGATCGTGGCCGAGCCGATCCGCCATCACCGGCTGATGGACGGCGCGGACATCAAACGACGCGTGGATGAGCTGCTGGATCAGGTGGGGCTTGGGCACGAGGCCGGTCAGAAATACCCGCATGAGTTTTCGGGGGGGCAACGCCAACGTATCTCGATCGCCCGCGCGCTGGCCACACAGCCCCGTTTCCTGATCTGCGATGAGCCGACCAGCGCGCTGGATGTCTCGATCCAGGCACAGATTCTGAATATCTTGAAGGATCTGCAGGAGCATCTCGGTCTGACGATGCTGTTTATCAGCCACGACCTGCCAGTGGTGCGCCAGATGTGCGACCGGGTGGCCGTGATGAAGCAGGGCCAGATGGTCGAGATTCAGGAAACCAGCGACTTATTCGCCAGCCCGCAAACCGATTACGCGCGCGAGTTGCTGCGGTTGATGCCCAAGCTGGACGACCTGTCAACCGATGGCCTGGGCGCGCTCGAGGGCTAGAGGCGACAACGAAGTCAGATTGGCTTCCAACCTCTTACGTGCTCTTGACGCTCGGATTTCAGGTAACTCGGATGGTCGTTTCTCAGACGTCAATTGCCCCCAGGTGATGCCATCAACTTATTATGGCCTGCCGACGGCAGCCGAGCCTCGATCAAAGCCACCTAGACACTTTCTCGGTGATCGAAAGTATCGGTGCGGTTGTGTATGCGTTTTTCAACCGATATTCGCGGCCACATTTGCCAGAACAAACGATCTGGGCAATCAACAGACAACCCAGACCTCGTTAAGATTCACCACGAAACGGGTGTGGACCTCAGCCGACGACACCAATACCCAAGCCAATCTCATGCTTCTCGGGGAACGGCATCCAATTCTTGTTGATCCAGCGGGGATATCCGGGATCCACATTCCACCCCGCAGAGGGATTGATGCGAATGTACTGGGTGCCCCGGAACGCATAGATCCGTTGGTTCGTTTCGCTCCAAAGGATGGCGTCGATACCCTGGTTGAAATGAGAGGGCCAGCCCGGCCAGTTGCCCGCAATGGGTTTTGGATAACCGTCATCGACTTGCCATCCGTTGTTCGGATCAATCCGCAGGTATTGGTTGCCCTTAAAGAAATAAACCTTGTCGTTGGGCACACTCTCCAGAACGGCGTCAACGCTGTTTGCAAATGTCCCGTCAACTCCGGGCCAGTTGCCTGCTATGGGCTTGGGATAGTCCGCGTCCACGCGCCAGCCGTTTGAAGGATTGATCCGGATATACTGATCATCCTTGAAGAAATAGACCCTGTGGTTTTTGCGCGTGTAGGTCGCAGCGTCGAGGTCATAGAAAGACTCGGGAACGCCCGGCCAGTTGCCCACGCAGTTCCCGTCCATCTGCTTGGGATAGTCCGTGTCCAGATCGAAGCCGGTATAGCGCGCATAGTAACCCTTTGAGAACATGTAGATCTTGTCGTTGGGAAAGCTGTAGAAACCAGCACCCAGCCCCGTCAGGAATGCACGCCAGCCAAGATGGGCATGTGTGAAATCGCAAGCCTGGCTAGGGGCACCCGAACGCATGACACAGGACACCAATGGATCTGCACAATTGGCGCAGTTGCCATTGACGTCTTTGATAAAGCGCCCGTGTATCGAGGTGCAATTACAGCCTGACGATCCGTATTCATCTGGCGCACCGAATATGTGCCCCGTCTCATGTGCAAAAACGCGGTCAATCGACGTCCAGTCAAGGAACGATATCGCGCCCGGGGTTCCCCCCTTTCGCATCATCACGCGTTTGCCGCCAGCGTATGCGGCCCAAACGGCCGGGAACTTCGTGAAGAATGCAACATAGCCGTATTGAGCTCCGGCACCGTTCTGGAAAAAGTCTGATATCTGGTTGATACCGTCCCCTCCCGGATCGAAGCCGAGTTGGGTTAAGGCCGGATCGCGCCACAGCGCTTCGGCTTCGCCTGCGCTCAATCCGATTGGCTTGGGATATCCATCATCGACTTGCCAGCCGTTTGAAGGGTCAATCCGCACATACCGTCCGACAATCCTGGCCCAGCCTGTGTTGTCGTCCGTGAAAAGATAGATCTTTCCATTGGGCTCACCCCACAGCGCTGCGGCCGGTCCTTTGCCCGAACCGGTAAAGACCTCATCAAGACCCGGCCAGTTTCCGGCGACCGGTTTGGGATATCCGGCATCCATGTTCCAACCATTCGCGGGGTCAATGCGCACATACTTTGGTGGCTCGCCCGGATATTTCTTGAAGAAATAGACCTTGTCATTCGCTTTTGCATAAAGGCACGAGTCAAACCCTGCGGCAAACTCTGCATCGAGTCCGGGCCAGTTACCGGCAATCGGCTTGGGATAACCCGAGTCTACTTGCCAGCCATTTGAGGGATCGATGCGGATATACTCATCGCCTTTGAATACATAGATTTTGTCGTTGGGATCACTCCACAGCGCGGCGCTGATACCTGAGGTGAAATTGGCGGGCCAGCCTGGCCAGTTGCCTGCGATCGGTTTGGGATAACCCGAGTCCACTTGCCAGCCATTTGCCGGGTCGATGCGAATGTACTGGCTACCCTTGAAGCAATAAATCTTGTCATTCGGATCGGACCACAGCAGGGCGTCGGGGCCACGATACCAGGTTTCGGGCCAGCCTGGCCAACGGGCACCCTCCCACGGTACATAGCCAGAGATATTGACGTTGAGATGGCCGTAAATCCATTCGATATTGGCAGCCGGCTCATTGGATGCCAGATCTTCAAGACCTTCCTGCACCTCTGCCGCGATATGAACGCGCTCCTCATCGGTGATGCGATATTCATCGGTGTTTCCGACATAGACGATGCCAACCGAAACGGTGTTGATCAGACGCTCGTTTGCCATGGCTCAATCCTCCTCCATGCAAGGAGCGGAATAGATCTCCTGTTCTTCCGGAGATTCACCCGGCGTTTGACCGGCCTTCATTTCGCGGTATTTTTTTGATTGCCGCAACTGCAGCGCCTTGAGGAAAAGCAGTTCTTGCCCATCGTCTTCGCCAGCAACTTCCGGGGAGACCTTGTCGGGAGAGAGCAATTCGGTTCCCGGTGGCAGGCGATCTTTCAGACCTTTTTCGTCATCAGGAACCCCAACGATCATGAAGCGGCTGCCGCTATCATGGACAACTCTAATCCCAAGCTGTTTGAGTCTGGATTTCAACAGGCGACGGTCAGCGCGTTTTTCAGCGCAAATCACCATATTCGACATGATTATTCTCCTGCAGTTTAAATAAATTGAATTCAAAATCAATAAATTAGCCGCTGTTCCATACAACAGCCAGCACCGCGGAAAAGCGGTCAGACGATCAAATCAGATCTGAAACATGCGCCACCAACAGTGGCTTGCAGACGCAAGTCTGGGTGTCATCGGACACACCTTACTCAACCCTAGTATACACGAATTTGCATTCAAATTCACCAGAATCGAGTTTTCTGAGCTCCTTAGGAGACAACGGACAAAGGGCGCGATCAAACTAACTGATCTGACACCAGAAATTGTCGATGACGTTGACGGCGAAATATCGCCTGCGGTGCCTGTCAATTGAGAGTGGCATGCAGTCTGGTGCGATTTATGCAGAGGGCGCAGGCATTCGCCCCACTATTTCTCAGTTGAGAGCAATAGCAGTTTTCAGCTTGCTGTTAAACAAGCTCTCAACTCGGTTGCAAACGCCGTTGCTTTGGCATGACCTAAGTGTTGCGCCGTCCCTGCCACCCAAAAAGGTTGAAGCCTGCAAACAACAGGGCCGCGACGCAGACAATCGAAGGACCCGCCGGTGTATCAAAGACGTATGCGGCCCTTAATCCGGCGACGGCGGAAAATGCGCCAATTGCTGCAGCAATCAAGGCCATTGCCTCGGGTGAGCGTGCCAGGCTGCGTGCGGCTGCTGCTGGAATGATCAGCAACGCTGCAATAAGCAAAACGCCGACGACCTTGATCGCTACCGCCACGGTGACGGCGAGAGACAACGTCA
Source organism: Ruegeria sp. C2 (assembly GCF_056537765.1). NCBI lineage: Bacteria > Pseudomonadati > Pseudomonadota > Alphaproteobacteria > Rhodobacterales > Roseobacteraceae > Ruegeria > Ruegeria sp. C2. Next base: position 381,151 of record NZ_JBQFRZ010000003.1, on the reverse strand, counting down.
GGATCAATCGCTCACGCTTTGGATCAAAGCCACTGGCGTATGCGAGCTCTTCATTTAACGTTGCCGTAAGAAGTTGAGACCAGCGCCAGGTGATAAGGGCGACAACAAGCGCTGCACCGCCCCAGATCACAACCAGATCCGAGCGTGACACTGCAAGAATGTCGCCAAAGAGATACGCCATAAGATCGATGCGCACACCAGACAGGAAGGAGACCGCTACGAGCCCGAACGCAAGCGAGGAATGCGCAAGGACCCCCAGCAGTGTGTCGATCGCATAACCACGGCCAGCCAAAAGCGTTACCGCCAGCGCCATGACAAGTGCCGCCGCCAGCGCACCCGCAAAGATCGACATCTGGAATGTAAGCGACAATGCGACACCAAGGATCGCAGCGTGTGCTGTAGCATCACCAAAATACGCCATCCGGCGCCATACGACAAAACATCCAAGCGGTGCGGCAGCGAATGCGACGCCGATACCAGCCAGCGTCGCGCGGGTCATAAAGTCATCGAACATTATTCTGCTGCTTCCTGAGAGTGTTCGCAGTGGTCGTGATCATGGTCATGATCATGACGATAGAGGGCCAGTGCACCTCCTGTTCCGGATCCGAACAGCGCTCGATATTCCGGGGCAGAGGCCACGACAGCAGGGGAGCCTTCGCAACAGACATGACCATTGAGGCAAATCACCCGGTCCGAAGCGCTCATAACAACATGCAGTTCGTGACTGACCATCAAAATGGCGCAACCCGTATCACGTCTCACCTCTTCGATCTGACGGTAAAACGCCGCTGATCCGGGCTGGTCGAGCCCCTGCGTCGCCTCGTCCAGCAGCAACACATCAGGTTGGTTGATCAAGGCGCGACCCAGCAACACACGCTGAAACTGCCCACCGGACAATTGCGACATCTGGCGCTTTAGAAGATCAGGGACGCCTGCGGAATTGAGCGCCTCTTGGCACTGTTTGCGAGAGACATGAGTTGTCAGACGCATAAATCTCTCGACCGAGATTGGCAGCGTTGGATCGATATGAAGTTTTTGCGGCACATACCCGATTTTCAACCCAGGTTTCCGCGAAACCTTACCCACCGAGGGTTCGGTGGCACCGATGACAGCGCGCAGCAGACTGGTTTTACCCGAGCCATTCGGACCGACGATCGTTACGATCTCTCCGGGTTCGATTACCATATCCACGTGACGAAGCACGGTGTTCGCGCCATAGCGCACGCTGAGGTTTTCAACTGTGATCAGGCTCATTTCTACGCCTTTTGGGTGCAGTCGGGGCAGATTCCCTCAGCTTCTACAACTGTGCGTTCGATCTCGAAACCCGCCGCGCGTGCTGCAGCGCCCAATGCTCCCTTCGCGGGCGCAGATTGTGCTTCGGCGACGGCATCGCATTTTCTGCAGATCATGAAAGCAGGCGAATGTGTCGCGCCTGGATGAGAGCAGGCGACAAATGCGTTCAAACGTTCAACCTTGTGAACGAACCCGTTCTGGACAAGAAAATCGAGCGCGCGATACGCCACGGGCGGTTGCGATCCAAAGCCTTCATCGCGCAGGCGATCCAGAATTGCATAAGCTCCAAGCGCGCGGTGTTCCTGCAACAGCATCTCAAGAACTTTGCGCCGAACCGGGGTCAGGCGCAGCCCTTCTTCCTTGCATCGAGTTTCCGCTGTGGTCAGTGCGGTCTCAACGCAATTTTTGTGGTCATGTTCCTGGAACCCGACCGGAGCCGTATCTTCGGTCGAAACAGGGTGCGTCTCACTTGTCATGTTATTCCATATCATGTATGCCGCTCTTAATGTTATAAAATCACACAGAGGGTCTGATGTCCAGAAAGCTTCTTTCACTATCGATCACAACCGCATTGATGGGCGGGACGGCCATGGCAGAGGTGCCCAACGTTGCAGTAGATATTGCGCCGGTGCACTCGCTGGTCGCCCGGGTCATGGAAGGTGTCGGAGCGCCCGATCTGATCATGCAGCCTGGTGCCTCTCCGCATGAATACAATCTGCGACCTTCGGAAGCTGCCGCCTTGCAAGAGGCTGATATCGTTTTCTGGATTGGTGAAGACCTGACCCCATGGATGGAAGGCGCGTTGGAAACACTTGCCGACGGCGCGACTGTTACATCTCTGCTTGAGGCGGACGGCACCGTACTTCTCGAATTCCGCGAGAACGCATTGTTCGAGGCACACGAAGACCACGATGACCATGGGCATGACGAGCACGCCGAACAAGAGGAACATGATGACCACGATCATGACGATCATGGTGATGAGCATGCTGAAGGCGAAGAGCATGACGAGCACGAAAATGAACATGCGGACGAGCACGAAGGTCACGCAGAACATGATGGCGATGATCACGATGGCCATGCACACGGCGAAAATGACCCGCATGCTTGGCTGTCCCCTGCAAACGCTGAAATCTGGTTGAACGTGATTGCATCACAACTGTCGTCGACAGATCCTGACAATGCCGGCACTTACTTTGCCAACGCCGCAGCTGCGCGCGAGGAAATGGCGGCTCTGTCTGCCGAGATCGCTGCAACACTTGAACCGGTTCGCGGTAGCAACTTTATCGTTTTCCACGACGCTTATCAGTATTTTGAAGATGCGTTTGACTTCCCCGCCGCCGGCGCAATCTCAATCGGTGACGCTTCGGACCCAAGCCCGGCCCGTATCGCAGAGATTCAAACCCGTCTCAAAAATGAAGGTATCGACTGCGTTTTGGCCGAACCGCAGTTCAACCCCGGAATTGTTTCAACCGTTCTGGAAGGAACCGAAGCCAATACCGGTGTCATTGACCCGCTTGGTTCTGACCTCGAACCCGGAGCTTTGCTCTACCCACAGGTCATCCGCAATATGGCCCAGACATTGGCCGATTGCCTGTAACTTCAGGCCCGGCGGTGTCTGAAACATCCGCCGGGCCGCATACCATTAGGGGCATCGTGGGATCCCAGCGTCCAAGTGCTGGTTACTATAGAGGCGCGAAGCCCCGTTACTCGGCGGCTATTGCCTGTGCCTCGTCGACGTGCTCATTAAATTTTGTCCACTTCAGATCTCTGCGGTAGCGCCAGGCCAGTTTGCCCTCGTTATCCATGGCAATCAGGTGAAGCCAGCCATTGTCGAACAGTTCGCGTACGCCGGGATGACGTGCCAGAATGTCTGACATTGCCTCTCGCGGGGCTTCGATGATGACAGACAGGCGCAACGGATCGTGTTGGTATACAGCGCCATCGTGGACGGACTGCCACGGCAACCCAGAACGCGGAGAGCCTGTGTTGCCCTCTAGAACTCCGATACCGCCAACTACGTTGTGCAGCAGTTTGTTACCACCTCCGAACAGGCTCGGGGCAACGGTCGAGCCATAATACTGCAAGCTGATCCAGCTGGCGACGACAACCGGTGCAGTCATTATCAACTCCAGCACATTGAATTCATCATCCCGTCGCCAATCGTAGTTGTGCAGGAACGCTTTGCCGGACAGATCCACTCCATCCGTGCGGTTGCGCGGAGCTGCGACGAAGGCACGGCATCCTGCAAGACCCCATTCCGGACGTGTCTCGGCCCAGTCCCGCGCCCGCTTTAGAATTCTATCGGCGCCATCAGCGCGGGGCAGACGGTGCATCCGCTCTGCACGGGCGAGGTTTCCCGCTGCATCCAGCCATGTTTTCAAAAGCGCGAGTTTGTCGGTCGGTACTCCAGCAGGCAGGTCCAGTTCGTACACCGCAACCTCATCTGTGGTTGTGTTATGTAACGCCGGCAGAAAGACTGTGTCAGAAGGGATGTCGACGCCATGGTCACGCAGACCAAGCTTCACGTCAGGCTCGTTCAATAGTGCCGCCAGAAGACGGGCATTCACATCCCCGGCATAGCCACCGCATGCACCGCACTGTAACGCACTTTGATGCGGGTTGTTGGTAACGTCGGCGCCATGACCGGCCAGCATCACAATCGGTGCGAAGCCCTTTGTAAGCGACATCGCCGACAACACGGATTTCGCCAGTTCAACCCGAGTTTTCAAGTCGATGGATGGGTCCAGCTGTGGTGCCGGGTCAGCTTTCGCTTTACTCCCCAAACCTAGCGAGTCTCGTATCAGTTTTCCGGCATAGAGGGGGCCGGTTGCTTCGACGAAGGCAAATGACGAGACGGCGGCCAATTTGAACCGTCCCCAGGCGCGTTTGGCCCGAGCGGTATAGCGACGGCTTAGATCAGCTTTCTCTGACTCCGCCGCGCAGGATGACATGCCAGCTTGTAAAAGAACCGGACCGCGTAGTTCGGTCACATCAGAACCTGCCGCTTTGTGTGCGCTGGCAAGGCCGAAGAACCCAGCGAACCCAATCGTTTCTATCTTGGCATCCTGCGCTTCAAAGGCCCGACGAAAAACCTCTGAGCGGACATCGATGCAAAAGGCCGCCTGCACCTCGGGGCGGCCCTGTGCATTACGTGGTTTCCCACCAAGCAGAGTTTTTGCAAGCAGGCGCTGCTGTGCCCGCTCGGATGCATCCTGCAGCACAGCATCGATCACAAGCTCTTTCGACGGCGTGACCGGGGTTCGGTGTGCTGCAATAACTTCAGCCCAACGCCCGGCAATCTGTTCTTCGTAGAAATTAAATAACGCCTCGTCGAAGACCATACGTACAGCCAGCAGCTCGGTCACCGTGCTGTCACTCGCACCTTCAAGTTCAGCTTGCCACAGGAAATAACGCCCGTACTGAGCCCATCCGCCGAGCGTCATCAGCCAGCGGTGAAAAGCGGTCTTCGCGGCACCCATATCAACGCTAAGCCGTTCCGAGGCCCGGCCGATGGCGCGCCAGTGCGAGCGATTTGTATCGGTCACGAAAGCGCAGAAACCGGACAACCCATGGATCTCGGGCGTCAGATCCCGCGATGCAAATTCACGCCATGAATGAAAGGTGCCTCTCGTGTTGGCCTGCGGCCAGAACGTTTGGCCCTGATCAAAATGGCTGGCCGCCCATGCGCCGATGCGGTCGTCAATCAAACCCGGCCAATCGAAACCCGAGACTTCCGCTGCCAGCTCAGCGACTGTCGGCAAGGCTTGGGCGTCATCTGTCTCGACCTCCAAAGCTTCCCAAATGTCCTGCAAGTTGGGCGCATTGAATTGATCCTCGACCGCAGTGACGGCATCACTCAGATCCGTCTTGGGGATGTCACCAGCCTTCAGCAGCGCAGCCCAATGTGACCGTGGAGGCATTATGCGGGCGCCACCCGTCCGTGCCAGGCGCGCGGCAGCGACGGCCAGTGGTTCGCCTGTCTGACCCAAGAAGGGATTCACCGCTACATTTGCCGACAGTGGGAAAAGCGGTGGGATTGCTTTTGCGGCATCGTTGGCTTCGGTCACAAGTTCCAGCAGCGCGGCGGGGTAAACTTCTAGTTTTGCAAACATGGACTCTGTTCCTTTCAGGCTACCGACCGCCTGGACCAACCGTCCAGAAGCTTGTCGAAAACCGCATTGGCATAAAGGCCGTTGGCCAGGTGGACGCGAAGACCGGCAGCAGCTGGATGCGTGGCCCATAACGGGAAGGTGGCCTGGGCCACGGCGACGCCGCCAAAACTTACAAGCGCCAGTATGATAAGCGCCCATTCCAGCGGGCCGGGGTAGGGGGGCTGCGGCAATGTACCAGCTGTCAGTTGCTGTGCGATGGCTTGCAGCAGGAAGTAACTGACTGAGGTGACAAGGGCGAAAATGGCGGTGCGTTGCATCAGTTCGCGCGGGGCCGAGTCTGCAAATCCTTGCGCCAGCAAGTAGGCGACACCAAAGATCAGGATTACACCAAGGGCGATGATCTGGATCGACTTGCCGTCAAATCCGATGACCGTACCGACAAGGCCATAGATCACGATTGCAAAGATGAACGCCTGCAAAACGTTCCGTGCACTTGGCACTGCAGTCGGTCCCGGGCGACGGATCGCAGCGACGTTGCGCACAGCCTCACCGGAACTTAGGAAGGCATGCGCCTTGTAGAGCGAATGCGCCACGATATGCAGCAGAGCCAGCGGGAACAGCGCAAGGCCGCATTGCATGACCATGAAGCCCATCTGAGCAATGGTCGACCACGCGAGCGAAGTTTTGACCGCCGACTGGGTCAGCATAACCAATCCGCCAAACAGCGCGGTAAACCCGCCCAGCATAACAAGCAGCGCCATCACCCCCGGGGCAACTAGCATGACATCTGCAAACCGGATCAGCAGGAACCCACCAGCGTTGATGACACCTGCGTGTAGAAGTGCGGAGACTGGCGTCGGAGCCTCCATCACCTCGGTCAGCCAGCCGTGTAGCGGGAATTGCGCAGATGCCAAGACGGCCGCGATGGCAATCAAAAGCGCCGCGGTCATTGACATCCAATTCGCCTCAACCATCGCAAGGATGGTTTCGACATCGCTTGTCCCGGTCGCGGCAATCAAGAGAACAAAAGCAGCAGCCAATGTGCCTTCGCTTAGACGTGCAACAACGGCTTTCTTACGTGCTGCACGTCGCGCTGTCTTGCGTTCGGGATAAAACAACAGCAGCCGTTTCAGTGGCAGGCTGATTGCCACCCACGCTGCAAAAAGATGAAAGAGATTGCCTGACATGACCAAAAGCATAACTGCGGCCAAAGTCGCTGCCATCCAGCTTGTGAACGCGCCCTGATGCTGTTCCCCGTCCATATATGTCTTGGAATAGCGCAGTACGATCCAGCCAATAAAGCTGACAAGCACGAGCATGATCGAACTCACCGCGTCAAGGCGTATGGACAAACCGAACCCCATGAACCCGATCAGAGCAGATGTGCCGGGACCTTTTACAACCAGCAACGCAACAGTCAGAGTCGCAATTGCAAAGGCCACAAATGCGGCCACCTCTGTTAGTATCGGCACCGTCCCGGGCCGCTTCCCTGGATGTTGTGCTGCGTGAATTGCAGCCGCAATCAGCACCAGAGGGCTGAGCAGGGGAAAAAAAAGATAAACCATGATCGCGTTCCTTCAGTTCTCGAGGCCAGAAGCCGTTGGGACTGACTAGGGCAGCTATTCTAACAATAAAAATTCATTGTTATTTTAATATCGTTCGATATTTTAGAACGTAATGCCATTGAATTATCATCATCTCCGGTATTTTTGGGCTGTCGCCCATGACGGGAATCTGACCCGAACTGCGCAGCGGTTAAACCTGTCGCAGTCAGCGCTTTCGGTTCAAATCAAGCAATTGGAAGAACGCCTTGACCATGCGCTGTTCGAGCGTCGCGGACGGCAGTTACATCTGACCGAGGCTGGCCGTATCGCACTGGATCATGCAGATGCAATTTTCTCGACTGGGCAGGAACTTGTCGCAACGTTGAGTAGCACCGTGCAGGACCGAAAAGCCCTGCGTGTCGGTGCGCTTGCAACCTTGTCGCGCAATTTTCAGGTCGGGTTTCTCAGGCCCATTCTCTCGCGCATCGACGTCGAGGTCATCCTGCGCTCTGGCAGCCCGACCGAATTGCTCGAGGGGTTGGAAACGTTGAACCTGGACATGGTCCTGATGAACCGCCCACCGCCGGACGACAGTCTGACACCCTATGAAACACACCATATCGGAGAACAAGCGGTCAGCATCGTCGGAACCCCGGAGCGATTGAAACAGGACCGCCCGATCAAAGAGCTTCTGAACAATCAGCCCTTCATTTTGCCGACAACCGACAGCAGCGTGCGCACTGCATTCGATGCATTGGCCAGCCGCCTGTCCGTCCGGCCTCAGATCGCTGCAGAAGTAGATGACATGGCGATGATGCGCCTGTTAGCGCGCGAGGATATCGGGCTTGCTCTGGTCGCACCAATCGTAGTGACGGATGAGCTTAATTCAGGTCGCCTCAAGGAAGCAGCCGACCATCCACGCATCAAGGAAACCTTTTACGCCATAACATTAAGGCGTCGGTTTCCGAACCCCTTGGTCCAGGACCTTCTGGAACAGAATTCCGTGTCTTCGTTTCTGGCCTGAGGGCGCAGAAAAACACAGGAACGTCTTGGTATTTTCATCAATTGTCGTGGCTTGAGAAGGCGTGATGTCCCAAGTGTCTTCCTAGTCGCGACACATTACGTCGAGCATCGATGAGTTGAGGCCGTCCAGCACGATCCTGATTTTCGCTTCTGGAGGATACTGTTTGCAGGTCGCGCAGCGGCTGCCCTTTACGGCCTTCTCACCATCGCTCTGCTTGGTTCCGAGTTTCTTTCTCATCGCCACTCCTTGGCGGTTACGATGAGCCAGAAACCTTCTCTTATCAAATCGACCTAAACTGCTTCATTGGCGCTGACGGCAGACACGGTTCTTGATACTCTAGTGGTCATAAGCACTCACAACTATTTGCCTCCGCTGCTTCGCTTGGTCTGCGAATCCCTAGAGCAGCTGACTTCAGCTTCGTTAGTAAAGGCTGCTCATAGAAGCCGATTCATAACTCGAAGTGAGGAAAGGCAATGGAACCTGAATTAAGTGCCGAGGACTGTGTACGGCCTGCACGTTGAATTCCAGGCGATCAACTCCGCAAGCCGACAATGAGGATAAAGCGAGGATAGAATCTAAAAGTAGTTGACATAACAAATTGAAATTATCGGTCGGAATGAGAGGATTCGAACCTCCGACCGCTGCCTCGCGAAGATCCGTGTAAATGGCCAAGTCGTTGATTTTAGGTCATAGGAGCGCTGTTTTTCAGGCGGATCTACCAATCCAACCAGCTCTGCCTCGGTTCGACAGGTTCATTGAACCAAGGAGAACTGTCTACTATCGCGCGCTCCTTACTGTTCTTGTAGCAGGCGCTGTATCTTTGGCATCCGGCTCAGGCTGGCTTTGATCCGGGAGCGCCACTTGGGGCCACGAGAGAGAGCATCTTCGTAGGCGTCCTGCAACTCATCGGGCCGATCTTCAGCAAGCACGTCAATCAGGAACGCTGCCTGACGCCGATCTTTCTCAGCCTTGAGGCTTTCTTCGCCGAGACGACGATCTGCAACGATCAGCTTGTGGATGGCATAACGTTCGGGCTGCGGGATCTGCACCAATACGCCACTACGATAAGTGACAGCAGCTTTGATCGGTTCCGCGATCAGGTAGTTCAAATGGTGCAGCCCTTGTGCATCCACACCCAAGGCAGGCAGTTCGCGCACACTTTCATCCTCACCGAAGGATGGCGTGAGAAACTCTACGAGTGTATCGCCGCGTGTCTGTTTCCAGCGCCAGGTGCGACCAGCCTTGAGACTGGGCTGCGGAGCGAAGTCGAAATCGCCGAACACATTCTCAAGTGGTGGGAATGCGGCATCCTCCAGCACCAGTGACAATCTGGAGAAGCTAGCGATGTCGATGTCATCGGTGTGAGCCGTCATATCCATGTCGAAACGGACACCCAAGGTACCTTCGTAGAGGCGAAAGGCGTGGGTGCCCACAATGGTGCCTCCGAGACGAAACACACCGGACGCCGCCATCGCCGAAAGCATGCTGCCTGTCGCTGCATCCAAGCCTAGAAAACCTTCAGCCCTGAGAAGCCGCACGAGGCGTGTCCGGCTACGGCGTCGCTCTTCCTGGCGAGTCTTCAAAGCCTCGTGCTGCTCCAACCTTCCCTGCAACTCTTCGCTATCCTCACCGATGTAGCGCTTCTTGACATCAGAGCCGATGCGGTAAGTGTCATACCAGTAGGTCCTACCGTTTCGTTCGACACGCGTGGGGATGCCGCGGATGTCCGAAACAGCATCGTCCTGCAAGGATCGCAGAAGGTCGTGATAGGCAGCATGCGCTATGGATGAGTGGTGCGTGAACATCTTTATCCCCGCTGTGTTCAACAGATTCCATTTTTGTTGAACATGCCTGATGTTCAACAAAAAATAAAGGTGTTGAACATCCCGCGTTTCCTTCCGCACATCCCCAACCTTAGTATCGCTAAAGAGAAGACATGCAGTTTGCGCTGGAACAGGCGATTGGCCGGGCAGCAGCTGAGGCGGTTGTGGAAGTATTTGGCGAACCCGTTAATAGAAACGAAATTGGCTGACTCTAGGCGATCCGTGAGGCCTCAAACAATACCGATCCCAGGATAATCAGCAGGTCACACGCAGCGATCAACGCGACTTTCGGGAGGTGGTGAATTTCATGTCTGACCATGAGGAAGACCTAACACCCAACGAGCGCGCCTGAGCGAGTTCAGATCAACCTTCGTAGGGGTGAAGGGTAGAGAAAGGGGTGCGCTATTGTTCCTATGACTGTGAGCTTGCGCGCTGCGCTTGTGGAGGCGCCAAAGGCCGCGTTGTCCGACTATGTAATTGAATGGGCAGGTGGCCGGGTGAAGCCCATCAAGAAGAGCTTCAAAGCGACGGCGGTCGCTGCTGGGTTGCTTGATGTCTCGCCTCACGTGCTCCAGCACGCGGCCGCTGCCCATATGGCCGAGGCAGGCATTCCGAAGGAGGAGATAGCCCAGTTTCTCAGCGACTCAGACTCGCGGATCACCGCGCCCGTCTATGCTCGCTACAGCCCGGAACACCTGAGTAAAACTGCCAGCGCCCTGGAGTTCGACTAACGCTCAGGCTCAACGAACCTCAGATCACTGTCTTGAAAACATCAAAGGCGCCCAGAGGCGCCTTGTTTTATTGGTCGGAGTGAGAGGATTCGAACCTCCGACCCCTGCCTCCCGAAGACAGTGCTCTACCAGGCTGAGCTACACTCCGACCGTGGCGGGTGATCTATACCCGAGGGTTTGGATGTGCAAGAGGGTTTTTTAGTGATCAACCCCGTCTACACAGCACAGTTTGAATGTTAGTGAAGGGTTGACCTGCGCTCCATCGGGATGACGGATTCTGGGTTAGATATGCGTTATTGGCTTTGTTGGCTCGCATGAATGATGAACGGCAGTTGCATTGCAGCAAGGTGTATAGAGCTCAGTATTGAGTCCGGCATTGAGTACTGCGAAGCCCCTTGAATGTTGATCCATCCACGGTTCGGCAGCTTATTCAAGAACGTGCAGATTTAACTCTTTTCTTGGGGATCGTCTTCCTCCCTTGGCAATCAGGATATTTTCTCTGATAGGTTTGAAAGGATTTAGGGCGAGATAGAAACTCGCCTTCTAGAAGTCGAAACTCACAACGCAATTTATCTTTCGCTTACATTCATCCAAGTCGTTTTCAACTCGGTATATTTGTCGAGCGCATGGAGCGACTTGTCCCGACCGATGCCGGATTCCTTGAAGCCGCCGAACGGTGTGGTCATGTCATCGCAATCATAGCAATTAACGTATACAAGACCTGCGCGAATGCTCTTGGACACTTTATGCGCCGTCGCAAGATCGTCAGTCCAGACCGCTGAGGCCAAACCGTAGCAGCTGTCATTGGCCACCTTGATCGCCTCGTCCACAGTATCAACCGGGATTACAGTCAGCATGGGACCGAAGATTTCTTCCTGTGCAATATGCATGTCGTTAGTAGCATTATCGAAGATTGTCGGTTCGATATAGCAACCGCCAGTTTCGCGGTTGACACGCTTGCCGCCGATGACCAAATCGGCACCGTCGTTGCGCGCGTGGTCTACGAATTCCATGACGCGATCTGTGTGACGTTCATCCACCAGTGCACCCATGTTGGTTTGGGGATCCAGCGGGTTGCCGGGGACATAGGTTTTGGCAATCTCAATCAATGTCTCGACAACCTGATCATGGATTGCGCGTTCGACGACAAGGCGGCTTGGGCAGGTGCACATTTCACCTTGGTTGAAGAAGGCCGAATGGACCGAGGTTGTCGCGGCATGTTCTGTATCGCGATAGCTCGACAGGATGATATTCGGGCTTTTGCCGCCCAGTTCTAGGCCCAAACGTTTGAGGTTGGACTGGGCCGAGTATTCCATGAAATACTTACCAACTTGGGTCGAACCGGTGAAGAACAGACCGTCCACATCCATATGCAGACCCAAGGCGCGCCCAACCTCTGGGCCGTTGCTGGTGACGACATTGAAGACACCCGGAGGAATGCCTGCTTCAAGCGCCAGTTCGGCTAAGCGGATAGCGGAGAGCGAGGATTGTTCGGCGGGTTTTAGAATGACCGAGTTACCGGTCGCTAAGGCCGGTGCGACCTTCCAGGCGGCCATGAGCATTGGAAAGTTCCAGGGCACGACAGCCGCTACCACGCCCAGCGGTTCCTTGGTGATCGTGGCGAATGTGCCTGGGGCGGTGGGGGCAACCTCGTCATAAATTTTGTCGATGGCCTCTGCGTACCAGTCGAAGCAGTTCGACACGGCACGTACGTCTATTGAGGTGCTGTCCGAGATCGGTTTGCCCATGTCGAGAGTTTCCAAAAGGGCGAGTTCGTCGCGATGGGCGCGGATCAGATCGGCGAGGCGGCGGAGCACAAGTTTACGGTCTGCCGGGGCCTGCCTTGACCAGCGCCCGTCTTCGAAGGCAGCGCGGGCGACCTTGACGGCGCGGTTGACGTCTTCTTCGCCACCGCAGGCCACATCGGCAAGGTGTCGGCCGTCCACTGGGCTGATGGAGGCGAAGGTCTTTCCAGAGGCCGCACTGACGAAGTCGCCGTCGATCAGCATTTGTGAGCGGATATCAAGGGTGGCTGCTTTATTCTGCCAGTCGGTAAAGGTCAGTTCGGTCATGGCGCGTCCTCTGCAGCAAAATAGATATCGCATCTTATTAAATGATATCACAAAAAGTCAACTGAGTGTGAAAGTTGTACCCAAGATCGCGAATCTTGGACAAAAAACAGCAGCAGGGCGCCGTATATGACGCCCTGGAAAAACTGGTTAGGGGGAGATTGGCCTAGGCTTCGCCCGCCATTTGGGTCAGAAGCCTCCGCCCGTTGCGACTCATGCCTTCGCGGATATCGCTTTCGGTGGCGACAACTAGCGCGGCCGCATCGCGAGTCCTGAGCGCTGCGAGGATCTCTTTGTGGCGATCGACAAGGTAGTATTCCTTAAGCTGCTCGATGACCTGCCGTTGGAACGGTCCGAGCTGGAGCCAGACACTTTCGATCACCGGCATAGAGACTTGGTTGGGGTTGACCGTATAGAGCGTGCGATGGAATTCCTGATTCAGGATCGTCAGGCCGTCCAGGTTGTTCTCCTCGATCTCTGCATCCATCGCATCATCGATTGAGCGCATTCTATCTATAATGATATCAGATATATAAGGGAGCGCACGTTCTGCGGAATGCACTTCGAGGGCAACGCGCAGCGCCACGAGTTCCTCGAAACGGCCAAGTGTCATACGAGGTACGGTCATGCGCCGATTCTGCATGACTTCGATGGCATGTTCCGAACTCAGACGCCGAACAGCTTCGCGAATTGGGGTGGGGCTGAGCTTCAGGGCTTCGGCCAATCCGCGCATCGTCAAGGTGGTTCCGGGGCGAATCGCGCCGATCATGATCGAATGGCGCAGGCGTTCATACACATATTCCTGGGTGGTCAGATCTTTGTCTGAGCCGAATTCAGGGATGATCAAATTCTGATCCTTTGGCATGTGCTTACCCGAGTGGAAGTTTCGTTATTTGTGACAGTATTCGAAAAAAAATAATTGACTCAAGTGCAAAATGGCATCTAAAGATTATAAAAGGTATCACAAAATAAGATACGATATCACGACGGAGGAAAAGATGACCAAGGCAGACTTAACCAAATGGCTGGATGACAAGCCTGAGATCGAGTCGATCTTTGCCTGCGTGAGCGATCTGAACGGGACATTGCGCGGTAAACGCGTGCCAGTTGAACAGGCAGGTAAGGTTGTCGAGGGCGGCATGCGGATGCCGCTTTCGGTGGTTGGTGTCGACGTCTGGGGCGAGGATATCGAGAATAGCGAATTGGTTTTCGAGACTGGTGACTCGGACGGTCTGTGCGATTTCACCGGGCGCGAGTTGCTGCCGATCACCTGGTCAGAGCGCCCCACCGCCATGGCGATGCTGTGGATGCGCCGGGAAGACGGCACGCCCTTCACTGGCGATCCGCGTCGCGCATTGGGGGGTGTTGTTGACCGGTTCAAGGCGCGTGGTCTGACCCCTGTGGTAGCGACTGAGTTGGAATTCTATCTCTGCGATCCGTCGGGTGATCGCCCCGAGCCCCCGCGTTCGCCGGTAACCGGCAAGCGGCTGGATTCTGATGGCGTGCTGTCGCTTGATGAGTTGGAGCATTTCGATGGCTTTCTGAATGACGTCTATGATGCCTGCGCCCAGCAGGGTATTCCGGCGGATGCGGCGATCTCCGAAAACGGCGCGGGCCAGTTTGAAATCAACCTGATGCATTTGGACGATCCGCTGCGTGCTGCTGACGATGCGGTGCTGTTCAAGCGTCTGGTCCGGGGTTTAGCCCGCAAGCATGGCTTCGCGGCATCGTTCATGGCCAAGCCCTACGGCGACCGCGCCGGAAGCGGTTTCCACGTGCATTTCTCGCTGCTTGATGAACAGGGCAATAACGTTTTCGACAACGGCGGAGAAGAAGGCACCGAAACGATGCTGAGCGCCGTGGCGGGCCTTTTGGCGACGATGCAGGAAAACACCCTGACCTTCGCGCCGCATGCCAATTCCTATCGTCGCCTTCTGCCGGGCGCGCATGCACCGACTGGTGTGGCCTGGGGTTATGAAAACCGTACCGCCGCGATCCGTATCCCGGGTGGCAGTCACAAGGCGCGGCGGATCGAGCACCGGGTCGCCGGGGCCGACGCCAACCCCTACCTTGTTTTGACCAGTATTTTGGGCGGCGCCCTGATAGGGATCGAACGCAAGATGACCCCTGCGCCGGCCATCGTAGGTGATGCCTACAACCAGGATATTGAGCAACTGCCGCTGGATTGGGCTACCGCGATCGAAGCGTTTCAGAAAGGCGGACACGTCGCCGAGATCTTCTCATCCCGGCTTCAGACCATGTTTGTCGAATGCAAACAGCAAGAACTCAGGAAATTCTCCCGCCAAGTAACCGACTTTGAATACCACTCTTACCTGGAGGTCGTGTGATGAACGCCATGACGAATTCCTATGCCGGAGACGGCCGGCACACAACGAGCTACTATGCCGCCTCGGCCAATCCGTCGCCGAAGCGTGCCGAGTTGCAGGGTAACAACGAGATTGATGTTTGTATCATTGGCGCGGGATATAGCGGTCTGTCCACCGGGCTGCACCTTGTCGAAAAAGGCTACAAAGTTGCCATCGTTGAGGGCGCTCGTGTGGGTTGGGGCGCATCGGGGCGCAATGGCGGTCAGATCGTTAACGGGTTGAATGCCAGCCTTCAGACGATCAAGAAACGCTATGGTCAGGACACCGCGACCTTTGTTGCCGGTCTCGTGCAAGAGGGTGGCGAGATCATCCGTGAACGGATCAAGACGTATGAAATCGACTGCGACCTGAAAGAAAAGAACATCTTCACCGGTCTGACCAAGGCGCATATGCGCGAGTTGGAAGAGCGGATGAACCTCTGGGCCAGTTACGGCATCAAAAACCAGGAGATGCTCGACAAGAACCAGCTGCGCGAGCACATCAATTCCGACCTCTACGAAGGTGGCCTGATCGACCATTCGGGCGGCCACATGCACCCGCTGAACCTCGCGCTTGGTGAAGCGGCGGCGTTCGAAAAGCTGGGCGGTACGATCTATGAAATGTCACCGGTGACGGACGTAGGCACTGATGCGGCCAAGCCTGTGATCAAGACAGCCAAAGGCACGATAACCTGTAAGACGCTGGTTCTGTGCGGTAACGCCTATCTGGGACATGTCGTTCCCACACTGACCTGGCGCGTTATGCCGGTGTCGACCCAGGTGATGGCGACCGAACCGCTGGGTGAAGAGCTCGCGCATTCGTTGCTGCCGCAGGACGCCTGTGTTGAAGATATCCGCTACATCCTCGACTACTACCGCCTGTCGGGTGACAAGCGCATGCTGTTTGGCGGTGGCACCGTTTACGGTGGCAGCGATCCAAGCAATATCGAGGCCAAGCTGCGCCGCAACATGGACAAGGTTTTCCCGCAGCTCAAAGGCGTCAAGATCGACTATGCCTGGAGCGGTAACTTTGCCCTCTCGTTCAGCCGCGTACCCCAAATGGGTCGAATCGGGCAGAACACCTACTTCGCCCACGGCTATAGCGGACACGGCGTGACCGGCAGCCACACATTCGGGCGTATCCTGTCCGAAGCCATCGACGGCGATCTGACCCGTTTCGACGTGTTCGAGAAGGTGCCGTGGTATCCTTTCCCAGGCGGTCGGATGTTCCGCGTACCGTACTCGATGGTTGGATCGTGGTGGTACGCCGCACGCGACAAACTGGGCGTCTGATTTTCCAACTCAAGTCTCAAAATCTTCAAAATCCAAAGGGAGGATTCCATGAAAAACCTTGCAATCTTTTGTTCGACACTGGCCCTGACCGCAGGCGCGGCCATGGCCGAGGGTGAGTTGAACGTCTACAACTGGTCGGACTACATCGCCGAGGACACCATCGCCAATTTTGAGGCCGAAACCGGAATCAAAGTGAACTACGATGTGTTCGACAGCAACGAAGTGCTGGAAGCCAAGATGCTGACCGGTGCCAGCGGCTATGATGTTGTTGTGCCTTCGATCGAATTCATGGCGCGCCAAGCGCAGGCTGGTGTATTTGCCGAAATCGATAAAGGCGCGCTTAGCAACTATGGGAACTTGGACCAGGGTATCCTGGACGTGATCGCGGTCAACGACCCCGATAACAAATACGGCGTGCCCTACATGATGTTCACCACGGGTCTTGGCTATAACGTCGACAAGGTGAAGGAACGCATCGACGAGGGCAAGATTGGCAGCTGGGACATGATCTTTGATCCCGAAACCGCCGGTAAGCTGGCCGATTGCGGTATTGCCGTCCTGGACAGCCCCTCCGAGATCATGGCGCCCGCGCTAAACTATCTGGGTCTGGACCCCAACTCGGAAGACAAGGGTGATCTGGAGAAAGCGACCGAGTTGTTGATGGCGGTGCGACCGCACATCCGTTACTTTCATTCGTCGCAATACATCAACGACCTTGCCAATGGCGATATCTGTGTCTCGGTCGGCTATTCGGGCGACGTTCTACAAGCGCGCGACCGTGCCGCCGAAGCAGGACAGGGCATCAACGTGGCCTATGCCATCCCGGCTGAGGGTGGTCAGGTCGGTTTTGACATGCTGGCGGTGCCCGACGATGCACCGAACCCGGAAAACGCACTGAAGTTCATAAACTACATCCTTGAACCGCAGGTTGCAGCCGCGATTACCAACTATGTCTACTATGCCAATCCCAACACGGCCGCGACCGAGTTCGTTGTGGAAGAGGTGGCCAGTGATCCGGGCATCTATCCTCCCGCTGATGTCGCAGCGAACCTGTTTTCGCTCAAGCCGCACAGCTCGCGCTATGACCGGTCGCTGACCCGCGCCTGGACCACAATCAAGACCGGACAATAACCCGGCAAACATTGCCGGAACCCGACACGCGGGTTCCGGTCCGATGCAATTCACTCTTCAGGGGGCGAACATGTCAGAAGCCAGATCCGTAACCGAAACGAAACCTTGGGCCGATCCGAACGCGGAACCCTTCTTGCAGATCAAGAACGTGACCAAGATGTTCGGTCAGTTCACCGCCGTGGAAAACGTGTCGCTGGATATCTACAAGGGCGAAATCTTCTGCCTACTTGGCGGGTCCGGTTGTGGTAAATCCACCCTTCTGCGGATGCTCTCGGGGTTCGAAACCCCGACCTCGGGCCAGATCATTATTGATGGTCAGGATCAGGCCGGTGTGGCCCCTTATGCCCGCGAAACCAACATGATGTTTCAGTCTTACGCGCTGTTCCCCCACATGACCGTGGAAAAGAACATCGCCTATGGCCTGAAACGCGATGGTCTGCCCAAGGCCGAAATCGCCACCCGCGTCACCGACATGCTGTCGCTTGTGCAGATGGATCAGTTCGCCTCGCGCAAACCGCACCAATTGTCGGGTGGTCAACGTCAGCGGGTCGCGCTGGCCCGGTCGTTGGTCAAGAAACCCAAGCTTCTGATGCTGGACGAACCGCTGGGCGCATTGGACAAGAAACTGCGTGAAGAAACCCAGTTCGAACTGATCAAGATTCAGGAAAGCCTGGGTGTGACTTTCGTGGTTGTGACCCACGATCAGGAAGAGGCGATGACCCTGTCGAGCCGTATCGGTATCATGACAGCAGGCGAGATCGTCCAGGTCGGTACGCCACACGAGATTTACGAATACCCGCAGAACCGGTTCGTGGCTGATTTCATTGGTTCGGTGAACGTGTTCGAGGGCCGCATCACCGAAGACGGCGACGATCATGTCATCATCAGTTCAAAGGAAACTGGCAGCGACCTCTACGTCCCCCATGGGATCAGCGGTGTTCTGGGTCAGAAGGCCGCCGTGGCCGTGCGCCCGGAAAAGGTCATGATTTCCAAGGAAAAGCTACCGGATGTGCGCAACACATTGACCGGTGTGATCGACGAGATTGCATATATGGGCAACTCCTCGGTCTATCACGTGCGTCTGGACAGCGGTAAACGCGTGCGCGTCAGCCAGACCAACATGACCCGGTCCGGGGACGATCCGTTTGACTGGGACGAAAAAGTGCATCTCGGATGGGCCGGTAATGCCGGTGTTGTGGTGACGTCATGAGCACCGAAGCCGATATCAACACCAAACTTCCGGGCGGTCGTTTCCTTGGCCGTATCCTGGAAAAGCTGGGCCTAGGGGGCCGCGGGTTGGTCATTGCCATTCCGACCTTCTGGCTGCTTCTGTTTTTTCTCATCCCGTTTCTCGTCGTGGCGAAGATTTCGCTGTCCGAGGCGGCAATTGCACGTCCGCCCTATCTTCCGATCTGGGAGTGGGATGACGGATTCCTGAACCTGACACTCAATTTCGGGAACTACCTGTTTTTGCTGGATGATCCGCTTTACCTCTCGGCCTATATCGAGTCGGTCAAGATCGCGGCGATTTCCACGGTAATCACGCTGCTGATTGGCTATCCCATGGCTTATATGATTGCGCGGTCGCCGGTCGACAAACGCAACATCCTGCTGATGCTAGTGGTGTTGCCGTTCTGGACCTCGTTCCTGCTCAGAGTCTACGCTTGGATCGGATTTCTCAAGGCCAACGGGATCATCAACAACTTTCTTCTGACCATCGGTATCATCGACGAGCCGTTGATCATGCTACAGACCGATTTTGCCGTCTATGTTGGCATCGTCTATACCTACCTTCCGTTCATGATCCTGCCGCTCTACGCCAACCTGGTGAAGCTGGACGAATCCTATCTGGAAGCTTCCGCCGATCTGGGCGCACGTCCAGCGACGACGTTTTTCACCGTCACACTACCCTTGTCGATGAGCGGAATCATCGCTGGCTGCATGCTGGTCTTTATCCCCGCAGTCGGTGAATTCGTGATCCCAGCGCTACTGGGTGGACCCGATACGTTGATGATCGGGCGGGTTCTGTGGAACGAGTTCTTCTCGAACCGTGATTGGCCAATAGCGAGCGCCGTGGCGATCGTCATGCTCTTCGTCCTGGTCATTCCAATTATGATGCTGCGTAAGGCGCAGGCCGCTGAAGAAGGGGCGAAATGATGAAGCGCAAATCGAGATTTCTTCAGGTGACCGGGCTTTTGGGTTTCATCTTCCTCTATGCCCCCATCCTCTCGCTGGTGGTCTTCAGCTTCAATGAAAGCAAGCTGGTCACTGTCTGGGGCGGTTTTTCAACCAAGTGGTATGGTGAGCTGCTCCGGGACCCGCAAATCCTGCAGGCTGCCTGGATCAGTGCCAAGATTGCCTTTCTAAGTGCAACTCTGGCGGTGACAATCGGGACCGTGGGGTCCTTCGTTCTGACCCGGTTTGAGAAATTCCGAACCAAGTCGATCCTCAGCATGATGATCACCGCACCTTTGGTGATGCCCGAGGTGATCATTGGTCTGTCGCTTTTGCTCCTGTTCGTCGCGATGGAGGGGCTGATCGGATGGCCCGGCGGTCGGGGTATGCTGACCATCATCATCGCGCACGCTACCTTCGGGGCCGCCTATAGCGCCGTGGTGATCCAATCGCGCCTTGTCGATATGGACATGTCCATCGAAGAGGCGGCGCAGGATCTGGGGGCCAAGCCGGTGCGCGTGTTCTTTGACGTGACCCTGCCGGTAATCTCTCCGGCGTTGGTGTCAGGTTGGCTTCTGGCCTTCACACTCAGCCTGGATGACCTGGTGATCGCCAGCTTCGTGTCGGGCCCGGGTGCCTCGACCCTGCCGATGGTCATCTTCTCGAAGGTCCGCCTTGGAGTGAGCCCGGATGTGAATGCACTGGCCACCATCATCATCGGCGTGGTGTCGCTGGGCATCATTGCCGCCGCGTTGCAAATCAACAGGAGCAAGAAATATGCCTCACACGGGTGATCAGGCCTTCCTGCGCAAGGAAACCACCAAAGGCCGTTGGCATGAGATGACTTATGGCGGCGTGCTCAGCTTCCTGCGTCGCAATTACAGCCGGGATCTCGAAGGGGTCGATGTGGCGGTGACGGGTGTTCCCTATGACAATGCCGTCACCTTTCGCCCCGGATGCCGGTTGGGGCCGCAGGCGATCCGGGCCGCATCGGTTCAACTGGCCGAACTCAAAGCCTTCCCATTCGGGTTCGACCAGTTTGATACGCTGTCGGTCGTGGATTACGGTGACGTTCATCTTGACCCTCATCATCCGGATACCGTGCGTCCTGCAATCGAGGCTCATGCTGACCTCATCATCGAAAGCGGTGCCAAGATGTTGACCTTGGGAGGCGATCACTCGATCGCCTACCCACTGCTCAAGGCGCATGCCAGAAAATACGGTCCGGTGGCGTTGATCCAGTTCGATGCCCATTGCGATGCATGGGACGATGACGGCGAGATGCAGGACCATGGCACCATGTTCCTGCGCGCCGCGCGCGAAGGCATCATCGATGTTAGCAAGTCCACCCAAGTGGGGCTACGCACCTTTAATGACGAGGACTTCGGCTTTGAAATTCTCACCAGCCCCTGGATTCACCGCAACGGTATCGACGCCGCGATCGAGGTGGCGCGAAAGAGAGCAGGCGATGCGCCGGTTTATCTGTCCTTTGACGTGGATGGCATGGACCCGGCCTTTGCCCCCGGAACCGGTACGCCGGTGTCCGGCGGCCTGGCGTCGTGGCAGGCGCTGGAATTCGTACGTGGCCTTGAGGGGTTGAACCTGATTGGCATGGACGTGGTCGAGGTTTCGCCACCCTATGACGTGTCAGAGATCACCGCGGTTGCAGCTGCCACGGTGGCACATGACTGGTTGTGCCTGCTTGCCAAAGCTGCGGGTGCCGAGGGCGTCGAAGTTGGGCGTGTCTGAGAGGCCGAACATGAAAATCGGGATATTACAGACCGGGCGCTCCCCTGATGAGCTCCGCGAAAAGCACGGCGACTATGACGACTTCTTCAAGAAGATGTTGGCCGGGCGCGGCTTCGACTTTGTGACCTATAAAGCGCTGGATGGGGTTCTGCCCGCGTCGATCCACGACGCTGATGGCTGGCTGATTACCGGATCGAAATTCGGTGCCTACGAGGGGCATGACTGGATTCCACCGCTTGAAGACTTCCTGCGCGATGTCTTTGATGCCGGAGTTCCCATTGTCGGGGTGTGTTTTGGTCACCAGATCTTAGCGCAGGCGTTGGGCGGCAAGGTAGAGAAGTTTGCTGGCGGGTGGTCGGTCGGCGCGACGGATTACGAGGTCACGGATGGGCCTAGTGAACGCATCCTGGCCTGGCATCAGGATCAGGTGACAGAAATCCCTGACCAAGCTGAGGTGATTGGCTCGTCAGATTTCTGCGCCAACGCGATTCTGGCCTATGGTGACAAGGCGTTGACCATCCAGTCACATCCGGAATTCACCTCTGCCTTTCTGGCCGATCTGGTTGAAGCCCGGCGCAATATCCTGCCTGACAATATCGCTGAAGGCGCGCTGGCGCGGAACGAGGAAACGCTGACTTCCGACGGTTATGCCGACAGGTTCGAAGAGTTCTTCAAGCGAGACCGGACAAGGTGAAGTGAGCAGGAATGCCCGATTTGAATTGGACCACCGTTATGCTTGAGAGACGGGGGACCGAGAATGGGGAACAGGAGATACA
Source organism: Ruegeria sp. C2 (assembly GCF_056537765.1). Classification (NCBI taxonomy): domain Bacteria; kingdom Pseudomonadati; phylum Pseudomonadota; class Alphaproteobacteria; order Rhodobacterales; family Roseobacteraceae; genus Ruegeria; species Ruegeria sp. C2. The sequence continues at coordinate 359,063 of NZ_JBQFRZ010000003.1, read as the reverse complement.
AGCCAGAAGAAATAGTTCAGAAATTGCGACAAGTTGATGTGCCTGTCGGCCAGCGAATGTTGCATGTAGACGTGATCCGCGAGGTTCGCATAACGGAACAAACCTATTACTGGTGGCGCAAGCAATATGGTGGGATGGGAACTGACCAACTGAAGGAACTAAAACGCCTTCGGAAGAAGGATGGGCGTCAGCGGAAGGCTGTTTTAAACCTGATGCTCGATAAGCTTATCCTGCAGGAAGCTGCATGGGGAAACTTCTGAGTGCCGCCTAATGGCATGCCCGCATCGACCTGATCAGAAGCGAGACGAAGGTATCAGAACGCTAAATCTGTCGCGGGCCGGGATGGCGGTGCTCGACACAACAGTATCAGCCACGCGAAGACGTTAAGTCAGCGGATCTGTACGATATAGGCGAATTTTGGTGCCGCCATGGTCGACGATCGGCCCGGGTGGCAACATCGGAAGGCGGGTGGCGCGTGCAAGTCCCGGGGTTGTGGTAACGATGCCGACACGCCAGCCCGAAAAACGGCTCATCAACACCTTCCCCAATGTGCCATAAAGCGAGCGCAGTCGCTTTTCATCGCCAATTCTGGCCCCGTAAGGAGGATTCACAATCACGAGGCCTGCAGGTCCTTCAGGCGGTTTGATGTCGCTGACCGAGCGGTGTTGAAAACGGGTGACATTGGCAACACCAGCACGATCTGCGTTGGTAGTTGCGGCCTCGATGGCGCCTGCATTGCGATCAGAGCCGAAATAGATCGGCTCCAGTGCGGGTGCTGCCGGATTTTGTCGCAGATCCTGCCAGGTATTCCGGTCAAATGATGCCAGACTTTCGAACGCAAAGGTGCGGGTCCGACCCGGATCCAGCCCGAGAGCAATTTCAGCCGCTTCAATCGGGAATGTGCCAGATCCGCACATGGGGTCCAGAACAGGTTCGGATCCGTCAAACTCGCATTCGCGCAAGAACATTGCGGCCATGGTCTCGCGCATCGGGGCTTTTGCAACGGCAGGTTTATGGCCGCGCTTGTGCAGTGGCTCGCCCGAGCTGTCGACCGAAAATGTGCAGATATCCTTTTCGATTCGCAGCAGAACCCTTATGGGAGCTTCGGCCGAGATCGGGGCGCCCAACGTTTCGGATATCGCCCGCTCGACACGCTGACGCGCTGCGCCCGCGTGATAGATGCGGGATTTCCGACTGGTGGCTTCGACTTTGATCGGTACGTTCGAGCGAAAGTGTTCTGCCCATGGAAACTTGCGCGCTCGTTTGTCCAGCTGCGCCAGATGAACCGCTGGGAAACTGCCCAGGCGAACCAGAACCTTGTTTGCCCCACGCAGCAGCAGATTTGCGCGCCAGACCTCGGGCCAGTCACCGCGGCATGTCACGCCTCCGGGGGTGATGCGTGCGCCGGCAAAGCCGCGTTCAAGAGCTTCGGCGCATAAGGGGGCTTCGAGCCCCGGTGTGGCGACAAGAAATATCTCGAGATCTTCAGTATTTTCCATCCCGGATGCTTACACCGGATGATCTGCGGGCGCGACTGGCAAATTCCGCGACGCAATTCGCTGGCATTTTGACGCAATTCCAACGAAAGTGGTGCCTGCATGCCAGTTTCAGCGGTAACAGGTTTGCGTTTCGAGCCACGCTTGCGTAAAGGAGCGTGGATTGAAGTTGCGCCTGCGCGCGCGACCGGTGTCTTGGATGCGTGTCAACGCATCGCGCCCCATTGCCGGGTGCGGACATACCAAAGCAACAGCCCGGATTTCGGGGCGCAGGGAAGAAGGCTTGGAAGAACAGAGCGACATGCAGACTTTCAAACTCAAAAAAGGGCTAGACCTGCCGGTTGAGGGCGCGCCCGAACAGAAAATCCAGCCGGGGCCCGAGTTCTCGTCGGTCGCGGTTCTGGGAGGAGACTATATCGGTCTCAAGCCCAAAATGCTGGTGCAAGAGGGCGATGCGGTCCAACGTGGCACTCCGCTATTCTGTCATAAGGATGCGCCTGATGCGATGATGGTTGCGCCGCTGACCGGCAAGGTCGTGGGGATCAATCGCGGGGCGCGCCGAGTATTGCAGAGTGTCGTGATTGAGGTCTCTGATGCCAATGCTGGTGGCGTGGATTTCTCGGGCACCGGAGACTCCGAGACCGCCGAAGGTGTCGCGGCCAAGCTGTGCGCCGCCGGGCTGTGGACGTCTTTCCGCACACGACCCTATTCGAAGATGCCTGAGCCGGGCACCAAGCCCGCTGCGATTTTCGTGACCGCGATGGATAGTGATCCGCTGGCAGGCGATGCGGCATTGATCATTTCAGATGCCGGTGAAGCGTTTGCAGAAGGTCTCGCAGCCGTCTCAAAGCTGACTGAAGGCACGACCTATCTGTGCCAGCAAGAGGGAGCATCGGTTCCCGGAGCAGACTTACCGGGCGTTGAAGCTGCTGCGTTTTCCGGGCCGCACCCCTCGGGTCTGGCGGGAACGCACATCCATTTCCTCGAGCCACTTGCTGGGGACAAGCAGGTTTGGACCGTTGGCTATCAGGACGTGATCGCGATTGGTCGCCTGATGCAGACCGGTCATCTGGACCCGAATATCGTGATTGCGCTGGCAGGGCCGGGGGCACGTCAACCGCGCCTGATCCGCACCGTGATGGGCGCATCGACCGATGACCTGACCCGAGACGAGGTATCTGTCGACGGTACCGCGCGGATTATCTCGGGTTCGATCTTGTCCGGGCGGCATGCAGAAGGGCCGACAGCCTATCTCGGCCGTTTCGCGCGCCAGATCAGCATTATTCGCGAAGACAGTGATCAAATCCCGATGGGTTGGATCCGTCCGATGCCGTCCAAATACTCGGTACAGCCTGTTTTGGGATCGGCTTTTGCCAAGAAGCTCTATGCGTTCACCTCGAACCTGAACGGTGGCCGCCGCGCCATGGTGCCGACGGGCGTGTTCGAAGAGCTGATGCCGCAGGATTATCTGCCCACACAATTGCTGCGCGCGCTCTTGGTGATGGATACCGATACCGCGCAGGCACTGGGTGCGTTGGAGTTGGACGAAGAAGATCTGGGCCTTGTGGGCTTTGCCTGCCCGGCAAAATATGAATACGGGCTGGCGCTGCGCGACTGCCTCACCAAGATTGAAAAGGAGGGCTGATCCACATGGGTTTGCGCAGCTTCTTCGATCGGATCGAGCCGAACTTTACCAAAGGCGGCAAGTACGAAAAGTATTTCCCCATCTACGAGATGGTAGAAAGCTTTATCTACACTCCGAAAACCGTCACGACTGTCGCGCCGCATGCGCGCTCTTACGTAGATATGAAGCGGATCATGACCTATGTCGTGATCGCCACGATCCCTTGTATCCTTTGGGGGATGTACAACACCGGCTATCAGGCGAACTCGGCCATTGCCGCGTTGGGACCAGATTCAGCGACCGACTGGCGGATTGCGATCCTGCAGATGTTCGGGATCTCGCTGAACCCTGACAGCATATTCGCCAATGTGATGCATGGATTGATGTATTTCTTACCGATTTACATCACCACGTTGGTGGCAGGCGGTATCTTCGAGGTCATCTTCGCCACCGTTAGGGGCCATGAGGTGAATGAAGGTTTCCTTGTCACTTCAATGCTTTACACACTGATTATGCCTGCGACCGCGCCTTTGTGGCAGGTTGCATTGGGGATCATATTCGGTGTCGTGATCGGTAAGGAAGTGTTTGGTGGCACTGGTAAGAACTTCCTGAATCCGGCACTGGTAGGACGTGCTTTCCTTTATTTCGCCTATCCCGCGCAGATGTCGGGGGATGCGGTCTGGACGCCGGTTGATGGCTTCTCTGGCGCGACCGCGCTGGGTATCACCGCGGCTGAAGGCGTTCAGGCGCTGGCGGCTGACGGGATCACCTGGGCCAACGCCTTCTTCGGGCAAATCCAGGGCAGCTTTGGTGAGACATCGACGCTGGCTTGTATGATCGGTCTGGCCTTCCTGCTGACGACCAAGATTGCCAATTATCGCCTGATCGTGGGCTGTCTGGCAGGCACGATCGGCTTCACGCTGCTGCTGAACTTGATCGGATCGGACACCAACCCGATGTTCGCGATGCCTTGGTACTGGCACATTGTTCTTGGGGGCTATGCCTTCGGCTTGGCGTTCATGGTAACCGAGCCCGTCTCGGCCAGCCACACCAACATGGGCCGCTACATCTATGGCGCGCTGATCGGTATCATGGTTGTGATGATCCGAGTCATTAACCCCGCTTTCCCCGAGGGTATGATGCTGGCAATCTTGTTCGGAAACGTTTTTGCGCCGCTGATCGATTATTTCGTCGTACAGGCCAATATTAAACGGAGGGCGCGTCGCCATGTCTGATACGCAATCCAACGAACCCAAGGGAGCGATTGCCAAGTTTCTGGCGGCTTCGCCGGACTCGGTTGGCAAGACGATCTTTATTGCCGTGGCCGTCTGCCTTGTTGCCTCGATGGTCGTGTCCGCGGCTGCGGTCAGCCTGCGCCCGGTGCAGGAAGTCAACCGACTAAAAGACAAGCAGGTCAACGTTCTGCAGGTCGCCGGCATCTACGAACCGGGCATTGACGTGACCGAGGCATTCGCCGCCTTTGAACCGCATGTACTGGAACTGTCTACCGGTGATTTCGTAGACGATGAGTTCGACCCGACCACCTTCGATGATATCGCCGCTGCCAGCGATCCAGAACTGAGCGTCGCTCTGGATGATGACCCGGCTGGGATCGGGCGTAAGTCTAAGTACCGCGTGATCTATCTATTGCGTGATGATGCGGGCGCACTGGACAAGGTAATCCTGCCGCTTCACGGTTATGGCCTGTGGTCTACGCTCTATGGCTTCATCGCGCTGGAAAACAACGGCAACGATATCTTCGGCCTTCAGTTCTATCAGCACGGCGAGACACCCGGTCTGGGTGCCGAAGTGGACAACCCACGCTGGAAAGCGCTGTGGAACGGCAAGAAGCTGCGTGACGATGCAGGTGATTTGCAGATTACCGTTGCCAAGTCGCAGCCCGCAGCAGGTCCTGATTTCTATGTCGATGCGCTGGCAGGCGCTACGCTGACCTCGGTCGGTGTCGATAACCTGGTGAAATTCTGGATGGGCGACGCGGGCTACGCTCCGTTCCTGGCCAAACTGCAAGCAGGAGAGCTCTGATGTCTCAGACCAAGAAAGAGATGCTGGTCGACCCGCTTGTCGACAACAACCCGATCACACTGCAGGTGCTGGGCATCTGTTCGGCGCTGGCGGTGACTTCGTCGCTGCAGGTGTCGATGGTGATGGCGCTGGCGGTGATCTTCGTAACCTCGTTCTCGTCGTTCTTCATCTCATGCCTGCGCAACCAGATCCCCGGCTCAATCCGGATTATCGTGCAGATGGTGATCATTGCCTCACTGGTGATCCTGGTAGACCAGATCCTCAAGGCCTATGCGTTTGAAATTTCCAAAACGCTGTCCGTCTTCGTCGGCCTGATCATCACCAACTGCATCGTGATGGGCCGCGCCGAAGCGTTTGCGATGAAAAACCCTCCGGTCGCTTCTTTTATTGACGGGATGGGCAACGGAATGGGCTATGGCCTGATCCTGCTGCTGGTCGGCTTCATTCGGGAGCTGTTCGGGGCTGGGTCGTTGTTCGGTGTGACCATTCTTGAGACCGTCAATAACGGCGGCTGGTATGTGCCCAACGGCATGCTGCTGCTGCCACCGTCGGCGTTCTTCATCATCGGTCTGATCATCTGGGCCTTCCGCACATGGAAGCCGAACCAGGTGGAAGAGCGTGAATACAAAATCCAGCAGGTAGAGGCCCACTGATGGAAGGTCTGATTTCACTGGCCGTAAAGGCCATCTTTGTCGAAAACCTCGCTCTCAGCTTCTTCCTTGGGATGTGTACCTTCATCGCTGTGTCGAAGAAAATCTCGACCGCGCTGGGTCTGGGCATCTCGGTCATGGTGGTGCAGGCCATCACTGTGCCTGCCAACAACCTGCTGCTGAATTACTTGCTGAAACCGGGGGCCCTAGCTTGGGCCGGGTTCCCCGATGTGGACCTGACCTTCCTTGGCCTGATCTCTTATATCGGCGTGATTGCGGCGATGGTTCAGATCCTTGAGATGGTGCTCGATAAGTACTTCCCGCCGCTCTACAACGCGCTGGGTATCTTCCTGCCGCTGATCACGGTGAATTGCGCCATCCTGGGTGGTTCTCTGTTCATGGTCGAGCGGGACTACAACTTTGCTGAGGCGGCGACCTACGGTCTGTCTTCGGGCTTTGGCTGGGCGCTGGCGATCACTGCGATGGCGGGCGTGCGCGAAAAGCTGAAGTACTCTGACATCCCCGACGGTCTGCAGGGGCTCGGCATCACTTTCATTACCGCGGGACTGATGGCTATGGCCTTCATGTCCTTCTCGGGCGTGAAACTGTAAGGAGGGCGGAATGGAAACCTTTGGCTTAGGTGTAGCCCTTTTCACCGTTATCGTTCTAGGTCTGGTCGCCATCATCATGGCGGCGCGGTCCAAGCTGGTCTCGACCGGGAACGTGAACATCACCATCAATGGTGAGAAGACCATCTCGGTTCCTGCCGGTGGTAAGCTGCTGCAAACGTTGGCAGCAGAGAAACTGTTCGTGCCCTCCGCCTGCGGCGGTGGCGGTACATGTGCACAATGTCGCGTGCGCGTGCATTCCGGCGGCGGATCGATCCTGCCGACCGAGGAAAGCCACATCACCAAGCGCGAGGCGTCTTGTGGTGACCGGCTATCCTGTCAGGTAGCGGTCAAGCAGGATATGGACATCGAAGTTCCCGAAGAGGTCTTCGGCGTCAAGAAATGGGAATGCACCGTTCGCTCGAATGAGAACGTAGCAACATTCATCAAGGCTCTGACGCTGGATCTGCCTGAAGGCGAAGATGTGAACTTCCGCGCCGGTGGTTATATCCAGATCGAGGCGCCTGCGCACCAGTTGGCCTATACCGATTTCGATGTTGAAGAAGAGTATCGGGAAGACTGGGATCGCTTCAATCTGTGGCAGTACAAATCCGTCGTCGCCGAACCGATTGAGCGCGCCTATTCGATGGCCAACTACCCGGACGAGAAGGGCATGATCATGCTGAACGTCCGCGTGGCTTCGCCCCCTCCGGGGTCCGAAGGTATCCCGCCGGGTCAGATGTCGTCGTATATCTTTAACCTGAAACCGGGCGACAAGGTCACAATCTCGGGCCCGTTTGGCGAGTTCTTCGCGCGCGAGACCGAGAAAGAGATGGTCTTCATCGGTGGTGGTGCCGGTATGGCCCCGATGCGCAGCCATATCTTTGACCAGCTCAAACGTCTCGAGAACCGCAACCGCAAGATCAGCTTCTGGTATGGTGCGCGCTCGAAAAAAGAGATGTTCTTTGTCGAAGATTTCGACACTCTTGCCAAAGAATTCGACAATTTCGAGTGGCACGTTGCCTTGTCGGACGCGCAGCCCGAGGATGACTGGAAAGGCTACACTGGCTTTATTCACAACGTTCTGTTCGAAGAATATCTGAAGAACCACCCCGCGCCGGAAGATTGCGAATACTACATGTGTGGCCCGCCAATCATGAACCAGTCGGTCATCAACATGCTGCTGGATTTGGGCGTGGACCGCGAAGATATCATGCTCGACGATTTCGGCGGGTGATACCAAAAAAACCGGCGCTTCAGGGCGCCGGTTTTTTCTTCTCGGCTACGGTGAAGGATTACAAACGCAGATCACTTGCCTCTATCGGCAAGCAGGATTTGACGTCGAATAAAACGCTTTGGTCTTTACCATATCCTCGAATTTCACTTGGATCGAGCGCCAGGTATTCGCGATGTGCAACGGCCACCACGACACCGTCATACGTTCCGGAATGGGCCTTATCGATCAGCGATATACCGTATTCATCGAACGCGGATTGAGGGTCGGCATGCGGATCATGCACATCCACCGCAACGCCGTAGTCCTGCAATTCAGTCACGATATCGATCACTCGCGTGTTGCGCAGATCGGGGCAGTTTTCCTTGAAGGTTAGCCCCAACACCAACACGCGCGCCGCGCTGACATTGATCCCTTCGCGGGTCATCCGTTTGACGAGTTGTGATACGACATAACTGCCCATGCCATCGTTCAGGCGCCGCCCAGCCAGTATGATTTGAGGGTGATGACCAACGGCTTCGGCTTTGTGGGTCAGGTAATAGGGGTCGACGCCGATGCAATGCCCGCCGACCAGTCCGGGTCGGAAGGGCAGGAAATTCCATTTGGTGCCCGCCGCGCGCAGCACGGCGTCGGTGTCGATCCCCAGACGACCAAAGATCATCGCCAATTCGTTCACCAGCGCGATGTTCAGATCACGCTGCGTGTTCTCGATGACCTTTGCGGCCTCGGCGACGCGAATGCTCTCGGCTTTGTGGGTCCCGGCGGTGATGATCCGCGCGTAAAGGGTATCGACCAGATCCGCGACCTCGGGTGTGGAGCCAGAGGTGACTTTGCAGATATCAGCGATCCGATGAGTTTTGTCACCGGGGTTGATCCGTTCTGGACTGTACCCCGCAAAGAAATCGCGATTGAATGTCAGGCCTGAGATCTGTTCCAGCACCGGCACGCAATCATCTTCGGTGGCGCCGGGGTAAACGGTGGATTCGTAAATCACCAGATCGCCGGGCTTTAGCACTGCGCCAACCGTTTCAGATGCGCTGAGCAATGGGGCAAGATCAGGCTGTTTGCCCGCAGTAATCGGCGTGGGGACCGTCACGATGAAGGTATCACATGTGGCCAGATCCGCCGCGTGGGTGGTGAAGGTCAATCCATCTGCCGCGCTCAGCTCAGCAGGTTCAACTTCAAGCGTCGTATCTTCTCCGGCACGAAGCGCGGCAATCCGCTCGGCATTGATGTCGAACCCCAGCACTGGCCCGATCTTGCCAAAGGCTACGGCCAGCGGCAGTCCGACATAGCCGAGGCCGATCACAGCAATCTTGCGGGCATTCGGGTCGGTTTCAAACATGCCGGTCACTCAGATCACTTCCCGTAATATTCTCGGAACCACTTGACGAATTGCGCAACGCCGTCCTTGAAGTCAGTCTGCGGACGATAGCCGGTCAGGCGTTGCAGCAATGCGCTATCTGCCCAGGTCGCTGGCACATCGCCCATTTGCATGGGCATGTAATTCCGGATGGCTTTCTGACCAATCGCGTCTTCGATGGCTTCGATGAAATCCATCAGACGCACTTTATCGCCGTTCCCGATATTCACCACACGATGCGGTGCGACGGGGGACAGGCTGTCTCCTTCTTCGATCTCATCGCGGTCCGAGGGGCGCACGGGGGGCACGTCGATCAGTAGCCGGATACCACGCACGAGGTCTTCGACATTGGTGAAATCGCGATACATATCCCCATGATTATAGATGTCGATCGGACGACCATCGAGGATCGCATCCACGAATTTGAAAAGCGCAAGATCGGGGCGTCCCCAAGGCCCGTAGACCGTGAAGAATCTGAACATGGTCGTCGGAAGGTCCCAAAGGTGCGCATAGGAATGCGCCATCGCCTCGTTTGCCTTCTTGGTGGCGGCGTAGATCGTCAGCTGATGATCGGCTTTTTCAACCTCGGTGAACGGCATCTCCTCATTTGCCCCATAAACCGAAGAGGTCGAGGCCATCAGCAGGTGGTCGACCTTATGCAGTCGGGCGACCTCCATCACGTTGAACGTACCCACAACGTTCGAGTCGATGTAGCTGCGTGGGTTTTCCAGGCTGTAGCGCACGCCTGCTTGCGCTGCGAGATGTACGATGATCTCGGGCTGGAACTCATCAGCGATTTGCATCAGCTTTTCGTGATCTTCCAGCAGGGCTTCGTTTGCGGTGAAATTCGGGTTTTGCAGCAACATCTGATGCCGGCGATGCTTGAGGCTGACATCGTAATAATCCGTCATTCCGTCATAGCCATGTACGCGAAACCCTTCGGAGAGCAGCAGTTTGGCCAGATAATAACCGATAAAGCCTGCCGTACCCGTGATCAAAACCCGTTTCATCTATCGTACACCGTTGTTCAGAACCTGCCTCTCAGGGATACTTTCCTCGTCGGATCGTCAAGCGGATATTTCAGGTTTCTGATGGGCAGAGGCATTGGGATCAGGATTTGGCGATTGCTGCAACCGGCTTGCCGGGTTAGGCATCTGGCCGATGCTGCCGAGATGGATCAAAATCCTTCTGCGCCCGGAACCGGTGCAGACGCAGGGGACAGACCTGTCGACACTGGCCCCCGAGGGCCGGTTTTATGCGGTTGGCGATATCCATGGCAGGCTTGATCTTTTGCAGAGACTTCTGGCCGCGCTGGACGATTCCGTTCCGGTGGTTTTTTTGGGCGACTATGTTGATCGGGGCGATTACAGCGCCCAAGTCCTGCGCCATTTGCGTCATCTCAGCACCAGCCGCCATGGCAGGGCCATCTGCCTGAAGGGCAATCACGAAGAGATGTTGCTAAGCTTTCTTGACAACCCGACCAAGTTTGAACGCGTTTGGATGCATAACGGAGGAACGCAGACATTGGCCTCATTCGGTCTGACCCGCACGCTGGACCTGGGGCCGGAAACTAAGGCCGAGAAATTGAGACACGCGATGGGTGAGCCCTTGTTGGAGTGGCTGCGGGAACGCCCGCTGCACTGGACCTGCGGCAATATTACTGCGGTTCACGCGGCAATGGACCCAGCAAAACCGGTCGAGGCTCAGTTTCCTCGGACCTGTCTGTGGGGTCATCCGAATTTCCTGGCAAAGGCGCGTAGGGACAGGCAATGGATCATTCACGGGCACACAATCATCGATAAGCCATGCGTGCGGGGCAGGGTCGTTTCAATTGATACGGGCGCGTTTGCGACAAACCAGCTTACGGCGGCCGAAGTCTCGGACGGGACCATCCGGTTCATTTCGACCAACCGCTCGGGGATCGTATATAGCTCGGCCTGAGCCTTTAGCCGACAATCATTTGCTTCATCTTGAGCGCTTCGTATTCCAGCTCTTTCAAGCGGAAATGCACCACGTCTCCGATGGTAATAACGCCGCGCAGGTTGCCATCGGTCAGCACCGGCATGTGGCGGAACCGTCCTTCGGTCATGGTTTTCAGCACATCGTTCAGAAGGTCTTCGGGGGCGCAGGTTTTGACCTCGGTCGTCATCAGATCAGACACCGATTGCGGCAATGTCTGACCCGGTGTCTCGGCCATACGGCGTACGATGTCACGTTCAGACAGAATGCCCTGCAGTGCGCCGTTCTGGTCCGTTACAACCACGGCACCGATATGTTTGTCGCGCAGGATATCGACAACCGAATGTATCGTGTCGTTCGGGCGCACCGCAAATACTGCATCCCCTTTGCCTTCCAGCAGTTTCGCAACCGTCGAATGGGTCTGTGACAGGTTGGTTTCAACCGACTGACTGCGGGTTGTCGACGCGGCCTTGTCGCCACGTGTAGGGGGCTGGTAAGAGCTTGGGGCCATGGGCGGTCTCCTCTGTCTTGGGATATCTCTGTTCTGTCCACCTTAACGAAGGGGCAGCCGCTGTATAGGGTGCAAATTTGCAGACCGGCGTAACCCGGCCACTTTACAAGGAAATTCGATCACGTGAGCGAACTGTACCTGACCCCGCCCATAGCCGCGCTGATCTTCTTTTTTGTAGTTGTCTGCGGACACAATTTTCGCATGGCCTGGAAGCAGCAACTCCCCGGCTGGCAGAGGCGTGCGTGGGTGTTCGGCGTCCCGGCGGCAATCGGGCTTTTTATGCTGGCCTTTCTGCCGCTCAAGATATGAAGCCGGTTTGACTCTGCGCATGGCCACTGGCATACGCCGGGCACGGATTTTCCCAGGAGATCGCCCGATGCGCCATCTGATTGCTCTGGCTTCGCTGCTTTTTGTGACCGGCTGCCTGTTCGATACCGAACCTGATGTGGTTTCGCTGTCGGGTGAGACCATGGGAACGACGTTCAACATCACCGCAATCGGTGACGATCTGGATGAAGCGGCGCTTGGCGAAGCGGTGCAAGAGACCTTGGCGCAGGTCAATGCGCAAATGTCCAACTGGGACCCAAACTCCGAGGTTTCGACCTTTTCCGCCTCAGCCAGCACGGATCCTATGCCGGTTTCGGATGAATTCGCGCTGGTAGTGGAGGCCGCCAACGAGGTTCATGCCAAATCCCAAGGCACGTTTGACGTCACCCTCGGCCCGTTGATTGAGCTCTGGGGTTTTGGTCCGCGCAAGCCCGAGGATCCGGTACCTGCAGATGCTGAAATCAACGCCGCTCTGGATCAGGTTGGTCAGGCGCGCCTGCTGACTCTGGATCGGGCGTCGGGGACGCTGGCCAAGTCTGAACCGGGTGTAGGGATTAACTTGTCTGCCATCGCCAAGGGCTACGGGATTGATGCGGTTGCCGCCCGGCTTCGCGAAGCGGGGATCGAGAATTACATGGTCGAGATCGGAGGCGATCTTGTGGCCATGGGCGAGAATGACAAGGGTGAGGCCTGGCGGATCGGTATCGAAAAGCCGGAGGCCAGTGCTCAGGCCATTCAGTTGATCGTATCTCTGGATAATCTCGGCATGGCGACCTCGGGCGATTACAAGAATTTCTTCGAACAGGATGGCGTTCGCTATTCCCACATCATCGACCCGACGACCGGGCGCCCGATCACGCATCGCACCACTTCGGTTACGGTTCTGGCAGACAGCGCGATGATGGCGGATGCATGGGCGACGGCGATGCTGGCCTTGGGGCAGGAGAAGGGCATGGAACTGGCCGAAAAGCATAAACTTGCCGTGTTCTTCATCTCGCGGGATGTGACAAGCGGGGAAGAAGCCTATATCACCGTACAAAGCAGCGCGTTCAAGGATGCGCTGGGGACCAACTGACCGGTAGGAACCGTTATGAGCACCTTTATTCTGGCCTTTTTCCTGTTGCTGATCGTCATGGTTGGTATGGCGCTGGGTGTGATGCTGATGGGCAAGACCATCAAGGGCAGCTGCGGTGGCCTGAACGCGATCTCTGGTGCCGATAAATGTGTGGTCTGCCAAAAGGATGTCGATCCCGACAGCCCTCTGCGCGACCAGTTGCAGTGCAAGCGTGCGAAAAAGATGCTGCAACAGATGGAAGGCTAGGATACCCCTCTTGGCATGATCAAAGCCAGGAACATCCTCTTCATTATGTTCGACCAATTGCGCTGGGACTACCTCAGCTGCTACGGACATCCACATCTCCATACCCCGAATATTGACCGGCTCGCTGCGATGGGCGTGCGTTTTGACCGCGCATACATCCAGTCTCCGATTTGCGGCAGTTCCCGTATGTCGACTTATACCGGCCGCTATGTGCATTCGCACGGTGCGTCGTGGAATGGTATTCCGCTGAAAGTCGGTGAGATGACCATGGGCGATCATTTGCGCAAGGCGGGGATGGGTTGCTGGTTGGTCGGCAAGACCCATATGCGCGCAGATGCCGAGGGCATGGCCCGTTTGGGGCTTGAGCCCGACAGCCTGATCGGTGCGCGCGTAGCCGAATGCGGATTTGATGTATTTGAACGCGATGATGGGATGCGCCCCGAGGGACCCGATGGTTTCTATGATCCCGGTGGGGCTAAGAAGTACAACGAATATCTGAAGGACAAAGGTTACGACAGTGACAATCCCTGGCACGATTTTGCCAATTCGGGTCTGGATGCAGATGGCAATGTGCTGTCGGGTTGGTTTCTGAAAAACTCATCCGAGGCGGCCAATATCGCCGAGGAAGACAGCGAAACGCCCTATCTGACCTCTCGTGGAATTGAGTTTATGGACGGCCATGAAGGGCCGTGGTGCTGTCACCTCAGCTATATCAAGCCGCATTGGCCTTACATCGTGCCGGAACCCTATGCCTCGATGTACGGCCCCGAGCACGTACTGCCGGTGGTTCGGTCCGAGGCTGAGCGGCAGAATGCGCATCCAGTGCTCAAGGCGTTCATGGACACGAAAATTGGCCAGACATTCTCACGTCAGGATGTGCGCGAGGCTGTGATCCCGGCCTATATGGGCCTGATCAAACAGGCCGATGATCAGATGGGGCGGCTATTCGACTGGATGGAGCAGACCGGGCGGATGCAGGACACCATGATCGTGTTGACCTCGGACCATGGGGATTTTCTGGGCGATCACTGGATGGGGGAGAAGACCTTCTTCCACGATGCCTCAACCAAAATGCCGCTGATCATCTATGATCCATCACCCGAAGCTGACGCGACACGCGGCACCACCTGCGACGCGCTGGTCGAATCCATCGATCTGGCCCCCACCTTTCTGGAGGTTGCAGGCGGAGAACCCGCCGGACACATCCTCGAAGGGCATTCGTTGCTGCCGATTCTACATGGGCAATCCGACAACACCCCGCGCGATGTCGTTATCTGCGAATACGACTATTCTGCTTCGCCCATTGCCCAGATGCTGAATGCTTCGGTGCGGGATGCGGTCATGTTCATGGTCGCAAACGAGAAATGGAAGCTGGTCCATTGTGAGGGTGGCTATCGCCCGCTTTTGTTCGATCTGGAGACTGATCCAGATGAACTGATCGATCTGGGCGAAAGCGATGAGCACGCAGACATTATCGCCGAGATGTATGACTATCTATTTGCCTGGGCCCGCCGTCCGTCTCAGCGCACAACCCGGTCCGAGGAGCAGCTGTTGAACATGCGCGGATCGAGCCGTGGAACAGGCGTAGTGATTGGTATCTACGACGAAAACGATATGCCGCTTGAGCTGACCGTGAAATACCGCAACCGTAAGGCACGGCCATTTGGGGATTACAAGGCAGATTAATTCTGCCCTTGCAGCGCCGAAAGACGGTTCAACCTTGCGCGGGCAGGGGGTAGAAGGTGGCAACACTGCACCCGGAGAGCTTTCATGACCGCCCCCAAACCCGTTGTCCTGTGTATCCTTGATGGTTGGGGCCTGTCTGAAGACACCAAAGCCAACGCACCCTATCTGGCCAATACCCCGAACTTTGATGCCCTTATGGCGGAAGGTCCTCGTGCGCAGCTGATTACGCATGGGCCGGATGTGGGTTTGCCCAGCGGTCAGATGGGTAACTCCGAGGTTGGTCACACCAATATCGGGGCAGGGCGCGTGGTCGCGATGGATCTGGGACAGATTGATCTGGCCATCGAAGACGGCTCGTTCTTTGACAATCACGCGCTGCAGGACTTCATCGCTAAGGTGAAAACTGCAGGTGGGACAGCCCATCTGATGGGTTTGGTTTCGGATGGTGGAGTACACGGGCATCTGGATCACATCGTGGCCGCCGCCAAGGCCATCACCGATGCGGGCATCCCGGTCGTATTGCATGCCATTACGGACGGGCGCGATGTGGCTCCGAAATCAGCCTTTACCTATATCTCGGAGCTTGAAGACCGTTTGCCCGAAGGAGCAAAGATCGTCACCGTCTGCGGCCGCTACTTTGCCATGGATCGAGACAATCGTTGGGAGCGGGTGTCCGAGGCGTACAACGCCATCATCAAAGCGCAGGGCAGGGTGGAAAACACCGCCCATTTTGCCGTGGATCATGCCTATAACCAATCGGAAACGGACGAGTTCATCACGCCCACGGTGCTTGAGGGCTATGCGGGGCTGAAAGATGGTGACGGCTTCTTCTGCCTGAACTTCCGCGCCGACCGCGCCCGCGAAATTCTGCGCGCCATCGGTGAGCCCGGCTTTGCCGATTTCGACACCGGCCCGCGCCCAGAACTGTCGGCGCTGCTTGGCATGGTCGAGTATTCCGATGGCCACAATGACTACATGACCACTGTTTTTCCCAAGCGCGATATCGTGAATACTCTGGGCGAATGGGTCGCAAAACAGGGCTTGCGCCAGTTCCGGTTGGCCGAGACCGAGAAATACCCTCATGTCACCTTTTTCCTGAACGGCGGTAAGGAACAGGCTGAAGGGGGCGAGGACCGCTTTATGCCCAAGTCGCCCAAGGTGGCGACTTATGACATGCAGCCCGAGATGTCCTCGGTCGAAGTGACCGAGAAATTCGTCGAAGCGATACAAGCCGGGTATGATCTGATTGTCACCAATTACGCCAACCCTGATATGGTCGGCCACACGGGCGACCTGCAAGCGGCGATTGATGCCTGCGAAGCTGTCGATCAGGGGTTGGGGCAGGTGGTTGCCGCCTTGAAACAGGTCGGTGGCGCGATGATCGTGACTGCGGACCATGGCAATTGCGAAATGATGGTCGATCCGCAAACAGGTGGCCCGCACACCGCGCATACGCTAAACCCGGTGCCTGTCGTTTTGGTCGGTGGTCCTGAGGGCGCAGGTTTGCGCGATGGACGGCTGGCCGATCTCGCGCCGACGCTACTGCAGCTCATGGAACTACCGGTGCCTGCTGAGATGACCGGGCAAAGCCTGCTGACATGAGGGCATTCTGGCTCAGCCTGACATTGCTCTGGTCGTGGCCTGCGATGGCTCAAGACAGCCCGTCTGAGGCCGCGTTGGAGGCTGCACAAATGCTGGAGCAGGCCTCGATTGCTCTGTCGGAGGCTGACTCGGCCCGTGACCGCGTGCGTGCGCTGACCGAAACGATCCAGGCCTATGAGGTTGGGTTGACGGCGATGCGCGACGGTTTGCGTCGAGCGACGCTGCGTGAAGCCCAATTGACCGCAGAACTGCAGGCGCGCGAACAAGATGTGGCGCAATTGCTGGGCGTGCTGCAAACCATTGAAACGACCGCTCCACCAGTGCTGATGCTGCACCCGTCAGGGCCCTTGGGGGCAGCACGAACCGGAATGATGCTGTCCGAGGTCACACCGGGCCTGAACGCACAGGCCCGGGCGTTGGCGGCTGATCTGCAAGAGGTTCAGACGCTACGGCAGCTTCAGCAAAGCGCTGCGGATACGCTGACCGAGGGCCTGTCAGGCGTGCAGGATGCTCGAACGAAGCTGAGTCAAGCGATTGCAGACCGCACCGACCTGCCGCGCCGTTTTGTCGAAGATCCGGTGCGCACAGCCATTCTGATTTCATCGACAGAAACACTGGATGGGTTTGCCAGCGGCCTGTCCGAGATTTCAGCGGGCGAAATTGCGGTGACCACTGCCGATATCGCTGATCTCAAAGGCCAGATCGCGCTGCCGACGCAAGGTGTGATCCTGCATAGAGCGGGTGAGACGGATGCCGCAGGGGTCACGCGTCCGGGGTTGGTGCTGGGCACGCGCCCGCGCGCACTGGTTGTGTCACCGACGGCTGCGACGATCCGCTATCGTGGCCCTCTGCTGGATTTGGGGAATCTGGTAATCCTGGAGCCTCAGCCTGATCTGCTTTTTGTGTTCTCTGGCCTGCAAGAGGTCTATGGTCAGCCCGGACAGGTGATCCCCGAGGGTACTCCGGTCGGTCTGATGCCCGGTGAAACACCGGGAATCGGCGCTATTATGTCAACAAGCAGTGATGGCACTGGAACTGACCGGTCAGAAACGCTCTATATAGAGGTAAGACAAGACAACAGCCCCGTGGATCCGGACAATTGGTTCCGGACGGACAAGGATGGATAGACGAGTATGAAGAAATTTGTGATGGCCGGTCTGGCCGGCACCGTGGCAGGGATTATCGCAACCACTCAGATCGCAGGCCCCTTGCTGGCTCAAGAGGCTGAAAACAAGGCCAGCGTTTATGAGCAGTTGGATCTGTTTGGTGACATCTTCGAACGCATCCGCGCGCAATATGTCGAGGAAGTGGAAACCGAAGAACTGATCGAAGCAGCGATTGATGGGATGCTGACCTCGCTGGATCCGCATTCCAGCTATCTGTCTCCGGATGATGCGGAACAGATGCGCGTGCAGACGCGCGGCGAGTTTGGCGGGCTGGGGATTGAAGTCACGCAGGAAGATGGTTTCGTGAAAGTCGTCTCTCCGATCGATGACACCCCGGCGGATGCCGCAGGTATCGAAGCGGGTGATTTCATCACCCATGTGGATGGTGAGAGCATTCTGGGCCTGACACTGGACAAGGCGGTCGATCTGATGCGCGGACCGGTCGGGTCCGAGATCGTGATCACAGTGGTGCGCGAGGGCGAGGCTGATCCCTTCGATGTCACCATCATTCGCGACACCATCAAGCTGACGGCCGTTCGGGCCCGCACCGAAGGAACCAGTGTTGTTCTGCGTGTCACCACCTTCAACGACCAAACTTATCCCAACCTTAAATCAGGGCTGGAAGAACAGATCGACGAGGCTGGCGGCATCGAAAACGTCAACGGTATTGTGCTGGATCTGCGCAACAATCCGGGCGGTTTGCTGACCCAGGCTATCAAGGTTTCAGACGCGTTTCTGGATGAGGGTGAAATCGTCTCGACCCGGGGTCGCGACCCCGAAGATGGTGAGCGTTTCAACGCCACGCCCGGCGATCTGACCGGTGGAAAGCCAATTGTTGTTCTGATCAACGGTGGTTCGGCTTCAGCCTCCGAGATTGTTGCGGGTGCGCTGCAGGATCATCACCGGGCAATCGTTGTCGGTACCAAGAGCTTTGGCAAAGGCTCGGTCCAGACCGTCATGCCGTTGCGCGGCGACGGAGCGATGCGTCTGACCACGTCGCGCTATTACACGCCATCGGGTCGCTCGATCCAGGCTCTTGGCGTCAGCCCGGACATCATTGTGGAACAGCCGCGTCCGGCCCCCGCAACAGAGGAAGAAGAGGAAAGCAATGCTCGCACCCGGTCTGAGGCCGACCTGCGGGGCAGCCTGAACAACGACAGTCTGAGCGAGGATGAGATCCGTCAGATCGAAGAAGATCGTGCCAAGGCAGAAGCAACGGCAGAGCTGCGCGAGCAGGACTATCAGCTGGCCTATGCCATCGACATCCTCAAAGGCCTGTCTGCCTTTAATCCGGCAGGTCCGTCGCAGTAATGCATAGAGGGCCGCATGCGTTGTGGCCCGTTTAGCCTTCGACTTTGTGCAGCTTCTTCTCGTCCAGCATCAGGGAGAGTATGATCCCGATCGAAACCGAGATCGCAGAGAAGACGAAGGTCATATTCATTCCACTATCAAAGGCCGTCGCAATGGCGGCCTTTACCTTTTCAACTTCACCAGGCCCCAGTTTTTGCAGCACGGCCTTTGCCGAGTCGGTCGTCAGAGTACCGCCATTGATCGCTTTTTGATCCGCCTCTGACATGTTGATACCCGCGGCGGCAAGCTGATCACGCAAGCTGGACAGGCTGACGACATACATTATCGCCGTTGCACACGCGACCGAAATGGCCCCATAGACAAGATGAGTCATGAAGCTCAGCCCGCCCACCAGGCCCGCCCGTTCGGGTTTGACGGCGCAAACTGCGGCAGTGCCCGAGGGGCCGACCGTTAGCGTGGCTCCGAGCCCCATAAGCGCCATGCCGGGCAAGATCTGAAAATACCCCCAGCTTTCGGGCATGATGATCACGCTGATCGCACCAATAGTTGCGCAGGCATATCCCCAGAACAGCAACCGTTTTGGCCCGAAATCATTATAAAGTGTGCCCGAAACGATGGAGCCAACCGCGAGCAATACAGTCAACGGAGCCAACCCCAGGGCCGACTGGAATACCGACCACCCAAGCACCTTTTGCATGTATTGCGGGAAATACAGCAAGGCCACAAAAGCCGCCGAGACGTTGAACATGTTCAGGCCAAGGGTGATCAGAAACTCTCGGTTCTGCATCAGTTGTGGCAATAACAGCGGTTCCTTGACGCGCTTTTCGATCTTCGGGAACAGGAAGAACAGCACCGCGCTGACGAAGAACAGCAGCAAAAGCGGAACCGAGGTCCAGCCCCAATCCGCACCGACATCCAACCCGTAGAGCAAAAGCAGCACTGCGAAGGACAGAATGCCCATCCCGGCAAAGTCGATATGTTCACCTTTCTTATGCTGGGTCTCGCGCTCCATCAGTAGTATCGCGGTGGCCATCGATATGCTGGAGAAAATGACATTTGCCAGGAAAAACAATCGCCAATCGCCCAGATTGACCGCTGCGCCACTGATCAATGGGCCAAACACATTGCCGGTTGTTACCCCTGCCAGAATGAGGCCCATCACCAACGCGCGGTGCTCTTCTCTCGATACTTTGGTGGCCCCGAAGGCCAGCGTGCAGGGCCAGACACAGCCCGCCCCGATCCCTTGCAGAGCGCGGGCGCCAATCAGGTAGTCCAGGCCAGGGGCGACAAAGCAAAGGATCGACGCGAAAAGGAAAATCGAAAGACCGATGATCATCACCTTGCGGTGTCCGTACATGTCGCCTAGCCGACCGCCGGCGACCATGGTCATGGCAAAAAACAGCGCATAAATATTGAGGACCCACTGCGTACTTGTGATATCTGCGTCAAAGCTGTTCTCGATTGCCGGGACCAGCATGAGCGCGCCGGTGAAATCGATCCCGATCCCAAAGCCTGTCACCATTAAGGCAATAACTTTGATGATGCTCTTGCGGTCCATGGGGCCCCCAATCCGCGCTAAATTACTCCATGATGCACGGATGGGGCTGAAAAGATAGGAAAACGGCCCGGTGTGTTCGAGATCAGGACGAATCCTAGTTGGCCTGAGATCGCCGGAATGCCCGTTTCAACATATCCAGTTCAGCGCGCAGCAGCGCAATCTCGGCACGCATGTCGTCAGCGGCCGGCGTGCCTGCGATGATTGTGAAATCCCCAAGCTTCTGATCTGTGGTTGCATCAAAGATGGCGATGCAATGGACCCCTTCAGACAACGCTGCGAGGGGCACTGGAATGCGCAAGGTCCACCCGTCCGCTTCGGAGGAGAGTTCGACATCCGGTACGGGCTCGCCAAGGTAGCGGACATCGATCTGCGGTTCACTCTCGGAGCGTAGATGCCCTTGCCACAGAGCATTTTCGAAACGGATCGGAGTCAGGATCGGTTGCGTCATGTCATCCCCCTTACAGATCGGCTCGATGGTGGCGACAGAACGTCAGATCACGTAGAATAACGCGGTTCATCGCGGGTTGCTCCAGAATCAGATCCAGCCATAGCTTTTCTATTCTGCGCTCGTTCAGGTGCAGATGCGCCAGGTCGAAATCCACTGCGGCCTCGGGTCGGGACAAATCGAGTTGACGCAGAACCTGTTCGGTGTTCGGGCCATGCTGGATGTTGAGGCGGGCGAACACAACGGCTGGTCGTTCACTTTCCACCACCGTATCGATGCGCATCAGATGCTGGCCGGTCAAATCCGTCGCTGCGTAGGCAGGAAGCTCTACCGACAATGACAGGAAAGACCCTTGAAAATCAAAAACTTCTATCGCCATACTAAAAGGCGCGAGGTCCTTGTCCCGCCGGTTTCGGACTTGTTGCATCGCTATTTCAGACTGGTCGCAGTCATGAAACAGGGTCATTTGCTCATCCATCCGCGCCTTGCGCGGAACTGAGGCCAGGCCTTTGCGGTCAGATGGCAGTTTCCACAGATCGGGTCTCCAGGACCAATCTGTACCCAATGGTCGCGGAAACTGGTCGGAACCGATCATGGGCTGAACCAGACGACCATCGGCTGCGCGCGTTAAAAGGTCGAGTTGCTTGCGCAACTGACGCGCGTCGTCGCGCTGGCGTCGAAGTTCAGACAACGAAGCCTGATCCGCGCGTTGCGCGGCATCGCGCCACCGGGTCAGCACCTTGCGTTGCAGATATCGGTCCAGAAGTTTGCCCATCGCCCCATCTTCCAAAGCTATCCTCTTCTTTAGTCAAAGACCGCACGCGGGACAAACACGTCTTGTGCCGATCTGTCCAAAATTTGATCCTGGATCAGAGATTATAAATCAGGTCGAAAATCGCAGGATACGCACCCTGTCATTCTTGCAATAGGTCAAGCCGAAGCGTACCTTCGGCTCTCTGATCGTTGGGATGTTGTGCAACGTCTTTGGATCATTCAGTTTCAAGGCGAGGCAGGTGTATGGAACCAACCTTATTTTCATTCATCTGGAAGTACTCAAAAAAACAGCAGATGGTGCTGTTGGCGCTGACAGTTCTGTCGTTTCCCTTCCTCTACGCCTCGCTTGAACTGCCAAAGCAGATCATCAATGACGCGATTGGTGCGCCCGCCGATACGGTGACGGTATTCGGGATCACCGTGACTCAGATTCAATATCTGATGATCCTCTGCTTTGCCTTTCTTGCCACTGTTATTGTCAGCGGTTTGATGAAGATGCGCATCAACACGATGAAGGGCATTCTGGCCGAACGCATGCTGCGCCGTCTGCGATTCACACTGATCAGCCGATCCATGCGGTTCCCGAAGTCTTATTTCGCCACCACCAGCCAGGGTGAGCTGGTATCGATGATCACGTCCGAGGCGGAGCCAATGGGCGGCCTGATGGGGGACGCGATCGCGCAGCCAGTGTTCCAGTTTGGCCAGATGATGACCATCGTCACCTTCCTGTTCATGCAAAGCGTCTGGTTCGGGTTGGCCAGTATTGCTCTGATCCCGTTGCAGGCGTGGCTGATTCCCAAGCTGCAGCGGCAGATCAACTTGCTGAACAAGGACCGTATTCAAGAGGTTCGCCGCCTGAGTTCTGAGATCGGTGAAAGTGCCGCCGGTATCAGCGACTTGCGCACTAATGGCGGCTGGCGCTATCGCCTTGCGCAGTTCAGCCACCGTCTGGGCACCTTGTTTGAGATCCGTTTCAAGATCTACAACAAGAAGTTCTTCATGAAGTTCCTCAACAACCTGATCACGCAGATGACGCCCTTCCTGTTTTATTCGGTTGGTGGTTATCTGGCGATTACGGGTGAGGTGACGGTGGGTGCGCTGGTCGCGGCTTTGGGCGCGTACAAAGACCTCAGTGGCCCGTGGAAAGACCTTCTGACCTATTACAACCAAGTGCAAGATATGTCGCTGCGTTGGGAAATCGTGACCGAGCGCTTTGCGCCTTCAAACATGATCCCCGAGCGCCTGTTCGAAGGTGTTCCAGAGACGATCCCACATCTGATCGGCAATATCGAACTGCGCAATGTGACCGTGCGAGACGATGACGGGAAGACCATTCTTGAAGACATCGATCTGACCGTTCCCCATGGCGCGCGTGTTGCCATCCAGTCGACCCACGCTGCTGAACGTAGCGCATTGGCGCAATTGCTGACGCGTGAATTGTTGCCGGTGCAGGGCGAAGTCGTCATGGCGGGTCACAACCTGAACGACCTGCACCAATCCGTGATTGCCGCCAGGATCGGTTACGCCTATTCGCGCCCCTATCTGTTTGACGGTACGTTGGGCGACAATCTTTTGATGCCGCTTCGCACACATCCTCAGCATGAAAAAGACGCACTGAAGCTACCCAGTCGCCGCCAGATCGAGGCGGTCCGGGCAGGCAATCCACCTGATTCACTTAGCGACGAGTGGATTGATCCAGGCTTGGCAGGGCTCGACGATATCGAGGATATCCGCGACTGGTGGTTCAAGCTGGTCGAAGCGATGGGCATTGATGAGTTTATGTTCCGCCGAACCTTGCGCTCTCGCTTCGATCCGGAGGTTCACCCGGAGTTGGCGCAAGAGATCGTCAATCTGCGCGAAACCGTTGCAGCCCGCCTGCAGGAACGTGGCTTGGATCAGTATGTTTATCGCTTCGATCCGGATCTCTTTAACCCTGCGGTGCCTTTGGGCGGGAACCTTCTGTTCGCATCGCCGTCACACGATATCTCAGCCGATTTGTTGGCAGGTGACGGGCGATTCATGTCGATGTTGGCTGCTCACAAACTGGATGACGATGCGTTACGCATTGCCGATGCGGTCTTGCAGACATTGAATCAAACCTTTGGTCGGGATGGTGCAGATCACCCCCTGTTCTTACGTTTGGGCCTGTCAAAAGACATGTATCACCGTCTTCTGGATATTGAGGAACAGCGCAATTCCAAAGGTGACGAGGCAATAAGTGTTCAGGATCGAGCACTTCTTCTGACCGTGCCTTTCATGCTGACAGCGGAACAGATCGGCCCCAGCTTCCCTGAGGAATATAAGGAAAAGATTCTTTCCATTCGCCACAGCCAGGCCGAAAGAATGCGCAGCGCTATGGACGGATTGTTTGTCCCGGTCTCACCTGATCTTTATGTCCCGCGGCTGACTGCGATGGAGAACGCGCTTTATGGCCGGGTTTCGATCATGGCTGGCGCTCATGCAGAAGAGATCGAGGATCTGGTGGCCGAAGTGCTCAATGAAGCCGGATTGCGCCGCCGCGCGGCGGCGATCATTTATGATCTGCCTTCGGGGCTGGGCGGGAATAATTTGCCGACGGTGTTTCAGGAGCGTGCCGCGTTTTCGCGTGCCGGGATCAAGCGGCCCGATATTCTGATCCTCGACAAGGCGCTTGCCAGCCACGATTCGGAAAGCCGCTTGCGTACCCGACTGAAACTGCGCGAGCTATTGCCCGACTCGATCATGATCTTCATGGAGGATCATTTTGCCCATCCCGAAGCCTACGACCTGTTTGTCGAGGTCAAGGATGGTCGCATTGATGGCGTGTCACGCGTACGACCGGAAACTGAAGATAGCTCCTCAGATGATCTCAGCCGCAAGCTCAAGATCATTTCTTCGACCGAGTTGTTCTCGCGCCTTGATGGTCGCAACCAGCGCCTGCTGGCGTTCTCCGCCCAATGGTATGAGGCAGCGGCGGGTCAAACCATATTCGCGCGCGGTCAGGCCCCGGACGCGGCCTATCTGTGTATATCGGGCGAGGCCAGTCTGAATCTGCTGGACAAGGATGGCGCGGTCGAAGCGCTCTCGACGGTCGAACCCGGACGTCTGATCGGAGACCTCGCGATCATCACAAATGAACCACGACAGCTGGATCTGGTGGCGACTACGAATTGCGCATTCCTGAGAATCGGTGCTGAAGAACTGCGCGCGGTGATCGAAAGCGACGCAGGCGTCGCGGTCAAACTTCTCGAAACAGTGGCAGGTTATCTGTCATCGGCAGCGGAGCGACTGTTCCACCCTGGCACCACAACCGGACAAGAGGCGACCACGCAGCACGTCGGGCAGCCGAATGACACTTGATTATCAAAGGGCCTATGACCCCCATCAGGTTCTATTAACCGAAGCTCGGAAACGCCCCGAGCTTTGGCGTCTGATCGTTGGGATGGTCATTGTCGCTGCGGTTGTGCTCATCCTTAACACGATACTGTTCACCATGATCGCAAATCTGGGATCCACCAAATGGGCGCGCGATTTCCTGAGCGGAACATCCCCAGAGGCGCTTCTGGTCATTCTGGCCAGTTTCATCTTTGCCATTTTGGGGGTCGCACTCGCAGCAAGATGGGTCCAACGCCGCTCGCTCTCGACTGTGATCGGGCCGCAAACGGTGGCGATACGGCAGTTCTGGCGTGTCTTGCGTGCGTTGGTGTTGCTCGGTGTGGTTATATTGATCTTGCCGCCTTATGATCTGGGGGCACCGCTGGTCGCCAATTTGCCGCTGTCCAAGTGGCTGATCTTACTGCCTCTGTCGGTTATCGCGGTCTTGATACAAACCAGCGCCGAAGAAATATTGTTCAGAGGCTACCTGCAACAAGGTCTGGCGGCGCGGTTCCAATCGCCGCTGATCTGGATGGTCCTGCCTTCGATTTTGTTTGCAGTCGGGCACTACAGCCCGTCGACAGCTGGTGACAATGCTCTGCTGATAGCCATCTGGGCGCTGGCTTTCGGGGTATTGGCTGCCGATCTTACCGCCAGATCTGGCACTCTGGGCCCGGCAATTGCCTTGCATTTCTTCAACAATTTTGCGGCACTGCTTGTGATTTCGTTGCCGGATAGCCTGAGCGGCCTGGCGCTGTATCACCTTCCGTATGAGGTCTCGGATACGCAGGCCATCCGACCCTGGCTGCTTGTCGACTTCGGGCTCATGATTGTGGGATGGCTCGCTGCGCGACTAGTCCTCAGGCGCTGATTGCAATTCCTGCGCCAGCGTCTTATTTGACGTCAACGCAGTCTCAGCAAGGTTCCGACATGAACTGGATCACAAACTACGTCCGCCCTCGGATCAACTCGATCTTCTCGCGCCGCGAAGTGCCCGAAAATCTTTGGCATAAGTGTGACGAATGCGGAACGATGTTGTTCCACCGCGAGCTGGCGGAAAACCAGAATGTCTGTACCCAGTGTGGTCATCACATGGCGATCACGCCGCGCGACCGTTTCACGCATCTGTTTGACGGCGGTATTTTTACCGAAGTGAAGGTCCCCGCGCCCAAGGAT
The DNA here is from genome assembly GCF_056537765.1 of Ruegeria sp. C2. Lineage (NCBI taxonomy): Bacteria > Pseudomonadati > Pseudomonadota > Alphaproteobacteria > Rhodobacterales > Roseobacteraceae > Ruegeria > Ruegeria sp. C2. The sequence goes on along the minus strand of NZ_JBQFRZ010000003.1, from coordinate 332,855 downwards.
GACCCGCTGCAGTTCCGCGATCAGAAGAAATATCCTGACCGGATGAAGGCTGCGCAAAAAAAGACCGGCGAGAAAGAAGCGATGCTGGTCGCCACGGGTGAGATCGGGCGTACTCCGATCGTGGCGGCGGCACAGGATTTCTCGTTCATGGGCGGCTCAATGGGCATGTTTGTGGGAAATGCGATCATCGCCGCAGCACAAGAGGCGGTGAAGCTGAAGCGCCCGCTTATCCTGTTCTCGGCAGCTGGCGGGGCGCGGATGCAGGAAGGCATCCTCAGCCTGATGCAGATGCCGCGCACCACGGTGGCGGTTGAAATGCTGAAAGAAGCAAACCTGCCTTACATCGTCGTCCTGACCCACCCGACTACGGGTGGTGTCACCGCGTCTTATGCGATGCTGGGCGACGTACATATCTCGGAGCCGAATGCGCTGATCTGTTTCGCTGGCCCTCGTGTGATTGAACAGACTATCCGTGAAAAACTGCCCGAAGGCTTCCAGCGTGCTGAATATCTGCTGGATCACGGCATGCTGGATCGCGTCACCAAACGCACCGAAATGCGCGAAGAGCTGATCACCATCACCCGAATGCTGATGAACCAACCCCCGGCGGTCAAGGGCGATCTGCCGGCACCCGAGCCGGAAGCTGCAACAGAAGAAGCCCCCGCCGAGGACACGGCAGAAAAATGACCAACCAGAGTTCGGACGCCATCCTTGATCGGATGATGGCGTTGCATCCCAAGATCATCGATTTGACCTTGGACCGCGTTTGGCGTTTGCTGGCGGCACTCGACAACCCGCAGCTCAAACTGCCTCCGGTGATCCATATCGCCGGAACCAATGGCAAAGGCTCAACCCAGGCCATGATCCGTGCCGGGCTTGAAGGGGCAGGGTGCACGGCCCATGCTTATACCTCGCCTCATCTGGCGCGATTCCACGAACGCATTCGGCTGGCTGGAGAGCTGATTTCAGAGGCCGATCTGACGTCGGTACTGGATGAATGCTATGCTGCTAATGGCGGCGAGAACATCACCTATTTTGAGATCACCACCTGCGCCGCCTTGCTGGCTTTTACGCGGACGAAAGCGGACTATACGCTGCTTGAGGTGGGTCTGGGCGGGCGTCTTGACGCCACAAATGTGATTGAACAGCCCAAGGTAACGGTGATCACCCCGGTCTCGATCGACCACGAGCAATTCCTGGGCAATACACTGGGCAAGATCGCGGCTGAAAAGGCCGGGATCATCAAACCGGGCGTGCCCTGCATTGTCGGCCCCCAGGAAGATGAAGCTTTGGAGGTCATCGAATACACCGCCGCCCGGCTTGGTGCGCCGCTGATGGTGCACGGTCAGCACTGGCATGTGCACGAGGAAAACGGTCGCCTCGTCTATCAGGACGAAACCGGCCTTCGCGACCTGCCGTTGCCCAATCTTCTAGGCGCGCATCAACTCCAGAACGCGGGTGCCGCGCTCGCAGTCCTGCGCCATCTGCAAATGGGAGATGCCGCCTATGAGGCCGCCGTCACCAAGGCCGAATGGCCCGCCCGGATGCAGCGCTTGAAAACAGGTCCGCTGATCGATCAGGCCCCCCAGGCTGAGCTTTGGCTGGATGGAGGGCACAATGCCGCCGCCGGAATCGCCTTGGCGGATGTATTGTCGAAGCTGCCTAAAAAGCCGACGCATATGATCTGCGGCATGCTCAATACAAAAGATGTTACAGGTTATCTCGCGCCTCTGGCCGCGCAAGCCGATACCCTCACCGCCGTCTCAATCCCGGGCGAAGCCAACACCCTCAGCGCCGAAGACACGGCCATGGCTGCTGCAAAAGTCGATTTGCCCGCCTCGACGGCAGGCAGCGTAGCAGAAGCGCTCAGCGCGATCACCGCGAAAGACCTGCAAGCCCGTGTCCTGATTTGCGGTTCGCTTTATCTGGCGGGCAATATCCTGCGCGAGAACGGCTAAGGCTTCATCTGGCCAGAATACCTCGGGGGAGTCGCCAAAGGCGACGGGAGCAGTGCCCCCTACCGCCCCCAATCTTGATCCTGCATCTCACGTAGACGCGACGCTGTACGCTCGAACTCGAACGTTCCTTCACCTTCGACATACAGCATCTCGGGCTCCGCCGCCGCTGAACAGATCAGCCGCACTTTGGCTTCATAGAGCGCGTCGATCAGGGTCACAAAACGCTTGGCTTCGTTGAAATTGTTGCGGGAGAGCCGTGGAACATCTTCCAGCACCAGAACCTTCACAGCCTCAGCGATGGCAAGATAGTCTCCGGGTCCCAGCATGCGTCCGCAAAGATCGTAGAACGATGCTCGCGCCACCCCGTTTCGAAACGCGGGCAGAACAACTTCACGACCTTTGACCTGCAACGACAATGGCTCTGCGGGACCGCCGGATAGATCTTTCCAAACACCCCTGATCTTCTCGCGTGCTTCTGGTCCAATGGGCGAGAAGTAGACCGGAGATCCCTCCAGTCGGTTTTGGCGATAGTCTGTCGGCGAAATCAGTTCCCAGACTTCAAGCTGCTCTTTGATATGCGCGATAAAAGGCAAGAAAAGCTGCCGGTTCAGCCCATCTTTGTACAGATCATCCGGATGCCGGTTCGAGGTCGTGACCACCACGACCCCACCCGCATGCAACATGTCGAACAACCGCCCAACGATCATGGCGTCGGTGATATCGGTGATCTGCATCTCATCAAAAGCCAGTACTTTGGCAGATTCCACAACCGCATTGGCCACCGGAGCCAAGGCATCCTCGATGCCATCTTCGCGGGCCTTGTGCAGCCCGGCGTGGATTTCTTGCATGAAGGCGTGAAAGTGTACGCGGCGCGCTGGAATATCGCCAAGTGTTTCAACGAACATATCCATCATCATGGATTTGCCACGCCCAACACCGCCCCAAAGATACAGACCCTGGGGTGGGGGCGGGGCCTTGCGGAAAAAACCACGCTTGACCGGTTCAGCCAGAGCCACCCGGATACGTTCAAACCGGGGTAGAACGGCCTCTTGCGCGTCATCACGCGTCAGCGTGCCATCCGCGATGCGCGCCTCGTAAAGCGATATCAAATCCGTCATATCCCGAGCCATAACGTTCGGTTCACCCGTTGAAAAGAAACCTTTTTCCGAACACATCAATTTTGCTGAACCGATACCACAAATCTCCTGAATTGACGGGTCTTGAGTTCACAGTAATCTGAGCCCTCAACAAAATCGGAGCCTTCATGCCCCAATCCGCACGTCTGCTGAATCCGATCCTGATCGTCGGGTGTATCATCATCACCGTCAGCTTCGCGGTGCGTGCGTCCTTTGGCGTATTTCAGATTCCCATCGCAGATGAATTCGGCTGGCTGCGCACCGATTTCTCGATGGCGATTGCCATTCAGAATCTTGCCTGGGGGATCGGGCAGCCGATCTTCGGGGCTATCGCCGAAAAGATCGGGGACCGGCGCGCCATCGTGCTGGGTGCTCTGACCTATACAGCGGGTATGGTTCTGAGCGCGTGGTCCGTGACGCCGTTCGGACATCAGATGTATGCGTGGCTTGTGGGGTTCGGCATAGCGGGAACCGGCTTTGGCGTGGTGCTGGCTGTCGTGGGGCGGGCCTCGTCCGATCAGAACCGCTCAATGTCGCTGGCCATCGTCACGGCGGCAGGCAGCTTTGGGCAGGTCATCGGCGCACCAACGGCTGAGTGGTTGCTGAGTTTCCTGCCATGGCAGCATGTCTTTCTGATCTTCGCCGCAGCGATCCTCGCACTGGTGCTGACTTTGCCTTACATGCGCGCGCCCAAACCCGCTGCAAAAAGTGAGTTGGAAGAAAGCATGAGCCAAATCCTTGGCAAAGCGCTTCGCGATCCGTCTTACGCGCTGATCGCCATCGGATTTTTCAGCTGCGGCTATCAGCTGGGCTTTGTCACCGCACATTTTCCGGCCTTCGTGACTGAAATGTGCGGCCCGATCCAGCCCGGAGGGCTTCTGCATTCAATTGGCATCACAACCACCTCGGCCCTCGGAGCGATTGCGATTTCCCTGATCGGTCTTGCGAATATCGGCGGGACCCTGTTGGCGGGCTGGGCCGGAAATCACTTTCCCAAGAAATACCTGCTGGCAGCGGTTTATACCGGCCGCACCATCGCGGCGGCCGCCTTCATCATGTTTCCGATCACACCGCTGACCGTGATCGCGTTCTCACTGGCTATGGGCTCTCTGTGGCTCGCAACGATCCCGCTCACCTCGGGCCTTGTCGCGCATCTGTTCGGTTTGCGGTACATGGGGACCCTGTATGGCATCGTGTTCCTCAGCCATCAGATCGGTAGTTTTCTGGGCATCTGGCTGGGTGGGCGCATGTATGATCTCTACGGAGACTATACGCTGGTCTGGTGGATTGGCGTCGGGATCGGAGCGTTCAGCGCCATCGTCCACCTGCCGATCCGCGAGGACCGCTCTGGCGTGGTCGCCGCAGCCTAATCAGGCCTGCTGATACTTGTCGATGATATAGCGGCTGGTCATCAGATCCAGATGCGCTCCGCCACCATTCTTGAATATCGTGATATCGGACGGGTCGGGCGAGAATTTCTCCAGCGCGTAGTAGTCTGCGATCAGGTCGTCGCCCGAGATCGCCCCCTCGGCAAGAGGGGTTTTGATCTCGCCAATGTGCTCAACCGTCGAGGCAAAGCTGTCCATGTAGATAGACCCACGCTGAAGCGCAGCGTCATCCGCCTCGCGCATGTCTGGCCTGTAAGCTCCAACAAGGTTCAGGTGCTGGCCGGGACGCAACCATTCTCCGCGGATGATGGGCTGAGTGCTCATCGTTGCGGTCGCGACGATATCTGCGCGATCTACGGCGTCCGGCAGATCATAGGCAACGTCGACATGATCAAACTTTTCAGCAAGGGCCTCGGCCTTCACGCTCGTCCTGTTCCACAAAGAAATCCGCGCGTGGGGGAAACCCGCTGCAAACGCTTCACACAAGGAAGCCGCAACTGGTCCGGCGCCGAGGATCAATATACTGCGGCTATCCGGGTTCGCCAATCGTAATGCCCCCAACAGGCTGTCACCGGCGGTCTTCCATTTGGTCACCAGAAAGAAATCAACCAGTGCTGCAAGCCGACCGTCCGCGTCGTCATACACACTGACCGAGCCGTCGATCACGGGTCGCCCGATCTGAGCATTACCCGGGAATATGGTTGTCGACTTGACCGCGATACCCAACCCGTCCACCCAGGCCGAGCGCGACAGAAGGGTGTCGTCGCCTCGGTAGAGGAACGTATCTTCTATCTGCGCCTTCGGTCGCTGATGGCCCTCGGCAAGCGCTTCGGTCAGCTCAATCCAATCCAGGTTGGCTTCTCCTTCTGCGAACCGTATCTGAAGAATGTTCACCGTGCCTGATCCTCCGATAACAGACCTTCGGCGACCAATCGCTCTGCCCAGCCTTGTGGCGTGTGGAAATGATGGGTCTGCCAACCGCGCGCCCGCGCCGTTTCGATGTTGTCGATGCGATCATCCGTAAATAGCAGCGTCTCTGGTGCCAAACCACAATCGGCTTCTACCATTTCATAGATCGGCTGGTGCGGCTTGACGGCTTTCATCCGGCCCGAGACATATTGCCGGTCGAATTCGTTCAGAAACGGATAAACAGTGGTGGCATAATCGAAATTCTGCACCCCGAAGTTGGTCAGCGCAAAAACTGAAACATCGTTCGCACGCAGTGCCCGCAACAGGCGAACCGAATGCGGTATTTCGGGCGTTGCAAGTTCGATCCACTTGTCATGCCACATGCGAATTTCATCGCGCCATTTGGGGTACTTCTCGGCCCAATCATAGATTGTGTCGGTAAAATGATGCCCCTGATCAACTAGATCATTCATCCCATGCAGATCAACCTCGGCAAACATAGCGCGACGGCGCTCTTCGCCGATGACCTTGTCGTAATAGCGTTCGGGTTGCCATTCGATCAGCACGTTCCCGATGTCGAAGATGACGGCTTCGATGGCCATGATGCGATCCCGTTCAAACTGCTCCAGTGCACATGGACTGAACCAATCCCAGGGCCGATATGCAAGCGTCAACCGCAGCGCGGAATGCGCTGCCCGGCCCAACGGAAGGAGGCGCATCTTTGATGCGTCTCCGACCGGCGGGAGCGTTACCGACGCAACGCCGCCCGGATTTCCCGCTCGAGCGCGTCCAGAAATCGTGATCTGTCTGCCTTGCCAAAGGGTTTGCCCCCACCCCCTGCACCCAGCGGGTTCGCCGCACGCAAGTCGGCCATCAGGTCGCGCATCGCCAGTTGTTGACCGATATTGGCCGCCGTGAAGGCCTCGCCATTGGGGCGCAGCACCCGTGCTTCGGCCTCGACGCATTTGGCAGCCAGCGGGATATCCGAGGTCACCACCACATCGCCCGGCCCACAGCGTTCAGCGATCCATTTATCCGCCTCGTCAGCGCCTTCGGACACGATGACGACCTGAACCAAGGGGTTAGCCGATGGACGCAGCCCCCCGTTCGAGACCAGAGCCATCGGTACCCGATGCCGAGTTGCGACCCGCTCGGCCTCGGCCTTCACCGGGCAGGCGTCGCCGTCGATATAAAGCGTCGTCACGCCTCTTTGGCCTGTTTCGCTGGTTTGGCCTTGGCCGCTGCTTTGCGCACCTTGAACTCTTCGGGGATCGGCATCCGGTTGAACGCGTCCAGACCTGCGATCTTGTAAGCTTCGGCCAGGGTCGGATAGTTGAACGTGTTCTGTACGAAATAGTCCACCGTACCCTTCAGGTTCAGCACCGCCTGCGCGATATGGATCAATTCAGTCGCACCCTCACCAACGATCTGCACGCCCAAAACCCTGCGGGTTTTCAGTGAAAACAGCATCTTGAGCATCCCATGCTCCAGCCCCATGATATGCCCGCGCGAGGTTTCACGGAACCGGGCTACGCCTACCTCATAAGGGATGCCGCGCTCCTGCAGTTCTTCTTCGGACATGCCACAGGTCGAGATTTCGGGGACCGAATAGATGCCATACGGATACCACGGGCTTTCCGGAAGGGTGGGGGTCTCAAGCGCGTGACAAGCCGCAACACGCCCCTGCTGTAGAGACGTGGAAGCCAGCGAAGGATGCCCGATTACATCGCCCGTTGCATAGATATGCGGCACCGAGGTCTGATAGGTTTTCCGATCCACGCTTATGCGGTTGCGATGATCCGTTTCGATCCCCACAGCATCCAGATTCAGGGCCGAGGTCGCCCCCATTCGCCCGGCTGCAAACAGCAGCATCTCGGCACGCACGTGGCGACCATTGTCCAGAGTAATCTCGACATGCGTGCCCGCGTCTTCAATCTTTTCGACGGCCGAGCCCAAGCGCAGATCGACGCCATTCTCGCGGATCTGATGGGTGAAATCATGGATCAGCGTCTTGTCGATGAAATCCAGAAACGTCTCGCGCGGTTCGATCAAGGTGACCCGGACGTCAAGCGCCGAGAACATAGTGGCATATTCGACGCCAATCACGCCGGCACCAATCACGCAGAGCGAACGCGGGATCTCCTCCATCTCGAGGAAATCGTCGCCATCAACGACAGTCTTGCCGTTGAATGGCACATAATCGGGCCGATAGGTCTTGGTACCGGTGGCGATCAGGAACTTGGCCGCAGTGAGTCGCGTAGTCTCGCCCGCGTCCGTGGCAACTTCGACCTCGTGCGGGCCGGTGAACGTCGCCAGCCCGTTCAGGGTTTCAACGTGGTTGCGATTGAACTGATGTTCAAGCACATCAACCTCATGATCGAGTGTCATGTGCAACCGGGCTTTCAGGTCCTCAGCGCGGATCTGATCCTTCACTCTGTAGGAACGTCCGTAGAAACTGCGCTCGCGCCAGCCCGAAAGGTTCAACACAGTCTCGCGCAATGTTTTTGAGGGGATGGTGCCGGTATGCACCGAAACCCCGCCGAACCGGTCCTTGCGGTCGATCACCAGCACGCGTCGCTGCAATTTGCCAGCCTGAATAGCCGCCGAACGGCCCGAGGGGCCTGACCCGATTATGATCAGGTCATAGTCATATTTACTCATGCCTCAGTCTCCGTACAGCGCTTCGGCGTGGAAAGTGACGTGATCCTCCATGAAGGTGGACACGAAGTAATAGGAGTGATCATAGCCGGGCTGCAGACGATAAGTGGCCTGCTGACGACGCTCGGCGATTGCCTGCGCCAGCGCTTCGGGGCGCAGCAGATCCATGAATTGATCATTTGCACCGGTATCGATCAAGATCGGGCCATCAAAACCAACACTACGCATCATCAGCGAGGCGTCATGTTTTTTCCATGCGGCCTCATCTTCACCGAGATAAGCGCCCAGTTGCTTGCGGCCCCAATCCGAGCCCGTCGGGTTCGATATCGGCGCAAAGGCCGAGACCGAGCGGAACCGGCCCGGAAGGTTCATCGCAAGCGTCAACGCACCATGCCCGCCCATGGAATGCCCGGTGATTGACTGACGTTCGGGATCGATTGCGAAATTCTCTGCCAACAGCGTGGGAAGCTCTTCGGCGATGTAGTCCCACATATTAAAATGAGGCGTCCAGGGTGTCTGTGTTGCGTTAACATAGAACCCTGCGCCCTGACCCAGGTCGTAATCCTCATGATCCGCCACACCTTCGCCGCGCGGCGAGGTATCAGGGAACACCAGTGCAATGCCTTGTTCGGCGGCCCAGCTCTGAGCGCCTGCCTTGGTCATGGCGTTTTCATGCGTACAGGTCAGCCCCGACAGATACCAAAGTATCGGAACCGGGCCGTCCTTCGCTTCGACGGGAAGAAACAGACCGAATGTCATATCACATTTGCAGGCCGAGGAGGCATGGCGGTAGACGCCCTGCACACCACCGAAACAGGCATTTTCCGAAAGGGTTTCCATCAGGCTAGTTCCTCGCATTGGGTTTGTGCCATGGCTAACGCCCTGCGGCGTTGGCGTAAAGTCCGAGCGCCTTTAACGCGAGTATTTTTCGGGAAGGTGAAGATCAGAACGTACTGACCCAGCCGATCACGAAAGGCACGGTCACGATACTCGCGATGGTCGACAGCAGAATTGCAGCCGAGGCGCGTTGTGGGGCCACACCGTAATGCGCCGCAAGCATATAGACGTTGCCCGCCACCGGTAGCGAGGCTGCCGCAATCGCAACCATGGCCGGGAAGGGCGCAACCGGGATCAGCCAGATCACTATGACCGCCACGAAAAGCGGGTGCAGCACCAGTTTGCAGAAACTCAACCAGCCTGCGATCTGTATGCGCTCTGCGGATTTATCGGCCAGCGATGCTCCGATTGCAAATAGCGCACCTGGTGTGGCCGCTCCGCCCAGAATGGTCAGAAAGTCGTTCAATGGCGCGGGCATGGGGACGCGCAGAGCTGACCAGATCAATCCAGCCGATATCGACAGGATCATCGGGTTTTTCAGCAACCCGCGGCCGATCAGGCGCAAGGTGCTGGCGCTGATCCGGCCTTCGCGCCCGCCGTTGATCAGAATTACGATCAGCGATGAAAACACCACAAGATCCACGGTTAGGACCAACATCACCGGACCAATTGCAGCCTCAGAGAATAGAAGCGCCAGCATTGGCAGCCCCAGAAACCCGACATTCCCGATTGCTGCGCACTGCGCCTCGACCGCAGCGGTCGGAATGTCCAGTTTGCGCAGATAAGCCACAAGCGTTGCCAGCGCATAAACGCCGACGGTGCCCAGAAGATACCCGATGACCAGTCGGCCATCGAAGATCTCGGCAAAGGGCAACGTGGCGGCAAAGCGGAACAACATTGCCGACAGCGCAAAGAAGAAGACGAACTTAGTCAGGTAAGCCGTTGCTTCAGGGGGAAAGAATCTGCCGCGCCCCGCGCAATAGCCCAGGCCGATGATTGCAAAAAAGGGCAGGGTGCGCAGAAAAATCTCGACCATGCGAAAGTCGTAGCACGGTTTTTTGCGGCGGCAAGACCGCGAAGACGTAGGTTATCGATATTCGCGACAAATTCGCGAATCCGGCGAAAATCATTGAAACTGAACCGACCGGTTTATACTGTGACGGGCAAGCAAATCAGGAGCCATCATGACCCAAGCCGCCACCATTCTGCGCACAGGCCGAAAATTCGATCAGGTTCTGCGCGGGGCTCGAGAGGTCTTCATGGCAGATGGTTTCGAAGGTGCAAGCGTCGACGACATCGCGCGTGCAGCGGGCGTGTCAAAGGCTACACTTTATAGCTATTTCCCCGATAAACGACTTTTATTCACCGAGGTTGTCCAAACCGAGTGTCGACTGATGTCCGAACGGATCATCGCCATGATCGACGAATCCAAACCTGCACGCGAAGTGCTTACAATCGCGGCAACACAGCTTACCGCTTTCCTCGTATCAGAGTTTGCGCAGCAAGTGTTCCGCATCTGCGTGGCCGAACGCGACCGGTTTCCCGACCTTGGCAACGCTTTCTATGAGGCCGGGCCGCAGAATGGTCAGCAGAAGATGGCTGAATACCTGACCAAGGCCGTCACCAAAGGCGAGTTGGCCATTGAAGATGTAAGCATTGCAGCCGAACAGTTCTCAGAACTCTGCAAGGTTCGCCTTTGGGGCAAAGCGGCATTCGGCATTCAAAGCAGTTTCTCACAAGACGAAATCGACGAGATTGCGTTGCAAGCAGTCGATATGTTCATGGCCCGTTACGGCGTCTAATCTGAGAAAGTTGTGGTGCGGGTGGAGGGACTTGAACCCCCACGCCTTGCGGCGCCAGAACCTAAATCTGGTGCGTCTACCAATTTCGCCACACCCGCAGTCCGGTGCCGAAGCACCGTTGTGAGGCGCTGAATAGCAAAGCTTTTGGGTGAGGGCGAGAGGTAAAATCTAACTCATCGCAAGATTATGTTTGGGGCATTGGGAAACAGTCGCTGGATGGGCGTTTTATGGGCCAGATTGGATGCCAGCTTGTTGCATACTATCGTGTTTGCGTTGGAAGCACTCGTTCCTTGGCGTTAATCCACCTCGTATAGCGTATAAAATCAAGTCCACACATTAATTCGTAGCTCTTTGGTCGTAATTTCGTTTCCAATATGGAAACAAAGTGCAAATTTCTAGTGTTATTTTTACTACTTTAGGTAGATTATACCTGATTTTACCAAGCCGAGCATCGCTTCCGGATATTTCCGAGCGATGGTATTGCGAGGCTTTTCTTGACCGCCAAGGCTTTGAAAGGAGCAAAGGGGTTTAAGGGATAGAGTATTGATAGATATGGTTATTATATGACTCTACGTACAATTTCAAACGCGCCTGTTACCCTGCACTTGAAACAAAGTCAGCACATCAAGCATGCTGAATTTCGGGCGGTACGCTCAACATCACTCCCCCATTGGTTGAGACATTTCTATGGGGCGCGACCACAATTGCGCCACATTTCAAACGCCAAAAAATCTTATTCGCGTCAAAATAACACCGTGGTGATCGTAATTGATTAAGCGCAGGAGTTAATGAGTCTTTTTGCCATCTGGCACCGTACGAGTTTTTGCTCAACTCCAGTACAAGGGTCTCTGTCGTGACCAACCAGATCAAAACCGCTGCCTCCGAGCAAGACGTTGTAGGTCTTGCACGCGAAAGTTTCATTGGCGAGCTGAAAACCCTTAATCGCCAGCATCCTGGCACGGGTTTCGGGATCGCTCTTCGTACCCATTCAGGCAATCGATACCTGCTGGCCAATGCCCGCATGCCGCTGCCTGCACATAAATCCCAGGACTTCCCAACTGGACGCCGCGTGGCGTGCCTGGAAAATGGTGAAGGCTTCAGCTCGATCGAAATCTTGGCTGATTCCCTGGCTTATGAATCAATTTCCCCACGTTCCGAGGCCGCAATCCTCGGCAATGCGCTGGACCTGATCGCACGTATCGACACGCTTGCGAGCCTGCCGGACGGTGCAGGGGACCAGATCGCCGCAACTGGCACCGGAGGCTAAATATGGCGCGCAACGACCATCTTCTGTCTGTAGGAAACGAGGCTCTGTCTGAGATGACAGAGGCAATGTCCTCGTTGACGACACAGATCGATCAATTGACAGAGGTGGCGGATGCGCGCTCCTCGGCGCGGCTGGCGGCGCTGAAAACCAAGATGGAGAATTTCACCGCAAGCGTCACGCTTGTGGGGCAGGTGAAGGCGGGGAAATCTTCGATCGTGAACATTCTGGCGGGTCGGCCGAACTTGCTGCCCTCGGATGTGAACCCGTGGACATCTGTTGTTACCACCCTGAACATCAACACCCGGACTGAGGGCGATACAAGGTCCAAATTTACCTTCTTCGAGCAGGAAGAATGGGACAACCTGATGGTTGGCGGTGGGCGTCTTGGTGAGCTTGCCAATCGTGCCGGTGCGGATGACGAGATGGACGATATCCGTCGTCAGATCGCTGAAATGAAAGCGAAATCCGAAGATCGCCTGGGTAAGCACTTTGATCTGATATTGGGCCAAAGCCACCAGTACGACTATTTCGACGACGAGCTGATCCAGCGCTATGTCTGCCTTGGGGATGAAGACGATCCGGACATCAATCCCAAGACCGGTCGCTTCGCCGACGTCACGAAGTCGGCTGAATTGTTCATGGATATCCCGCAATATCCGATCTCGCTAAAGCTGTGCGATACGCCCGGCGTCAATGACACGTTTATGGTGCGCGAGCAGATTACGCTGCGCAGCTTGCGAGGGTCCGAGGTTTGTGTCGTGGTGCTGGCGGCAAGTCAGGCATTGACCACCATGGATATGGCGCTGATGCGGATCATCGCGCAGTTTGAGAATCGCCAGATCATTCTGTTCGTGAACCGGATCGATGAACTGTCCGACCCGGTTACTCAGGTGCCCGAGATTCGGGATCGCATTCAGGACACACTGAAGCAGAACAATATCGACGCCAACACTAGCGTTGTTTTTGGCAGTGCGCTGTGGGCCGAGGCCGCGCTGACCGGAAACCCGGACATTCTGACTGAGGAATCACGCGAGGCGCTGAACACATTCTATCTGGCCGCCGGGTTCGGTGATCAGGCCGCGTCATTGGATAAGATCTGGGCGCTTTCAGGACTGCCTGATCTGCTGCTTGCAATGAATGAACGGATTGCCGAAGGGGCGGGGGGCCGCCTTCTGGATCGCGTCCGCCACCGTGCACGCAACATTGCCAGCCAAATCCGAGCGACCGCCGTCGCCAAAACGCTATCCAGCACAGATGGCATTGTCCGTGATCTGGATGGTGCTTCACCGGAAGATGCTATCGCAACGGTGTCCGACGAATACCAAAAGAAAGTCGCTGAACTTACGGGCAAACTGCGTGACAAGGTGTTGGAACGATTGGCCTCAGCCGAGGCAAATTTTGTCAAACGCGCGACGGATTCGCTGATTTCTCATTTGGAACAGAATGGGGAGCAGGGGACGTGGCAATATGATCCCGCAGGTCTGCGCACCTTGCAAAAAGCGGCGTATTTCAGTTTTGCGCGGGCGATGCGGAAGGATGCCGGTGCACTGTATGCGGCCGCCGCTGCGGATGTCGAAGCGCTCTATCATAAGTTGTTGGGCAACCATCTGGGTGAGTTCAACATCGAAGCACCTATCGTACCGCGTGTTCCGCCACCTTTGGGGATTGGCCGCACCATTGCGCTGGATTTGCAAAGCACATGGTGGCGCCGATGGTGGCAAAAACGCAAAGGGTTCGAAGCCTATGCGGCGGACTACACGCGCCTGATAGCGTCAGAGGCGAACTCGATCACCAAGGATATCGAGGAAAACCAGATTGCAGCCGTTCTGGAAAATGTCCGCGCTACCCTGACCGATTTCATGGCTGAGCAGAAAGATACATTGCTCAGTATTTCGCAATCGCCAGACAGGGCTGCGGCACAGGTGGCCGAGCAGAAGCCGCAGAAGTCGCGTGACGACATTCTGGGTGACATCCTGAAAGACCTTAGTAACGAAGCAGCATAAGAAGAGTTATGGTAAAAGAATCACAAACCCGCTTCGTCTCTCCCAAGGCCTGGAACCGCATCGAGCAGTGGTCCCGACGCAAGCCAGTGTTTGCGCTCATGGGTGAGTTCAGCGCAGGCAAATCCACGCTGATGAATTTTCTTTTGCGCAAGCAGGCCTTGCCAACGCAGGTTACAGCGACGCAGCTGCCACCGATCTGGTTCAGTTGGGGTAATCGACCGGCATATATAAAACGCCACGATGGCAGCACGCAGACGATCGAACTGGATCAGCTTGAACAGGTCGGCGTCAATGACGCGCAATTTGTACGGATTTTTCTTGAGGCCGACATTCTTGAGGCCGTCGACCTGATCGACACGCCCGGTATTTCGGATCCGAAAATCTCGACCGATGTGTGGCAGCGTGCCGTAGGACAGGCCAATGGCGTCCTGTGGTGTACTCATTCGACACAAGCATGGCGTGAAACTGAGCGCGCCACGTGGGTGTCCCTGCCAGAACGGTTGCAGCATAAATCGCTGTTGTTGGTGACCCGAGCGGACGCGCTGAACCAAAAGGATCGCCAGAAAGTCCTGCGCCGCGTGAACCGCGAAGCCGGGCATCTGTTCAATCGCACAATCCTGTTCTCTGCCCGCGACGCCATTCTGGCCCGTGACAAGACCGGCGATGCCGAGCTTTGGTCACGCAGCGGTGGCGGCAAAATGGTGGACAGCTTCCTTGAGATCACAGAACAGATCATGGACAACCGTGCCGACATGCTGGCGCGTTACCAGATCGATAAATCTCTGACGGACGCACAGAAAGTGCAGCCTTTGCGCCCGGCTGGGAAAGAGGAAGAGACACCGCTCAAGCTTGTTGATCCGGTAGATCAGCCTGTGGATGAGGTGGATGTAGTCACTAGCTTCCCGGTGCGCCCCGCACGGGTGGAACGCCGCTCGGACGAGGCTGAACGTCCCCGCATCGATGCGGGCGAAGCAGAGCGCATGCGGGCCGAAATGGAAGCTGAAGCAGAACCGGCCGAGGAAGATCTGCGCGCCCTCTTCGCTGAAAAAGAAGAGGAACTGCTTGATCTCAACCTATTGGCAAATCCCGTTACTGATGTCGATGAGTTCGACTTCGTCGAAGACGACGATGAAGAAGATGACGCCGAGGCAGAGCTGATCGTCCTGGGTCCCGATGCCGACGAGCGGGAAACGCAGGAGACGGCGATAGAGGACCAAGAAGGCGCAGAGGAGCAACAGCGCTCTGAGGATGACATTGCGACCTCAGTGTCTTCGATCACTGCACTGCTTGCTGAACAGGACGAAGCGCAGGACGAAGACTATGAGCCAGAGCCGGAGTCAAATGCGCTGACATCGGTACGCGTGGTCGCTGTGAACTCTGAGCTATCGGATGCGGAAACCGACGAAGCTGAAGAGGCCACTCCGTCCGTGGACAGCGCGATGAACGCTTCGCCAGGCACACAACCCAGCGCGTTTGCGATGTGGAATGAAATTGTCGCGAGCGAGACTCTGCCGGATGATGCAAAAGGCCTGCAAAGCGCCTTTGCCGCCTTCCTGACCGAGTTCGATCAGATCGCCCGCGAACACAGCGCGCGTAAGGACAAAGAGGTACTACGCGCGGTTCCCAAACCCACCGACAATGGCGGAGCGGAATGGCATGCGGTTTGATCCGAACCTGATTTCAAGACACGAAGGCAGGTGACCATATGTCGATTGAGCTTGCTTTGAGTTCGGCCATCGAGACGATACCCGACTGCGTTGCAGCCGGGTATGTCGATATGGAAACCGGGATGTTGTTGGGGACCAGCGCCGAAGATTCTGACAGCGCAGATGCACTGGATCATTTGGCACTTGCGGTGGCGAACCTGTTCCAAGGGCGGGGCGTCAAAGGGTTCGAGGAGCTGTTGCGGACAGCTCAGATTGACGACGTTGAGCATCCGGGATTTGGGGAAATCGCGGTGTTTTCTGACGATCGTCTGCACATCTTTCTCAGGACGCAGAAATATCCTGATCATGTGGTGTGCTACATCTGTCGCAACAATACGAACGTGGGACTTGCACTTACGAAATCACATCTCAGCCTCGGGCCGGTAGCGGCGGCGGTTTAGACGGGACCAGAGGGGGTCACGGTATGATGGATAGCGAAATTCTGGAACTGCTCGAAGACATCGGGCGTTCGTCGGTGGCTCGTTTGTCGCCGGTGACCTTTCTTGCGGGTGACAATGCCAAGTCTCGCAGGCAGCAGGTTCTGGGCACAATCAGACGTACGATCCTGCCTCGGCGGATCGAATTTACTGCTGCGGATGGCGCGGTATTGGCCATCGAGGTCAACAGCTCGCGGATCACCGAAGTTTTCACCTGCGCCTCGGGGCCTGTGCCGGATTTCGGAACCGAAACTCGTGAAGATCTGACGGAACGACTGGCCCAGTTGGTGACGGACATATCGACGGCCACTGGCCCGCTGGAGATGGTGTCGCTGCGCCCTGATACCGCGCTTGAGGCGGACGATGTCGGTATCACCTTCTCTGAGATTGAAGCCGCCTGCGATAAAATCGAGATCTCTGATGAACCTCGCATGTCAGTCGTGCCTGACCCCGAGCCCGATGTCGATCAGCAGCCTGAATCCGACATAGCGATGCAGTTTTACACGGGATCTGAGCGGTTTGCTCTTGGGCGGGTCCTGATCGGAGATGCTGAGGAGCACTCTTTTGATGGCATCTGCGCGTCGGATCAACCTGCACATCCCGGAAATGATCTGCTGTCCCGCTTCGCGCGTGATCTTGCCGGATGGAATGCAGATGGATCTGATGCCCTGTCACAACCGCAACTGATCGTCATGCGCCCGTCAGGCGGTCAGGGTGCAGGTCTTGCTGTACTAAGCGACGGTCAACATACCGCCGCTGCCGTCCATGATGCCCGCAAGTTGGGGGCCGTCGTAAACCTGTGGAAGTCCTTGAAAACCGCCGTCGAATGACCGCGTTCCTGCCAAATAGTGTCCATTTTGCAAAACTAAATCTAAAATACGAGTTACCAGGGTAAATCTAATGAGTGAACTGAATCGTCGCGAACTTATTCGCATAGCCGAAGACATGAATGAGGTGAGCAATGACGAGACCCGTCAATTCATCTCGCGGATCATCGACGATCTGTCGAACCTGAAGCCGTCGATTGCCTTTGTTGGTCAGATCAAGGCAGGAAAGTCGCGCCTGATCAACGGCTTCACCGGTCAGGCCGAATATCTGCCTTCGGATGTGAACCCCTGGACCACCGTGATCACCGACATGCATTTCGGCCATCCCTCGGGTCGGACCTCGGGCGCTGAGTTCCATTTCTTTGACAACCGCCAATGGCAGGCCCTGATTGCCGAAGGCGAAGAGCTGCGCAACATGTTCCCGGATGAAGAGGACAGCTATAAGCGCGAGATGATCGAAGAGCAGGTCGAAGCGATGAAAACCCGCGCTAAGCTGCGTTTGGGCGAAAGCTACAAGCACCTTCTGGGCGAGCATCACGATCTGGACGAGCTGACCTCGGATGATCTTGCCCGCTACGTGTGCGCGGGGGATGATCCAACCGAAGAAGGTGGCCATGACCCGGGCTCGGACCGGGGTCTGTACAGCGATATCACCCGTAAGGCCGAGGTCTATTTCGACATTGGCCATTTCCCGTATCCGGTTACGGTGACCGACACGCCGGGCGTCAATGATCCCTTACTGATCCGTGAAGAGATTTCGCGCCAGTATCTCAAGGAATCTGATTTCTTCGTGGTCGTTCTGTCCGCGCATCAGGCCCTTTCGCGGGCAGATCTGAAACTGTTCCGCCTGATGCAGGCGTTGGAATTGGGTCAGATCGTGGTGTTTATCAACCGTGTGGATGAACTGGGCGGTGGCGCCGACGATGCCTCGAAAGTCCGCGCCGACGTGATGGACGGGCTGGAACAGGCACTTGGAAACTCGGATATCGATGTACTCATGGGCAGTGCTCAGTGGGCGCATTACGCGCTGACCGGGGATGAGACCGGCATCGATCACGATGAGATTCTGGCCTGGTTGCGAGCGCACCCAGAGCAGATGAAGCAATATCTGTCGGGTGTCGAAGAGATCAAGCAAGGCCCCGGCCCTATCAGCCGCGAAGGCGTGTTGCGTTTTGCAGCCATGATCGCCTCAGGGCTGCCCGACTTACGCCGGCATGTCACTAAGGCGCTGACCGAAGGGCCGCGTCAGGAACAGCTGCACATGGCGTGGCAGCACTTGAACAGTTTTGCGCAGGGCGAGCTGGAGCGCAGCACCGCCCATCTGCGCGCGATCGAAGCGCAGGACGAACCGGATACCGCAGATGCAGATGAAAACAATCAGACGCTGGCCGAACTGCGCGCGATGGTTGCCGAAAAGACCGAGGCGATCACCAATGACATGGATAACGTGCTGGCCAATCTGCGAGGCGTGATGGATGACACCGTGGCTGAGGCGGTCTCGATTGTCGTTCGCGGACCCGATGGGCAATCGCCTCTGCTGGCCAAGGATGGCGAAACCGAGCTGAACTTTACCCCTCTGCGCGAACGGATGCGGGAACTGGTGCAAGGAGCGACGCAGGTCGTGCGCCAGCGGATGCTGAGCGAGCTTTATGCTGTCGACATGCAAAGCAACGCGGCCTTGCGTGCCCTGCCCGGTTGGCAGGAACCGGTGGACAATCGTATGAACACCAGCGCTGTCCGGTGGTTCCGCCCGGATACCAGCGCCCTGACCCGGGGTATTACGGTAGAGCTACGTGTCACGTGGCTGTCCCGCCTGATCTCGCGCCGTAGTGTTCTGAACCGGGCCGAGCGGATGATCGTGCAGGAATTTGAGATGATCGGCGACGATCTTGTGGACACCGCCCGTAGCGATCTGACAGAACGGTTGCAAACTGTTCTGGATCACTATCTGGCGCTGTTGGCCGGACATCTGGAACACCGGAGCGGCAGCGGCACAAATGCACGCGCCGAAGCGCAACGAGCCGTCGATCAGGCGCGTCGCATTACGGATGAGCTGGGCTCGGTGCATGGCACCGCGCCCGTAGACACACGACAGGCAGAGGCTGCAGAATGATTGAATTCCCCGGAACCGAGCAGGAAGTGCGCCAGTTGGAGCGCTTTTTGACCGTCACCGAAAAGCAGCCTTCCTCGTCTGAGTTGGACGAGATGCGTGCTCGGGCTCTGGCCCATGCCGAGCGGCTGTCGAATGCGGTGTCGATCGGGTTTGCCGGGGAGTTTGGCGCAGGGAAGTCCAGCCTCGCCAATATGCTGGCCGGTGCGGACATCCTGCCAACGGGGCCGCAGCATCTGAAACTGCCTTTGGTCATAGTGGCCTATGCAGAGGTCCCGGAAACCACTGTCGGATGGTGGGACAAGGAGCCCAAAGTCTATTCAGGGATCGCTTTGGAAAAAGCTGCAGCCGACAATCCGGACTTCATTTCAGTTGGGTTGAACACCCCTGCCCTGCAAGAAATCTCATTGTTTGATCTGCCCGGTGCGGGTGCGTTGGACGACACCTACAAGCCAACCCTGGATCTTTTAAGATATGTGGATTGCGCGATCTGGTGCACCAACGGTACGAATGCGTGGCGCGAAACCGAGCGTCATTTGTGGTCGAAGGTTCCACAAAAATTGCGCGATAACAGCTTGTTGGCCGTTACACACGCGGATCTCCCCCCCGTTCGCGATGCATTGGACCGGGTGGTTGGGCGCTTGAACAAGGAAAAAGACGGCCTGTTTCGTGCTGTTGTGCCGATTGGAACCCCTGTGGCTGTACGCGCGATGGAGCGCGAGCCCGAGCCTGATTTTGAGCTTTGGGAATCCTGCGGTGGACAAAATCTGGCCGAGCAGGTGCTTCAAATCGCTTTGGATCATCGTCAGCATGATCTGGACGCGGCACGCAAGGATTTGGCGCAGGAATTCCTGCCTTATCTGGATCAGTTGAAAGGTGAGGATCCCGAGATCATCAGCACGGAAAGCCACGCGGTTCACACCAGCCTGGAATCCGCCCTCCCCCCTTTGGATAACCCCATTCTCGAGGACTGGCTGGCTGCGATTGCGAGCATCTATGACGATCTGCGCGAAAGTTCTGAAATCGAACCTGCAGCCTTCCTTCAAAGCTGTCAGGAGATCGTCGAGGATTTTGCAGAACGGTTGGAGTCCGGTCAGGAAATCGACCCAGAGGCCGACTGGATTCCAGCAGAGTTCGAAAAGGCAACGGATTTGCTTCTACTACTGCAATTCGAGAGCGGCGATGCACCTCTGAAGGACGCAATCAGCATCCTCGCACAGCTCAGCGACAACCTCGCCTGGGCTGGAAGCACGGTTGCGTCTGCGCCACCCAGAACCGGCACCTAAGAATTTCCCGCTAAAATTGAGCCGCAATGCGGCGATTCGAGGCTGCAAGAATCAATCCGTTATTGTTTCGAATTCGTAGACCAAACAGCGAATTCTGGAAGATAGACTTCAGATTTTTCCACCGTATATTACAATATATAGTATTCACTAACGATATAGACACAAAATAAGCTGTTTACAAAATTTTGATCCTTAGTGAAGCCATCAGGCGGCCCCAATAAAGTCAAATTTGAAACGTCTAACCGTCTCAAGTGTCCTGCGGTTGTGTTTGGTTGTGAGTTCGCGGGCTAAAGCCCTGGTTATCCATACCGCAACAATGAGTAATATGGGCGGGAAGATATGAGCCACAACCAGGCTGTCGGCGCAACGCACGACGAACCTCAGATCGAAGGATTGCAACCGGGCGCAAAGCTGCTGCGGGGTCAGTATGAAATCCTCCGTTTCCTCAGCAACGGTGGGTTTGGAATTACCTATCTTGCACGCGATAGCCTAGACCGGGATGTAGTCATCAAGGAATGCTATCCGGGTGCGCTCTGCCAACGGAATGGTGACTTAGTTGAGCCCGCCAATCCCGATCACAAGGACGACTTGCGTGCTATCATCGACCTGTTCATTCAGGAAGCCCGCAATCATGCCCGGCTGGTCCATCCCAACATCGTTGATGTGCACCAGGTATTTGAGGACAACAACACCGCCTATATCGCGATGGACCTGATCCGGGGTTGCGATCTGCTGGACTATGTCGAGAACCCTGAAAACAAAAGCGGCCCTGACTTCATCGTCCAGGTCACTGAAAAGATGCTGTCGGCGGTCTCGTTCATCCATCAAAGTGGCATGCTGCATCGCGATATCTCGCCGGACAATATCCTGATCGATGAAAACGGCGAACCGATCCTGATCGACTTTGGTGCGGCGCGCGAACAGGCGGCCAACAAATCGGCGGCATTGCTGACCCTGCGGGTGATCAAGGATGGATATTCGCCGCATGAATTCTATGTGCGCGGCGCGGAACAGGGTCCAAGCAGCGACCTTTATGTGTTGGCTGCCACGCTCTATCACGCAATCAGCGGTGAGCGCCCGATTGATGGCCAGACCCGCCTGAACGCCTTCAATAACGGGCAAGACGATCCCTATGAACCTCTGGCCGGGCGTTTCAAAGGTTATCCTGATGGGTTCCTCGAAGCGATCGACAAAGCGATGGAAGTCCACACCACTGATCGCCTGCAATCCGCTCTGGATTGGTTGCGGATGTTCCGAGGTCCGGGCGTCATGTTCGATACTTTTGCCTATCGGCCGGTCTCGGTCATTGTGGGTATGGATCGTCTGGATGAGCAGGCAGAAAAGGAACGCATTAAGGCCGAAAGCGAAAACGCCGAAGCCGTTGTGACCGCTCTGCTGGCTGGAAACGCGGATCTGACACTTGGCAACGAAGAGAAGTCCGAAGACGAGCTGGCACAGTTTTCGCCGCAGGAGCAGAACGTCGCCGCCGTTGATACCGTGGTCAAAAGCGGTTCGGGTGGCAGCGGCAAGATGATTGCAGGGGTTGCGGTCGTTGTCGCGGCTCTTGCCGCCGGAGGATATTTCGCGATGTCGGGCGATCAATCGACGCCCGAGGCAACCCCGTCAACAGCGCAGGCACCGGCAACTCTGGCGCCTGCTGAACCGGAACCGGTCGAGCAGACCGCCGAAGCCACGACAGAGCCGCAACAGGCCGAACCCGCTTTGGCATCGGAACCACAACCTACGCCAGAACAACCTGTCGAGCAGACGCAGACCGCGTTGGAGGATCCGGTTGTTACTGAGGTTCCAACTGAGGAAACGCCTCCAATTGCTACTGAGGAAGTGGCGCCTGACGCGGCGGCGGCCGAGCCTGCCAAGGTTGCAGAGGCTTCGACAACTGCGGTCAACCTAGTGCAGGATCAGATTGCATTCGGGCATTGGGACGTCGAAGTTCCGTTCTCAATGTCTAAACGCCGCAGTTCCACCGGCAACGTCATTGCAATCAATGGCGTGGACGAGGGGCAGGATATGTCGGTGATCGGTGACTGGGTGCAGCGTGGTGCTACGATCTTTACGCTGAACGGTGAGCCGGTTCGGGCAGATGCCTCGCTCGCGGGACAGATTCTGGACAATTTCTCGGTCGATCCCGACGGCTATATTCGTGTCGCCGCGCGTTATCGCCCGCTGGGTCAGACCCGGGCGCAAAACGGGTTACTGGCTTTGCCCGCTTACCGGATGTTTGGCTTGCAAAATGGGTACGCATTCGATGTTCGGCATGCGGGGGACGCCGGTTGGCAAACCGTTGTAGCCGCTGTCCCGGCCGAAGCAGCTGGTGAATTGCAGGCTGGTGACATTCTGCTGCGTGAGGCTCAGACCGGCGTCGCGATCGACGGCCCCGAAAGTCTGGATGCCGTTCTTGCCCAGCTTGTGTCTGAAAACCAACCCGATGCGCGCCTGAGTGTTCTGCGCAACGGCGGCGAAAGCTCGGCGGTCATGCCGCTGGCAAAGGAGTAATTCAAACCGGTTCATTGTGAAAATCGCCAGCGTGTGTGTGCTGAGGGTGGCGCATCATCGTCACCCCGTCGGGAACCGGCCCGGCGCGAAGTTACAAGTTTCCATGTTTCCCATTCATCAGTGCCCCTGTGCGTGATGCACGGCGGTTTGTAGCAGCCCCGCGGGACGAAACCCGTGTCAGAATTCAAGAAGGTGTCGACACCATGTTCAAATATAAAAGCCCTCTCAGCCGGCTTCTCGAAGGTGCCGGAAAACCTAAAGAAGAAGAAAACGTAGAACCCGAAGCGGTACAGGAGGACAAGCCTGAACCGATCGCGGATTTCAACGCTCTGCGCGCTGCGCTGGGTGGCGGCAATATGGCGACGGAGAGCTACGAAGACTCAGACGAGTTGATCCCCGAAGAGGCGATGCCCGAATTCGATGAGGATGCATCCACGGTCGAAACTGTAGAGATCGAAGAAGAACTTGCCGCACCGGAAGAGGTCGAAGAAGAAGAACCGATCGTTACCCTTCATCTCAGCGCGGAAGATGCAGTTCAGGCTGTCGAAGAGATCGAAGAGGAAAATATCATGGCCGCGGTTGTCGAAGAGACCGCACCGTCTGAGCCTGAAGAAACGCCCGAGCTGCAGCCGGAAGCTGAAACGGAGCCGGAGGTTGTGGCAGAGGAGCCCCAACCTGCCCCGGAACCCACCCCAGCGCCTGTCATTGAAGCTCCGGTCGCGGCCCCTGCCCCGGTCGAAGATCGCCGGTCGCGCGTAAAGACCACATTCCTGGGTTTTGAACGAGCAGACACGCATGTTCAGGAACTGATCGAAACCGCCGAACCTGTTGCCAAGACGGAAACTGCGCAGCAGACTTTCCCCGTCGGCTGGCTCGTCATCACAGCCGGTCCTGGCCGTGGGTCGTGCATTACCCTTACCGAAGGTCTGATGCAGATTGGCCGGAACGACGATCAGGCCATTCAACTGGATTTCGGAGATACCGGTATCTCGCGCAGCAACCATGCTGTGATCGCCTATGATCCCGAGGACCGGAAATGCTATCTGGGACATGGTGGCAAAGCGAACCTCGTGCGGCTGAACGGTAAGCCGGTTCTCAGCACTGTTGCTCTGTCCAGCGGCGATTTGATCCGTATCAGCGAAACTTCGATCCGCTTTGCCGCCTTCTGCGATGATGGCTTTGACTGGCGGGATGCTGATTGATGCTGGCGACCCCTGCATATGACATTGCTCTGATCCTGGACCAGGGTCAGCGCGACACGCAGGAAGACGCGATTGCCGCGCGGGTCTTTGATACGGCCAATGCGGGTTATGTCGTGATCGCTGACGGTATGGGCGGGCACGACGCGGGCGAGGTTGCATCCGAACTTGTAATCTCGGCCTGGCAAGAGGCGCTGGACGCGCAGCTTGAACGCAATGACGTGACTGAGGGCGCTCTGCTCGACGCCCTGCCCATGGCAGCGATGCAGGCGAATGCCGAGGTGGCGAGCCATGGCGAAACCTCCGGGGCCCGGCTGGGATCAACCTTGCTGGGAACCTTGCTGGTGAACCAGAACCTGTTCTGGATTTCGATCGGCGATAGCCCTCTCTATCTGTTTCGTGACGAGACTCTGTCGCAGATCAACGAGGACCACTCGATGGCGCCTGAGATCGATGCGAAGCTGGCGCAAGGTCTGCTGAGCGCGGAAGAAGCGCAGGGTCATCCTGACCGCAACCAGCTGACCTCGGTCATCATGGGGGCCGCTATTCCAAAGGTGGATTGCCCCGAAAAGCCGCTGGCGCTTAGCGCGGCAGATATTCTGATCCTTGGGAGCGATGGGCTTCAATATCTCAGCAATGCCGAGATCGAAGAACTTCTGCGTCAGCACAAGCAATCCCCGGCACGTGACATCGCGGATGCGCTTATACAGGCGCTGCATACCAAGGCGGATCCGGATCAGGACAATATCTCAATCGCCGTGGTCAAACCGGCGCAGAACTAAACAAGGCAGGGATACAGGACAACATGAGAACCCATCTGATCATATCCAGTCTGGCTCTTGCGGCCGCAACAGGTGCGGCCTCCGCGCAAGAAGCCTGTTCGACCTACGAGATCCAGCGTGGCGACAGCCTGCGAGAACTGGCGATAAAGGTCTACGCCACCGAAGATTACCGGTTTATCTATGATGTGAATCGCGATGTCATCGGTCCTAACCCGAATATCATTCGTGTTGGCGACATTCTGGCCTTCCCTTGCCTGGAAGATATCGGCCGCGCCCCTGAATTGCCGGATACCGAAGCGGGCCGCATGGCAGCGGAAATGGCATCGGAACTGGTCAAGGCCGCAGAAGAGCGTGCTGCAAAAGCGATCGCCGAGGCCGAGGCCCGCGTCGCCGCAGCTGAGGCCGAGGCCAAAAAGGCCAGCGAAGATGCAGTCCTCGCGGCCAAAGTAGAAGCCAAGAAAGAGATCGAGGCCGCCCGCGCCGAGGGTGCTGCGCTGATCCGCAATGCGGATGGTGGTGAACGTCCCGAAATCCGCGATCGTCAGCTTCTGCTGATCACCGGGGGTAACTACGCACCCTTCACCGATGAGGCACTGCCGAACCGGGGTCTCTATACCGATCTAGTCGAAACCGCGATGCTACGGGCTGCGCCCGAACAGCCTTACAAGATTCAGTTCGTCAACGACTGGTCATCGCATCTGGACCTGCTGATGCCGACCCTCGCGTTCGACGCGACCTTCCCGTGGTCGCGCCCGAATTGCGAAGAGGCTGAGGCCTTGTCCGAAAGCGATCGAACCCGCTGCGAGACCTACAATTTCTCGAACCCTTTCTATGAAGTGGTCGATACATTCTTCGCAAAGGCTGGTTCGGGCTATGAGGAAACTCTGACCTATTCAGATTTCGTCGACGCCACGATCTGCCGACCCGAGGGATGGTCCCTGTCGCATATGGATGCGGTCGGCCTTTATGAGCCTGCGATCAAGTTGATACGCCCGGTCTCACCTGATGACTGTTTCCACGCGGTGATGGATGGTTCGGCCGATATCGTTGCGGTCGAAGCCCATCTGGCCGTCGAGGCCATTGGGCGACTGGGCTATGAACATCAGATTATCGAAAACCCCAATCTGGCGGCAATCAAGTCGCTTAACGTTATGACCCACAAAGATAATCCAGATGGAGAAGCGATCCTCGAAACGCTGAACCAAGGTCTGGCGATCATGCAGCAATCAGGCGAGTGGCGCGATATCGTTTCAACCGCCCTGCGCCATCAAATGGAAAATGGTTAAGGCCCCAATTGGCCTGGCAAAACAAAAGTCTGGAGGAAGTGGACATGTTTAACAAGAAACTAAAGAAAGCAGTACTGTCGGCAACAGCCCTCACCGCGCTGAGCGCAGGTGCAGCTGCCGCGCAAGAGGCCTGCTCTAACTATACTGTTCAGGATGGTGATACACTGGCAACCATCGCCATTGCCGCCTATGGCACCTCGAACTATCAGCCGATTTTCAATGCGAACCGCAACGCTATCACCAATCCAGGTTCGCTTGAAAATGGCTTGGTTCTGGCTTTGCCCTGTGAGGATGGCAGCCTGCCAAATGGCCAGAGCGCGCAGGAACTTATTGCTGCTGAAGAAAAGCGTGCAGCGAGTGTCAAACGCTCGAATGTTTATGCACCGCCGATCAAGATGGTTGCGGGCAACGGCTGGGAGCCGTTCACGACTGAAGCCCTGAACGGTGGTGGCATCATGACTCGCCTGGCTACAACAAGCCTTCAGCGTGCAGGCAATAGCCGCGACTTCTCGGTCAGCTTCGTAGATGACTGGAGTTCGCATCTGGACACACTATTGCCACTGGGTGCATTTGATATTTCGATCGCGTGGACTGTACCGGATTGTACCAACCGCTCCTATGAGTGGTCTGCAGAAACCGAAGCCCGGTGTACTCAATTTGTCGCTTCAGTTCCGGTATATGACATCGTTGGTGGCTTCTTCACTTTGCCTGAAAGCGAATACGCAAAGGCGACGGATTTCTCCGACCTTGAGGGCTCGACCGTTTGCCGCATGGCAGGCTGGAGCATGGTGGTGCTGGAAGAACAAGGTCTGAACCGCGAGAATACAACTGTTGTTCAGCCCAATTCGGCCCGAGAATGCCTTGATGCGGTATTGACCGGAACTGCAGATGTGGCGGCGTTCGAGGTTGACCTGTTCGCGTCGACAATGAAAGACATGGGTTTGACTTCGGCTGACATCGTTGAAAACCCGTATGTATCCACTCTGTCGTCGATGAGCTTCCTCGCGCATCGCACCAACCCGTTCGCACGTGAATACATCGCGATGATGAACAAGGGTCTGATTGAGATGCGTGAATCCGGCGAATGGTACGCGATTATCTCGGACACGCTGCGCGAACAGAACGAAAAGCTGAACGCGGCGTCCAACTAATCCCTCGGTCGAAAAGACCAAATTTGGGCTGGTCTCAGGACCGGCCCTTTTTTTGTTGTGCGACCGGGTTTCACTTCTACGTCGGGAGCGCATACGGTTGCGAAACAAGGTATGCACCTTTTTGTATAGTCATAATATATATGAATGCCTCTTTTAGCGCATAAAAAGCACTTCGCTACGGGAATCCCCCAATATTCAGCGCGAGTATTCCGCGTAATGTGGATTCAACAGCACCGGTGAGGCGTCAGCCCCACCACTCACTCAGAAAAGGGTTGGCTATGGGGGCCAACCCTTTTCTTATTGGACCAACGAAAAAACCGGCCCAGAAGGGCCGGCTTGATCATTCATCAACAAATTTGAGGCGGCGATCAGCCGATCAGTGCATTCAGTGTTGCACTGGGGCGCATTACAGCCGCTGTTTTGGTCGGGTCGGTATGATAATAACCTCCCAAGTCTGCCGCCGCACCTTGGGCTGCTGCCAGCTCAGACAGGATTTGCCCTTCCTTGTCAGCCAGTTCCTTTGCCAAAGGCGCAAACTCAGCTGCCAGATCTGCATCATCTGACTGCGAAGCCAAAGCCTCGGCCCAATAGCGTGCGAACCAGTAGTGGCTGTCGCGGTTGTCCGGCTGACCGACTTTGCGGCTGGGCGACTTGTTGTTGTCCAGAATGCCTTGCGTTGCAGCCTCGGCAGCGGCACCCAGCGCACCAGCTTTGGCGTTACCTTTGCTGTCTGCCAGGAAGTTCAAGGATTCCCCCAGCGCGCAGAATTCACCCATCGAGTCCCAGCGCAGGTGGTTTTCCTCAACCAACTGCTGAACATGTTTCGGGGCCGAGCCACCAGCACCGGTTTCGAACAGGCCGCCGCCATTCATCAGTTTGACGATGGACAGCATCTTGGCCGAGGTGCCCAGCTCCAGAATCGGGAACAGATCGGTCAGATAATCCCGCAACACGTTACCGGTGATAGCGATGCTGTCGTTCCCTGCAGTGATGGTTTCCAACGACTGACGGGTCGCTTCGCGCGGCGCCATGATCAGGAACTTGTCGGCTACGCCAGCAGCTTCCAGCGCCGGTTTGACGTATTTGATCAGCTCGGCATCATGGGCGCGGTTCGCGTCCAGCCAGAAGATCGCCTCGGAGCCTGTCAAACGCTGACGATCCATCGCCAGCTGAATCCAGTTCTCGATCGGTGCCTTCTTCACGGTGCAAGCACGCCAGATATCACCCTTTTCCACCGCATGCTCATGCAATGTCTCACCATTGGCCAGAACAATGCGGATGGTGCCATCCGTGGGCGCTTCAAATGTGGTCGGGTGCGAACCATATTCTTCCGCCTTTTGCGCCATCAGGCCAACGTTGGCGACGGCGCCAGCAGTGGCTGGGTTCAGCGCACCATTGGCTTTGAAGAAGTTGATCGCCTCGTCATACACCGGCGCATAGCAGCGGTCGGGGATGACGCAGTTGGTATCACCTTTGGCACCGGTCTCGTCCCAGCCTTTGCCACCCGCGCGGATCACGGCGGGCATTGAGGCATCGATGATGACATCAGACGGCACGTGCAGGTTGGTGATGCCCTTGTCACTGTCGACCATGTACATCGACGGGCGGTCACCTTTCAGCGCGTCGATGGCCGCCACGATATCTGCATTGTCCTTCACTCGTTCCAGCAGGTCGCCCAGACCCGAGTTCGGGTTCACACCCAGCGCGTCCAGCTCTGCGCCGAACTTCTCGAACACCGGGGCCAGCCACGCCTTGACCGCGTAACCGAAGATGATCGGGTCAGAGACCTTCATCATGGTCGCCTTCATATGCAGCGAGAACATGGTACCGTCGTTCTTGGTGTCTTCGATGGCATCTGCCAGGAAGGACGACAGCGCCTTTACCGACATAAAGGTTGCGTCGGCCACGGTGCCTTCAGCCAAAGGCCAGCCGTCTTTCAGAACGGTGACGTTGCCGTCATTGCCAACAAATTCGATCTTCGCATCGCCTGCTTGCGCGGCTGTGATGGTCGCTGATTTCTCATTCGCATAGAAATCATTGCCGGACATCGACGATACTTTTGTCTTGCTGTCCGAAGCCCACTCACCCATCGAGTGTGGGTTCTTCTGGGCGTAGTTCTTCACCGCACGCGCCGCGCGGCGGTCAGAGTTCCCCTCGCGCAGAACAGGGTTCACGGCTGAGCCCTTGATGGCGTCGTAACGCGCACGGATCGCCTTTTCCTCATCGCTTGAGGGTTCTTCCGGATAGCTGGGGATGTCATAGCCCTGCGATTGCAGTTCTTCGATGGCGGCCACCAATTGCGGTACCGAGGCTGAGATGTTCGGCAGTTTGATCACATTGGCGTCGGGTGTCTTCACCAGTTCACCCAGAGCAGCCAGATCATCAGTGATTCGCTGTTCGTCAGTCAGGTTTTCCGGGAAGGTGGCAATGATGCGCCCAGCCAGAGAAATATCCTTGGTTCCGACGCTGACGCCCGCGGCGGATGCGAACTTGCGGATGATGGGCAGGAACGATGCGCTCGCCAGCTCCGGCGCTTCGTCTACAATGGTATACAATATATCGAAGTTCGATTTTTCTGCCATATTCCCTTACCTTTTTTAAAGCCTTTCGGGGCGTGCGATCCAAGAGTGTGTGCCAACGCTCAATACTGGCACCGAGCCGTAACGAGGCGGTGACGCCCCACGGATGACTCTGATTTGACAGGGCCTCCCATAAATCAGGATTGGATTGGGATCAATCGTGTTTGGGCGCGCAAATTGACACGGTTTGGCGAAACGCCGATTTCAAAGGAACCCGTTTAACCGGCTCTGACCCCTGATTACCGACTGCAACAATCAACATACGTCCACCTCATTGGAAGGGTTGAAAGTCGCCGACAGCTTTGGCGGTCTCTGAAACCTTCGATGCGATTAACCTTGTCTTGACCGGATCCCGAGACCAGCGAGGAGTTGTGATGTTCAGCGTAATTCTGCCTGCAGCACGCGCGAACCTGTTCATTGCTTGCTCAAACCTGTTTGCCTGAATTAAACGCCCGTTGTTCGTGGTTTGGGGGATAGATATAGTTAGCCCGCAGGTCAGGTCGCGTATAAGATCAGAATGTTCGGCTTCGGGCGCGTATTACTTATCATTGGTTGGGGGCCAACTTTAGTGAGTATGAAAAATCAGCCAAATGCGTCGCAGCGCCATGAACTGCGAAAGGTGATGGGTCAGGGGCGAAGCTTTCTGGCGCTGGCCTTTTTGTTCAGCGTTTTTGTCAATCTTCTGATGCTGACTGGCCCTCTGTTTATGTTGCAGGTGTATGATCGCGTTTTGGGATCGCGCTCGGTCGAGACATTGTCGGCGTTGTTCCTACTTGTCGCCTTGCTCTACGGCTTGATGGCCATGCTCGACTATGCGCGCGGGCGTATCGTTGCCCGGTTCGGGGCACGGTTTCAGTCCTCGCTGGATGAACGGGTCTTCGAAGGAACGATGCGGCGGGCACTGTTTCCGCAATTCCGCTCGGCCCCTGCAACTGCCTTGCGTGATCTTGAATCGATCCGGTCCCTCTGTGCATCACCCGTGCTGCTGGCCGTGATGGATTTGCCCTGGACGCCGATCTTTGTCGCCGCGATTTTCTTGTTCCACCCGCTTCTGGGATGGTTGGCTGTCGGCGGCGGTACGCTTCTCATAGTGATCGCCATGCTGAACCAAATGCTGACCCACCGGAAGGTCGCCGAAGCACAGAGTGCGTCGGCCAAGGCTAATGCGTTCTCTGAGCATGCGCGACAGGCGGCCGAAGTTGTCCGTTCGCAAGGTATGCAGGAGGACGTGGCGCGCCGATGGATGAAACAGCGATCCGAAGCGTTGTCTCAATCGATCTCCGCCAGCGACTGGACAGGCAGCTTTACCTCGCTGACCAAATCTCTGCGGCTATTCCTGCAGTCTGCGATGCTCGCTTTGGGGGCATTGCTTGTTCTGCGCAATGAGATGACGCCGGGTGCAATGATTGCGGGGACCATTCTTCTGGGTCGCGCACTTGCCCCCGTGGAAATGGCTGTCGGGCAATGGTCGATGATCGAACGGGCGCGCACCGCCTGGATCAACCTGAACAAATTTCTGGATGCCACACCGCCCGAGGCGTCGCGTACGAAGCTGCCGGTGCCCAAGGCGCATCTTGTGTCCAAGACTCTGACGGTGGTGCCACCCGGCGCTAAAATTCCCACTTTGCGGAATGCGAACCTGAACCTCGAACCGGGAAAAGCTCTGGGCGTGATCGGTAAAAGCGGTTCGGGCAAGACAACACTTGCAAAAGCTCTGCTTGGATTGTGGATGCCTGCCGCAGGTGAGATCCGTTTGGCCGGAGCCACTTTGGATCAGTACGACCCGGATGATCTGGGGCGCCACATCGGGTATCTGCCGCAGGAAGTCACACTGTTTAACGGTACCGTCGCCGAAAATATCGCACGGATGTCACAAACTCCGGACCCAGAGGCTGTGGTCGCCGCGGCCAAAACCGCAAATGCGCATGAGCTTATTCTAAGCCTCGAAAAAGGGTATGATACCTTTCTGGAAGGCAATGACAGCCAGCTTTCAGGTGGCCAGAAACAGCGTATCGCTCTTGCGCGTGCGCTTTATGGAAACCCGGTGTTGCTGATTCTGGACGAGCCGAACTCGGCCCTTGATGCAGATGGTACGCTTGCGCTGAACAACGCCGTGCGTGAGTTCAAGGCCGCGGGTAAGTCCGTCATCATCATGACGCACAGACCGCAAGCGATTTCGGAATGTGATGATCTGGTGGTCGTCGAAAAAGGCCAGATCGTGAAATCTGGCAAGCGCGATGAGGTGCTCAGCACGATGGTGCAGAATGCCAATGTTATCAAACGGCATCTGAACAAGGTGGGTGAGTAATGTTCAAGAAGGGTGAAAAGACGGCGTGGAGCATCACGGCACCCGCTTTGGTCGGGCTGTTGGCGCTGGCCATTCTTGTTCTGGGACTAGGCGTTTGGAGCATCCGGACTCAACTGGCGGGCGCGATCATCTCGCAAGGGGTGGTTGAAGTCCAAAGCAACCGTCAGGTGATCGAACATCCCGATGGTGGCGTGGTCGGCGAGATATTTGTGCGCGATGGCGACGACGTCGCGCGCGGGCAATTGCTGTTGCGTCTCGATGACACGTTTCTTGCGTCCGAGAAGACGATCGTTGAGTCACAGCTGTTCGAGCTTATGGCGCGCAAAACGAGGCTGGAATCAGAACGAGATGGTGTAGACGCCACCGAACTAGATGCCCGTCTCGGTGAGCTTCAGGCGCAGGAGCATATCGGAGAGGACCTTCTAGCGGGCCAGCAGCGCCTGTTCGATGCGCGTCTGGACACGCTCACTCAGCAGATTGACCAGTTGGGTAAGCAGAAGATTCAGATCGAAGATGAAATCGAGGGTATACAGGCGCAATTGACTGCATTGCGCACGCAGGTTGAGCTGATCACCAATGAGTTGAGAGATCAGGAAGGGTTGCTGCAACGCGGCCTGACACAGGCCAGCCGCGTCTCGGCGCTGCAGCGGGAAGAGGCCAGTTTGAACGGTGAAATCGGACAGCTGGAATCCACGATTGCACGCCTGAATGGACAAATCTCCACTACCGAGATCCAGATTGTTCAGCTGAAAGCAACCCGTCGGGAAGAGGCGATTGCTGAGCTTCGGGATGTCCAATCCCGGGTTGTGGAACTCGCCGAACGCCGTTTGTCATTGACCGAAAGATTGTCGCGTCTGGATATTCGTGCACCGGTGGCAGGCACCGTTTACGACAGTCAGGTCTTTGCCATCCAGTCGGTCATTCAGCCTGCAGAGCCCATGATGTACGTTGTTCCGCAGGATACGCCTTTGCTTGTGGCCGCACGCGTTGATGCATTGCACGTCGATCAGTTGCACCGCGGGCAGGAGGTCGCCCTGCGCTTTCCTGCCTTCAACCAGCGCGAAACGCCCGAGCTTGACGGTCATGTAATCAACGTGTCCGCAGATACATTCACCGATGAAACGACCGGCTTTACCTTCTACCGCGCCGAGGTGGAGCCCGATGACGGACAACTTGAACGCCTGAACGGTCAGGAGTTGCTGCCCGGTATGCCGGTTGAGGCGATGATCAAGACAGATGAGCGTACCCCCCTGTCCTATCTGATCAAACCGCTGGCGGACTACTTCTATCGCGCGTTCAGGGAATAAGCCTTACGGGGCCTCAATATTGCCGAGCAGGATTGATGTCATGTCGGTGGTGAATGCACCATCGACAATGGTGATATCCGTTCCTGTAGTGTAGTCGACATTGTTTCTGGTGATCCCTGACAGGTCCTGATCCGCCTCCAGAAACACCCACTCCGGTTCGTGCGGAGAGGGTAGGCCGACGACAGTTTGCAGAATGACCAAAGCGTCCAGTGCACTCACCTTTCCATCCTGCGTGACATCTGCCGCTATGAGGTTCTGAGGTGTCGCGGGTCCCCAGGTTGGGTCCAGCCCGACCGCGATGCGTAGCACCTGAAGCGCATCAAGGGCGGTGATATCATTGCTCGCGTTCGAATAGGATTTGACGATATCCAGCTTGCCGGAAAAGGTGCCATCGGGGACATTCAGATCGAATACGCCCTGCTCATCCGCCTGTGCCACGACGGTTGCGCCGCCGTCAGGAGTGAACCTGATTTCCGCATCGGTCAACGCCGGGTTCTGGCTGCTTGAGTCAATGGTAACCGGGCCGGAAACCCCATCAGATGCATTGTTGTCCGGTCCGCTGCCAAGATTTGTTGGGATATGGTCCGGGCCGTCAAAGCCGGTGCCAAAGATATCCGTGCTGGTTAGAGAGGTGCCTTGCGCCGAAATTACCTCAATCGTTTCTTCGCGATATGCAATTCGAGCACCTTGCGCGGTTGTGGTAAAACTCAATTGCGCCGGGGAGCGTAGAAATGAATAGTCGGTCAGATCAAGCCGATCGTTTCCGGCCTCAAAGTCTGTGATGGTTGTGACACCGCTGCTTTCGCGCAGTACGAAGATATCTGCGCCCGTCCCACCCGTCATGGTGGTTGCGCTGGTGCCCGTGATCAGAATGTCATCCCCTGCCCCGCCGTTCAGATTGGTATCCAGGAGCCCGCCTTTCAGCATATCATCCCCGGCAGTACCGCTGAGCGACCCAGAACCTTGATCGATAATACCCAGAATTGCGACCGAAACACTTAATTGCGTGAGGCCCGGGTCCTGTTGTGAGGCTGCAAAGATCTGCAGTTCGTCCCCGATATGCGCAACGCTTAGCGTTTCGACATTTTGCAACCCGCTTGCGGCCGTGTCTTCGAAACTGTCCATATGGATCAGCTGACCATCCGGGGTCATTGTAAACAAGGTAATGCCATCATCCCCACCCCCGATGACGACAAAGACGCGGCCATCAACTTCGATCACCGAAAGGTCCTGCACCGATGCAAATCGCGTATGCAAGGTATCGAGCACGTGATCGGTTGCTTTTAGCGTTCCGTTACTGCTCAGGCTCATGACGCTAATGGAATTGCTGTCCGCGCCCGCGACAACAACCCAAGACTTACCGTATGCCTGCGCCACCTCAATCGCGGTCGGCGCGCCGATACCCAACGTTTGAAGGCTGGCGGCCCCATCCGTGAGGGTCAGAGCCCCCGTGTTTGGATCTACGGCAAAGCTTCTGATCGTGCTGCTTGCCGTATCCACCGTGAGTATGAAGTGGTTTCCACCCGATTGCGCGGCCTGCATCGCGTCCGCGCGACCCGAGGTCAGACTCGTCAGGGTCAGAGCCCCATCTCCGTTCACGCGATAGGTGCCAATCTGGGCGCTATCCGTGTGTGCAAGGGTTAAAAAACTGTCGGTTCCGATCGCGGATTGCGCCACGGCCGAGATATCGCCTCCGCCCGAAAGCCCCGTGGTTTCTTGCAGCGCACCGATGGTCCCATCGGTGTTCAGATCATACCCGACCAGCCCCGCAGCGGTATCTACATCCAATATCAACCGGGTCTCGGTGCCCAAAGTAACAAGTGCTCCGCCGCGCCCGACCTGCTGTGCGATGGAGGCTCCAAAATATTCCTGATCCTGCAATACCGGAGCAGCGGTATCTGTCAGGTGCCACGAGGCAATCCCCCCCTGCAGCCCGGTCGCACTATAGAGATACGTTTCGCCGTTAAACGTTTTTAAAGCCAGATCGCCGATACCTGAATCGAGCGCTGCGGTCCCCGTTGCAACCACTCTATCGAACTGAAGCATCATCGTTGTTTGCCCCCAATGCCAACATCGGCACTGCAATCAGAATGACCCGATGCTCCGGTGCGAAACCAGAGCAGGAATGTGGTGAAAACAAGGACTTCGGTTTCAGTTTTATTCAAGTTTTCCCATCTGGCCCCATTGCCATCAGGACGGGAAGACCAACCGGTTCCGGCGGGTTGCCATCTGTCGACTGACAGAACGCGACCACCGATTGTGAGGGAAGATGACCAAAGACATCGATTCGACCGAAACTCGGATCTCCGAGACATCACAGCACAATGGACAGACGCGGAGCTGGATCGACAAGAAGCTTCAACGCTGGGCAGGTCGCGGATTGCTGGGGGGGTTGGGCACCACCTTAATGGCTCTGCCTGCGCTGGCGCAGGCCACGGATGATGCGCTTTCTTCGTTCCAGTTCGCCGAAGCAATTACTGGTGTGCGCTCGGCACAACTCATGCCGAACGGGGACGTGCAACTGAAGATGATGGATGGACGTACAGTCGTTGTAGAGGCCGAGAACATTCAGGTTCTTGAAAACGGTTCAATCATGATCGCTGACGAAGCTGCGATGGAAATTGCACAGCTCGCGGCTGTCGAAGTTGCGGGCGCAGCCGCTGCGGGCGGTGGCATCAGTGGTGCCGGACTGGCGTTGGGCGGTCTCGGCCTTGCCGGTGCGGCAGCCGCCGCCGGAGGTGGCGGTGGTGGTGGGGGTCGTGATGATGAGAATACCGAGGAACCTTCCGTGGTTCCCCCCACGCCCCGACCTCCAAGCCTAAATCTGGCTGAGCTGCAATCTAACGCGCTCAGCGATATCAGCACACAGACCGTTGCACCTGATGGGACGGCGTCAGTTGAAGTCATGATCGGAACGGTTACCAAAACCGCTACCCCAGCAGTCGACGGAAGCTGGAGTGTGTCGTTAACACAGGCCGAGGCTCAGGCCCTCTCTCAGGGGATTTCGGCCGTGACCGTTCAATATCTCGACGGTGATGGAACAGTCCTGTCGGTTGGGGTCGCGCAGTTTGATGTTGATACCATACCCCCAACTCTTTCCATCGACACCTTTTCCCATGGCGTGGTTCTGAATGCAGCCGAACAGGGGATCGACCTGACAATCTCTGGGGCAACCGATGCCGAGAACGGACAGGTCGTGACAGTTTCGGTCAACGGTCAGGATTACAGCGGCACCGTTACGAACGGAGCATGGAGCGTTACGGTTCCCGCGGGCGATCTTGCCTCGCTATCAGATGCGGCGACGATATCGGTAACCGCGAACGTCTCCGATCTCGCCGGTAACCCGGCAGTACAAGCAAGTGGCAGTTTCGACACCGATTTCAGCGCGCCCACGCTGACTTTGGACCCGGTTGCCGGAGGGTCAATCGAATTGATCGACGTGAGCGCCGATCTGATTCTGAACGGATTGTCGAACGCCGAGGACGGTCAGCAGGTTTCCGTTACCTTCAACGGACAAAACTACACCGGCGCTGTGTCCGGAGGCAGTTGGAACGTGACTATTCCGAGCGAGGATCTAGCCAGCCTGTCGACGGGCACCCCCGTCGCCATCTCGGTCGCTGTCACAGATTCCGCAGGCAACCCCGCAACGCCGGTCTCGGCGTCTGTGCCCGTAGATCTGACGGGTCCATCTATCGCCATCGATCCGCTATCGGTTGGGGATGTGCTCAATGCGGCTGAGGCAGGTTCAAATTTGGTGGTAAATGGCACGGTTGGGAATGTTGCAGATGGTCAGACCGTCACAGTCACTCTGGATGGTCAAACCTATACCGGAATTGTCTCCGGCAGTGCGTGGAACGTTACCATCCCCAGCGCGGATCTTATATCACTGGCAGATAGTGTCGCATTCACGTTAACCGCTGATGTCAGCGATTCCGACGGGCTCAGCGCTCCGCAGGCAGGGATCGGGCTTGTTAAGGATGCAACCCCGCCATCGCTGAGTATTGATACATTCTCGGCGGGTGCGGTGATGAATGCCACCGAGCAAGGCGTGGATTTGGTTATCACCGGGTCGACAACCGCCGAAGACGGTCAAACAGTGACGCTTACCTTCGAAGGCCAGCCGTACACCGGAACCACAA
The DNA here is from genome assembly GCF_056537765.1 of Ruegeria sp. C2. Classification (NCBI taxonomy): domain Bacteria; kingdom Pseudomonadati; phylum Pseudomonadota; class Alphaproteobacteria; order Rhodobacterales; family Roseobacteraceae; genus Ruegeria; species Ruegeria sp. C2. Next base: position 295,266 of record NZ_JBQFRZ010000003.1, on the reverse strand, counting down.
TGAGCGGCGCATGGAGCGTAACGGTACCGACGGCCGACCTCAGTTCTTTGTCGGATGGGGCAACAGTTAATGTAACCGCTGACATCTCTGATAACGCCGGCAACCCTGCAGTGCAGGCAACCGGCAGCTTTGACACGGATTTCTCTGCACCTTCCCTTTCAATCGCAACGACATCTGGGGGGGCTGTTTTGAACACGGTTGAAAGGGACAGCGGCCTGACGATCTCGGGCACCTCTGATGCTGTCGACGGCTCGCAAATTCTAGTCGAGATACTTCGCCCTGACGGTTCGCTCGAAACAAGCGGCACAACGACCGTAAGCGGCGGGATCTGGAATTATGTGGCCCCCTCGGGTGATCTGAGTGGATTGCAGGATGGAGCAACCTACCAGATAAAAGCTTCTGTTTCGGACGCCGCAGGCAACAGCGCGAGCACAAATACCAGCTTTGATACCGATCTGAGCGCACCCACCCTCTCGTTAGATGCGCTTGCGGTCGGGGGAACTCTGGATGTTCTCGAACAAGCGACGGATCTGCAGATCACCGGCGCAACAAGCGCAGAGAATGGTCAAATCGTTACCGTCAACCTGAATGGCCAGGACTATTTTGCGACCGTGACAAACGGCAGTTGGGTCGCAACGGTTCCCGCACTGGATCTGGCCGCTTTGGCGGACGCGAGTACGTTCTCGATCACTGCTTCAGTGCAAGATGCCGCGGGAAATGCGGCTGCGAATGCCACGACATCTCTTACCACGGATTTCCGCCCGATACTGAGTATGAGCGACGTAGGAACCAATGAGGCTCTGTCGCTGAGCGATTTGCAGAATGGCGGCACCACGATTACAGGTAGTTCGGTTGGGCTGAGTGCCGGACAGGCCGTTACAGTTACGTTCAATGGCGCTCCGGTAGGCAGCGGGACTGTTGCCGTCGATGGCTCCTGGTCGCTCAGCATCCCGGCTTCACAGTTCGTATCTGTCGAAGCCGGGGACGACCTGAGCTTTGAAGCGCAGGCATCGGTTGCAGCGGGACAAGACCCTACGCCCGCCACCAATCAGGCCATCGCCCACATGCCTGCGGCCTACACGATCGCTGAAGCTGGTCGAAGCGGATCGACAGTGACCTTCGAAGTTTATGCCGACCCAGACCGAGATATCTCGGGGGGGCTGGATTTTACTGCGGATCTTGGGTTTGACCCGGCGGTTGCAACCTATGATACCAGCTCGGAGGTTGAAAACAGCGATTTCACCTTCTTCCTCGCAAATCCGCAAGGGGCTGCAACCATCAGTTTCGCAGGTGCTTCGACAAGTTTTAGTGATTTGTCACAACCTATCATGACGTTCACGATGACCGTACAGGATGCGTCGCAGCCGATCATCTTGTCACTAACAACCCCGGATGGCGGCCCATCTCAGTTTCACCTGGGAACGGATGGGGCCGATACGCTGACTGCAAGCGCCCTTGACGATGTCATTCGCGGGGCTGGCGGCGACGATGCGATTGACCTCACCAGCGCAGGACGGGACGTTGTCGTGTTCGAGGTTGATCCAACGATCAACGGCACAGATACGATCACGGGCTTCACTTTGGGGCCCGCTGCCGAAGTCACCGATGCAATCAGGTTCGCGGGGCTCGATACCAGCAGCTTGCGTGGAAACGGCACCGGTTTTGAGAGCCTGAACCTCGGAGGATCGATAGGGCAAGACACAGGCTTCGTCGGATTGCAGACGGCATTATCGGACCTCGATAGCGACACGATTGCAGCCGCAGCGGAAACCTTTGGCGGGGCGCAAGCGGGTGACGAAATCTATCTGATGGCAACGGATGGGAATGACAGTCTTCTGGTGAAAGTCGATTACTCATCATCTGATACCGCCACAGTTGAGACGATAGCACAGTTCGATGGGCTCGCTGATCTGACTGATCTCAATGCAGATAATATTTTGCTTTCGGACCCAACGGGTGCAAGCGCCTGATTGAGGCTGGTGGTGCAGATGGATGATAAAATCATGGCAAATATTGGCGTTGTTCCTGTAACTCATGAACGGCATGGGCATCGGTACTGGCAGCGTTTCACCACTTACGATTTTGCTGCCAGCCAGGTTACTTGTCCCGTGGTCAGTCCCGAGGTTCTGCAAGTAGCGGCTGCATATCCGATGCTCTTTCAGTCGGATGGTGAGCGTATCGAACCTGTTGCTCTATTCTCCATGACAGCAGGGCTCACGTCGCCGTTTGTCTCTGACGATGGTAAATGGCTCGCTTGCTACGTGCCGTCCGCCCTTCGGTGCTTTCCATTTCGAGCTGAGCGCTTGAGTGAAAAGCAATACCGACTTCTGGTCGATGAAGCATCGGGCCTTATTTCATCCGATCCAGAAGACATGCCTTTCTTCACGAGAGACGGGCGTGTTACGACCGAACTGCAGAGCGTTCTGGACTTCTTCCGAATGCGCGAAGCTGCGGTGCGAGAGACGCACAAAATATGCAAGCGAATTCAGTCTTTGGGCTTGTTTTCTCGGTTCGGGCCTGCTTCGGGGTCAAATTCTCTGCCTGAGTTGTTGATGGTCGACGAAGACGAGTTGGCTGAATACTTGGGCTCGGGTTCCAATGAACCCATCCCCGTCACCGCGTTGCGGATGATCCACGCACACCAGGTTTCGTTGTCACATTGCGAGTGGCTGTCAGAAGCACAAAGCCAGCGGCAGAAATACCGACCAAAGCCGAACTCCGGCTTATGCGGGTTCGTCTCAGCGTTGGGTCAAGACATGATCCGTTTGCAGCATGAAAATCGGGTGACCTATGCGCAGGGTTAGGTCTGGCTTGAGATGTTATTCTTCCCTCGTGTTCTTGGCTCTGACGTCGGCCTGCGCTCAAACTCCTGAATTAACGCAGGTTTCCATGTCCTTTGCCGACGGATCGACAGGCTCCGGTGCAATAAACCCTTCGACAACATTGATCCGAAGTGGGTTTGGACAACGCGTTCGCGCTGCAGTTCAAAACAGCCCTGCTCTGGCGCAGAGCGCATCACGGATGGGAATTGCAGAAGCCAATCGTGATGCCGCGAGAGGTGAATTTCTACCCCAGGTTTCACTGGGGCTCAATGCGCGTTCGGAACGAACGTATTCGGATCGGGAAGACCTCACCCCTTACGTGCGTGTATCACAGCTTGTCTATGACGGCGGAGCTGCCGCCAATTCGCTTACTGCCGCACGCGCGCGCGTGCTGGAAAGCCGTGGCGATCAACTGCAAACCGCTGCGGCGACTGCTCTGTCTGCGATAGAGGCATATGTCGTGGTTTTGGATCGCCGCAAAATCTATGACATATCGCAGCGCAATGTTGAGGTTCACCAAGAAATTGAGCAACAAATTTCTGAACGGGTGAACAGCGGCGTTGGATCTCGGGCCGATATTCTTATAGCACAATCTCGCGCCGCAGATGCGCGAACACGTTTTGCTGATGCAAGAACAAGGGTGGATCGTGCTGAGGCCCGGTTTCAGGAAGTGTTCGGAATACCTGCGGGAACTCTTCCTCCCGCAGTTCCTGCTCCTGAACTCAGTCGCAGCGACGAGCAGATCGTGCTTGATAGCCCTCAGATTAGACGTGCAGATGCCGCGTTGGTTGCTGCTCGTGCCGAGTGGGCTGCGGCTCAGGCCAGGCGTAAACCGGATGTGCGCCTCACCGCTTTTGCCAATCACGATGATTTCTCGGATACGGATTTCGGCGTCGATTTGTCGGTTAACTACGAACTCGACAGCACTGGTCAACGCCGTGCCGCAATCGCCGCAGCGCAGGAACAGGTCAAGCAGGTCGAGGCCGAGCGTGAGGTTTTGATCCGCGAAATCGGGCGTGAACTTGGGTTTATACGATCGGATCAGAAAGCGGGCGCGGATCGCTTGCGAGAAGCCCGGCTGGCGATGCAGGCCAATGCCGAAAGCGTCACTGCCGCCCGCGCACAATTTACCATCGGTCGACGCAGCCTGATCGAAATTCTGGACGCTCAACGGGACTACGTGAATGCGCAGGAAAGGTTAATCCTGGCGGAACAGAGTTACTTTCTGACCAATTACGCCGTTCTAAACCTGACCGGTGACATTCTTGATTTGCTCGAATTGAGTTTCACGAATTGGAACGGGACACCATGAGTTTTCAGGACAGCCCTATTACTGCGTTGGAAGCGTGTTTGCTGAATGTCGCCGTAACGCTCGATCGACCTGTGACGCTCGCATCAATACATGCTGCGCAATCAGGAAAGAGCGGTAATCTGACGATCCGCGACGCCATCGCTGCCGCTCAGCGGGCCGGATTGCAGGTGGGTTTTGGTTCAATGAAGTTGCCTGATTTCGATACGACCCTCTTCCCCGCCATCCTCTTGTTGGAAAACGAGCGGGCAGTGGTCTATCATGGCCGGTCTGACAACGGTGACTTTCTGATATTCGATCCCGATTTGGATGAAGGGATTGGGGAAATCCCCGAAAGCGCTCTGAAAGACAGCTATACTGGTTACGCGTTGCTTTTTCGCAGAGCGTATCAGGATCGCGCGACAACGGGTCGGAACGTCCACGAAGGCCACTGGTTCTGGTCAGCGCTCGCCGCGAGCCGATGGACATATGCGCAGGTCGCGATGGCGGCTGCGTTGGCCAACATTCTCGGGTTATCTACTTCCGTTTTTATCATGGTCGTCTATGACCGCGTGCTGCCAAACGAAGCGACAGCATCCTTGGTGGCTTTGACCCTTGGTGTCGGCCTTGCGCTACTCTTCGATTTCTTACTGAAGATACTGCGTGCAGGATTTATTGATCGCGCGGGTGAGCGGGCGGATCTGGCGATGGGTCGACGCATTTTCGATCAGTTGATCAACATCGGCATGGCTGGGAAATCGGGGTCAACCGGTGCTACGAGCAATACCGTACGCGAATTTGAGACCCTTCGTGAATTTTTCACCTCGGCAACTCTGGTCGCTGTTGTCGACCTTCCCTTCATCGCTCTTTTTCTTTTTACGATCTATTTGGTTGGGGGGTCACTGGCGTTGATTCCTGCCTTGGCGATTCCAGTCGTCCTACTGACCGGTCTTGCGATACAACCGATGCTGTCCCGGTTGGCTGAGCAAAGCTTTTCGGATGGCCAATCAAAACAATCTGTTCTGGTTGAAGCCCTGACAGGCCTTGAAACGATCAAGACCACAGGAGCCTCGCGGTTGATGCGATCTCGATGGGAAGAGGCGATCAAACGGCAATCGAACCACGGATCACGCACCAGGGCGATTACACAATTCGCACTGAACCTGACCGGTTTTACGCAACAGGCGGCACAAGTCTTGGTCGTCTTCTATGGTGTATTTCTTATTACCGATGGGCAGACGAGCATGGGCGCGCTTGTCGCATCGGTGATGTTGACCGGGCGTGCTCTGGCACCGTTGGGGCAATTGGCTCAGACCTTGACGCGTGTTAATCAGGCGCGAAGCGCCTATCGCAATCTCGACACTTTGATGAATGTCGAAAGCGAAAGACCCAATGGACGCCAATGGATAAGTCGTCCCGAATTCAAAGGCCGAATTTCGTTCAACAATGTTTATTTTGCTTATCCAGACCAAGTGGATGACGCTTTGAATGGGGTATCATTTACCATTGAGCCAGGTGAGAAAGTTGCCATTCTCGGCCAAATCGGCTCAGGCAAAAGCACCATCACACGATTGATGTTGGGGCTTTATCGTCCTCGGGTGGGTTCGGTGACGCTGGATGGGTTGGACATCCGTCAGATTGATCCGGGCGATCTACGTCGCAATGTCGGGTCGGTATTGCAGGATGTCTGGCTGTTTTCAGGCACCGTCCGAGAGAACATCGCGAGTGGCGGGCTTCGGGTTCGGGATGAAGACTTGATCAGAGCGGGTCTGTTGGCTGGGGTTGAGGATTTTATCTCGCGGCATCCGCACGGATATGACCTGCGCGTGGCTGAACGTGGCGAAGGTTTGTCGGGCGGTCAGCGACAAGCAATTGCTTTGGCCCGGGCACTTGTTGGACGGCCGCCGGTTCTGCTGCTGGACGAACCCACCAGCGCGATGGACATCAAATCCGAAGCCGAGATCATACGGCGTCTGAAATCAGCCACACAGCAGGAAACGGTAGTTGTTGTCACCCATCGTTCGAGCCTGCTCGAACTTGTCGATCGGGTGATTGTAATCGAAAATGGGAAGGTTGGCATCGACGGGCCCAAAAGCCTGCTTACGCAACACGTGCGTAAGACCGGGAGGCATTTGAATGTCGCGACATCCTGAGCTTGAAACTCTTGCCCGCGAAATGCGTGGGCGCACATCGCTTCGGGGTTCGCTGCTGCTGATCATGATTTCCGTTTGCATGATCAGTGCGTTTAATTGGGCCTATTTCACGGAACTTGACGATGTGGTGCGCGCCGACGGTAGGATTGTGCCCTCGGGTGACGTGCAGGTGATTGAAGCCACCGAGGCAGGCGTATTGCGGGCTTTGCATGTACGAGAAGGCCTGCTGGTTGATGCGGGCACCTTGCTGATGGAACTCGACACAAACCAGATTGCGCGCGAGTTGAGCCAAGAACAACAACGCGTCTATGGCTTGATGGCACGGGCCCAGCGGCTGCAAGCTGAAATCGATGAGACAGACCTGATATTCAATGGTGAGTTGCTGAGTGGTGCTCCCGGCGTCGTTCGTTCTGAGACGGCGCTGTATCAGGGTCGACAAGCCGAACTGGCGGCTGAAATTGCCATTCTTCATAAGCAGCGCGAACAAAGACAACGCGAATACGAAGAGGGGCTGGTCGATCAGGTGACAGCGGTCGAAACATTGAACGTTCTGGCGGAAGAACGCGCATTGATGGTGCCATTGGTAGAGCAACGTATGGAGCCCATCACGACTCTGTTGGCTTTACGACGCAGTGAGGCGGAGTGGAAGGGGCGCAAGGTTCGTGCGGAAGCTGTAATCAGCAGATTGAAAATCGGCCTTGATGAGGTTGATGACAAAGTCCGCGCCACCCGCAACCGGTTCCGCAGTGCGGCCTTGACCGACTTGGCGCTGGTGACCGCAGAATTGGCTGCATTGCAACCCGCCCTACCCGCTTTGCGCGACCGCGTGTCGCGTGCGCAGATACGCGCGCCCATGCGGGGGGTCGTGAACCGCATCCATCGCACGACCATAGGCGGTCTGGCGCGCAGCGGTGAGGAATTGATCGAGCTTGTTCCGTTGGATGATCGATTGCTGGTTGAGGCTTTTGTCAAACCTGGCGATATCGCCTTTTTGCATCCGGGCCAGCCGGTAAAGATCAAGATCACAGCCTACGATTTTTCGCGCTATGGAAGCCTGGATGGTGAAATTGTCCGCATCGGGGCCGACACGATTACGCGCTCAGAGCGCAATGACGAAGAGGTTTTTGTGGTCGAGATCCAGACCACAGGTACCATGCTGGATTCGGGTGGCTTGGCTGTTGAGATCATCCCTGGAATGATTGCAGAGGTTGATATCTTGTCAGGTAGGAAAACGGTGTTTGATTACCTCATCCAACCGGTTCTGAAGGTAAAAGATCAGGCTTTGCGTGAATAGCTTGGCCTGGTTCGGCGCCGCCTCAAACTGGTGCCGCAGTGTTCAATGCCAGCTTACATCGCCGAGGAAGATATAACCCGCGCCGTATATTGTTTTGATAAGGCGTGGTTTTTTAGGGTCTTCGCCCAGCTTTGTCCGCAAGCGAGAGATACGGACATCCATCGCGCGATCAAAACTGTCACCAGCACCTCCACCCAACATCTCCTGCATCCGCGCACGGCTGATTAGGCGCTTGGGGCTTTCTAGAAACAGACGCAGCACTTCGCCTTCGGCATGGCTGAACGGTGTTTCGATACCGTCGACGTCAATCAGAACATATCGGTCGAACTGGGCTGTCCAACCATTGAATTCGGCCACATCCGAGCTTTGAACCGCAGGGCCAGACGACCGCAGACGGGCACGGATACGGGCAACCACTTCGGCGGGGTCAAAGGGTTTTGTGATGTAGTCATCGGCACCAAGCTCAAGTCCGGTGACACGATCCTGCACTTGCGCCCGGCCGGAGATGATGATCACCGCTGCACCTTGCTCCAGCGCCAGTCGATGCACCAACGCCAAGCCGTCAGTATCGGGCAGCGATAGATCCACAAGGCAGACATCCGGGGTGACACGTTTGAGCGAGGCTTCAAATTCGCGGGCCCTGGCAAAGCTTTGGGTGCGAAACCCGGCCTCTTCCAGAGCATCGGTCAGAATACGCCGAATTTCGGGCTCATCATCAAGGATAGTGACCAAAGGATTTGTCATCTATGCGGCCTCAGTGCGGATCAGCGCCGACAATTGCGCCTGAGTAAACGGTTTGCGCAGGACGGGCGCACGGGTCAATGCCTGATTGTGCAGCGGATCGGAATGAGGCAGGGATGTCATCATGATACAGGGCAGCGTACCGTTGATCTGGTCCACAAGATCGATGCCAGTCCCCTCGCCCTCCAAACGGATGTCGGTCACAACCAGCGAGATGTCATCAATCTCTGCCGTCAACTCAAGCGCTTCATCAGCCGAACTTGCCTCGATAACCGAGCAACCCAACTCGACCAGCATGTCGCGAAACTGGTCACGCAGGTCATCGTTATCCTCAACCAGCAGGACAAGACCCGATCTCGCCGGCGGCGCAGGACGGTAGGGCAAGCGCATTACCACCGATGCCCCGGATGGAGTGTTGCGCAGACTCAGATCTCCTCCGGCAAGTTTTACAGTGTCGTAGACCATGGGCAGACCCAACCCCGAGCCATCGCTTCCCTTCGTCGTAAAAAACGGATTCAGCGCCTTGTCGAGCGCCTCTGGCGAAAACCCAGGGCCTGTGTCCGAGACCGTGACCTCGGCCCAGATCATTCCGATCGCGTGGGCACTGATGGTTATTTGTCCCGAGCTGCCACAGGCGTCACGGGCATTGAGAACCAGGTTCAGCAAAGCGTCCTGCACCATCCCTGGATCAAGCATCAAAGGCTCGTCAGGCAAAGTGTTCACGACAGACAAACCCATACCGCGCGGCAGTGATGGAGTCGCCAGAACCCGTAAATCCTCAAGCAGCCCGCGCATATCCGTGGCCTTGGGCTGTGGCGTTCGGTTGCCGGTCATGTCGGCGATACGGTTCAGCAATTGGCCACCACGGCGCGCCGTCGATTGAGTAGCCGCCACAAGTTTATCGGCCTCTTCTGGCAGCTCCATTTTGGCCAGTCGAGACTGCATCCCCAGGATAATGGTCAGAAGGTTTGAGAAGTCATGGGCCAACCCGCTTGTCATTTGCGCAGCCATGGCGCGGCGACGGGTCTGCTGCAGGGCGACGCGTGCCTGTGTTTCTTCGGTGATATCCACCGACATGACATAAACACCGCCGACCTGATCTGGTGTAAAGGACACGCGAATGCGCCGGGCATCCTGATCCTCGGTGAATTCAAACACCGATGGTTGCCCGCCATAGGCCTGCTCCAGGTGCGGTTTGACCCGGTCATAGGCCGCCTTGCCTAGAGCCTGAGATATATGGAGCCCCAGAATCTCTGACGGGCGACCCGGCATGACCGAACTGAGACGGCGGTTGGAATAGTCATACTGCCTGTTGGCATCGAGATGCGCGATATGCGCAGGCATCATCTCGGTCGTCATCCGCGTTCGGGCTTCGATCTCTGTCAACTGGCGTTTGGCCTCTTCCAACGCGGTGATGGTGGCAGCAAGTTTGCGGTTGGTGGCCGAAAGCTCTTCGGCGTGGCTCAGCAACTGCCCTGACAGTTCTTCGGACCGGGCGCGCAACAGATCCTCGACCTGTCGGGTTCGGGTGATGTCTGTATAAACGGCCACCCAGCCACCATTTGGCAGTGGTGCACCTTCGATGGAGATCACCTGACCATTGGGGCGAACACGCTCCATGTAATGAGGCTCAAAGGCCAGGGCCTGCGCGACACGGCTTTCGACCATATCCTCAACAGCGCCATCCGCGCCATATTCCCCGCGGCTGGCAAGAAAATGGATAGTGTCGCGGAACAATGCCCCCGGCTGGACGAGTTCTTCCGGCAGGTCAAACATCTCTTGAAAACGCAGATTGCTGAGCACGAGACGGAGCTTGCTGTCGTAGATCGACAGCGCCTGGCCGATGAGGTTCAAGCCAGAAGTGGTCATCGCCTTAATGCGCTGTTCGGTAATCTCCAATTCCGTCCTCCCCTGCGCCTATGGGTAACACCAGTTCGGGCGCAGGTGTAGGGCCTTGTCTAACCGTGTAGCGGTTGGTTGTTCGCAGCGCGATAGGCCTGCACATATCCTCGCGCGACCGAGCGGACTGCAGTTCCAATCTGTGAATAGGCTTCGTCCGGAAGATTGGCGAAAGAGACGCGGGCTGACCAGCTTGGGGCGTCAAACCCGCTGCCATTCAACAGGACGATGCCGTAGTCCTCGGCCAGTTTGAAGGCGATATCGAGCGGGTGGATATTCTTCTTGATCCAGGTGACCACATCCTCACCCACATACTTTCGCAGCCAGAATTCGAAGTCGATGATGCCGTAGTATGCATCATAGTGCTCGCCCGCCTGAACCTCGACCCCCAACGCCTCGGTCAGCAGTTTGAACCTGCGGTGGACCAGCTCCATGCAGGCGGTCTGATAGGCTTTTTTGGTATCTACGAGTTCACACAGTGAAAACAGCGTCATCATCACCTGTTGCGGTAGCGATAGTCCCGCCGTGTGGTTCAGCGCCACATCCCGGCTGTCGGCCACTAACCGGTCGATAAAGCGGATATCGCGCGGTGTCAGGCTGAGTGTGCCATAGCGCTTGTCCAACTTCTGTTTGATGTCTTCGGGATGCTCGGCGAGTTTCAGGTCAAATATGTTGTCTTGCGCGACGGCGATCACACCCAGACGCCAGCCGGTACAGCCGAAGTACTTTGAATAAGAGTAAACTCCGATCGTATTACGCGGCAGATGGCCCATCACCGAGGTAAAGTCATGTACGAACGTGCCATAGACATCGTCGGTCAGCACGATCAGGTCGGGTCGGTGGTTTTCAACCAGATCAGCCAACTTGCGTAGTGATGCGGTGCTGAGCGCCACCGAGGAAGGATTGCCCGGATTGACCAGAAAGAACGCCTTTACCTTGGGGTCTTTCAGCTTCTCCACCGCGGCATCGGTCAGCTGAAATCCGTCTTCCTCATCCGTTTCCACATGCACGGATTCGAGGGCGTAGTCCTCAAGCTCGGGCATCTCAAGATAAGGCGTGAAGATCGGAGTGCAGAGCGCGATGGTGTCACCCGGACTCAGCAGCCGGTTCGCTTTCAGCGTTTTGAAGATATAGCACATCGCTGCTGTTCCACCTTCAACCGCGAACAGGTCGAATTGCGCGTCGGGACGGTGACCCGCACACATCGCCCACATCAGGTATTCATGCGCGATGGCTGCGTTGTGTTTCAGGATACGGTCCGGGACAGGATAATTATCACCAATGATGGAATCCGTCAGTTCATGGACAAACTCATCCGCGTTGAACGCGAAGGCTGAAATGGCATGGGCCACAACTTCCAGCAGGATATCGACGCCTGGCATGTCGGCATTTGCCGCGGCCCAGTCCTGCAATCGGCCATGACAGCCCTTTATAGCAGGCATACCGCCTAACCCTGCCGGATGGTCCATCACGCGTTTGGACTCGGTCACTGCGAACTGACCCAACGCAAAGAAAGCCTCGCGCGGGCGGGTGGCAACCCAATTGGGGTTGCCGCGACCTGCGTTCAGAAAGGCGCTGTTGGCCTTGCGCGCCTCGGCCGAGGCCAGTTGGATCAGCTCATCCTTGATCTGAAACGGGCTGAGCGCTTCGTAATCGTGCAGCGTGAGTCTATCCATGGATCGAACCTTTCGAAATCAGCTTAGGATCAAAACAACGACCATTCCGAAAATGGTCAGCAATGTGTTGCCAATGGCATAGGGCATCCCATAGCCAAGCGCCGGGATGCGGCTTTGGGCAGCCTCCTGGATCATACCCAAGGCAGCCGTGGTCGTTCGTGCGCCAGCACAGGCGCCGAACAAGATAGCGGGGTGAAATTTGAACACGTAGTGCCCGACATAAACCGCAAAGATCATCGGTAGCGAAGTGGCAACGATCCCCCAAAGAAGCAACGCAATCCCCGCTTGTTGCAGCCCGGCGACAAAGCCCGGCCCTGCAGTAATCCCGATCACCGCTATGAAGACGTTCAGACCCAGCGTATTCATCAGCCATAGCGCAGGCCCCGGTATGCGGCCAAAGGTTGGGTGCACCGTCCGCAACCAACCCAGTACCAGACCGGCCAACAGCGCCCCTCCTGTAGTGGACAAGCTGATGGGAAATCCTCCCATCATGATCGCCAGCGTGCCGATCACACCGCCGATAAAAATACCCCAGCCGACAAAGGCCAGATCGGTGGTGTCGACAGGCCGATCAGCATAGCCGATCTCGGCGATGGCGGCCTCAACGTGGCGTTTGGCACCTTGAAGGGTCAGAATGTCCCCGCGATGGACCACGGTGCCCGGCAGCAGCGGTAGATCCAGCATGTTGCGGGTCAGCTTCGAAACATAGACACCGCGTGCAATCGACATTTTGCTGAGCTGTTCGAGGGTCTTGTTGTGGACCTCCTTACTGGTGATCAACACGTCCAGTTTTTCGGACGGGATGCTTAACAGATCGGGAGCGTCAGCCTCTTTCAGATTGGTTTCCAGCAGGGTCACAAGATCGGCACGACGACCCGAGAACATGACGACATCTCCCGCCTCAAGCACAGTATTGTCGTCTACTTCGATCACCTGATCGCCGCGACGTAGTCGTTCGGCATAAATGCGTACACCCGGCATCAGATCCTTGACCGGCTGGCCCAGCAGGTCGCTACCCGCAGGAATTTCAAACGCCCGCGCTTCGATAGCGCGATAGGCCGAGACGATGCCTTCACCGGTTTCCACCGATGCACCGCCACCCAGCTTGGCCTCGTATTCCTTACAGGCGGCGGGCAGATCAACGCCGATCAGGCGCGGCCCGATCTTGGCCAGAATTATGGCCGAACCGATAGTGCCATAGATATAGGTGACCGCATACGCGACTGGGATCTGGTTGGCATAGGTCTTGGCCTGCTCGGCCGAGAGGCCCAATTGGCCAATCTGATCGGTCGCAACCCCGATCGCCGCCGAGATCGTCTGCGAGCCAGCATAAAGTCCCGCGGCATACCCCAATTCCAGCCCTGCCACCTTCGCAGCTATGACAGGAATCACCAGACAGAGAGCAAGGACACTGAGCGCAAAGAAAACCTCGCGCGCGCCGTCTACCTTCAGGCCGCGCATGAACTGAGGTCCGACACCGTAACCCACAGCAAAGATAAACAGAATGAAGAAGGTCGATTTGACCGCTGAGTCGATGTCGATATGCGCCTGCCCGATCACCACCGCCGCCAGCAAGGTTGCAGTCACGGTGCCCAGACTGAACCCCATCAGCTTCCATGGGCCGACAAGGAAACCGATACCGATGGATAGAAATACCGCCAGTTCAGGATAGGTCTGAAGAATATTCACCAGCCAATCGAGCATACTTCACCTCACAATATCAGGTTCGGCAAAAGCCGGACGTGACAAAGATGGACCTCGGCACAATTCGCCAAAAATTCAGATCGGTCCGCAAACGTCCGACTAGTTGTCCGGCACGGGTGTGCCAGCGCGAGATTCTATGCGGTTACGATACTGTAAGTGCTCAGCATGTCTAGGTTTTTTAGAAACAGGTCGCGTCAGGCCTCCATCAGCTCGCGCCATCGGTGGCAGAGAACCAAGTGGGTGGCGTCTTCATGTTCAAGCTGCGGCTCTTTCTGGCGGCAGATATCAATCGCATGAGGGCAGCGTGTGTTGAACTTGCACCCGGTCGGAGGGTTCGTAGGAGACGGTATTTCGCCCTCCAGCTTCTGCGCCTTGCCCTTCTCATCGGGATCAAGCGAGGGGATCGCCGAGAACAGAGCCTTTGTGTAGGGATGGCGCGGGGCTTCGAACAGCTGGCGTGTGGGGGCGCTTTCGACAATGCGGCCCAGATACATCACAGCGACATGATCGCAAGTATGGGCTACGACGCTCAAATCGTGGCTGATGAACATGAATGTCAGGCCCAGCTCTTCCTGCAGGCTTTTTAGCAGGTTCAGAATATCGGCCTGAATTGAGACATCGAGCGCGGCGACGGATTCGTCTGCCACAACGAAACTCGGCCCCGACACCAGAGCACGCGCGATTGATATGCGCTGCCGCTGACCCCCGGAAAACGCATGTGGGAAGCGACGCAGATGCTCAAGGTTCAACCGGCATTTTGCAGCGATCTCGCGCACCCGGGCGTCGGTTTCGTCGCGTGTTTTGGTCAGGCCCATGACTTCAAGCGGCTCGGCAATGATATCGCGCACGGTCATACGTGGGCTGAGTGCCGCATAAGGGTCTTGAAAGATCAGTTGCGCGCGGCGGCGATACTCTTTCAGGTCAGCGGGTTTCATCTCGGCGAGGTCGTATTGCACTTCACCATCGTCATAGGTGGCGTGGCCACCCGTGATGGGAACGGCATTCAGCAGGGCGCGTCCCAGCGTTGTCTTGCCGGAACCCGATTCCCCAACGACGCCAAAGAACGTCCCTTTGGGAATATCGAGCGTGATGTGGTCGACGGCCTTGAGGATCCTCTTATTGAAAATCTTACCGCCGATCTGGAACCCGACCGAAAGGTCCTGAGTGCTGATAAGGGGTTTATCGCTCATGCGGCGGATCCTTCAGTGCAGAGATGGCAGGCGGCGCGGTGGTCGGGACCGACATCGCTCCAATGTGGGACCTGGTTTTTGCAGATGTCGCCGATAATCTTACCGCAGCGCGTGTGGAATACGCAGCCGTCGGGCCGCTCAAGCGGCGACGGGATATCGCCAGGAACGGGCTTGAGCGGCTTGTCGAGGTCGTCCAGCTGAGGCAGCGCGTCAATCAGACCCTGAGTATAGGGGTGGGTCGGCGCATGGATCACCTCGCGCACCGGACCCTGTTCGATGATGCGGCCTAGATACATCACGGCCACCTTGTCGGCGGTCTGGGCGACGACGCCCAGGTCGTGAGTGATGAAGATGATCCCCATCCCAAACTCAGAAACCAGATCTTTCATCAGGTCGATGACCTGTGCCTGAATGGTGACGTCCAAAGCGGTCGTTGGCTCATCTGCAATCAGCAGCTTGGGCTTAGTCGACAACGCCATGGCGATCATCGCGCGTTGGCGCATCCCCCCGGACAGCTCAAAGGCGAACTGTCCGAACCGCGTTGCAGCGTCCGAGATGCCGACACGGTCCAGCATCTCGATCGAAAGCTCTTTGGCCTGCTTTTTGTTCATATCCGTGTGGATCAACAATTGCTCGACCATCTGGCTGCCGATGGTCATGGCAGGTGCAAAACTGGCCATCGGTTCCTGAAAGATCATGCTGATGGCGCCGCCGCGCACAACCTCCATGTCACGCGGGCGTTTCAGGGACATTACATCCACCGGACCCGTCTCAAGATGCAGGTTAATCTTGGTCTCAGGCGCATAGACGGTGTTGTTGGCATTCAGCTTCATCAGTGATTTCGCTGTCACCGACTTGCCTGATCCACTTTCACCGACCAGCCCCATCACCTCGCCGGGGGCAAGTGAAAAGGATACGTTGTCTACAGCGGTGATCAGACCCTCATCCGTTTTGAATTGAACGGTGAGGTTTTCAACATCGAGCAGGCTCATTTCTTGGACTCCGAATAGGGGTCCGCTGCATCGCGCAACCCGTCGCCTACAAACACAAATGCCATCACCAGTGCGATGAAGAAAAATACCGGGATGAAATACCACTGATAGTTCAGCAATACGTCGGCACTGGTCACATTCTGCAGCATCACGCCCAGACTGTTGACCGGGTCCTTCAGGCCGAGGCCGATAAAGCTGAGAGCGGTTTCGCTGAGCACCACATAAGGGAACGTGATCACCAGATCGACGATGATATAGCTGGTGAAACTGGGTAGCAGGTGTTTGCGGATGATGTGACTGGGTGACGCTCCGCTGAGTTGCGCGGCCAAGACGTATTCCTGATTGCGTTCAGTCAACAGATGCGTACGCACGCGGCGGGCTAACGTGGGCCAGCCAACTAGGCCCAGAATGGCTGTAATCACGAAAAATCGCGTCTCTGCCGACCACTCTGGCGGGATAAAGGCGGCGATGGCCATGAACAGTGGGATCGAGGGGATGGTACGCACGGCATCCGTGATCATCTGGATCAAACTGTCGATCATGCCACCGTAATACCCGGCGACCCCTCCGATCGCGAGGGCCAGAACAAATGAGATCAGTACCCCCAATGTCCCGACCTGAAGCGATGTCCAAACCGCATGCAGAGTGCGGCTGAAAATATCCTTACCGGCAGCATCGGTGCCAAACAGGTGGACATAGCCGGTGTCCGTGCCAAACAAGTGGATGTCACCGGGGATGAAGCCAAACAGTTTGTAAGGGTCCCCCTTTACGAAGAACTGGACGTAACGCCGCTCGTCTTCGTTGACCTTCTCCACCCAGCGGAAATTCGTCGCCAAAGAACGTTCACGCGTCACCTCATGCAAAAACGGGCGCAATGAACAGCCGTTCTTGTCGCAGAATTGCGGAATCTGCGGCGCGCCGTTCAAATAATCTTTATCACGCCCTGCGGCGGTGGGATCGTAAGGCGACAGAAATGGTGCAAAGATCCCAGACAAGATCAACACCATCAGCACCGTGGCGGCAATCATGGCCGAGCGTTGTTTCTTGAACCGCGCCCAGATCAGCTGTCGTTGAGATGCGGTGAAATAGGCTTCTTTTGCCTGTTGTTTTGTCATCGCAGTCATCGGCTTACCTCAGGATACTCTTGCGAACGCGCGGATCGAGAACCGCGAGCAGAATGTCGGTGGCAAAGTTCAGCGTCACGATGGAGGCCGTCAGCAGGAAGATGATCGCTCCTGCAAGCTGCTGGTCATTTGACCGGGCCAGCGCCTCCAGCAGCAGCGATCCCGCTTCTGTCAATGTCAGGATCAGGGCCACAATCGGCAACTCGTTGAAGATACGGTTCAGGTCAAACCCAAGCGAGTTCACGATCGGTCCCAGTGCATGACGAGCCGGATATCGCCATAGCAGGCGACGACCATAGATACCGCGTGCGGCGGCGGCGGTGACATAAAGTTTGCCGATCTCGTCAGACATCAATGCCCTTACGGTTTGCAACGCAAAGGCGGTGGCCGACCAGCCCAGGATAAACACTGGCAGCCAGGCATGCTTCATCAAGTCAACGAATTTCGCCCAGGACCAGGGCGCGTTTTTGTACTCGGGTGAGAATAGCCCCGTCAGCGTTTCGCCGAAATAGATGGTCGAAAAAAGCATCACCATCAGCGCCAGCAAGAAGTTTGGCATCGCCAGACCCAGATAGCTGACGATGCGCAGCGTGTTGTTCAGAAAGGCATTGCGCGACGCGGCCGAGATGATGCCGACCGGGATGGCAATCGCGTAGGCAAGCGTCAGCGAGCCCAGGCAAATCCACAGGGACACCCAGAACTTGTCGCCCAGCAATTGTGCGATATCGACCCGAAGGATACAGCTGTCGCCAAAGTCACCGCGAAATGCTCCGGAAAGCCAGCTGACCCAGCGTTCCAGAAAGGGGCGATCCAGACCCAGACGAATACGCTCATTCTGAATATCTGTCAGCGTGATCGCCTGCCCTTGCGTGTTCTTGTAGGCAAGGTAGCGCTCGGCACAGTCACCTGGCACAAGCTCCATCAATGAGAACACGATTAGTGAAACGATCACCAACGTGATCAGTGCCATGACCGCCCGGGTCGCGGCAAATCGGGCGAACTGTAACATGGGTATCCTTCAATAAAGACGTGAAGACGGGCGTTGCCGCCCGTCCTCCGATTGTATCAATCCGCGATTATTCGCTCAGCGACCATTGATATGCGCGGTAAGGATAGGTGCGATAGAATTCATAAGATGCTGTTTTGAATTCAGGCACGTTGCTCAGCTTGTTGCTGACATATACCGGCGATGGGGCCGAGATGATGCCGATGAATGTCAGATTTCCTGTCATCGATTCAACCATGCTGTTGCCGATCTCACCTTGCTCTGCAGAGCCGGGAATTGCTGCCTGGAACGCGTTGATACCTGCAATCAGGTCTTTCGCGTATTGCGGCGGCTCAACACCGGCCGATCCATCCGAGTCGACCCATTCAGCCCAACCCATCGCAGGGCGCAGGCCGAAATAGTCCGAATACGGCGGCACCCACAGCTGATTGTCACCCAAGTTTGTGCCGACAGGTGAACCCACGGTCCACGTCAGGACGTCCAAAGCGTTCGACGACTGGGCCGACCGATATTCGTCCGGCGTCACCTCTTTGATGGTGGTGTTGATCCCGATATCTTTCCAGTTCTGCGCGATCAGTTCGACCAAAGCCGCGGAAACCTCTTGCGATGAGAACTGCCAGTCCAGAACAAGCGGATCACCGTTGGGCATGTCGCGATTGCCGTCACCATCGGCATCCACCAGTCCAACCTCGTCCAGCAGAGCGCTGGCGCGATCCTGATCGAACGAGGCTTCGTAGCTGACCCATTTCGGATCAACAAAATCCGGAACCGGTGAGAAGCCTACATATTGCTGCGGAGTACCCAGACCGAAATAGATCGTCTCGTTGATTTCGTCCCGGTTAATGGCGTTCGACATCGCGGCACGGAAGCGGAGGTCGTTGAATACTTCGCGAACTGCTTCATCTTCATGCGTCAAGTTGAAGGCAACCGCCGGCATCGCAATCGTCGGCCGCACGTCGATGCGATAATTGCCTGCTTCCTGCCCTTCCAGCAGCACCGGGGCATTTGGCAGAACAACTGATTGCGCCTTGTAATCCACCTCGCCGTTCAGAAGTTTCAGCAAACGCACTTCTGAGTCGCTGATGTAAACTTCGTCCTGCTCGTTGATATAGGGCAATTGATTACCCGCCGTGTCGACGGCGAAGAAGTATGGGTTCGCGACCAGGTGACGGCCTTCCGCAGTCTCCTCGACAAGGATGTGGCTCTCCAGTGTCGGGACCGCGTTTTTGGGCAGACCCGCCAACTTGTCCCCGGCGGTCAGCATGGGCGATGGCGTGTCGGTCCAGTCCGAGTTGCCGTAATAGGCTTTGATTGCATCATAGCCGTTTTCATAGCCAAGGGCCTGCGCGTTTGCATCTGCGTCGGCATTGATTTCAGGGTGGAACTGACCCAGGAAATGCATCGGCTGATAGGGCTGTACATACTGGGACGCGAAGGTTTCGATCAGGCCAGCTTTGGGTGCTTTGAGATTGAATTGAACGGTCTGTTCATCCAGCGCGACCACTTCAATGGGCTCACCACCGGCCAGGGCATAATCTTTGGCTTCGGGGATGACATTCGGGTCCATCATCAGGTTGTTGTACCAGAACACCACATCCGCCGACGTGAACGGTGCGCCATCCGACCACTTGTGGCCTTCGCGCAGAGTTACTGTCAACTGAGTGAAATCGTCATTCCATTCAAAAGATTTGGCGACATGAGGAACTATTGTCTGCAGATCGTCCGCATAGCGCACCAGGCTGGTATGCCGCACGGACAGGAAATCCGAAGTGCCGGATTCGGTTGCATTCGACAGTGCATCAAACTGACCGCCATACTGGCCGATCACGTCGTAGGGCACTACGATCAAAGGCTCGCTGGGAAGACGGTCTGCCACTGCGGGCAGATCGCCATTCCCTTTGATGCGGGCATTCAGATCGGCGATCGCCGGGTTTTCTGAAAAGCTCAGCTCGCAATTTGCAGCGGATTGGAATTCTGCCAGTTCGTATTGCTGCGGATGCTCACCGGCAGCGATGCCCTGCGAATCTGCCACGGTTATGGCCGGGCAGTCCGCAAACGCGGCGCCGGGCAGCACAACCGCCGCAACACCGGATAGGAGTAATCTTTTCATCTTGGAACCCTCTTGGTTTTGAGTCTTTGAAATGGCGATGCACACCAGGTGGATGACACCGGGTGTGATACTTGGGCTGAATTGTTGTGCGGATCGTTGTGTGACTGCGGGGAGATGACAGAAATGGCCCTCTGCTGCCGAAGCAGATCGGTACCGTTTAGTCGTGTCATCCCACCCAGCGCCATCGTGTTGGCAATGCTGTCATTCACATTGGTCTTCGTCATCATGCCCGCAAACTCAGGTCTTTCTTCAATTCAGCAAAAGACCATAAAGATGTGACAGTTTTTTAATGTTTTTGTCACCAAAAATATTTTTCGGTCAAAAACCCAAGCATTCGGTCATTTTCCCTACAACTACAGACAGAACGGGCAATAGGCCCAATTATTGGGCCTGAAACACTTCTTTATACAGAAGTGCTCTGCCTGAATAATAATCAATCTGAAGGCGCAGCCGGCCGGAAAAGCGGCCCGCCTTCCACGAATCTAGTGATACCGACGCTGAGATTTCGGACCTTCCGCGGTGATCGAATCAAGCGAAAGCGTGTGGTCGGTGTTGCGCATCCGGTGACGCAGCATCTGGCGGCACAGCCGTGCAAGATCAGTTGCGAAATCCGGTTTGCCCGCGACATTCTCATGCTCCCCGCGCCCTTGACGATCAAACAACAAAGGCGGCAGATCGGCGGCAAATTCGACCAGCGTGAAGCGCTCGTCCCGCAAGATGCCCAGGCAAGAGTCGCTGTTTCCTGTTTTCAGTCGGTTCTGCCAAAGTGACGGATCTTCGGGCTCCGAGAAATCCAACTCGCTGAATGTATAGCTGCGCCAATCCTCAGGTGTCTCACCCCGCACCAGAGGCAGCAAGGACCGGCCATCCATCGAATTGGGTGCCACCTGCCCGACCCAGTCCAGAATCGTGGGCGATATATCGATGGATTCGGTTGGCTCGGCAACCACCCTTCCCGCCCCTTCCCCTGGGGCACGGATCATGAGTGGCGTCTGATATGCCGCGTCATAGACCGACATCTTGCCCCATGAGAACCTGTCGCCCAGCATCTCGCCGTGATCGGCGGTGATCACCACAAGGGTTTTATCGTAAAGGCCGCTGTCTTTCAGATATTGAATGACCCGACCGATGTGATGATCAACTTCGGTCGCCAACCCAAGATAGATGGCGCGCAGGGTCTGTAGATTTTCTTCGGTTTGTTCGACCACATCGAAACCCAGAACCGCGTTTCGAAGATCGCTTTTGTCGATCAGTGGTCCAAAAAACGGATGAATTGCCTTTTCATCATCAGCCGAAGGCAGCGTATCCGGCAGCGGCAGTTGCGCCGGATCATACATGCGATTGTAAGGTGCAGGCGCGACCAATGGCGGGTGAGGCCGGATGTAGGTCAGGTGCGCGAACCAATCGGTCTTATCGTAGGCAGCGATGCTGTTCAGGAACGTATCGGTCAGAAACGCTGTGTCGCTGTCGTCGGCGCGATAAAGCGCCGGGTCGTTCAGCTTTGGTGTACCGCCATCGGGTGATACGGGCTTATAGACATCCAAATAGTTCTCGAATTTGTATCCTTTCTTCAGCAAATGAGATCGCCACGGATAGGATTCTTCGAGCCGCATTTCGACAATCTCGTCGAAGCCGGCCATCGGGTGCTCATAGCTTTTGGCCACAGGATCATTGGGATGGAGAACCCGAGGATCGACCGATGTATCGGTGTACCCATAGAGCATCGGGCGGTAGCCGGCCTTGCGCATCTCGGTCGCGATATTCGGCGTGTCGTGACGCATCGGCGTGCCATTCCGGATCGACCGGTGGTTCATCGCATACCGTCCCGTCAACATCGAAGCCCGAGAAGGGCCACAGGGGTTCGTGACCGAAAAGTGCCGCTTGAACACCGTTGCCTCGCTCATGAATGCGCGCAGATTGGGCATGTTCACATGTTCGGAAAGCGCTCCGTTCAGGCAATCCGCGCGCAGTTGATCGATGGTGATAAAAAGAATATTCCCGGTCTGACCCACGGTGCCATTCTCCGATTGGTGTTTCACGATTTGCGGCGGACAGTGTCCGGCTTTCGTAACAGGCGCAACTGGTTTTCAGCCGATCAGAGACTGGAAGTTACTGTATCACCATCGCAATTGATGGGTGCTAAAACCCGGTCCGGTTGAACAAACCCATTGCAGCCGCACCCGGATTGACTTCACATACCGCTATGAACCGACCTGCGATCATCTCTGACACCAGCGCATCCGGCGTGTGCCTGCGGATTTCGGGTGATCTGCGCACGCAACAGCTGGATAAGGTTGAAGCCGATTTCGCGGCGATCCATCCGAGCGGACAGGATGTTGTGATGGATCTGTCACAATTGCAGGCGCTGGATACAGGCGGTGCCTGGCTGGTGGCAAACCTGTCGCGCCGATTGGGCGCCGATGGTGCGAATGTCCGTTTCGAAGGGTTAACGCCTGCCCATTCTTCGCTGATCGATACGGTGTCGCAGAACATCCCCGAAAAACTGGGCGATCAGGCGCCTCCGACAGGTTTTGTCAATTGGGTGGGCCGGATCGGTGAACATACGGCAGGGGCATGGCGGGACACGCTGTCGATCCTTGGATTCCTCGGACTGACCCTGCACCGGCTGGTGCGCACGCTGATCATGCCCTGGCGACTGCGGCGTGCGGCGCTGGTTTCGCAGATGGAACAGGTCGGTTTCAAGGCGCTGCCCATCGTGACGCTGATGGGTTTTCTGATCGGTGTGGTCCTAGCCTTTCAGGGCGCGACCCAATTGAAACAGTTCGGAGCCGAGATTTTCGTGGTCGAGCTGATCTCGATCTCGATCCTGCGCGAACTTGGCATCCTGCTGACTGCAATCATCGTGGCAGGCCGGTCGGGTTCAGCTTTTACCGCCTCGATAGGCTCAATGAAGGTGCAGGAAGAGATCGACGCGATGCGCACGCTGGGTCTTGATCCGATCGAGGTGCTGGTCGTTCCGCGCGTTGTTGCGTTGCTGATCATGCTGCCCATTCTTGGGTTCGTGGCCGATATGGCTGGTCTGATCGGCGGCGCATTGATGAGCTGGATCGATTTGGGCGTCAGCCCCGGCATGTTCCTGACGCGGCTCAAGGAAAACACCGGGGTCTGGCAATTGGCGATTGGCATGATCAAAGCCCCGTTCTTTGCGCTGGTGATCGGAACAATTGCCTGCTGGCAGGCGATGCAGGTCAAAGGATCATCCGAAAGCGTAGGCCAGCGCACGACAGCTTCGGTCGTGCAATCGATCTTCATGGTGATCGCCATCGACGCGCTGTTCTCAATCTTCTTTTCCGAGCTGGGGGTCTGACATGGACGGCACCGCCCTGCAGAACAACCCCCAAAGTGAAACGCAGCGCGAAGCTGTCATTCGCGTACGAAATCTGACCAACCAGTTCGGTGAGCAGGTGGTGCATGACAATCTGAACCTCGATGTCTGGCGCGGTGAGGTTCTGGGCGTTGTCGGCGGATCAGGCACCGGAAAGTCGGTGTTGCTGCGTACGATTGTCGGACTGAACAAACCCAAGGCGGGCAGCATAGAGGTACTGGGCGTCGATGTGCTCAACGGCCCCGAAGCCGACCGTCAGCGGATTGAAAAAAGCTGGGGCGTCGCATTTCAGGACGGAGCGCTGTTTTCGTCTCTGACTGTGTTGCAGAACGTGATGGCGCCGTTGCGCGAACATACCGGCATCAGCGAAAGCCTGATGGCGGCGCTTGGGGGGCTGAAGATCAGCCTCGTAGGGCTGCCTCAGCTAAGCTGCAGCAAGTTCCCTTCGGAACTGTCGGGCGGGATGCGCAAACGGGCAGCTCTGGCGCGCGCGCTCTCGCTGGACCCCGAGATCGTGTTTCTGGACGAGCCTACCGCCGGATTGGACCCCATCGGAGCCGCCGCATATGATGATCTGATCAGAGAGCTGCAGCAAGCGTTGGGTCTGACCGTGTTCATGGTTACCCATGATCTGGACAGTCTTTACGCAATTTGTGACCGCATCGCGGTACTTGCGGAAAAACGCGTGCTGGTTGAAGGTCCGATAGAGGACATGACCAAGGTCGACCATCCTTGGGTCCAGGAATATTTCACAGGCCCTCGTGCCCGCGCGGCGCAAGAGAAAGGGTAGGACAGGTAGAGGCGATGGAGACCCGAGCGAATTATATCCTGATCGGTGCGTTCACCCTTGCCGGTATACTGGGGGCTTTCGGCTTCTTCCTGTGGCTCGCCAAGTTCGAAGTCACACGGCAATACGCGTATTATGATGTGTTATTCGACAATGTGGCAGGCCTGTCTGCGGCAGGTGGCGTCAACTATAATGGTCTGCCTGTGGGTCAGGTCATCTCGTTGCAGCTGGATGACAACGACCCTTCCAAGGTCCGTGTCCGCCTTGAAGTTGACGCAGATATCCCGGTCACCAAGGAAACCATTGCGCAGTTGCAATCGTTGGGCGTGACCGGTGTCGCCTATGTCGAGCTATCCGGTGGTTCCGCCTCGGCTGAACGATTGCCGCAGAACAGCGTGATTCAAAGCAAACGGAGCTCAATCCAGTCTCTGCTGGAGGGTGCGCCGCAGGTTCTGGAAAAAGCCTTGACCTTGCTTGAGGACCTGAACTCGGTTGTGGATGAGAAGAACCGTCAGGCCGTCTCCGAGATCCTGAGCAATCTGTCCTCGGCCTCGGGGCGACTGGACAAAACACTGTCGGATTTCGAAAGCCTGTCGAGCGATCTGGGCGGCGCTGCGAAAGAGATCGGGGATTTCACCAAGCGTCTGGATACGCTGGCCGACACTGCCGAAACCACGCTTACGACCGGAACGGATACGCTGAACAGCATCAAAGAGGCTTCAGAATCAGCGAAGACTGCGCTGGATACCGCGAATGGTACGCTGCAGACCGCCCAGACCGTGATGACCGAGGAAATACGACCTTTTATCGAACGCGGTTCAAGACTGGCAGATCATCTGATTGTACTTTCCGAGGAAGGCAGCATCACTTTGGGTACGGTTACCGAGACCTTCGCGAACGCGAACACCACGCTCGGCTCGATCAATTCCGCCATGGATACTGCCAAGGCTGCGCTTGCTTCGGCCGAGCGTGCCTTTGACTCAGCCAATCGCGTTATGGACGAAGATATTGCGTCGGTTGCGGAAGATGTGCGCAAGGCGGCCAATCAAGTGGCTTCGACCGTTTCGAACATCACCGAGAAGATCGACAAGATTTCGGATGACATTCTCAGCGCGTCGCAATCCGCTTCGGACCTGTTGGGCACGATCGATGGCATCGTGCAGGACAACCGTCGCCAGGTCTCGGACTTCCTGCGCGTAGGACTGCCACAGTTCGTCCGCTTTATTGAGGAATCACAGCGTCTGGTCATCAGTCTCGACCGCTTGGTCGACAAGGTTGAGCGCGACCCGGCCCGCTTTTTGTTAGGCACCCAAGCATCGGAGTTTCGTCAATGATACGGCCCCTAATCCTGACTCTGGTGTTGGCCGCAATGGCTGGATGTACCGGCTTGGACACATTGCGTCAGGCGTCGAAACCCAATGACCTGTATCTGTTAACTCCGAAAAGCACCTTCTCGACATCGCTGCCCAGAATCCAGCAGCAAATCGTTGTTGAAGAGCCCACTGCAACGGCTGCGGTAAATACCGATCAGATCGCGGTTCAGCCCTCATTGTTGCAGGTTCAGTATTTGCCCAGAGCCCGATGGGTTGACCGGGCCCCTTTAATTGTTCAGGCTCTGATGGTCGAAAGCTATGAGAACTCCGGTAAGGTCGCGGCTGTAGGCCGTTCGACGGTCGGGCTGCGCGCGGATTATGTCATTGCACCTGATTTGCGTGAATTTCAGGGCATCGTTGTCAGCGAGGCGGAGGACTCAAAAACGGTGCGTGTGGAAGTACGCATCAATATCAAGATCATTGACGAGTACGAAGATAAGATCATCGCCTCCAGTTCGTTTCAGGAAAATGTAATGGCCGCCAGCGACCAGACACCGGACCTGGTTGAGGCCTTTGATGTTGCCTTGGGCAAGACCATGCGGGACTCCGTCGAATGGAGCATCCGCAAAATTCATACTCATGCACAGAACAACCCGCGCTCGATCCCGCGTTAAACCAGTCTAAAAGTGACTGGCTGAGGCCGCTTTCCAGTCAGCCGCGAACTCCTCTGAGATGGTGTCGCCCAACAGTGCGCCATCATCCAGAAAGCTGTACAGATCTGCGTAGGTCCGTTCCCGCTCATCCGCTGTCCGGCGGCGGATATCGGCGGGTCGCAGATCCGAGACTTTTTCCTTGCCCATTGCCCCCAGAATTTCGCGGAAACTTTCCAGCGTTGCGTCGTGATATCGGTGCACACGCTGCCGTTTCTGCGGCACATTCACGGCTCGACCCCGGATCGGGTCTTGCGTCGCGACGCCCGAGGGGCAGCGGTTGGTGTTGCAATGCAGCGCCTGAATGCAGCCCACGGCAAACATCATCGCCCGCGCTGCGTTGCACATATCGGCGCCCAGAGCGAATTTCTCAATCATGTCGAAACCGGTCGCCACTTTGCCCGAGCAGATAACGCGGATCTTGTCGCGCGCTCCAATCCCGCGCAGGCAGTTGTTCACGAAGATCAATGCCTCATTCAGCGGCATTCCCAGCCGGTTGGTGAATTCCACAGGCGCAGCACCGGTACCCCCCTCGGCCCCGTCTATGGTAATGAAATCGGGCAGAATGCCGGTCTCCAGCATGGCTTTGCAGATTGCCATGAATTCGGTCGGATTGCCGATACAGAGCTTGAAGCCAACTGGCTTTCCCTCCGACATCTCACGCAAATGCTGCACGAAATGCATCAACCCGGTAGGTCCGTCGAAGGCCGAATGAACAGGCGGAGATATCACGTCCTGATGCACCGGCACTCCTCGGATCTCTGCTATTTCCTCATCCACTTTCGCTGCAGGCAACACGCCCCCATGAGAGGGCTTTGCACCTTGCGAGAGCTTGATTTCAATCGCTTTTACAACGTCCTTCTTGGCCCTCTCGGCAAACTTGTCTTTGTCAAAACCGCCCTCAGGCGTCCGGCATCCGAAATAGCCAGTACCGATTTGCCAGATTATGTCGCCACCCTCGGCCAGATGGTGCGGAGAGAGCCCGCCCTCGCCCGTGTTATGGGCAAATCCGCCATCCTTCGCACCTCCGTTCAGCGCGCGGATCGCGTTGGCACTGAGCGCTCCAAAGCTCATTGCGGAGACGTTCAGGCGTGAGGCATTGTACGGTTTTTCACATTGCGGGCCGCCCAGCATCACCCTTTCTTCGCTTTCGGGAACATGTTTGGGCGCGAGCGAATGGTTGGCACGGTGATAGCCGACGGTTTGGATATCGTATTGCGTACCGAAGGCCTGCGTATCGACCTGCCCCTTGGCGCGTGAATAGACCAGACTGCGAATGATACGGTTGAAGGGCCGACCACTTTCGTTGGTTTCCACGAAATATTGGCGGATTTCAGGGCTGACAAATTCCAGCATGTATCGGAAATGGCCAAGGACAGGGTAATTGTTCAGTACGTTATGCTTTGTCGTCAGCATATCGTAGAGTCCAATCACCGCATAAGGGATAAGGAACACCAGCAGCCAGTAGGCGGGCGGCCAGAAATAGCCCCACAGCAGGGTCAAGGGCAGGCACACATAGCTGACGATGTAATAAAGCCTGCGAACAATCATATCTGATCTCCCTGGGTCGCGCCAAAGCGGTTCGGCTGTTGCCTGTTCATATCCGAGACCGTGGAACAATTTGACCTTTCAGTGCAAGCCTTTGTAGCCAACGTATTTATAACGAATGCTTCATCGCCCTTGCTTGAAGCGTGTTGAAGCAATCTGTATGCCGGATAAATACGGGTCAGAGCAGGATCAGCCGCAGTGTCACGTTCACCTTCTCGCTTCAAGCATCGCGCGCTGATGTATACGGCGGTTTTCGTTGGTGGAGCTGCGGGATCGCTGTTGCGAGAACTCTTCGCGCTGGAAATACCCGGCGCCCCGTTTTTGACAGCGACCTTCGGCATCAATGTCGTGGCCTGTTTCATCCTCGGCTGGCTCTATGCCATACGACATCGCATGCACGCCCATTTGCTGCATCTGGGGGCAGTCGGGTTTTGTGGTGGCTTATCCACCTTCTCTTCCTTCGTGGCCGAACTCGAGCGGATGGCTGAAGCCGGTAGCTCGCTGGTGATTATAGCGATCGCGGCGGAGATCCTGTTTGGCTTGAGCGCCGCCATTCTGGGCGAAGCCTTGGGTCGCCGTTTACCGCCTTCGGAGGCTGCAGAATGAACGAGCTCTATCTGCACAGCATGTTCGCCCTGGGCGGGGGGCTGGGCGCCGTTCTGCGCCATTGGCTGGCCCTGCGTGTGACACACGATCTTCCATACTCCACGCTGATTGTGAATGTCGTGGGAAGTTTGCTGCTTGGTCTCTGGATAGGTTATCTGGGAGGCCCGGTAGAAATGGGTGAAGAGGAAAAACGACTGGTGTTCGGCTTTTGTGGCGGGTTCACCACCTTCTCAAGTTTTGCCTATCAGTCCCTGCAGCTGCACCGGGAAAAAACCATCGCGCTTGCTGCAGGAAACATCCTCATCAGCCTTGTTTTGTGCTGGTTTGCGCTTTGGCTCGGTCTTTTTCTGACCCGCTAGTGTACGGGCGCTGCGTTGCGCGCCTCTGGGTTCGGCGCGCGACAGAAGAACAGCAGCGGAATCGTTGCCAGCGCCAGCAGACCTAAATTATTGAATACTGTCAGATATGAGATCATCTCGGCCTGCTTTGCAATCTCCTGCCCCAACAATGCTGCGCCCTCTGCGCTGTCTGGTGTCAAACCCAACGGTTCGAGGTAGGCCTGCGCGGCGGGATTGTAAGGCGTCACATTCTGGCTCAGAACCGCTGTGTTCGCTTGCAAACCTCGTACGACCCAGGTTCCTACCAGAGAAATCCCAACAGATGACCCCAATTGCCGCGTGACGTTGAACAGGCCCGAGGCCTCATCCTGCCGCGTCTTGCTGATGCTCTCGAATGCCAGAATGGACATTGGAACGAAAACCAAACCCATGCCGAGGCCGCTGACGAACCCCGGCCAGGCAAGCTGCCAGAAGCTCGCATTCAGATTTAGCGAACCCATCATGAAATTCCCGATCGCGGTCAGCAGCATGCCGAGGCCTGCCAATACGCGCGGATCGAACCGGGTGACCAGAACGGCTCCGGTCAGGACCATGGACGCACCAGCAGCAATTCCGCGTGGGATAAACAGATGCCCCGATGCGATGACCGGATAGTCCAGCAGGTTCTGGACAAAGGTTGGCAGAATGGCGATGCCTCCGAACAATGAAATCGCAAACCCAGCGATGACGAGGTTGCACAGCGCGAAATTGCGGTCCGCGAAAAGGCGCAGATCGACGACAGGTTGCCGGGATGTAAGCCCGTGAAGGATAAACCCCATCGCACCCAGAACCGAGGCGATAACCGCAACCTGAATGATCCGGGACGACAGCCAGTCCTTGGTCTCTCCCTGATCAAGCACGAATTGTAGGCAACCGATACCAAGGGCCAGCAGCGCCAGGCCTTTCCAATCGATACGAACCTCTTCGGTTTTGTCATCAGGAAGTTCCCCGGCCAGCAACAGCAAGGCCATCGCCGCAACGGGTAGGTTCACGAAAAAGACCATCCGCCATGAGAAATATTCGGTCAGAATGGCCCCGACAGTCGGCCCCAGGACCGGAGCGACCACAACACCCAGCCCAAACACCGCCATTGCCTGCCCCCGTTTTTCGCGCGGGAAAGCGTCAAACAGAATGGATTGTGAAAGGGGGATCAGGAAGGCGCCGAACATGCCTTGCGCTAACCGGAATGCGACAATGGTCTCTAGGCTCCACGACAGACCGCACATTACCGACATGGTGGCAAAGCCCGTGACCGCCGTCAGGATCAATCGTCGTCGCCCGACCCTGCGTGCGACAAAGCCGGTTAGCGGCATAACCACCACGGCCGAGACAATATAGCTGGTCAGGATCCATGTCGCCTGATCGGTTGTTGCGCCGAACGCGGCTTGAATATGGGGCAGCGCGACGTTGACGATGGTGCTGTCGAGCACCTCAAGAATGGCGCTCAGAACAACGGCCACCACAATCACGCGATTGATGTGGCCGGGATCGGTCATTGCCCTGATCCGGTTGTATCAACCGTGACCTTGCTGCTGCCCCCGACCCGCAGCGGTGCGTCCGTTGGATCAAGCTCGATCCGTACTGGAAACCGCCTTGTGACCTTGACCCAGTTACCGCTCGAGTTTTCTGACGGCAGCAGCGAAAACGTATCACCCGAGCCACGCCCGATGGAAGCTACTCTGCCTGTCAGAGCAATGCCCGGCAGCATATCGACCCGGATTTTGGCTGTTTGACCCGCTCGGATACGGGGAAGAGAGGTCTCTTTGAAGTTGGCATCGATCCACCATTCCGAGGATTCGACGATCGAGAATTGCGGTGCATTCGCGGATACCGAAGATCCGGGGCGAAGGGTCAGGTTGGCGATCCAGCCATCGGCAGATGCATAGACCTTCGTCCAGGCCAGATCGGCCTGTGCAATCTCCAGCGCCGCTTGCGAGGACAGCACGTTGTCTTGCCGAGCCGCCAAACCGCTTTGCAATGCGGCCAGTTCGGAGCGGCTTGTGGTCAACCGGGCCGAGGCTTGCGCGAATTCCGAAGTGGCTTGATCCAACGAGGCTTGTGCAAGATTGCCGTCTGAAAACAAAGCTCGGGCCCGTTCCAGATTGCTTTTTGACGTTTCATAGAAAGAACCGGCACTTTCCACCGCGGCCTGCGCCGCCGTGATCTGGTTCGAGAAGGATTCGGCCTGTTGAATGGCGCTGTCCAGATTGGCCTGAGCCTGATCAACCGAAGCCTTGAACTGCGTCTCATCAATCGTGAACAGCAGATCACCCGCTTTAACCGGTTGGTTGTCGGATATTGCGACCTCCGCGACTTGTCCGGTCACCTGCGCCGCAACAAAGATAATGTTGGCCCCGATATAGGCATCTTGTGTCGAGGGGTATCGTTCTTCATGTCGCCAGAACAACAGCAGCCCGACCGCAATCGCGGCGAGCATGCCAACAACGGCGATGACTTTGATTGGCTTCATTCGCTACCGTCCTTCCCGGATCACATCATGTGCATCCGCACGGCCAGATTGCCCAGAATCCAAACTGTCCCGCCGATGATGATGAGCAATACGAGGGTTGAGAACAGGATCAGGTCCAGATCCTCGCGGCTACTGCGGCGACGGTCGATATGCAGGAAATAGACCAGTTGCACGACCAGTTGGGCCAGCCCAAGCAGGCCGATGGCAAAATATACTCCGGGTGTCTCGATGCCGTACCGATACGCAATGGCAAACACGATAAGCGTCAGCAACAGCGAACCACCATAGCCGATGACATAGCGCCGCCGTTCGCGCCGGTGTAGTTCGGTCCGTCTATCCATAGGCCAGCCCTCCGAAATACACGATGGTTATGATGCCGATCCAGATCAGATCGAGGAAGTGCCAGAACAGCGCCAGCCGCACCACGCGAGAGATTACCAGATCGGTCATACCCATCACGCGCAGCTGGATGCCCAACACGATCAGCCAGATGCACCCTGCCGCGACGTGCAGCCCGTGCAGTGGCACAAGGCCATAAAAAGCTGACAGAAAGCCGCTGCGTTGTGGGATACCGCCTTGCGCAGCCATGTTCATGAAATCGCGGATCTCCAGCACCAGAAAGCAGAGCCCCAGTAGTAGTGTGACGCCAAACCAAAGTACGATGCGCGCCCGTGGCAGATTGTATTTTAGTGCCAGCATCGCAAGCCCCACGGTCAGGCTGCTGGTCAATAGGATCAGCGTCTGGGCGAAGATGCTTTTCAGGTCGAACAGTTCATGCGGTCCCGGCCCTCCGGCCTGCGCATCGATCATAGTGATGTAGATTGCGAACATCAGTCCGAAATAGACCAAATCGCTCATCAAAAAGACCCAGAAACCGAAGGTTACGATCTCGGTGACCTTATGCGCGCTGGCATGATCCTCGCCAAGGTTGATCCCCGGATAGCTGTGTTCGGGTGCGCGCCTCATGTCACGGCCTCCATATCCGGGCGCGCAAGACCTCGGTTTTCCGGCGCGCATTCATGGTCGCGGTCCACAGCTTGAGTGCTGTGGACCAGCGCCAGCCAGGCCTCGTGTTCTTTGCGCACCTCTTCGGCGGGGATGATGATTTCGGTGCTGGTGTCGAAGCTCCAGATGATAAAGGCAAGGATCATTGCGATTGTGATCAAAGCGGCCAGCCACCAGATCCACCAGACCAGGGCGAACATCCAAACACCGCTGAGCACACACAGGATGAACCCGACGCCAGTGTTGCGCGGCATTTCGATATCTTCATAGGCCTCCGGTTTGGGATAGGCCTGACCTCGCTCTTTGGCGGCGGCAAAGTCATCGCGATCGGTCACTTGCGGGATAATGGCGAAGTTATAAGGCGGAGGTGGCGACGGGATAGACCATTCCAGCGTGCGCCCGTCCCACGGATCGCCGACGGGCGCACGGGACTGATCGCGGTCTCGGATGCTGACCCAAAGCTGGATCAACACCGAGAACAAGCCGCATGTAATCACCAACGCACCGAGTACGGCAACAATCATATAAGGATGAAAGCTCGGGTCCTCCCAACTGAATGACCGGCGCGGCATTCCCATCAGGCCGACGAAATAAAGCGGCATGAAGGTTAGAAGGAAACCAACAGTCCAGCAAAAGACCGAAACGCGGCCCCAGAATTCGTTCAGACGGAATCCGAAGGCTTTTGGGAACCAGTAATTGTAGGCAGCAAGTAAGCCGAACAGCACACCGGGCAACAGCGCGTTGTGGAAATGTGCCACCAGGAACAGCGTGTTGTGGACCTGATAATCAACGGTCGGGTTTGCAAGAATCACGCCGCTGAGACCACCGATCACGAATAGCATCAGGAAAGCCAGACCATAAAGCATCGGCACCGAAAACCGGATACGTCCACGATAGAGCGTCGCCATCCAATCGTAGACTTTCACACCCGTTGGAATGGCAATCAGCATCGTGGCAATGCCGAATACAGCGTTGATCAGCGCGCTTTGACCCATGGTGAAGAAATGGTGCAGCCAGACCGTGAAAGACATGATTGCAATCGACATCGTGGCGATGACCAGCGAGTTATAGCCATACAGGCGCTTAGCCGAGAAAGTAGCGAAGACTTCGGAATAGATGCCATAGGCAGGCAGGACCAGCAGATAGACCTCGGGGTGACCAAACAGCCAGAACAGGTTGGCATAGTTCATCATGTTGCCGCCGAGATCATTGGTGAAGAAATGGAAATCCAGATACCGATCGGCTGCCAGCAATAGTGCCGCAACACCCAGCGGCGGCATGGCAAAGACGATCAGGATCGAGCTGCAGATGATTGTCCAGCAATACATCGGCAACCGCATAAACTTCATCCCCGGCGCACGGAGTTTATAGATCGTGACCGCGAAGTTGATACCCGTCAGCGTCGTACCAACGCCTGAGACGACAATGGCCCAAATCCAGTAATCTGGCCCTACACCCGGATTGAACGCGGCTCCGGTATAAGGTGGATAAGCCGTCCAACCACCGGTCGAGAACTCTCCCACCACCAGTGAAACCATCAGCATCATGCCCGCGGAAACGGTCAGCCCAAGGCCGATCTGGTTCAACACCGGAAAGGCAACGTCGCGCGCGCCGATCATCAGCGGGATCACATAGTTTGCAACGCCAAAGACGAAGGGTACAGCGACAAAGAAAACCATGATGGTTCCATGGGTGCTGAACAGCTCGGCAAAGTGTTCAGCTTCGAGAAACCCATCCCCCGGCCCAGCGGCCTGCTGAGCGCGCATCACCACACCCTCCAGCACGCCGCGCGCCAGCATGACGATGGCGAAAACGATATACATGATACCGATCTTCTTGTGATCAGTGCTGGTCAGCCAATCACGCCACAGCGGCCCCCACAGGCGGAACCATGTCAGCACCGCCACCACCACAACAACTCCGACGACAACGATGCCAGCAGCTGCGTTCGCCACGATCTCGTTCGCGTTGGGGTTCTGGATAAGCCCCATGATGGGCAATGCGTCCCAACTCAGACGGCCAAGGAAACCAGTCTCGGCAGATGTCATTGCTTCGCCTCCTGCCCGAACGCGGTCGTGCCGGGTTGCTGGTTCAGGGGAAGGGGTTCACCGCTGTGATAGCGATGCAGGATCGATCCGAACAGATCACCTTCTTCCAACGTGAAATAGAGCGCATTGAGGGGCATAAGCGGTGTCCCCAAAGCCGCTTGCACCTCATCCCGATCCGTGCGCATGGCGAGCGTGCGATAGGTATCCTCGGTCAAGGGGATCCCATTGGCCCGAACGCTTGTCACCCAGGCTTCAAAGTCTGTGGGCTGCATGGCCTGCGTCAGAAACTTCTGCTTGGTGAAACCACGGCCATTATATTGGGTGTTCTCTCCCTGCATGGTCTTTGGTGTATCCGCGACCAGATGCAGCTTGGTCGTCATTCCGGGCATGGCGTAAATCTGCCCTGCCAGCGCAGGGATCATGAAAGATTGCATCACCGTGTCGGTCGTCAGGGTCATCGCCACCTGCTGATTGATCGGTATGCCCAGCTCTCCCACGCTTGCGATACCCAGATCGGGATAGATGAACAGCCACTTCCAATCCAATCCGACCACTTGAACCTGCAATGCCGGTTCCTGACCGAACGGGGCTGCGTAGGGATCAAGACGGTGGGTGGCCTTCCATAAATAAAATGACAGGATCGCCACGATCACGACCGGTACACCCCACATCAAAAACTCAAGCTTTGCCGAAAAATCCCAGTGCGGTGTGTAAGCTGCTGCCCCGCCCTTGCGACGGCGATATCGCAAGGCAATCAATGGCACCAACACCAGCACAGGAATGACGGCAATCAGGATCAAGGCCGTAGCGCGGAAAAGATGCGTCTTCTGCACTGCTGCTATCGGTCCTTGAGGATCCAGAAAACTATCACTCGCCCCGGCGATCTGGGCCGACACCAGCAGCGCGAGCAAGGCGGGTACTGCCACAGCGGAGATCCGGGGGATGGTCACGCTTGCTGATCCTCTTATGACGGGGTTCCTGGCAACTATCGGCAGAGTCAGACTATTTCTCAAGACCTTTTCCGGGAGGATGCCCACGGCGTGGTTGACATGGAGGATGGGGCACGCGAGACCTGAAGACATGCGATTGACCGTTGCTCTGATCTCTCTGACCCTGCTTGCAATGCCCGCCTTTGCGCAGAATCGCGAGGCGGTCGAGAGGCAATTTCAGAGTTGGTTGCAGCAAGAGATCTGGCCCCAAGCAAAAGCCAAAGGCGTTTCACGACGCACCTTTCAGAGTGCCTTTGATGGCGTGACCCTAAACTGGGAGTTGCCGGATCTGGTGCCTCCGGGAAGCCCGAAGAAAACACCGAAGGCTCAGCGGCAGGCAGAATTTGGCTCTCCTGGGCGTTATTTCAATGCAAACTCGGTGCGAGGGGCCACGTCGGTAGGTCGCCAGATGGCACGGCGCCACGCGAAAACACTGGCGCGGGTCGAAGCAAAAACGGGTGTGCCCGCGCGCATTATTCTGGCGATCTGGGGGCGTGAGAGCGGCTATGGACAGGTTCCAATCCGCCACAACGCCTTTCAGGTCCTGGGCACTAAGGGTTTCATGAGCACACGCTCCGACTATTTCACCAGTGAATTGATCGCCGCCCTGCAGATTGCCGAGGCTGGGCACGCATCCGTGCTAAAAAGTAGTTGGGCGGGCGCGCTGGGACAACCGCAATTCATGCCAACCAGTTTTCTGACCTATGCTGCCGATGGGAACGGAGACGGCCGAGCTGATATCTGGGGGTCCGAGGCGGACACCATCGCCTCTATCGGCAACTATCTGGCACGGCATGGCTGGGTGGCAGGGCGCGATTGGGGCTTCGAAGTGACCGTGCCAAGCGATGTATCCTGTGCGCTTGAGGGGCCGGATCAGGGGCGTTCAATTCAAGACTGGGCTGCAATGGGCATCGCGCGCGTCTCGGGGCGACCGTTTCCAGCGCATGAACAGGCGGCCGAAGGTTATTTGATGATGCCCGCCGGGCGCAAAGGTCCCGCCTTTATCGTAACCCCGAACTTCTATGTCCTGAAGGATTATAACACCAGCGACCTCTACGCGCTGTTTGTGGGGCATGTCGGGGATCGCATCCAATATGGCGTCGGAGATTTCAGCGGTCGATGGGGTAACGTAGGCGGGCTCTACCGTTCTGACATTGCCCGGATGCAAGAAGCGCTGGTCCGGCAGGGGCACGATGTGGGCGGCGTCGACGGGTTGCCCGGCTATAAAACCCGCCGTTCGATCGGGCGCTGGCAGGAGGCAACCCGGCAGCCTCCCACTTGTTTCCCCGAAGCCGAAATGAAGGCCAAACTGAAGCCTTAAAGCTTCGGGTGATTCGCCGTTCAAGAGCCCGTTTTCGGACGCATTCACCTTGTCATATATATCGTGCTTCACGAAAATGTCATGACGAGAAGATGTTTCAGAATATTCTTTCGAAGGCGCCGCCGGTTACGGTTTCATTTGATCTTTGACCTCACGATTGTTCCCAATGCTCTTTACCTTTGTCGAAAAAACGGCACGCTTCCCGCAGTGAAAGTTACCTTTCGCCGTTAGATTTCTGGTATCCCCTGTCGCCGCAGGCCAGGTTTTTTGTCTCATCACGATTTAGGTCAACGCGCTGCCATCGCAGATGCCGGAAACGAATAGATAGAAGAGTCACCCCACGGCAGTGGTGCGGCTTCTGATATCAATAAATGGGAGTAAACACATGAACACACTGATCCGAACCTCGTTGGCGGGGCTATTGTCCTCAACCATTATCGCTGGTGCCGCAATCGCTGCGGGCACCCACCCGGAAACCGGTGAAGCATTGGCCGATGACCAGACCTTTACCTATCGTATCCTTGACGAACACAGCTCGGTTGACCCTCAGGTCGTCGAAGATGTCTCGGGCGCAGAGATCGTGCGCGATCTGTTCGAAGGCCTGATGAATCAAGACGAAGAAGGCAATCTGGTTCCCGGTGTTGCCACCGGAATTGAAGTCAACGACACCAAGAACGTTTACACCTTTACCTTGCGCGACAACGCAAAATGGTCAAACGGCGATCCGGTTACGGCAGGCGATTTCGTCTATGCTTGGAAACGCGCCGTCGATCCTGAACTGTCCTCGCCTTATGCGTGGTTCATGGAGCTGATGTCGATCGAAAACGCAGCCGACATCATCGCAGGCGAAAAGCCGGTGGACGAACTGGGCGTTAAAGCCATCGATGATAAGACGTTGGAAGTACGCCTGAGCGCCCCCCTGCCCTATTTCCCACAAATGACCACCCACTCGACCACATTCCCTGCCCCGCAGAAAGTCATTGAAGAGTTCGGTGATGCCTGGACGCGCCCAGAGAACATCGTTTCGAACGGTGCTTATGTCCTGACCGAGCATCTGCCGCAAGAACGCTCGGTCCGCGAGCGTAACGAGATGTACTGGGACAACGACAACACGATCATCGACAAGGTTGTGGCGCTGGTCATCAACGATGAAAACGTTGCCCTGACCCGCTACCTGGCAGGTGAACTGGATCGGACCGAAATTCCAGCAGGTCAATATCCGCGCCTGAGCCAGGAGCACCCGGAAGAAGCCATTAGTTTCCCGCGCCTGTGTAACTATTACTATACCTTCAACCTGTCCGAGGGCGGCCCGGAGGCCTTCAAAGACCCCAACGTGCGTCAGGCCCTGTCGCTTGCCGTTGATCGCGCGATCATCACCGAAAAAGTGATGGCCGGTGGTCAGCCCCAAGCCTATACATTTGCGCCGGAAGCAACCGCAGGTTTCACCGTTCCAGCGGTTGAAATGGCTTCGATGTCGCAAGCTGAGCGCGACGAACTGGCCAAGGAGCTGTTGGCCGAAGCGGGCTATGGCCCCGACAACCCGCTCAGCTTCGAGATGGTCTATAACACTTCGGAAAACCACAAGAAGGTTGCAGTAGCGCTGAGCCAGATGTGGAAGCAGAAGCTCGGCGTTCAAGCCGAACTGGCCAATATGGAATGGAAAGTGTTCCTGGAAGAACGTGGCAACCAGAACTTCGATCTGGCGCGCGGCGCGTGGTGTGGCGACTATAACGAGGCCTCGACCTTCCTCGACCTGCTGCAGTCGGACTCAGGTTACAATGACGGTAAATACAACAATGCCCGCGTGGACGAGTTGCTGGCCGAAGCCAAGACCGCAGATGACGCAGCGCCGCTCTACACCGAGGTCGAGCGTATCATCGCGCAGGAAACCCCGGTGATCCCGATCTACCACTATGCCGGCGTCTATATGATGGACAGCGATGTGGGGAACTGGCCGGTGAACAATGTCGAGCAGAACTGGTATTCGAAGAACCTTTATAAGCTCGCCGAATAATCGTCTTTGACCCACGCTTTGCCCCGGTATCGTCCGGGGCAAAGCCAATAAACGCGGGGGCATGAAATGCTTGCCTATAGTTTCCGGCGGCTGATGGTCGCCATTCCGACGATCCTGTTGCTGGTCGTCGCCTGTTTTTTCCTGATGCACGTGGCGCCCGGTGGGCCCTTTACCTCGGAACGGCCTCTGCCGCCGCAGGTTCTGGCCAATATCGAAGCGCGGTACGGGCTGGACCAACCGCTGTGGAAACAGCTGTGGGACTACCTCTATAACATCGTTGTGCATTTCGACTTTGGTCCGTCCTTTAAATTCAAGGACCGGGACGTCAACGACATCATCGCACAGGGTTTTCCGATCTCTCTGACCTATGGCTCGCTGTCGTTCCTGTTTGCGACCGCCGTGGGCGTTACACTGGGGATTGCAGCTGCGATCCGGCATAACACTTGGATCGACTACTTTGCCGTTGGGCTGGGCATCGCCGCTCAAGCCCTGCCGAACTTCATCATGGGCCCGATCCTGATCCTGACTTTCACGTTGTGGCTGGGCTGGCTGCCGGGTGGGGGCTGGCATGGCGGCCAGTGGCAGTATCTGGTGATGCCCGTCATCGCGCTTGCGACGTCCTATATGGGTTCGATTGCGCGGATCACCCGGTCGTCGATGCTGGAGGTTTTGAATTCAAACTTTATCCGCACCGCGCGTGCCAAGGGCCTGCCCACAAGAACTGTGATCTGGCGTCATGCGCTGAAGCCCACGCTGCTGCCGGTCGTCTCTTATCTGGGCCCGGTCTTTGTCTATGTGCTGACGGGCTCGGTTTTTGTCGACATCTATTTTTCGACCGGTGGTCTGGGGCAAGCCTATGTGAACTCAGCTCTCGCCCGCGACTATGCCGTGCTGCTGGGTGTCACGATCCTCTACGGTGCGTTGACCGTCATCGTGAACCTGCTGACCGACCTGGCCTATGCCTGGTTCGATCCAAAAATCCGCTACTAAGGGGCTGGCCATGCTAGGAAAATCACAAAAAGCCGCCCATCTGGCCGAAGAAATCACAGATTACACGGTCATTCAGGGGCGATCGCTCTGGCAAGACGCACGCATGCGCTTTGTCCGCAACAAAGCGGCAATGGCGAGTGTCTTCATTCTTGGGATGATCGTGTTGTTCACAATCATTGGTCCCTATTTTGCGATCTGGGATAATGAAGAGATCGACTGGAACGTCATGGGGGACGTGCGTGGCATGGGCATGCCGTCCGTGGAGACCGGCCATTTTTTCGGTGTTGATGACCTGGGACGTGACCTTTACAGCCGCGTTATTCAGGCAACCACGACGTCTCTGCTGGTAGGTCTGATTGGCGCAGCGACTGCGCTGATCGTTGGCACTTGCTATGGCATCGCCGCAGGCTATATCGGCGGACGCACCGACAGCGTGATGATGCGCTTTGTCGATATCCTTCTTGCGATCCCGGCAACGCTGGTCATCATTCTGCTGCTGGTTGTCGCGGGACGGTCATTCTTCATGTTGTTCATCGCCCTTGGGGCAGTCGGTTGGCTGACCATGGCGCGAATTGTGCGTGGGCAGACCCTGACCCTGAAGAACCGCGAGTTCATCGAGGCCGCGCGCGCCGCTGGCGTTGGCGAGTTCACGATCATGTATCGTCACATCCTGCCCAATCTTCTGGGTGTTGTGATCGTATACGCTTCGCTTCTGGTGCCCGAAATGATCCTGACCGAGAGCTTCATTTCGTTCCTC
Organism: Ruegeria sp. C2; assembly: GCF_056537765.1. NCBI lineage: Bacteria > Pseudomonadati > Pseudomonadota > Alphaproteobacteria > Rhodobacterales > Roseobacteraceae > Ruegeria > Ruegeria sp. C2. The sequence continues at coordinate 254,986 of NZ_JBQFRZ010000003.1, read as the reverse complement.
GGCCTTGGCATTTCGGAACCATACACCTCGCTCGGGCGTCTGATTGCCGAGGGGGCCGGCACCATGAGCTATGGCACCCTGTGGCAGCTGATGTACCCGCTGACTTTCTATGTCACCATTATCATCACGATGTTCTTCATCGGCGATGGCCTGCGTGACGCTCTGGACCCGAAGGATCGCTGATATGAGTTTGTTCTCCGTCAAGGACCTGAGCGTCCAATTCGACACACCAGATGGCGTGGTCGAGGCAGTGAAAGGTATCAGCTTCGATATCAACCCCGGCGAATGCCTCGGGATCGTTGGTGAAAGTGGATCGGGCAAAAGCCAGACCTTCATGGCCGCGATGGGGCTGTTGCCGCCTGCTGGGCATGCCTCGGGTTCCGCCATGTTGAACGGCAAGGAAATCCTGAACCTACCTATAAATGAGTTGAATCGTATCCGTGGCGCGGATGTGGGCATGATCTTTCAGGATCCGTTGACCGCCCTGACACCGCATCTGCGGGTAGGTCAGCAAATGCGTGAGGTTTTGCAAATCCACGAAGGCCTGCAGGGCACAGCCGCGCGCCAACGTTGCCTGGACTGGCTGAACCGGGTGCGCATCCCTGAGGCGGCACGACGTCTGGACCAGTATCCGCACGAGCTTTCGGGCGGGATGCGTCAGCGCGTGATGATCGCCATGTCGATGCTATGCAATCCCAAACTTCTGATTGCGGATGAACCCACGACCGCTCTGGATGTTACGGTTCAGGCCGACATCCTGGACTTGATGGTGCGTCTGCAAAAGGATGAAGGGACCGCGATTGCGCTGATCACACATGATATGGGCGTTGTGGCGCGGATGTGTGATCGGATTCAGGTCATGCGCATGGGAGAATTTGTCGAAGCAGGTGACACGCGCGAGATCTTCCGCGCGCCTCAGCACGACTACACGCGTACCTTGCTTGAGGCCATGCCGCGCATTGATGCAGGCGATGCGCCCAAGGCATTGCCAGCCGTTGAAGAACCGCTGCTCAAGGTCGATGACGTCAAGGTTCACTTCCCCATCCACGTCTCGGGTGGGCTGTTCGGTCGCAAGGTGCCGCTGAAAGCGGTTGATGGCGTCAGTTTTGACATCCGCAAGGGTGAAACCCTGGGCGTGGTGGGCGAGTCCGGATGCGGCAAATCCACGCTGGCACGGGCTGTTCTGCAATTGATCGAACCCAGTGCAGGCAATGTCAGCTGGTTGGGCAGTCCAATTGTTGGTCTGAAACGCGCCGAGTTGAACAAGTATCGCAAAGATCTGCAGATCGTGTTTCAGGACCCGCTGGCCAGCCTTGATCCACGTATGACAATCTCGGCCTCGATTGCAGAACCGTTGAAAACCTATCGCCCCGATCTAACCGAGCGCGAGCGTAAAGAGATGGTCGCGGAAATGATGGGACGGGTCGGTCTGAATGAAAACATGATCAATCGTTATCCGCACGAACTGTCCGGTGGACAGAACCAGCGTGTGGGAATCGCGCGCGCGATGATCAACAAGCCAAAACTGATCATTTGTGACGAGGCCGTTTCGGCCTTGGATGTGTCCATTCAGGCTCAAATCGTCGAATTGTTGCGCGAATTGCAACAAGAATTCGGCCTGTCGATGATCTTCATCAGCCACGATCTGTCTGTGGTGCGGGCGATCTCGAACCGGATCATGGTTTTGTATCTCGGTCGCATCGTGGAGCTGGGTGATGGAGAGGTGATTTGTTCCGAGCCTATTCACCCATATACAAAGTCTCTGATCTCGGCGGTGCCGATCCCCGACCCGGATGTCGAGCGCAGCCGCCAAAGGCTTAAACTTCCGGGAGAATTGCCGTCGCCAATGGATCCGAAGGCAGCGCTGCGTTTTCTGCCCAGCCGGTTATCGGCAGGCGAGGTGGATTATGTGCCGCAACTTAGCGAAGTGGCACCGGATCACTTCGTGGCAGAACATGATCCGCTCGAGGCCATCATGGCCAAAGGCTGACACTCTACGCGCCCCTGATGCCGTCATAGGCTTGGGAGCGCGGATTCGCTCCTGATCCGGTTTCGTTTTGACTCTGACCTTAGGTTAATGGCAGATTCCAACCGGTCCACGGTGTCCATGCCTGGTACGATTGATTGATACGGATTTAAGACTTATGTGGAGGCGCCGGCAATCGAAGAACCCGCCGGACGAGCATCGAATTTGAGAGGTAATATGACACGCAAGGTCACCAAGGCGATTTTCCCTGTTGCAGGAATGGGTACGCGGTTTTTGCCGGCGACCAAATCGGTGCCAAAAGAGATCATGACTTTGGTCGACCGCCCGCTGGTTCAGTATGCCATCGACGAAGCCCGTGCCGCTGGGATCAAGGAATTCATCTTCGTAACCTCGCGCGGCAAATCTGCGCTTGAGGATTATTTCGACCACAATCTGGTGCTCGAACAGGATCTAAAATCCAAAGGCAAAGACGATCTGCTGGAAGTTCTGAATGAAACCAACATGGAAAGCGGTGCGATTGCCTATATCCGCCAGCACAAGGCGCTGGGTTTGGGCCACGCGGTGTGGTGCGCGCGCCGCCTGATCGGGGACGAACCCTTTGCGGTCATGCTGCCTGATGACGTGATCGCAGCTGACAAACCATGTCTGCAGCAGATGGTCGAGGCCTATGAGGAAACCGGCGGCAACATGGTGGCCGCGATGGAAGTACCGAACGAGAAGACAAGTTCCTATGGGATTCTGGATACTGGCGAGAATGTCGGCACCGTCGTCCGCGCCAAGGGCATGGTCGAAAAGCCTAAACCCGAAGAAGCGCCATCGAACCTGGCTGTGATCGGTCGCTATATTCTGGGTCCGTCGGTCCTCTATAACCTGAACCAGAAGAAAGCGGGCAGCGGTGGTGAAATCCAGCTGACCGATGCGATTGCCGAAGACATCACCAACGGCGTACCCGTCTTCGGTTACAAGTTTGACGGTCGGCGCTTCGACTGCGGCTCAAAAGCAGGATTCCTGCGGGCAACCGTCTCCTTTGCACTGGATCGCGAAGATCTGCGGGACGATCTGAGCCGCTATCTGCATGACATCGTCGCCTCGGACCAGGCCGCCCAATAAAACGATCCGGTCTGAGGGAGCAGCCATCATGAGCAAGATCTATCCGGTCATCCTGTGTGGCGGCTCTGGCACGCGGCTTTGGCCGTTGTCACGTAAAAGTTATCCAAAGCAGTTCGTACCGCTAATTGGGGAAACCAGCCTGCTGCAACAATGTGCCGAGCGTCTGCGCGGGCCGGATGATGCGCCCTATGCCAAGCCATTGATCCTGACCAACGAAGCGTTTCGCTTCGTGGTACCCGAGCAATTGATCGAGATCGGTGTCAATCCCGGTCCGATCCTGATTGAGCCTGAGGGACGCAATACGGCACCGGCCGTGTTGGCCGCCGCGCTGCACCTTGCTTCAACTGACCCGAATGCGGTGATGTTGGTGGCCTCGTCAGATCACGTCATCCCTGACACCTCCGCCTTTCACGCGGCCGTGGCCGAAGGCGCGCGCACCATAGCCGACCGCGGCGACCTGGTGACATTCGGAATCACACCTGATCGACCCGAGACGGGGTATGGATATCTCAAGCTACGCCATTCGCCCGATGCATCTGGGGCGGCGGTTCAATTGGATCGCTTTGTCGAAAAGCCCGATCTTGAGAGCGCCAAAGCGATGGTCTCGGACGGCAGCTACCTTTGGAACTCGGGCATCTTCCTGTTCGCCGTGAAAGACATCCTGCACGCATTCGAACAACACGCCGCAGATCTTTTGGCACCGGTGCGATCGGCTGTTGAGCAAGCTCAGTCCGATTTGGGGTTCTTGCGTCTTGATCCAAAAGCATGGAGCACGGTTCAGGATATCTCGATCGACTATGCCGTGATGGAAAAGGCCCACAACCTCAGCGTGGTTCCCTATGCCGCCGGGTGGTCAGATGTGGGTAGCTGGTCCGCGGTGCAAGAACTGAGCAACCCGAACGCTGACGGTGTCGCAACCTCGGGCGAGGTCACGGCCATCGATTGCCGCAATGTGCTGGTTCGCTCGGAAGCCCCGGCTCAGGAAGTCGTTGCGATGGGACTTGAAAATGTGATCACGGTCGCGATGCCCGACGCAGTTCTTGTGGCGAGTATGGATCGGGCCCAGGACGTCAAACAGGCCGTCGCCGCATTGAAAGCCAAGGGCGCGAAACAGGCGGAATCCCTACCTGTCGATCACCGTCCCTGGGGCTGGTTCGAAAGCCTTGTGATCGGCGACCGGTTTCAGGTCAAACGGATCCATGTTCACCCCGGCGCTTCGCTCAGTCTGCAGTCGCACCATCATCGGTCCGAACACTGGATTGTCGTGGAAGGCACGGCTGAAGTCACCATTGATGACAAGGTGCAACTGGTTTCCGAGAACCAGTCAGTCTACGTACCGCTGGGTGCGGTGCATCGGATGGTAAACCCAGGCAAGGTGCCGATGGTTTTGATCGAAGTGCAAACCGGAACCTATTTCGGTGAAGACGATATCATTCGATACGAAGATATATATGCACGCGATTAGCGGCTGGACTTTTTAACACATGATAAATCGGGCGTTCGGCCCGGTCAGGCGAGATTCACGCGGATCACGGCAGGGTGGCGCGCAATCATCGTCGGACCGACAGCCATAGGAGGACGCCCGTGCCACAAAACTCACCCCGATTGAACCTGCCCTATCTGCAACCCGCGCAGGCCCAGAAACATGTCACCCATAACGAAGCGCTGCGGGCGCTGGATCTGGTCGTGCAACTTAGCCTTGCGGCGTTGAATTCCACAGTTCCGCCGGCCGCACCGGATCAGGGTGAAATCCACGCCTTGGGGGCTTCTCCAACCGGCGACTGGAGCGGTCAGGCCGGTAAATTGGCCGCGTGGATCGACAATGCTTGGCATTTCGTGACGCCCGGCATTGGTTGGCAGGCCTGGGATCAGGGATCGGGTCAGATCAAGGTCTGGAACGGATCGGATTGGATTGACCCGCCCGTCAGTACGCAAAACCTGTCTGGTGTCGGGATCACCACAGGGTCCGACAGCACCAACCGGCTGGCGGTGCGCAGCCCGGCCACGTTGCTGACCCACGAGGGAAGCGGGCATCAGTTGAAGATCAACAAGGCGGGTGCTGGTGATACGGCCTCGTTGCTGTTCCAGTCGAACTGGATCGGCCATGCCGAAATGGGCCTGTCCGGCAGCACCGAATTTGCGATCAAAGTTTCACCCGACGGCGGAAGCTGGACCGAGGCATTGCGGATCGATGCCAGCAATGGCACCGCAAGTGGCGCGGCGGTGCAAAGCAGCGTTGACGACACCACGCCGGGGCGCTTGATGCGTGCAGATTATGGCTATGGGCCCGGCAACGTATTGGGCGTGGTCTCGGAAACTGGCGGCACCCCCGGCGGGGCCGTTATCGAACGTGGCAGCAGCGCGAACGGCGATTATGTGCGCTTTGCCGATGGCACCCAAATTTGTACAGCGACATTGGGCGCGGTTGGGTGCACCACGGCAACCGGGGTCCTTTTTGCCAGCAGCTTTGCAAACTGGGATTTCCCCATCGCTTTCGCTTCGGGCACGGCACCCGGCATCAGCGGCAATGGTGGCGGGCTCAACCGGTTCCTTGGTTTCAATACGCCGTCTGAGACAGAGGTCACCTATCAAGTGATATCTGCAACATCTGATGCAACCACTCTGTCACCGACACTTATCGCGATTGGCCGCTGGTTCTAAGCCTTCATATCGTCCGGACCGATGGTCCGGGCGATCACAAATCTGCAGTCCAGACGCGGTACCGCCCTTGCCCGGTAACCTCCCGGATCAGACCCCTTCGGGTGAATTTGTCCAGATTCCGCTGAACGGCGGCGCGCGAGGATTGAGTCAGTTCTTCGGCCAGCGGGGCCGAGACCATCGGCCAGGCCGTTAGTGCATCGATCAAAACGGGCGGTGTGCGCCCACTCAGGTCTGACGTTGCATCGCGCGCGCGCGTTTCCCATGCGCTGATCCGGTCCAAATGCAGCAAGGCGGCAAGTGCGGCCTGCCCCGCCCCACGCACCCAGGCCGCCAGTTTTTCCTCAACTGTTCCGGAGCCGCGTAAAGCGCCCGGTCCAGACAAGGCCAGCGGCATAAACAACGCCCCGCCGCGCCCCATCGTTGCCGCGTGCCGGTTCGCGACGATCGCGGCTTCGGTGTCCTGTCCGATTCCGGGGGAAAATGCCCTCCATGCGTGAAAGCCAACAGCGGCCTGCGTGACCGGATGCAATCCGTCCGCGCTGCGCATCACCTCGGCCAGATCGGCGACCGCTTCAGGCGTATCTTCAATCCCTTGCGCCTGACGATCGAGAAATGCGGTGAGACCTGTCTCCCATCCGCCGTCCGAGGGGCCAGCGCCCGAGGTCAGCCTACGCACGGCCCAGCCTGCGCGATAGAGGGCCTGAACATCATCACTCGTCGCCCCGATCCGCAACCCCGTCCAAAGCGCCAGGCGATCGACCCCGATCCGGTCGCCGGTCCACCAGCCCAGGTCCGAGACCTCCATCAATGCCAACCGATGCCCCCAGCCCGACGGGCCTGCCCTCAACCGCTCATCCAACGCACCGAAGGTCAGGGCAAGATCCGCAAGATCGGCGGAAAGTTCGGATTGCGCCGCGCGCCAGTCTCGGGGATCGAACAAAAGTGTCTGCTCGGGCCGCGGCCCCGGTGTCAGCAGATCTTCGGGGTTTTCGTCATCAGGCGGAGGAAGAAACCACAGATCTTCATCTTCCGGCGGATCGGTGTCGTATATACTGCGGGGCCCCTCTTCGGTGGCCTCGTCATCCAGATCCGATGTCAGAGGTTTAGGCGTCATGGCCGATATTCTTCGACCATTTACGGCAGTTCACAAGGGGTATTCGAACTGATCAGCCGGTAAAGGTCTCGGTCAGGATGCTAAGCTCGTTACCCAGATCGGTCTGCGGGTCGCTGCCCAAAAGCATATAGCCATAGCCATCGCCCGCCCAGGTGGCTGTTGCCAGCCCGCTGAGCACAGCCAGGTTCACATCCTTCGCTGGCGCACCCTCACCCTGTCGGATAATGCAGAACGCAAAGGGCTGACCCTGTGCGTCCGCAAAAACGATCTGGATCAGCGGTTTGCCTTTGAACGACAGCACCTGCGCCCGCCTCAGATCAAGCCCGGGCAACGCCTCAAGCACATCCCGGTTCAGCGAACGGCCCAACTCTGCTTCGGCGCGGGCAAACTGTGCGTCCAGCGCCTCGGGCGAATTATTCAGCGAGGCGATGGTTTCCGGCACATAGAGCGACTGGTAAATCGCCGCCTGCGCGGCCCAGCCCAGTTCCGCAGGGCGTGTGGCCCAGAATGTGGCTGAAACCGCTATGACTGCAACCGAAGCCGCAACTGCCAAAAGGCGCATAGGCCCAGCAGAGCTTTGCGTCGCGACAGGTTGGGGCAGATCGACCTGCGGCGTCTTGGCGGGCACATCCTCAAAGGCCTGCTGAACCGCAGCAGCGAACGGATCGAGTGCCATCAGGCGCGATTCCAGCGCCGGTTCATCGGCCACTGCGTCCTCGATGGCGCGGGCCTCCGACTCCTCAAGACTGCCTTCCAGATAGGCCAGAAGCGTCTCATCTGAAAACTTCATTTGCCACTCCGTCGCACGATGTCAGCCCCGTCGTGCTGCATCACGGATTTCAGTTTCTGCCGGGCATTGGACAACCGGCTCATGATCGTACCGATGGGAACGTCCAGCATAGCAGCAGCTTCGCGGTAACTGTATCCTTCGACAAATACAAGCATCACCGTCTCGCGCTGCGCTTCTGGCAGTTGCATCACTTGTGTAAACACCTGAGCGGCGAAAATATTCGTTTCTGAATCGGGTCCGGATGCAATTAATTCAGATTCGGGCGTCACGGACAGCGCCTGCGCCTTTCGAACCGAACGTGCGCGGATTTCGTTCAACCAGATCGAGCGGCAGATCGTCATCAGCCAGCTGTCCAGACGGTCATAAGAAGTGACCTGATGGTGCCTCTCCAACGCCCGCAACGCAGTCGCCTGCATTAAATCGTCTGCAATATCCGAAGCGCCCGACAGAGCCAGCCCAAAACGCCAGACCCGTTTGGAGTGGGTCTGGATCGCGCCGCGTACGGCTTGTTCGGAACTCATTTCAACACTCATCGAATAAATCGCGACCTGTGTGTGTTTGCTTTGACATGGGACCGGGCCCGCTTGGTTTGAACTGACATAGACTCTGGAGGAAAGAAATGAAACTTCTGCTGAAAACATTCACGATTGCGTCGGCAATTGTTGCAATGCCCGCATTTGCGGCCAACTGGACATTGGATTCTGACGCCTCGCATCTGGCCTATGGCACAGTCAAAATCGAGGATGTGGGAGAGGTTAACTCCTTTTCAAATCTCTCGGGTCACGTAAGCGAAGACGGGAAGGTCGAGATCGATATCGATTTGTCTTCGGTTGAGACCAATATCGACATTCGCAACGAACGCATGATCGAGCATGTCTTCCGCAAGGCCGCCACTGCAACGCTGACGGCCCAGATCGATATGGACGCAGTCTCGAAATTGGCCGTAGGGGAAACCACCGTGATGGAAGTAGACGCCAAACTGTCGCTGGTAGGCACCGAGGTCGATTTCTACACCGACATGTTCATCCTGCGCGTCGGCGAGGATGCAGTCATGGTATCGACCAATGACATGGTCTTTATCAGCGCCGAGGATGCAGGGGTTACCCCTGGTGTCGACAAGCTGATGGAACTGGCGCAACTGCCCAGCATCACCCGCACCGTCCCCGTCACAGCACGCCTGATGTTCACTCAGGAGGGCTGAGACTCTGTGGCGCGACGGGCTGTCATCAGTGTAATGAGTTCTTCTTTGGTTCGCCCGATATGCGTCGCAAGCAGAGCGCAGGCCGCGTCAGTCTGACCGGCCTGCGCCAGCTGCAACAGCTCCCGATGTTCTTTGCGGGCAGGCCCGCGCTGCTGCATCACGCTCAGATGCATGCGAATGTAGCGATCGGATTGCAGCGATACCCGATGCAGCAGTTCATTGGTCAAGCCGCGCCCCGCCGCAGCGTAAAGAGCTGTATGAAAACGATGGTTCAGCGCACCCCATTGGCCAACATCGTTTGCGTCGTATGATGCCTCCATCTGTTTCAGGATATCCTTGCATTCTGCAAACTCTACAGTGGTCATCGCAGGGATGGCGCGCCGGAACAGGTCAACTTCAAGCAAAACCCGCAGGTCGAATATCTCGGCTATCTCGTCCAGCGAATGCTCGGTGACCGTCGCGCCTCGGTTTGTGGTCAAGACGACCAGCCCCTCGGCATCCAATTGTTTAAGGGCTTCGCGTATTGGCATACGGGACACATCATATTCTTCCGCAAGCGCTTCTTGCCGGATGGTTTCGCCCTCGGCCAGTTCACCGCTCAGGATACGTTCACGCAGATCGCTGGCGATCACATCAGGCAGGCTTTGGCGGGCAATGGCGCGTTTGGATCCCATGTTACGCACCCCAGGTGTCGCTCAGACGGTAGCCGCCCGGCCACGGGTCATCCGGGTCCAGCATGTGCTGATGCGTGCCGGTGATCCAGCCCCGGCCCGATATTTCCGGGGTAATCGCATTACGACCGTTCAGATCGTGCTGATTCACGATTCGGCAGCGGAACTCGCTGTCGATTACCGAGCGTGCATGATACCGGTCGGTCGCTGACATCTGCCCCTTTGCCAACAGCACCGCCATCCGCGCCGAGGCCCCCGTGCCACAAGGCGAACGATCCAGCTTGCCCGGTTTGATGGCAACCGTATTGCGGCCGGTCAGGATTTCACCTTCTCTTCGCAAGGGCCCAGCAATCTGACAGAACGAGATGTGATTCCAATCCTTGGTGGGATGGTTGAAACTCAACTGCTCATTTGCAGCGTCGGTGATCCCGGCACCAGTGCGGGCCAAGTCTGCACCTTCATCCGGCGTCAATGCAAAGCCAAGATCTGCGGCATCCACAATGACAAAACTGTCGCCACCAAAGGCGGTGTCGACGCGCAAGCTACCAATCCCTTCAACCTCAATCCGGGCGTCTAGCTTGTCCGCAAAGCTTGAGACATTCTGAACATAAATACGCTCGGCCTTGCCATTGCGGCACTTCGCCCGCACGCGGACCAACCCTCCGGGTGCTTCGAGCGTCATGTGTGTCTCGGGCTCCTGCATCGGGATGATCCCGCTATCGAGCAACACGGTTGAAACGCAAATTGAGTTTGAGCCCGACATAGGCGGCGTGTCTTCGGGCTCCATGATGATGAACCCAGCATCCGCGTCAGGATGCTTGGGCGGGACCAGCAGATTGACGTGCCGAAACACGCCTCCGCGCGGTTCATTCAATACAAAACGGCGCAAGGTCTGGTCCGAGGCGATGAAGTTGCGCTGATCCCAGATCGTGTCGCCGGGTGGAGGTGCGACACCTCCGACAATCACGTCACCGACCTCTCCTTCGGCATGGGCCGATACGACGTGAATGGTCTTTGTGCTGCGCATGAGATCCCCTTCAGAAACGGTTGGCAGAGTATGGATGCAACGAGATCGGAGGTTCCTGGCCATCGATCAGTGCGCCGATCAATTCGGCTGTTCCAGCCGATTGAGTCAGCCCTAGATGACCGTGACCGAAAGCATAAAAGACGTTCGCGGACCTGGCCGACGGCCCGATGACTGGAATGCTATCAGGTAATGATGGCCGGAAACCCATCCATTGCGTGCCGCCTTCGGTTTTGAGGCCCGGCAGAAATTGCGCGGCCTTTTGCAACAGAATGTCCGCTCGTTTGTAATTCGGCGGCAATTTCAGGCCACCAAGCTCAACCGCACCTCCGATGCGAACACCACCATTGATACGGCTCGCGACGAAACCATGACGCGAAAAGGTCAGATGCATCCGAAGATCGAAAGCACCTTTGGGCAGCGTCGTATTATACCCGCGTTCTGTCTCCAGCGGGATATGATCACCGAGAGTTCGCGCAAGGTGGTGCGACCACGCCCCGGCTGCGACGACCACATGCGGAGCTGCAATCCTGCCCTCGGCGTGGATGATTTCAACACCGGCATCGCGCGGTTCCAGCGCCCGGATTTCGCACTGTTCGATCGTTCCTCCCCGTTCACGAAATACCCACGCCAGATGCTCGACCCAGGCTTTGGGGTCGACCGTATTGAACCAGCCGGGCGTGAACCCCGCATGCGTGAAACGGGGGCTGAGGCCCGGTTGCTTTTCGGCAATCGCCGATGGGCTTTCCAACAGCTCGAACTCTATCCCATGGCGGCGACGCAACTCCCATGTGGGCAGGCTGGCACGGAATTCGGCCTCGCTTTCATAAAGCTGCATCTGCCCGTCGCGCTGCATCCTCTCTTCGCCGTCGACCGAAGGGATCAATCGCCCCAGCGCGGTTGAGGACAAGTCCATCAACTTGGACTGAGCGTCCAGAAGGCTCTCATATCGGTCCCGCCTGCTGGCGCGCCAGAACCGGTACATCCATGGCGCGATCTGCAGGGCATAGGCGGGTGGGATCGACAATGGACCAAGCGGATCAAGCAGCCATTTCGGGGCCTTGCGCATAATTCCGGGCGTTGCCAAGGGTTCCACTTCGGGGAAGGCAAAGGCCCCGGCATTCCCGGCCGAGGTCTCGGACGCGACGCCCTTTCGATCCAGCACGCGGACTTTATGCCCTCTGCGCTGCAACTCCAGCGCGGTGGTGATGCCAATGACACCGGCCCCTATGATGACCAGTTCGGTCACGTCTCAATGCCTGTGCGGAAGGGATCCTGCCTGCCGAAGATCAATGTGGCTTCGGCCATGATATAGGCTTGCCCGGTAATACGTGGGATCACCCCGCCATTTGGGCCCGGCTGATAGGATAAGCGATAAGAACTGCCGATGACACTTTCCTGCACAATCCCCTCTCCGGCAGCCAACTGATTATCCGCAGCCAGACACGCCAGCCGCGCGGAACTGCCGGTGCCGCAGGGTGAGCGGTCATAGTTGTCATCCGGGCAAAGCACAAAATTTCGACTATGCGCCCCGCTGGGCGAGTGTCCCTGCAGGATCACATGATCCACAGGCTCACCATTTTCGCCTCCCTCCCCTGCGTCAATCGAGGCTTCACGGATTGCGATAGTCAACGCGGTCATCGCACCGATATTCTCAGTTGTCACAGGGATCGGGCTGGGATCGACGATAAAGAACCAATTGCCGCCATAAGCGATATCGCCCGCTATCGACCCATGTCCGGGCACATCCAACGACACGTTCTTCCGGACCCGGCGGCTTTCGATATTGGTCACGGTGACGGTGTTTGCATCATGAAGCTCAACCGTCACCACTCCCGCTGGGGTTTCAATACGGTGCGTGCCGACATCAATCCGCCCCAAGTGCGCCAAGGTAACGGCCAGCCCTATCGTGCCGTGCCCACACATGCCCAATACCGCGTCCACATCGAAATAGATCACGCCGGTCACGCAGGAGGTATCCACCGGCTCAACCAACAACGCGCCGACCATGGCCGGCTGTCCGCGGGGTTCAAGCATTATCGAGCGATAGAAGGCTTCATGTTCGGTCGCCAACCGACGCGCCCGCTCGGCGAGAGGCCCGGTGCCAAGATCGGGGGCGCCGTCCAGAATGACCCGCGTAGGCTCACCTCCGGTATGGCTGTCGATCACATGCATTCGGCAATCACTCCGCCCTGCCTCGACCAATCGGCGAACCAGCCGCGGAACAGCGCATATTGCTGCTCGCAGTAGTTACGCTGCGCGTCTGTCAGCGCATCGCCTTCGTTGAAATGCAGTTGGTATTCGTCTTCTCCGTTCAGCACCAGAAGGTGCTTGTAGTAAAGCACCAGATCAGGGCCTTCATCGAAGCTCGACAATACATGGATCGCCTCGGTCAGTTCTTGCGCGCGTTGGCGCGCCTCGGCATGGCCTGCAGCTGCTTTCTGAGACAGTGCAGCCAGCAAAAGCGCCTCACGCGGCAGAGCGGTGCCGATTCCGGTGATTGAGCCAGTTGCACCGCAATTGACGAAGCCATGGTAGACCTCGGTATCGACGCCGACCATCAGCGTGACCTGATCATCCTGGCTGGTAATATTCTCGGCGGCATAGCGCAGATCATCCTTGCCACCAAATTCTTTGAACCCAACCAGATTGGAATGCTCGGCGCGCAGAGCAAAGAACAGATCGGCCCGCGTGGCAAAGCCATAATACGGGCTGTTGTAGATGATTGCGGGCACATCCGGTGCGGCTTCGAGGATCGCCTTAAAGTGATTTTTCTGCGCTGCAGGCGAGCTGCCCCGCGACAACACCCGCGGGATCACCATCAGCCCCGCCGCGCCCATCTTCTGCGCATGGGCCGCGTGGGCAACCGCGGATTTCGTGTTGATCGCCCCGGTACCGACCACAACCGGCAACCCGGCATCGATCAGACGCTCAACCCCTTCCATCCGCTGGGCGTCAGTCAGCAAGGGCCAATCCCCCATCGAGCCGCAATAGACCACGGCTGACATCCCGGCTGCGATCATCTCTTGTCCTTTGCGGACAAGCGCATCGAAATCCGGTTGGCGAGCGGAGGTGCAGGGGGTCATCAAGGCGGGCATCGTGCCGGTGAATACGGTGTTTGGCATTCCAGGGTCTCCATTCGCTGAGCGCACGAATCTTCAGTATCGGATATTGGATACAAAATCCATAAATAGATTTGTGCCTCTTTTCAGCGGCACACAACGCAACGGGCCAGAAGCTTTGAAAGCTAATGACCCGCGTAAGTTCATGGCATACAGATTGGATGCTCAGCGCAACCTCTGCCCGGTCTCCGGATCGAACATCATGGCGCGTTCCGGGCGGAACGAGATACCGATCCGCTCTCCATTCTTGCTGCGCTGATCTTCGCGTTCTTCAACGATCAGTTTATCACCATTTGGGGTTAGCAAATAGGAATACGACACACCGCCAAGCGCTTCGGTCAGGTCCACAGTGCAGGACTCTCCGTTGCGATCGACCTGAATATGCTCGGGGCGAATGCCCAATGTTACCTTCGTGGCACCGGACGGCACACCATTCGTCACCGGGATGGATTCAGACAAGGCCGGATGGCGCACGGTTCCATCGACCACATCACATTCAAGGAAATTCATCGCTGGCGAACCGATGAAACCAGCGACAAATTTATTGTCAGGATCGCGGTACAGATCCATCGGAGCTCCGACCTGTTCGATTCGCCCATCCCGCAGCACGACGATCTTGTCGGCCATGGTCATCGCCTCGACCTGATCGTGCGTCACGTAGATCATTGTCGCACCGATTTCCTGGTGCAGACGCGCAATCTCAACCCGCATCTCCACCCGCAATTCTGCGTCGAGGTTGGACAGGGGCTCGTCGAACAGGAATACCTCGGGGCCACGCACAATAGCGCGACCGATGGCTACTCGTTGACGCTGACCACCCGACAGAGCCTTGGGCTTGCGTTTCAAATACTGGTCGAGCTTGAGAATACCCGAGGCTTCCTGAACCTTCTGATCAATTTCGGCCTTCGCCACACCGTTCATCCGCAGGCCAAAACCCATATTCTCGGCCACGGTCATATGTGGATAGAGCGCATAGGTCTGGAATACCATCGCCACACCACGCTTCGCCGGATCCATATGCGTGACATCGCGTGCGCCGATATGAATCTCTCCGTCCGAGGTCTCCTCCAACCCGGCTATCATCCGCAGCAATGTGGATTTGCCGCAGCCTGAAGGGCCAACGAAGACACAGAATTCACCATCTTCAATCTGCAAATCGATCCCGTGGATGACCTGAGTCTGGCCATAGCGCTTGATCGCGTTCTTCAGGGTTACACCTGTCATGTCGCTTGTATCCTGTTCTTCTGGCTCTCGGGGAACCGCCACGCTTGTGCTTCGGTTCCGATTTGTTCGGCTACACGCCGAACGCGGGGAACCCATGATTCCAATTGTTCGAAATTCATCCGCCCGGTCGATCCGGTGATCGAAAGCGCACCCAACACGCGCCCACCAGGCGTCAGAATGGGACAGGCCACGCAGATAATGCCGGGTTCGTGCTCTTCATCGTCAACGGCATAGCCCCTGTTGCGGATCATCTCCAAATTTGCGCGCAAGGCAGCTTCCGAGGTCAGCGTCTTGTCGGTGAACCGATGAAAGCTCTGCTGCGAAATCGTTTTCTGCAGCAGGCCCTCATCCAAATAGGCCATCATCGCCTTGCCGACGCCGGTACAATAAGCCGGGCCGACTTTTCCGGCCTCGGAATACATCTCGACTGGTCGCTGCGCGTTTCGCTTGTCTACATATAGAACCTGGCCAGAATCGAGCTGCGCCAGATGCACCGTCTCGCCAGTTTCCTGGCTGAGCACATCCAGGAACGGCCGCGCGATCGGCGCCAGTGAGCTTTGAGTCCAGGCCGAATGCGCCAGACGCACGAGGCGCATGCCCGGGGAATAGGTCTGCCGGTCAGGATCGTAATACAACATCCCCTGATTGGTCAGTGATTGCAGAAACCGATAGAGGGTTGCCTTGGGAAACTCGCTGCTTTCCAGCAGTTCCGCAAATCGAACAGGGCGATCGAACGACGCCACCTGCTCCAGCACATCACATGCTTTTCCGATTGTACCGTCACCTGCCACGGGTGCCTATTCTCCTCCACTTTCCCTGCGGCCAGGCCACGAGGGTCTTGACAAGACTAGCCGAGTCGATGTGTAGTTTTCAATATATAAAACACGGTTTCATTATTTGGAACTTAAAAACACCAGAATGGAAGCAAAAGGGAGGAAACCATGCATTCCATCTTCAAGCGCACCACGGCTGCGCTGGCCATGAGCGTCGCAATCGCGGCTCCGGCCGTTGCCGAGCTCTCGGGCGAGCTGCGCATTTTCCTCGACACGTCGAACCCTGCGCCCCGCGCGACAATGGAAGCGATGATCGAGCGCTTTGCGGCAGAGCACCCCGGCCTGGAAATCGAAACCACGGTGATCGACCGCGAAGCCTATAAGACCCAAATCCGCAACTTCCTGACGGCGGACACGCCTGATGTCGCCACATGGTATGCTGCGAACCGGATGAAACCTTATGTGGAGGCTGGTCTTTTCGAAGATGTGTCCGATCTCTGGGCCGAGCCTGAGATTGCAGACAACCTAGCCTCGACCAAAGGTGCGATGACCATCGACGGCAAGCAATGGGGCGTGCCCTATACCTATTATCAGTGGGGCGTTTACTATCGCAAAGACATCTTCGATGAGCTGGGCCTGAGCGAGCCAACCACCTGGGAAGAAGAGCTGGCAAACTGCCAGAAGATCGTCGATTCGGGACGCGCTTGCTACACCATCGGGACCAAGTTCCTGTGGACCGCTGGCGGCTGGTTCGACTATCTGAATATGCGCACCAATGGCTACGACTTCCACAACCAGCTCGCCAATGGCGAAATCAGCTGGGAGGATGATCGCGTCAAGCAGACCTTCGCCAACTGGAAGCAGCTGATCGATATGGGCGCGTTTATCGACAACCACCAGACATATAGCTGGCAAGAGGCCCTGCCCTTCATGGTCAACGGCGAAGCCACGGCCTATCTGATGGGTAACTTCGCCGTGGCCCCGCTGCGCGAGGCTGGTCTGTCCGATGATCAGTTGGATTTCTACCAGTTCGTCGCCATCAACCCCGATGTAGAACTAGCCGAAGACGCGCCGACCGACACGTTCCACATCCCGGCCAATGCTTCCAACAAGGAAGCCGCGCGCGAGTTCTTGCGCTTTGTGGTTTCCGCGGATGAGCAATCCGAAATCAACAACGGCGCAAATCTCGGCCAGCTTCCGGTAAACGCGCAGTCTTCGGTGGATGACGATAAGTTCCTGCTGCAAGGTTTCGAGATGCTGTCGTCGAACAGCCCCGGCGGCGTTGCCCAGTTCTGGGATCGCGACGCGCCTGCTGAAATGGCCAAAGTGTCGATGGAAGGCTTTCAGGAATTCATGGTCAAGCCCGACAATGTTGACCGTATTCTGGCCAAGCTGGAACGTGCACGCGGGCGCATCTACGACAACTGATTTGGAATGTAGGCCGGGCTGAAGCCTGGCCTATGCCAAGCACAATCGTAGGGCGGGCTTCAGCCCGCCTTCACCCCACCAGACCCGAGAGTCCTCATGACAGCTGCAGTAGACGTCCCCGAACAGGAAAGCTGGTTCCACAGAAACCAACAACGCATCGCGCCGTGGCTGTTTCTGGCCCCCGGCCTGCTGTTCTTCATGGTCTATGTGATCATCCCGGTTTTCCAATCCTTCAACCTTTCTCTCTACGAATGGGACGGGCTGGGTGCGGCGGAATACGTTGGCTTTCGGAATTACGAGGACCTCTACTGGGAGTGGGTCGACCGGGACGCATTCTACATTTCGCTCAAGAACAACCTGATCTGGTTGATCCTGTACCTGGCGGCGATCCCAGCGGGTCTTTTCATCGCACTGTTTCTAAATCAGACAGTTTGGGGCATCCGCCTTTATAAATCGCTGTTTTTCTTCCCATTCGTTATTTCTCAAGTCGTCGTCGGCCTTGTGTTCACTTGGTTTTATGACCCGACCTTCGGGCTTTTGAACGAATTCCTCGGCTTGTTTGGCATGGGACCGTTGAACGTATTGGGCGACGAGCGCTTCGTGACTTACGGCATCATCTTTGCCGGCCTCTGGCCGCAGACAGCCTACTGCATGATCCTCTACCTCACCGGCCTCAACGCCGTGGATCCCGAACAGATCGAGGCCGGGCGTCTGGACGGTGCAAAAGGCTGGCGGATGCTCTGGCACATCATTCTGCCGCAGCTGCGCCCTGCCACCTTCATCGCCTTTGTCGTGACCATCATCGGCGCGCTGCGCAGCTTCGACCTAATCTCGATCATGACTCAGGGCGGTCCGTTCGGGTCGTCTCGCGTTCTGGCCTACTACATGTTCGAGGTCGCGCTGTCCGAATACGGCTTCCGCATGGGATATGGCGCGGCCATCGCCGTGATCCTGTTCCTGATCATGCTCTGCTTCATCGCCTATTTCCTGTGGTCGATGTATCGTGAAGAGAAGGGGCACTGAGATGTTTCCCAAACCCATCGAAAAACAACCCCGCGCGGCACAAATTACCTATCAGGCCATGCTACCTCTGGCCTTGCTGCTATGGCTCGGCCCCCTGCTGGCGGTTGCCCTGTTCTCAGTCAAACCGGCAGCAGACTTCACCAACGCGAATTACTGGGGCCTGCCGTCCAGCTTTGAGGGTGCAGTCAACTACGGGCAAGTCTTCTTCAACTCGGACATGCCGCGCTATCTGATGAACTCGTTTCTTATCACCGTTCCGACGGTGATTGGCGCGGTCGCACTCAGCTGCATGACCGGGTTCGCCTTGGGTATCTACAAATTCAGATCAAATCTCTGGATCTTCTTCATGTTCGTGGCAGGTAATTTTGTACCCTTCCAGATTCTCATGGTCCCGGTGCGCGACCTGACGCTGGAACTGGGTCTCTACAATACCAAAACCGGTCTGGTCTTGTTTCACATCGCGTTCCAGACTGGCTTCTGCACGCTCTTCATGCGCAACTTTATCCGCGCCCTGCCCTTTGAGCTGATTGAGGCGGCGCGAGTCGAGGGCATCAGCGAATGGCGTATCTTCTGGTACGTCGTCCTGCCATTGATGAAACCAGCAATTGCAGCGCTCAGCGTGCTGATTTTCACCTTCATCTGGAACGACTATTTCTGGGCGGTTGTTCTGACCCAGGGCGCGGAAAGCCAACCTGTTACGGCAGGGATCACCAGCTTCAATGCGCAATTCCGCGCCGCCTATCAATTGATGAGTGCAGGTTCCATCGTCGCGGCGCTGCCGCCGGTGGCCATGTTCTTCCTGATGCAGAAACACTTCATCGCGGGTTTGACCCTCGGTGCCGTAAAATAACGTCAAACCAAAGGTTTGCCCGATGACCAAGATCACCTTTATCGGCGCGGGTTCCACGATCTTCATGCAGAACATCGTGGGCGATGCCCTGCTGACCCCGGCATTGGCCGACAGCCATTTTGCGTTGATGGACATCGACCCTCAACGCCTGACCGAGAGCGAAACAGTAGCGCGCGCCATGATCCGATCAGTCGGGACAGGCGCTACGGTATCGACCCATACCGACCGCCGCGCAGCGCTTGAAGGGGCCGACTTCGTCATAACTGCCTTCCAGATCGGAGGGTACAAACCTTGCACCGTCACAGATTTCGAAATCCCCAAACAGTACGGGCTGCGCCAAACCATCGCTGACACGCTTGGCGTCGGAGGCATCATGCGCGGGCTGCGTACGGTCCCAGTCCTGTGGGACGTAGCAAGAGATATGATGCAACTCTGCCCCGACGCGACACTGCTGCAATACGTCAATCCGATGGCGATCAACACCTGGGCGCTGGCCGAGCAATTCCCAACGCTTAAACATGTCGGGCTCTGCCATTCGGTCCAGAACACGGTCGAGGAACTGGCCCATGACCTCGACCTGCCCAAAGACGAGTTCCGCTATAAGGTCGCTGGCGTTAATCACGTCGCCTTCTTCCTGCGCCTCGAACATCAGGGTCGCGATCTCTACCCCGCCCTCCGCCAGGGCTATGCGCAGGGTGCACTGCCCAAACCCCCGTTGCTGATGCCACGTTGCCCGAACAAGGTGCGGTATGAGGTGATGGACCATCTGGGTTATTTCTGCACCGAAAGCTCGGAACATCTGGCCGAATATGTGCCGTGGTTCATCAAAGACGGGCGGCATGATCTGATCGAGCAATTCTCGATCCCGCTGGATGAATACCCTACCCGCTGCGTTGAGCAGGTTGCGAATTGGAAAGAACAGGCCAAAACCCTGACCGATGGCCGCGATATCCAAGTCACCCGCAGCCACGAATTCGCGGCTGATCTGATGAACGCTATCGTAACCGACACCCCCTACACGGCCTATGGCAACCTGCCCAACACCGGCCAAATCCCGCAACTGCCCCTTGGTGCTGCGGTCGAAACCCCTTGTCTGGTGGACAGCAATGGCGTGCAACCTTCCGTCGTCACTGACATTCCATCGCAACTGATCGCGCTCATGCGGACCCAGATCAACGTTCAGGAACTCACCGTCCGTGCGCTGGTTGAACAGAACTCCGAGCACATTTATCACGCTGCGATGATGGACCCGCACACAGCGGCCGAGCTGGACCTGCGCCAGATTCGCAATCTGGTAACAGATCTTCTGACTGCTCATTCAGACTGGCTGCCCGACTGGTGCCAGCCCGCCAAAGCCGCTTGAAGGGGCAATCAATGACCAAGAAACGCCGCTCGGAACACTGGTACGGGAAGCTCGACAAAGACGGGTTCATCCATCGGTCCTGGATGAAAAATCAGGGTTTTCCTGACCACGCATTTGACGGACGCCCAATTATCGGCATCTGCAACACATGGTCGGAACTGACACCCTGCAATTCGGGCCTGCGCGACCTGGCCGAAGGTGTCAAACGTGGCGTGTGGGAGGCCGGCGGCTTCCCCCTCGAATTCCCCGTTATGTCGCTGGGCGAAACCCAGATGAAACCCACGGCCATGCTGTTCCGAAACCTGCTGGCGATGGATGTCGAGGAATCGATCCGCGCCTATGGCATTGACGGCGTTGTCCTGCTGGGCGGATGTGACAAGACCACGCCGGGGCAGCTGATGGGTGCAGCCTCAGTCGATCTGCCCTCCATCGTAGTCAGCTCCGGCCCGATGCTGAATGGGAAATTCAAGGGCAAGGATATCGGCTCGGGCACGGATGTCTGGAAGTTCTCGGAAGAGGTCCGTGCAGGAGAGATGACCCTGCAGGATTTCATGAACGCCGAGTCGGGCATGTCGCGTAGCGCCGGGGTTTGCATGACCATGGGCACAGCTTCCACCATGGCCTCACTGGTCGAGGCAATGGGTATGAGCCTGCCCACCAATGCGGCCCTGCCCGCCGTCGATGCCCGCCGTATGGCGCTGGCGCATCTGACCGGCAAGCGGATTGTCGAGATGGTGGACGAAGACCTCAAACCTTCGGACATCCTGACCAAAGAGGCGTTCGAGAACGCCATTCTGACCAATGCTGCAGTCGGAGGCTCAACCAACGCGGTCGTGCATTTACTGGCGCTTGCAGGACGCGTCGGCGTTGACCTGACGCTCAAGGATTTCGAACTCGGAACCGAAATCCCGCTGCTGGTGAACTGCATGCCCTCAGGCAAGTACCTGATGGAAGATTTCTGCTATGCTGGTGGTGTGCCAGCCGTGTTGAACGAACTCAAATCCTTCTTACGCCCGGCCAAAACTGTCCTGAACAAGGATATATCGGCCCATTATGAAGGAGCCGAGTGCTATAACACCGATGTCATCCGCCCCTTCGCTGATCCGGTCAAACCCGCTGCTGGCCTGCGTGTTTTGCGCGGCAATCTTGCGCCCAACGGGGCCATCGTGAAACCATCGGCAGCCACTGACGCGCTGCTGGAAACCGAAGCAGAAGCTTACGTTTTTGAAAACATCGAAGACCTGAAGGCGAACATTGACCGCGACGACCTGCCAGTGACGGCTGAAACCATTCTGGTGCTCAAGGGCTGCGGGCCCAAGGGCTATCCCGGCATGCCCGAGGTTGGCAATATGCCGATCCCCGCCAAGCTGGTGAGGGAAGGTGTGCGCGACATGATCCGCATCTCGGATGCGCGCATGTCAGGCACTGCTTATGGAACCGTCATCCTGCATGTCAGCCCCGAGGCACAGGCAGGCGGCACATTGGCGCTGGTTAAAACCGGTGATCGCATCCGCGTGTCGGCCAGCAAGGGCGAGATGGAACTTCTGGTCGATGAGGCAGAACTGGACGCCCGCCGCGCCACCTGGCAACCGGACGATCCGCATTACACCCGCGGCTACGCGAAACTCTATATCGACCATGTGCTGCAAGCGGATCAGGGTGCCGACCTTGATTTCCTTGTTGGAAAAGACACCCGCCTTGTGACCAGAGAGAGCCATTGATGACCCAACCCGCCACTTTCCATGACCTGAACGGAGCGTCGGTTTACATTACCGGCGGCGGCTCTGGGCTTGGGGCCGCGCTGACGGACGGCTTCATGGCACAAGGTGCTCAGGTCGCCTTCATCGGCCGCTCTGACGCCAGTGCCTTTGTTGATGAAATGCGTGAAAAGCACGGGCGAGCACCTCTGTTCCTGCAGGGCGATATGACCGACACCGAGCTTTTGCACGCCACCATGCAACAAGCGGCTGAGGCGCATGGCCCGCTTGACGTGTTAGTCAACAATGCGGCCAACGATAAGCGCCACGGGCTTGAAGACACCACGCCCGAGTTCTGGGACTGGATGATCGAGGTCAATCTCAAGGCCTATTACTTTGCCTGTCAGGAAGCTGCGCGTCAGATGAAGGATAAAGGTGGGGCGATCGTCAATTTCAGCTCGATCAGCTATCTGATGGGCAATTCCGGTTATCCGATATACACGACTTCGAATGCGGGGATCACTGGCATGACCCGTTCATTGGCGCGCGAATTGGGGCCGCAGGACATCCGGGTCAATGCGCTGGCTCCGGGCTGGGTGCTGACCCAGAAGCAGCTGGATATGTGGGCAACGCCCGAAGATCTGGTCGCGCATCTGGAGCGGCAATGCCTGAAAGAACACCTCAAACCCGAAGATATGGTTGCGCCGACACTGTTTCTTGCGTCAAAGGCCAGCCATGCGATGACCGGCCAATGCATGGTGGTTGATGGCGGTGTGGTGACAACAGGATGATGAAATGAACACGGACTGGATCGCAGTTGATTGGGGAACATCCCGCCTGAGGGCTTGGGCCATGCAGGGTGACACTGTGCTGGAACACTCTCAGTCACAGGATGGCATGTCCAAAACAGCCGGCGGAGATTTTCAGGCCGCGCTAATGGCACTGATTGAGCCCTGGTTGCCCGCAGAAACCGTTGATGTCATCGCTTGCGGCATGGTCGGTGCGCGGCAAGGCTGGGTCGAAGCACCCTATGTCGCCGTCCCCTCGGCCCCTGTGCCGAATGCTCCGATCCGGGTCCCGGATACTGACCCACGTATCCGCGCATTTGTCGTGCCGGGTTTGAAGCAGTCCGATCCTGCCGACGTTATGCGTGGCGAAGAAACCCAGATCGCAGGTTATCTGGCAACGCGCCCGCACTGGGACGGCGTCATATGCCTGCCCGGCACGCATACCAAATGGGTGCAAATCAGCGCCGGAGAAGTCATCAGTTTCAGAACATTCATGACCGGCGAATTGTTCGATCTGCTACGCGGGCAATCGGTACTCCGACACTCGGTAGAGGACGGATGGGACGACGCAAGTTTCAGCGAAGCGGTCACGGATGCGCTGTCCAAGCCGGAACAATTGGCCGTTCGGTTGTTTGGTTTGCGCGCCGCTGACCTGCTGCACGGTCAAAGCAAGTCCGTAGCCAATGCACGGTTGTCCGGCATGCTGATCGGAGCGGAGCTTGCCGCGACGCGGCCCTATTGGCTGGGTCAGCAACTGGCAATCATCGGACCGGAAGGTCTGTCAAACGCCTACGCTGCAGCGCTCGGACAACAGGGCGCTATGATTGAGATCGTGGACGCCACAGCTGCAACGCTTGCAGGTTTGTTGCAGGCTCGATCCCTGACGAAAGAAACCGCATGAGCCGCCCTGTCATTGCCATCCTGCGCGGGTTGACCCCATCCGAGGCCGCCGCTGTCGGGCGGGCGCTGATCGACGCTGGAATTGATCGGATCGAAGTTCCATTAAACTCGCCCAACCCATTGGAGAGCATCAGGATTCTGGCACGCGAATTCGGCGATGATGCTCTGATCGGTGCAGGCACCGTTCTGACTCTGGATGAGGTCGACTCGGTGGCCAATGTTGGAGGCCGCTTGATTGTCTCGCCCAATTGTGACGTCGACGTCATCTCGCATACTCATAAGCTAGGCCTCGAAAGCTGGCCGGGCGTGTTTACTC
The DNA here is from genome assembly GCF_056537765.1 of Ruegeria sp. C2. Taxonomy (NCBI): domain Bacteria; kingdom Pseudomonadati; phylum Pseudomonadota; class Alphaproteobacteria; order Rhodobacterales; family Roseobacteraceae; genus Ruegeria; species Ruegeria sp. C2. Next base: position 230,944 of record NZ_JBQFRZ010000003.1, on the reverse strand, counting down.
CGTCCGAAGCATTCTCGGCACTCAAGGCGGGTGCGAGCGGGCTGAAGCTGTTTCCGGGATCCATGGCTGGACCTTCGGGGCTTGCCGCGATGCGGGCAATTCTTCCCGCCGGGACTCAGGTTTTTGCCGTCGGCGGCGCAGGGCCTGAAAACTTCAAGGAATGGATCGAGGCCAGCGCAGACGGGTTTGGCATCGGATCAGCGCTATTCAAGCCGGGCATGCCTGTCGCGGATATCGCTGAACGAGCCCGCAAGATCGTTACAGCTTATGACGAGGCCATCGCATGAGTCAGATCTATGACGACCGCCCTTGCGAATTGGGCGAAGGGCCGTTGTGGCATCCGGAACGGCAGCAATTGTTCTGGTTCGATATCATCGGCAAGCGCTTGATGTCGCGTGACGGAGACACGGCACAGATCTGGCAGTTTGATGAGCATGTCTCGGCCGCAGGGTGGATCGATCACGACACTCTGCTGATCGCCTCAGAAACCGGGCTCTGGCGGTTTGGGTTGGAGACTGATGCGAAAGACCTCATCGTAGCGCTCGAGGCGGACAACGCAGTTACGCGCTCGAACGACGGTCGCGCAGACCCATTTGGTGGGTTCTGGATCGGCACCATGGGTAAACAGGCCGAGGCCGGTGCCGGATCGATCTACCGCTATTGGCAGGGAGAGCTGAGGCATTTGGTCGGAGATGTCACCATCTCGAACGCTATCTGCTTTGCGCCCGATCGGTCCTGTGCCTATTTCTGCGATACTGCGACCAAACAGGTCATGCGTTGGCAATTGAATGCGCAAACGGGATGGCCCGAGGGAAAGGTAGCTGTCTTCCTCGACCTCACCCAAGAAGGACTAAACCCGGACGGTGCGGTCGTCGACGCGCAAGGCAACATCTGGATCGCCCAATGGGGTGCCAGCCGGGTGGCCGTTTATGACGAGGATGCACATTTTCTGCGTGCAGTCGATTTTGACGCCCGCCATACTTCCTGCCCCGCATTCGGAGGCAACGATTTGACGACGCTGTTCTGCACCACGGCCCGGCAGGGGTTGGACGCAGATACATTGAAATCAAACCCAACCAACGGCATGACCCTTTTTGCGCCAGACGTCGCGCATGGGCAGATGGAACACAGAGTCATCTTATGAAACCCGAACTTGGTGTATGCTATTACCCGGAACACTGGCCTGAAACGCAGTGGTCCGAAGACGCGGAACGTATGATCCATGCAGGTCTGAAATGGGTCCGTATCGGCGAATTCGCCTGGAGCCGGTTAGAGCCAACGCCTGCCGATCTGCAATTCGACTGGCTCGACCGTGCCGTCGAGACGCTTGGCGCTGCGGGGTTGAAGGTGGTGATGGGCACGCCCACGGCTACACCACCCCGGTGGATGCTGGACAAGCATCCCGACATGCTGGCCGTTGACGCCAACGACAACCCACGCAATTTCGGGTCGCGCAGGCATTATTGCTTCAGCCATCTGGGCTATGTCGAAGAAGGCGTGCGCATTGCGCGGATCATGGGCGAGCGCTATGGGCGCAATCCTCATGTCGCCGCGTGGCAGATCGACAATGAATATGGTTGTCACGACACAACGCTCAGCTACAGCCCGGTTGCATTGCAGGCATTCCGGCTCTGGCTGAAGAACCGCTATGGAACCGTTCAGGCCCTGAACGAGGCGTGGGGCAATGTGTTCTGGTCGATGGAATACACCAGCTTTGACCAGATCGACCTGCCCAATCTGACAGTAACAGAACCCAACCCGGCGCATGTTCTGGCCTTCCGCAGATTCAGCTCGGATCAGGTAGTGGCCTTCAACAAAGCTCAGGTTGATGCGCTGCGCCCGCTGACAGATACACCACTGCTTCACAATTATATGGGGCGTGTGCTGGATTTCGATCACTTCGAGATCGGAAAAGACCTCGATATCGCCACTTGGGACAGTTATCCGATCGGCTTTCTGTCGGACCGGCTTGAGGCTGATGACACACATAAGGCAGCGTTCCTGCAACAAGGTGATCCGGATATGCAGGCGTTTCACCACGACCTCTACCGCGCGGTTGGCCACGGGCGCTGGTGGGTGATGGAGCAACAGCCCGGCCCGGTGAACTGGGCACCTTACAACCCGGCCCCGCTGCCCGGCATGGTGCGGCTCTGGTCGCTGGAGGCTGTGGCGCATGGTGCTGAAGTTGTCAGCTATTTCCGCTGGCGTCAGGCCCCGTTCGGGCAAGAACAGATGCATGCAGGTCTTCTGAGCCCATGGGGGGACGACACCCCCGCTCTGACCGAGGCGCGCCAGACAGCCGATGAATTGGCCAAGCTTGGAGAGATCAAGCCCGCGCGTGCCAAGGTCGCTATCCTGTTCGACTATGCGTCGGATTGGGCGTGGCAGACGCAGCCTCAGGGGGCGGGCTTTGGGTATTTCCGTTTGGTCTTCGCGGCCTATCGTGCGCTACGGCGGGCTGGGCTATCGGTGGATGTCCTTTCTGCGGCTTACCCGCTTCCTAACGACTATGACCTGATCCTGGCACCGGGTCTCGCAAGTGTGGACGAGGATCTGCAAAAATCGTTGTCCAAAGCCAAACTCGCGATCCTCGGACCGCGCACAGGCGCCATCACGCCCGAGTTTCGCATTCCCGACCACGGACGCCCCGGCCTGTCGGCGCTGGATTGCTCGGTCGATGTGATCGAGACATTGCCCCCCGGCACCGAACGCCCGGTTGAGGGCGGCGGCGCAGTCATCCACTGGGCCGAACATCTGTCCGGCGACGCGCCCGACCTACTGAGCTTTGACAATGGCAACGCGGCACTGAAGGGAAATGATAGCCTGTGGTATCTGGGCGGTTTCCCGGATGAACCTCTTTGGGACAGGATCATCGCCATGGCGGCGCAACAAACGGGCCTGCCCGTCGTTTCGATGCCAAACGGCTTGCGACGGCGCGAGACAGCCTCTTACGAGGTTCTGATCAACTACAACGCAGACCCGATCGTCTGGGAGGATACCCGGGTCAACGGTTGTGATGTCGTGTTCCGCACACGCGTGCAGCCATAATAATAAGGGTAGATAACGCTAACATAACCTGCTAGGTCGCAGAGCTAAGGTCACGCCCAGCAGGTTGCAACGATGAAATACACCCGTTCAGATTTTCCCGACGATTTCCTGTTTGGTGCGGTCGAGCCTGCCAAGATTGCGGGCGGGTTTGATAGTTATCGTTTGCACATCCACTGGGATCAGATCCTTCAGGATGAGTGCAAACCGGTGCCCGAAGCTGTGGATCACCTTGCGCGACGAGTTGATCAAATTCTGGAACTTGGACAGCGCCCCTGCGTGATGCTCGACCATGAAACTCTGCCAGCTGCTCTGGTGGATCATGGCGGATGGCGCAACCGAGATGTCGCTGCGCGCTTTGCCGATTTCGCCGAGATAATCGTAGCTCGGATTGGTGAGCTTTTGTTCAGCATCGCAACCTGTGCTCCCTTGCCCGCCCAACAGAACGACAAACGCGGCACCGCGCGGAGCCTGCACCATCAGCTGCTGGCGCAAGGCATGGCCGTCCAAGCGATGCGCGGCTATGGCATGACGAATGTTGGCGCAGAGCTGGGCCACGGGCTAGAGGCCGTCATAGGCGGGTCCTATCCAACATCGATACTAGAGCCGCTTGGGGCCGATCTGCCCAAAAACTGGCAGCAGGACCTTGGCACAATTGCAGAGCCTGTCGACTGGTATGACCTTTCGCTCAAGACCTTGCCAACGCTCCTTGAGGTACAAGGCTACGCCAAGGAGGTACCGCTTTTTGTCACTCTGGACGGTGGCACACTATCTAAATTGGAACTTGGGTTGGAAGCGGTTCAAGGTGCGCTTCGGCAGAACGTTCCTGTAGGGGGTGTTTTCCTGAAGTCGTCGAGTACAGAGCTGCTGACATTTCTGTCCGATCAACCACACCCGGCGCCATGGGTCAGGCCAGAAAGCCATGTGCACGCACATTGGAACCTTGTCGCGGATATTGGCGGCACCAACACCCGGTTGGGGGTCGTCACCAACGGAGAACTGACCAACCTGCGAAAGCATCCGACCGGTACTCTGACCGATCTGCGCGATGCGCTGCACAGCTTGCGGGACGAGATCGGCACCGATCCGCGTGCCGTAGTAGCCGCAGGGGCCGGGCCAGTACGGAATGGTTCTATCCGCCTGACCAACGCCAATCTTGATCTGTCCGAAGATGAGCTCGCCCGTGCCACTGGCTCGCAACATACCTTCGTGATCAATGATTTCACAGCAGCTGCGTGGTCAGTCGCCAAGATCACCGAAGATCATGTCGAAGTGCTGCAAGGCGAAAGCGCTCCCCCGATTGGCACCCGTCTGGTTGTGGGACCCGGTACCGGGCTGGGCGTCGGCGCCCTGCTCTGGTCCGAAGGTCATTTCCATACAGCATCGGGTGAAGGCGGCCATATGGGCCTCTCACCCCGGCACCTTGATGAAGTTGAGGTCTTCAACGCCGCCCGGCGCATAGCGCCCGAGTGCTTTTTCGACGATAGTCTGGTGATCGAAGCGGAGATGTTTCTGAGCGGAATAGGCTTGCCGATCCTGTATCAGGCCGTGGGGATGGCGAGCGGCCGGACCGAAGCAGCAACACGATCCGCCAAGGATATTTTACAAGACGCGCGGGATGGGAATGATCCCTGCGCCGTTAAAACCGCGCGTATGTTCACCGAACATCTCGGCGCGATCATGGGTGATCTGGCAATGGCCCTGGTTCCAACAGGCGGTGTTTTCTTGGTGGGTGGCGTCGCCGAAAAGAACCGCTGGCTTTTCGGTCAAGATTTCCTGAGGGCCTTCAATGCGGGCGGACGGTTCGATACGCTGCGTCAGGGAATGAACCTATATGTCTCGGAACAAGATGATTTCGGCATTGTTGGCGCTAACAATTTCTGCCAGAATGCGCTCGCGCGCTGAGAAAGGGAAGAGGACAGCGGAATGATCCTGTGCTGCGGAGAAGCCCTGATCGACATGATTGCCGCGCCCACTGTTTCGGGTGAACAGGGGTTTGTTCCGCATTCCGGCGGGGCCATCTTCAACACGGCAATTGCACTGGGACGGTTGGGCGTTCAGACCGGGCTGTTGACCGGCCTCTCGACGGATATGTTTGGCGAGCAACTGACTGCCGCACTGCAGATCAGCCATGTCTCGACCAATCACATCATTCGCTCGGATCGCCCCACGACATTGGCCTTTGTGCAGCTGCAGGACGGCCACGCGAGCTATAGTTTTGTTGACGAAAACTCAGCCGGTCGGATGCTACGTCCCGACGACATGCCGGACCAGCTAACGGGGGTCTCAGCGCTGTATTTTGGAGGGATCAGCCTTGCCTGTGAACCCTGCGCTGATGCTTATGCCGCGCTTCTAGAGCGTCACGGCTCGGATCGCGCGGTGATGCTGGACCCAAACATCCGACCGGGATTCATCAAAGATCAGACGCGATACCGCACCCGTCTGAACCGGATGATCGCTCTGGCCGATATCGTCAAGGTTTCGGATGAAGACCTCGACTGGATCATCCCAGGCCCGGAAACTCATGCCGAGAAAATCCCGCTGCTGCTGCAAGCCGGACCGGCGGTTGTGATCGTCACCCGAGGCGGTGACGGCGCGACGGGTTATCTTGCCGACGGTTCCGAGGTCTCGGTCCCGGTGCAAAAGGTCGACGTCGTCGATACCGTTGGTGCCGGCGATACTTTCAACGCAGGCGTTCTCGCTCAGCTTGAGCAAACCGGCCACCTGAACAAACCGGCGCTACGGACCCTTTCGGCAGACAGCATGAAGGCCGCACTTGAACTGGGCGCGCAGGTAGCCGCTGTAACTGTCTCCCGCGCCGGGGCAAACCCGCCCTGGGCGCATGAACTTTGATAGGCATACGACCATGAAACGATCCGATATCAACAACATCAAGGCCGATGCACAACGCTTTATCCAGTCATTCGGCGCGGTGTTGCCACCTTTTTACAATTGGTCACCCGATGAGATGCGCAGCGACAAGGCTGCAGGCATTCGCAACCGAGGGCTGGGCTGGGATATCACCGACTATGGACAAGGTCGGTTCGATGAGCTTGGGCTGTTCCTCTTCACCCTGCGCAACGGAGACGTAGACGACTTGAGCCAAGGGCGCGGCATGCTTTATGCCGAGAAACTTCTGATTTCGCGCGATAAACAACTGTCGCCCATGCACCGCCACATCCTGAAAGCCGAAGACATCATCAACCGTGGGGGCGGTGATCTCGTGATGGAGATCTACGCCTCAGATCCCGACGGTGGCATCGATCGTGAAACGCCTGTTGTTGTCCCGAGCGACGGTTGCCCGGTCATCATTCAGCCTGGAGAGCTATTGCGCCTGAAACCTGGTCAAAGCGTCACCCTGATGCCCGGCATCTGGCATGCGTTCTGGGCCGAACAGGGCGATTGCCTGATTGGTGAGGTCTCGACTGTCAACGACGATCGTACAGACAATGTGTTCGAAGATCCGATCCCGCGATTTGCGACCATTGAGGAAGACGCGACTCCGGATTTTCTGCTGGTATCCGATTACTGAACGACCCCCGAAATATTCGGGAGCCGTTTCTATGCCATGATCCGACAGATCAGCTGCGGCCTTTCCACGGCACCAGCCAGTTTTCAGCCTTGCGCATCAGGATATCGATGCCGTAGCCGATGATACCGATCATCACGATGCCCATGATCACGATGTCGGTCAGCTGGAATTTCGACGCGGCGATGATCATCATCCCGGCGCCTTTCTGGGCTGCCACCAGTTCAGCAGCAACAACCGTGCCCCAGCAAACGCCCATCGCGACCCGTGCGCCCGTGAATATCTCGGGCAGAGAGTTGGGTACGATCACATAACGCATGATCTGCCACTTAGAAGCGCCCAGCGAATAGGCGGCGTGGATTTTCGAGATGTTCACCCCGGAAACCCCTGCCCGCGCAGCGATGGTCATGATCCAAAGCGCCGCCAGGAACAGCAGAACGATCTTTCCTGTTTCCCAGATGCCGAACCAGATGATAACCAGCGGGATCAGCGCCAAAGGCGGAACCGGACGCATGAATTCGACGATCGGGTCGAACCAGCCGCGGAACCAGCCGGACAGGCCCATTGCATAGCCCAGCGGGATGCCCACCAGTGCACCTGCTACAAAGCCTGCGATCACGCGGAGCAGTGACCAGCCCAGGTGCTGCCACAGCGAGAAGTTCTGGTAGCCCTCGCTGGCAATTTCAAAGAAACGCGCAACGACGGTTTCCGGTGCAGGCAGCCAGATCGGGTTCATCTGCAGGCCCTGATCGGGCGTAAAGCTGATCGCGCCTTTCCCGGTCAGAGTAACAGTACCATCACCTGTATCCACCGCATCATCCGGGCCAATGGGCGTGCCATTGATGGCGATGATTTTCGCGCCATCCGCGCGTTTGGCGTCGTCGTTTTTGTCGAACAGAATGGTCGAAGACCGGCCCGCAGGTGCCGCAAAGGCATCATCCTTGGCAAAACCGCTTCCGGGCTCAACCTCGAACTTCTCAGCCTCTTCACCAAATGAGGGGACGCGGACAAAGACGGTCGCCTCGTCCGTGGTGCCATCCGCATTCTCCAAAGTGTAGGTGAATTGCGTTTCGCCTACAAAGGGGCCCGGCACATGGATCGGGAACAGTTTTGACCCCGTGAACGCGGCCCAGATCACAAAGATCACGAGGACCGAGATGATTGACGCCGCCCGATCTGCACGAACCGCGCTTTCATCGCCAAAAGTTACTGTTTTCAGGCTGGTGAAGTCCTGACGTGACTGCAATCCCCGACGCATCGCGTAGACGATGAAGAACGCGCCGCCAAACAGGCCAATATAAAACAGAAGTACAATCATGATGCCTGCTCCGTCCGACCCATAATTTCTTCTTCCATCTCCCAGATCATCGAGAGAATCTCATCGCGTTTTTCTGCGAACCCTTCGGATTTCTTCACGTCCCGCAGATCCGCGTTCACGCCGCGCTCGGCGAACGGCAGGTTGTATTCGCGGTGAATTCGTCCGGGTCTGGGCGCCATCACGATCAGACGCTCGCCCAGCAAAAGGGCCTCTTCGACCGAGTGGGTGATCAGAATGATCGTCTTGCCGGTTTCTTTCCAGAGTTTCAGAACAAGGCCCTGCATCTTTTCGCGCGTCAGCGCGTCCAGAGCGCCCAGAGGTTCGTCCATCAGGATAACGTCCGGCTCGTTGGCCAAACACCGCGCCAGCGCCACGCGCTGTTGCATACCGCCAGACAACTCGTAGACCGCCTTGTCCTTGAAGTCCTGCAAACCCACGACTTCGAGCAGATGATCCGAGATCTGGTCGCGTTCGGCCTTAGGCATCCCTTTCATACGGGGACCGAAATCGACATTCTCGCGCACGTTCATCCATTCGAACAAGGCGCCTTTCTGGAAAACCATTCCACGTTCAGCGTCCGGTCCTTCGACGAGGTGACCGTTCAGTTCGATTTTACCCGATGTAGGGGCCAGAAATCCCGCAACGATATTGAGAAGCGTGGTCTTGCCGCAGCCCGATGGGCCAAGCACCGACATCAGCTCGCCTTCTTTCAGGCTGAGCGAAACATCCTGTAGTGCCTGCACCGATGAGCCGTTGGGTAGGTCGAAACGCATGGACAAATCGACAATGTCCAGTTCAGGCATCCTGTATCCTTCCTGCGTGCATATCTGTTGACCGGCCCTCTGTGGGGCCGGTCTTAATTGGCGACTTGTGAGTTTTAGTTACCTGCCGCCGCAAGTGGTGCTGCATTCACGGCACCATCATACGAATCCAGCGCCGACTCGATGCTGCCTGCCGAAACGAAAACGTTGGCCACACCCTTCATGAAGTCCTGCGCGCCGCCGCCCAGCCATTTCTCGGACAACTGCTCCTCAACCGATGGGAAGGAGAAGGTGGCGATGGTTGCCTCGGCATCCGCGGGATCCATACCAGCATCCTTAGCGATCACCGGCAGCATTTCGTCCTTGCTGTCACCTGCATTCCATTTCGCATTGGCATCTGCGGTGACTTTCAGGAACTTGGACAGAAGCTCGGGCTCTTCCTCGATAAAGCCTGACGGGGCGCTGGTCACGTCGAAGACCAGGATGCCAAGCTCTTCTTTTTCAGCGCCGGTCAGCAGGATATTGCCATGTTCGACCATGCGACGCAGCGCGCCGCCCCAGCCGCAGACCATGTCCAGGTTGCCCTGCGCAAAGGCCGCCGCGCCATCCGCGGGTGCCATATCAACGATCTCCATCGAGCCAACATCCACGCCGAAATGACCCATCTGGGAGAGGAAACCGTAATGCGCCGCCGTACCGATCGGAACACCAACTTTCTTGCCGTTCAACTCGCCCGCGTTGCCTTTGTCGATCTCCAACGCTTCTGCAACGACGCAGTTGTCGTTGTCCGAATAGCTGACCGCGACATCGACGATCTGAATATCCTGTCCTGCCGATGTGGTGACCACGAAGGGCGGTACGCCCTGGCTGACCGCGATCTGTACGTCGCCCGACGCCATCGCTGCGGACATCGCCGTACCAGTGTCGAAGGACACCCAGTTGATCTTTACACCAAGCTCTTCTTCATAGGTTCCGTTGGCCTTGGCATATTGGAACGGCATCGGCCATTCCAGGAAATACGCAACCGTAATCTCATCCAGCGCCGCCGCTTGCGAAGCGGTTAGTGCAGCAATGCCGGCAAAGGTGGTTGTGAGCAGTTTTCTCTTGATCATTTTGACTACTTTCTCCCTGCTGGTTTCGTCAGCCCGATTATTGCGAAACTTCGACCTGCGAAACAGTGGGAAAACCATAGTCGCAGGCGGGCGGAATCGTGAAATAAAAATCTTGTTGCGGAAAAAGCGAAACTTTGTTTCGCTTTAGCCTAATCAGTCGCAGATCAGGAGCGCTTGGATGCCACAAAAATCACTCAGTCTCAGATGGCTGGAGGTGTTTCAACTTATTTCCAAGCTTGGATCAATCCAGAAGGTTTCGGCCGAAACCGGTTTGTCGATCAGCACCGTGTCGAACCATCTGCGCAGCTTAGAGAAGGCGCTGGATGTCGAACTGGTTGATCACAGCCGTCGCCCCATGGGTCTGACCCCTGCCGGAACCGTGTTCTCGCGCCATGTTCGGGAGGGGTTGATGGCCCTGAAACGTGGCGAGGCTGAACTGCGCTCGGGTACTTGGCAACACGCAACTGATCTGCGGCTGGGTCTGATCGACGACTTCGACAGCCGCGTGGCACCCGAGCTTTTCCGGCATCTGTCAGCCTCGTTGCCAAGGTGCAGTTTCCGCCATTTCACTCGCCCTAGCCACGAAATCATCGACAAGCTGCAATCCCAGAAACTGGATGCAGGTGTGGCCACACGCCCCTCGGGTCATGCTGAGGGGTTGATGGAATTTCCACTGCTCAGAGACCCGTTCATTGTGATTTTGCCACCCTCGTTCAAAGGCCCGGTTGAAGAGTTGCTTGATTCAGAGACCGCCTTGCCATTGTTGCGGTATTCTCGGGACCACACCATTGGAAAACTGATCGAAAGCCAGCTGACCCGCAGCAAGATCAGCCTGCCGAACCGGTTCGAGCTTGAGTGTAATCAGTCCATCATTGGGCTTGTCGCCGAAGGCAGTGGCTGGGCGGTCACGACCGCTGCTAGTTATTATCGCGCGCGCAGATTCCACGAGGACACGCGCGCCGTGCCCTTTCCCGGGAAAAGCTTCGCACGGACCGTGTCGCTGTTTACCACCAGCGTCTATCCACCAACCACAACACGATTGCTGCACAACACTTTGTACAATCTGATCCGCCAGCACGTGACCGAGCCAATGACGGCGAAGTTCTCGTGGCTGAAGAACGATTTTCGCACCCTCCCGATGACATCTGAATGAACGACCCTCAATCAATCGCGGAATATCGAAGTTATCTTCCGGGTTTTTCGAAACCGGAAACGCGATGCTTGACCGACGGGCGCTGTAAGCTCTGATAAACTTCGAACATGCGGCCATAGTCTGGCTGCAGCCGAACCCGAAATCAAACCTATGACCCATTCGCCCGTTGATCCTTCAACCGGCTCAGGGTTCAGATCAGGACAGCTTGATGCACCTTTCTCGTTTCCCACGCGTTTTTCTTGCCCATCTACCGACTCCGCTGGAGCCGATGAAACGTCTTTCCGACGCATTGGGGGTCGAGATCTGGATCAAGCGCGACGATTGCACCGGTATGTCGACCGGGGGCAACAAGACCCGCAAGCTTGAATTCCTGTTTGGTGAGGCTCTGGAACAGGGCGCGGACATGGTGATGACGCAGGGTGCAACCCAGTCCAACCATGCGCGCCAGACGGCGGCTTTTGCTGCCCGATTGGGTTTGAAATGTCATATCCTGCTGGAGGACCGCACCAGCTATAACAACGCCAATTACAACAATAACGGCAACGTGCTGCTGGATCATCTGCATGGTGCCACGACCGAGAAATTTCCCGGTGGCCACGATATGCCCGCCGAGATGGAGCGCGCCGCAGAAAAGAATCGCGCCGAGGGGCACAAGGTCTATTTGATCCCTGGCGGCGGTTCGAACCCGACGGGTGCACTGGGGTACGTCAATTGTGCGTTGGAAATGGTTAGTCAGGCCAATGATGCTGACTTGCAGATTGACCGCGTGGTGCATGCCACCGGCTCTTCCGGCACGCAGGCCGGGCTGGTAACCGGGCTTTGCGCCATGAACACCGGCATCCCCGTGTTGGGCATCGGCACCCGCGCGCCGCAACCCAAGCAAGAGCAGATGGTCTATGATCTGGCCTGCAAGACAGCTGAAAAACTGGGCTGCTCAGGCGTCGTGAGCCGCGAAGATGTGATGGCCAATACGGACTATGTGGGTGAAGGCTATGGTCTGCCGACCGAAAGCGGGATTGAGGCGATCCGGATGTTTGCGGAGCTTGAAGGTATTCTGCTGGACCCGGTCTATTCCGCCAAAGGTGCCGCAGGTTTGATCGATCTGGCCCGGAAGGGCACGTTCAAAGGCGAGCGTCTGGTGTTCCTGCATACCGGAGGTTCAGTTGGTCTGTTCGGTTATGATTTTGCCTTCGATCACTCGGATCGTTGGGTCAACCTGTAAATGCTGGCGAATGTCTTCTGTCAGGTTCCCGCATGACCCGCCGGGTCGTGGGCATATTGGGCGGCATGGGCCCCGAGGCGACAATCCTATTGCAACAACGCTTGCTGGGCACGGTGCAAGCGCAGGATGATGTGGATCATTTGCCCTTGCTGATCGACATGAACCCGCAGGTCCCCTCACGCATCGCCCATCTGATCGAAGGGACCGGCGCTGATCCCGGCCCAGTTCTGGCCGACATGGCGCGGGGGCTGGAACGATCGGGCGCGACGGCACTGGCCATGCCCTGCAATACCGCGCATCATTATGCGGGGCAGATCGAACAGGCGATCTCGATCCCATTTCTGCACATGGTCGATCTGTCGATTGAACAGGCGGCTCAGGCGCTGCCTGACGGCGGATGCCTCGGCATCCTGGCCTCGCCGGCGATGCGTAAAGCCGGAGTGTTCGACGCTTCATTGGAGCGGGTAGGTCTTTCGGCGCTCTGGCCGAAAAACGAAGACCAGATGCTGAATGCAATCCGGCAAATCAAGGCAGACGGGGCGATCCCGGCAACACACGAAACGCTCTCTGCCGCCACGGCAGACCTGACCGGGCATGGTGCCCAATTGCTGCTCGTGGCTTGTTCCGAGTTTTCGCTCCTCACGCGTACGCTTTCTTCGGAAGTGCCCGTCCTTGATACCGTCGACGTTCTGGCCAACGCCATTCACGCCCATTACCTGCCCAGTTGAGGTACCCTCATGGCCGTCACCTATCTGAAAACCGCCGAACCCCGCCCGGAAACAGAGAACACCGATATCCACGACATCGTGTCGATCATGCTGTCAAACATCGAACGCGAGGGTGAAGAGGCGGTGCGGCGCTATGCCGAAAAGCTCGACGGCTGGACCGGAGATTTCGTCCTGTCCGAGACGGCGCGCAATGCTGCCTGCGACCGCGTACCCGATACGGTCAAAGAAGATATTCGCTTTGCCCACGCCAACATCCGTCGCTTTGCCGAGGCACAAATGACCACGGTACAAGAGTGCGAGATCGAGGTGATGCCGGGCCTGATCGCTGGGCAAAAACAAATCCCGATCTCGAGCGCGGGCTGCTATGTGCCCGGTGGAAGATATAGCCATATTGCCAGCGCTCTGATGACCATCACAACGGCCAAGGTCGCCGGGGTGCCTCATATCACCGCGGTCTCTCCGCCCCGCCCCGAGGCGGGTATTCCCGATGCAATCGTCTATGCGATGGACCTCGCCGGGGCCGACCTGATCCTGAACCTTGGCGGCGTTCAGGGGATTGCCGCCATGGCGCATGGACTGTTCGGAGCGCGACCTGCGGACATTCTGGTCGGCCCCGGAAACGCCTATGTGGCCGAGGCGAAGCGGATGCTGTTCGGCAAGGTGGGTATCGATATGTTCGCCGGGCCTACGGATTCTCTGGTGATCGCGGATCACACCGCATCCGTCGAAACTGTTGCGTGGGATCTGGTTAGTCAAGCCGAGCATGGCATGGACAGCCCGGTCTGGCTCGTCAGCACCGACAAGGCGCTGGCACACGGAGTGATTGCGCGCATAGATGCGTTGATCCACAGCCTGCCTGAACCCAATGCCTCAGCCGCACGGGTAGCATGGCGGGATCGAGCCGAAGTGATCCTATGTGACACGCGAGAGGAGGCGGCCCGAGTAGCAGATGACTACGCGCCGGAACACCTGCAGGTCATGGCCGAGGATCTGGACTGGTGGCTGGATCAGCTGTCGGCCTATGGCTCATTGTTTCTTGGGGCCGAGACGACCGTATCATTCGGCGACAAAACCTCGGGTCCGAACCACGTGCTGCCGACCAGCGGCGCCGCGCGCTATACCGGAGGCCTGTCCGTCCACAAATTCACCAAGACGGTGACGTGGCAACGCTGTACGTCTATGGCCTCGCACGAGCTGGCCCGACGCACTGCCCGGATCAGCCGAATGGAGGGTATGGAGGGCCATGCGCGCGCCGCTGAGATGCGTTTGTCCAAACACGAGGCCGTCACGCCTGTTACGACATAGGGGCAGTCGTCATGCGATCTGATTTGAGAAATTTTGATAGCAAGACTCTCATAATTTGATCATATTTGACCAAACCCTAACGAGACGACTCGGATGCCACGTCAGACTGCTCCCAAGGACCTCAGCCTCAAGTGGCTGGAATTGTTTCAGATCTGCGCGCAGAAGGGCTCACTGCAGGCGGCAGCGAAGGAAACCGGGCTGACCATCAGCACAATCTCGCACCATTTGCGCAATCTCGAGGATCATCTTGGCGTCGAGTTGTTCAATCATGCACGCCGACCCATGGTGCTGACGCCAAAGGGCCATGTCTTCCTGCGCAATATCGATGACGCTCTGCATCTGATCCGCAAGGCCAAGGCCGAAGCCTCGGCAGGCAGCATTGCCGAGGCCAGCTATCTGCGCTTTGGCACAATCGAGGATTTTGACAGCGACATCATTCCCGAGCTTGCTGTATTCCTGTCGGCCAACATGCCCGCCTGCGATTTTCTGTATCACACGGACTCCAGCCACGCGATCATCGAGATGCTGCGTGACCGGCAACTGGATGTGGGAATCTCAACCACACCCACCGAAAAGATGCGTGATCTTCAGGACCGCCCCCTTTTACGCGATCCGTTTGTCATCGTTCTGCCAAAGGTGAATGACGAGTCGTTGACCGATATCGTCGAAGGGCGCACGAAATTGCCGTTCCTGCGGTTTTCCAATTCGCTCATCATTGCGCGGCAGATTGAATCGCAATTGCGCCGGATGGGGTTTTCCCCGCCCCACAGGTTTGAGTGCAGCAACAATCAGACCCTGATGTCCATGGTTTCAGCCGGGGCCGGGTGGACCATCACGACACCACTCTTGTATTCGCGCGCCAAACGGTTTCAGCCAAAGCTGAAAATGCACCCCTTCCCGGGAAAGAGCTTTTCACGCACGCTTGCTCTGGTCGCGACGCCGGATTGTTCCCGCTCGGTGATCGAGTTGGTCGACACCAAAACGCGCGCGCTGATCCGAGATCGCATCCTTGCACCCCTTCATGCGGATAACCCTTGGCTCGCTGATCGTTTCGATCTTGTCGAGTAATCCGGCCGTGCTCAAAGGATATTGAAGCGCGCTCGGATCAGGTGGTCCTGCTCGGGCGTCAGATAGTTGGGACGGTGATCCCGCAAGATTTCCTGCGCCTTCAAGCGCGCACGGGACCAGGCATCAAGCGCACCGTTTTCGGCCCATGTCCGGGGTTCGTCCCGGTCGGCCAATGACGGGTAAAAATAATCCCGTTCCATCGCAGCAAAGGTGTGCTGCCCACCCAAAAAATGCCCCTCGCCCAAAACCGCCTCGCAAATAGCGTCAAAGCCCAGATTGTCGTCGGTCACCTCAATGCCCCGCAGGGCGCGATAGGTGTTCGAATGCATTTCGTCATCAAGCACAAAGCCCTCGAAGCTCGCCCCCAATAGGGACGCCGTCATGCCCGAGCTTTCGTATATCAGATTACCGCCCGCCAGCGCTGCGGCCATCGAGGTCAGCCCCTTCTCCATCCCGTATTGCGCATCTATGGCTTTCGCGTCCGTCATCGAACAGGCCACGCCCGAAGGCAGCCCCAACCAGTTCGACAATTGAGCCGAGGCAGCGTTCAGCACCGCGGTTTCACCACTCCCACCCGAAAACGCGCCGGTACGCAGGTCGATCACCAAAGGCCAGTTAGAGAACACCATCGGAAATCCGGGTTGGATTGCGTGAACCATCACCAGGCTGGCCAGGGTCTCGGCCAGAGATTGAGCCAGAAACCCAGCCAAAGTCGCAGGCGCCGTCGCCCCCGCCTGCGCGGCGGTGATACAAGACATTGGGATATTGTGTTCGACACAGGCATAGACGACATCTACCGCATCTTCACCATAGCGCATCGGCGAGATCACGGGGCTGATATGCGCCTTCATGAAAGGGCGTTTCGAGAATTCGCCCGGGCCACCTGCGGCGATGTCCAACATCTCGACGATGGGGGCAACATGCTCGGCCAATGTGAAGGAAGTTGCCGTAGGCTTGGTGGTGTTCTTTATCAGCGCATAAGCGGTGTTTACGTCCAGATCGAAGGTCTCAGGTACGTCAGTGGCAACGCAGCAGCGGGTAAACCAACTGACATTGGCCAACACATCCTGAAGCCGTGTGAAATCATGCAAATCCTGCAGGGTCGACGGGCGATAGAGACCTGTATTCGGATCAAGCGTCTGAACCGCCGCCCCACCAGTTCCGAAATGCACACGATTGCCGCCCACCTCGATCGAACGCGTCTCATCCCGTCCGTGAAGCACAAAGGTCTTGGCGGCCTGATCGATGGCTTGTTCCACAAGCTGCGGCGGGAAGGTCACCCTACCCTCGCCAGTGTCGCGCGCACCGATCGCCAAGAGATCTGCGTGCAGTCGCGGCGGCACCTCGCCCATTCCCAACCTGTCGAGCAGATCGAGCGCGGTGGAATAAATACGCTGCAGCTCAGCGTCGGTCAGGGGTTTATAGCTGCCGCCCGGCTGTCCCGGCGGGCACGGATCAAGCGCAGGTTTTTCCGCCCGTTGTGCAAGACGGCCCTTTCGCCCTGCCCGCTTTCCCTGCCGCGCTTCCATCGCAGTCCTTTCAACATGATGTAATGACTTTATTCAAAGGATCTCGACTGTCCGGATTCAACGGGAATTACCTTTCTACGATTATCTCAAGATCAATCTTCGATATTCTGCGCAAAAACGCCCAATCGCTTGAAAACCCACGCATGCGCCGGACTAATCCCGAAAAACCAGCCGGAGGGTTCTTGCATGAAATCGCGCACTAAGGTGGTCGTCATCGGAGGCGGCATCGCCGGTTGCTCAACGCTCTATCACCTGACCCGTGAAGGATGGAGCGATGTTGTACTGGTTGAGCGCAACGAGCTGACCAGCGGCACAACCTGGCATTCTGCTGCGCAAGTGACCAATTTCGGCATGAATCAGACCATGGTCGGGCTCAAGACCCATTCGATCAACCTGTACAAGGAACTGGCCGAGGACCCGGATTATCCGATCAACTACCATCACGGCGATGGCGGCATTCGTCTGGCCAATACGCCGGAGCAGATGCAGGGATATCGACACTTCGCGTCCATGGCGCGCGGGATGGATGTTCATTTCGAGGTGATCGACGCCGAAGAATGCGCCCGCCGTCATCCGCTGATCTCAACCGAGAACCTGCTGGGCGGGCTCTGGGATCCGCTGGATGGCGACATAGACCCGGCGCAGTTGTGTCAGGCCCTGGCCCGCCGCGCCCGCAAAGCTGGGGCCGAGGTGTATCGGAACACGCCGGTCACCGCGCTGACCCAGCATAAGGACGACACATGGACCGTGCACACCGAACATGGCGACATTGATTGCGATATCGTGGTGAACGCCTGCGGGTATCGTGTGAACGAGGTCGGCGCCATGATGGGCGTTCATCACCCTGTCGCATCGATGGAGCATCAGTATTTCCTGACCGAAGAAATCCCGACTATCCGCGAAGCGGGTCACCGGATGCCCCTGCTGCGCTGTCCGATCAGCGATTACTACTGCCGTCAGGAAAAGAACGGATTGCTGGTCGGGTTCTATGAACAGGATTGCAAGACCTGGGGCATGGACGGGATTGATCCGAACTTCGTCAACGCCTTGTGTCCGGATGATCTGGACCGGGTCACCGATGTGCTGGAAGGCGCCTTTGCCCGTATGCCCGCGCTGATGGAAGTCGGCATTCACACCGTCGTCAACGGCCCCATCACTTACACGATTGACGGCGCGCCGCTGGTCGGCCCGATCCCCGGCAAACGCAACGCCTTCTGCATCATCGGCCTGCGCGCCGGTCTTGGGGAAGGCGGTGGCCATGGCTGGCTGCTGGCGCAGCAGATCGTACATGGTGAAGCCTGCTATGACACATGGTGCCTCGATCCGCGTCGGTTTACAGGTCACACGAATGTGGAACTGACCGCGCTGAAAGCCATCGAGGACTATCAGAACGAATTCCGCTTTCACTTCCCCCATGAACACCGCCCCGCGGGCCGCCCGGCCAAGACCACCCCGTTGACCCCTGTTTTCGCAGCCGAAGGGGCAGAATTCACCGTTGTGAACGGGTGGGAACGGGTTGAGTACATCAAGCCGTCACCCGAGTTTCATCCCTCGCTGAGTTTCAATTTCGATGAGGCCTTTGATCTGGTTGCAGCCGAGGTTCAGAACATTCAAACCAATGTCGGCCTGACCGAAGTCAACGGCTTCAACCGTATCGAGATCACGGGCGCGGATCGTCACAAGTTTCTCGACCGGATGCTCTGCGGTGCGGTGACAAAGCGCGAAGGGCGCGTGGGGCTAGGCTATCTGCTCAACCACCATGGCATGGTCAAGGCTGAGGCCACCATCGCCAACCTGCCCGCCAGTGATCGTGGCCCGGCGCGGGTTTGGTACGGCTCGGCCGCGGCCAGTGAATATCACGATATGGACTGGTTGCAGGCACATCTGTCTGACGAAGAGGATGTGCAGCTGAAATCACTGACCAATGATCAGACCATTCTGGTGCTCGCGGGCCCCAAAGCACGTGATGTCTTGTCAGCCTGCGCGCGCGGCGACTGGTCCCGCGACAGCTTCCCCTGGCTGTCCGTGCGCGAGTGTTTTGTCGGCATCGCTCCGGCTACGGTGCTGAACATCAGCTTCTCAGGCGAATTGGCATATGAAATCCACGTCCCCAATGGTTCACTTTATGCGGCCTACCTCGCCCTGCGGCAGGCCGGGAACGCGCATGGGTTGAAGCTGTTCGGAGCGCGAGCGGTGGATTCGATGCGGATGGAAAAGGGCTTTTTGCACTGGAAAGCCGATCTGCTGACCGAATTTGATCCATTCGAGACCGGTTTGGACCGATTTATCAGGCTGAACAAAGGTGACTTCATTGGCCGGGACGCATTGATGAAACGTCAAGCGGAGGGCGCACGCAAGAAGCTGGTCAATCTGCAGATCGACGCAACCCACGCGCCTGCGCATGGCGGCGCATCTTTGATCTCGTCAGGCAAAGTCGTGGGCACGATCACGTCAGGTGATTGGGGTCACCGTACCGGATTGAACCTTGCCTATGGCTTCGTTGAGCCGGATTTCGCGGCCCCCGGCAGCCGAATGCAACTCGACCTGTGCGGCGAGATTGTCGAGGCAGAGGTCATTACGCCCTCACCCTACGACCCGGAATTCTCGCGAATGCGCGCCTGACCTTGCCCACTATTCCGATAGGCCGTCGGCGTCAGCCCGAATTCAGACCGAAACGCCCGTGTCATAGCGCTCGCGTTTTCATATCCGCATCGGCTGGCGATCTCGGCCACCGATTGCTGCGTCTCGGTCGCCAGGTTACGTGCCAGGTTCAGACGCAGGCGACGGTAGAGCGCCTGCGGCGTTGTTCCCAGCTCAGCTTGTACCCGGCTTTCGATCTTCTTCTGCGAACAACCCAGCTGC
Organism: Ruegeria sp. C2; assembly: GCF_056537765.1. Classification (NCBI taxonomy): domain Bacteria; kingdom Pseudomonadati; phylum Pseudomonadota; class Alphaproteobacteria; order Rhodobacterales; family Roseobacteraceae; genus Ruegeria; species Ruegeria sp. C2. The sequence goes on along the minus strand of NZ_JBQFRZ010000003.1, from coordinate 211,312 downwards.
CGTGCGATCTCCTTGATCTGCACTGGCGTCTCGAGTGATTTCTGCATGATGTTCAGAACGCGGTTCACCAAACTATCTCCGGACTTCATCGGCAGTGCAGCGGCGCCCGGTTCACCGCGGTTCATCAACAGATGTGCGACCTCCATCGATAAAAGCGGGCCGTGGTCCGCAAGGATCATTGCCGTTGCCAAATCATAAGCCGCCATCGCGCCGGAACAGGTGATCCGGTTGCGATCGATCACATAGCGTTCCTGCACGGCATCGACCTCAGGAAAGGCCTCTTCGAACCGCGAAAGCTCATCCCAGTGAATGGTCGCGCGGTGACCTTCCAATAGGCCAGCACGGGCGAGCAGCCAGCTACCCGTATCCAAACCCGCCAGGTTAACATGCCGGGTCGCCGCTCGCCGCAGAGCCCGCAACGTCTCGGGCATTGCAAGGTCGAGATATCCGTAAGAAGGCATGACGACCAGCGTATTGCCGGTCTCAATCCCCAGCGCGCCATCCGGCGTCACCCGCAATCCGCTAGAGCTTTGGACCGATGCGCCATCCGGCGAATAGAATCGCCACGCATAAAGCTTCTGCCCCGCCAGAGTATTTGCCGCGCGCAGCGGTTCAACCAAACTGGCCAGACAGTGGTTCGAAAACCCGTCAAACAGCAGAATGTTATATCTCTGCGTCAACTTTTTCTATTCCCGCATGATATTTGACGAATACTGCATGTCATCGAGTCAGACAATCTCGTTTCATCGGCAACCAGATATCAAGGGAACACGCACCATGCAGTTTGGTTTGTCCGAAGAACAGGAAATGATCGTCTCGACGGTTCGCAGCTTTGTCGAGAAGGAAATCTACCCGCATGAGGCCGAGGTTGAACGGACCGGTCAGGTCTCGCACGAACTGGGTGAGCAGATCAAACAAAAGTGCATCGATCTGGGGTTCTACGCCTGCAACTTCCCGGAAGAGGTTGGCGGCGCGGGCTTGTCGCATCTCGATTTCACGCTGGTCGAACGCGAGCTGGGCCGTGGCTCGATGGCGCTGACCCATTTCTTTGGCCGCCCGCAGAACATCCTGATGGCGTGTAACGATGAACAGCGCGAGCGTTACCTTCTGCCCGCCGTGCGTGGCGAAAAGATGGACGCGTTGGCGATGACCGAACCGGATGCGGGATCGGACGTGCGGGGAATGAAATGTCAAGCCGTGCGCGACGCCGGGGACTGGGTTGTCAACGGCTCAAAGCACTTCATCTCGGGCGCGGAACACGCGGATTTCTTCATCGTCTTCATCGCCACCGGCGTCGACGAGACCCCGAAAGGGCCAAAAAAACGGATCACCACATTCCTTGTGGATCGCGGCACACCCGGCTTCGAGGTGCGCGAGGGATACAACTCGGTCAGCCATAAGGGTTACAAGAACTACATTCTGTATTTCGACAATTGCCGCCTGCCTGACGCGCAGGTGCTGGGCGAGGTGGATGGCGGCTTTGCCGTGATGAACGAATGGCTTTACGCAACCCGACTGACGGTTGCGGCCTTTTCGGTCGGGCGCGCGCGTCGCTGCTTTGACTATGCGCTGAACTACGCTGCCGAGCGCAAGCAATTCGGCCAGCCGATCGGCAAGTTTCAGGGTGTAGGCTTCCAGATCGCCGACATGATCACCGAGATCGATGCCGCCGATTGGCTGACCCTCTCTGCAGCGTGGCGTCTGGATGAAAATCTGCCCTCGAACCGAGAAATCGCGTCGGCCAAGCTCTACGCCTCGGAAATGCTGGCACGTGTCACCGACACAACGTTGCAGATATTTGGCGGTATGGGCCTGATGGATGACTTCCCCATCGAACGTTTTTGGCGCGACGCGCGGGTCGAGCGCATCTGGGATGGCACCAGCGAAATTCAGCGCCACATCATCAGCCGCGACCTTCTCCGTCCGCTGGGCGCCTGACGATGAGCAAAGATCTCACCCGGCTGCTGCGGCCCAAATCCATCGCTGTGATTGGCGGTGGCGCCTGGTGCCAGCAGGTCATTCAGCAATCTGAGCGCATGGGCTATGCGGGCCATATCTGGCCTGTGCATCCCAAGGCTGCTGATATTGCGGGTCACAAGGTCTATGGGCGTCTGGAAGACCTGCCCGAGGCACCGGATGCGGTTTTCATCGGCATCAACCGGCACGCCACGATTGAGGCGGTTCAGCTATTGGCCCGCATGGGGGCCGGCGGTGCGGTGTGTTTCGCATCTGGCTTCTCGGAAGCAGCCGCAGAGGATGAAACCGGTGGCGACCTGCAGCAACAACTGATTTCCGCTGCAGGTGACATGCCTATTCTGGGGCCGAACTGCTATGGCTTCATCAATGCACTGGACGGAGCCTTGCTGTGGCCGGACCAGCATGGGGCTAAGCCTGTCGATAAGGGCGTTGCGATCCTGACGCAAAGCTCGAACATCTCGATCAACCTAACCATGCAAAAACGTGCGCTGCCAATTGCTTATATGGTGGCCTGCGGGAACATGGCCCAGACCAGCCAGGCCCTGATCGCTTCGGCTCTGTTAAACGACCCACGCGTCACTGCAGTTGGGCTGCATGTCGAAGGGTTCAAGGACATTCGTGAGTGGGAAGCTCTGGCTGCCAAAGCATACCGCAAAGGCATTCCACTGGTAGCCCTCAAAGTCGGCGCGTCCGAGCAGGCACAGGCCGCAACCGTATCGCACACGGCTTCTTTGGCAGGCAGCGATGCAGGCGCGCAAGCTCTGCTTGAACGTCTCGGCATCCCGCGCCTGTCCGCCCTGCCCGATTTCCTTGAAACGCTGAAACTGCTGCATTGCTATGGCCCGCTACCAGGCCGCAACATCGCCTCGATCAGTTGTTCTGGCGGTGAGGCCAGTCTGATCGCCGACATGGCCGTTGGTATAGGTCTGACCTTCCCATGTCTGTCCGATAACAAGAAAGCCCATCTGCGCGATGCGCTTGGCCCCATGGTCGCGCTGAATAATCCGCTGGATTACCACACCTATATCTGGCGTGATGAAGGAGCGATGGCGAAGGCCTGGTCCGGCATGACCGGCGACGACATTGACCTGACGGTCTCGATTGTCGACTACCCGAACACCGACGCGACCGATTGGATCTGCGCCACGCGGGCGGCCCTGAGGGTGCGCGCTGAAACCGGCGCTCGGTTCGCCATCGCAGCTACGCTGCCCGAGCTTTTGCCCGAAGACGTCGCGCAAGAGCTCATGGACGGAGGTGTCGTGCCTTTCATGGGGCTGGCCGAAGCGCTCTCCGCCATTCGCGCGGCAGGGCAGATCGCAGCACCCTCGGCAATCCCCGTTTGGCTGCCGGGCACAACCGAGGCCAACCGGACGCTCACCGAAGGTGAATCCAAAAAGGCTCTGGCCCAATGCGGTCTGCGCATCCCGCAGAACCGCACGATCGGTGGGCCAGACGAGGCACGTGCAGCGGCGCAGGAAATGGATGCACCTTTCGCGGTCAAAGGCGTTGGTCTTGCACATAAGTCCGAGCATGCCGCCGTTCGGCTGGGCGTTCAGGCCGAGGACGTCGCTGAGGTTGCAGCCGAGATCGGTACGAGCGAGATACTGATCGAAGAAATGATTGCTGGAACGGTCGCCGAACTGCTTATCGGGGTGGTCCGCGATCCGGCGCATGGATTTGTGCTGACTCTGGGTGCCGGTGGCGTCCTGACCGAAGTGCTGCGTGATACCGCATCGCTGCTGCTGCCCTGTACCTCCGATGAAATCCGAACCGCCCTTGGCAAACTGAAGATCGCGCCGCTTTTGGCGGGCTATCGCGGCCAACCGGCGGCTGATATGGATGCGATCATCACCGCGATTGAGGCCGTTCAGGCCTATGTCATGCAAAATGCCGACACGCTTGGCGAGGTTGAGATTAACCCGCTCCTCTGCACGCCCGACAAGGCGGTGGCCGTGGACGCCCTTATCAGAAAGGCCTGAGAAATGGACCCGATCAAAACCCGCCGCGAAGGGGCGATCCTTGAGGTGACGCTGGACCGGCCCAAGGCCAATGCGATCGACCTGGTTACCAGCCGGATCATGGGCGATGTCTTTGCTGAATTCCGTGACGATCCTGAGTTGCGCGTGGTCATCCTGACTGGCGCAGGTGAGAAGTTCTTCTGCCCGGGATGGGATCTGAAAGCCGCCGCCGAAGGCGATGCTGTCGATGGGGACTACGGTGTTGGCGGCTTTGGCGGCCTGCAGGAACTGCGTGACCTGAACAAACCGGTCATCGCGGCCGTTAATGGCATCGCCTGCGGTGGCGGGTTGGAACTTGCTCTATCCGCAGACATGATCCTGGCCGCTGATCACGCCACTTTTGCGTTACCCGAGATCCGTTCAGGCACGGTGGCCGACGCGGCGAGTGTCAAACTGCCCAAGCGCATTCCCTATCACATCGCGATGGAGTTGCTGCTGACTGGCCGCTGGTTCGATGCCGAAGAGGCCAATCGTTGGGGGCTGGTGAATGAGATCATCGCGGTCGATCAATTGATGGATCGCGCCTGGGAACTGGCGCGCCTGCTCGCCTCGGGGCCGCCACTTGTCTATGCGGCGATCAAAGAGATCGTGCGTGACGCTGAAGATGCCAAGTTCCAAGACACCATGAACCGCATCACCAAGCGCCAGTTGCGCACGGTTGATGTGCTTTATGCAAGCGAAGACCAGTTGGAAGGCGCGAAGGCCTTTGCCGAAAAGCGCGACCCGGTCTGGAAGGGCAAGTAGCCCGCTCTAGCGCATGACAAACGGATCCGGGATCGGCTCATCGCTGGTCCGAAGCCAAACGGCTTTGACGGTTGTATAGTCCAGCGCGGCTTCGATCCCGCCTTCGCGCCCGTGACCTGACAGCCCATGGCCCCCAAACGGCGCGATCGGGCTAACCGCACGATAGGTGTTCACCCAGACGATCCCCGCCCGAATGGCCCGGATCACGCGATGGGCGCGGGTGAGGTCTCGGGTAAACAGCCCGGAAGCCAGACCGTATTGCGTATCATTGGCAATAGCGATGGCCTCAGCCTCATCTTCGAAACTGATGACCGACAGCACAGGGCCAAAGAACTCATTGCTCAGGCAGGCCGCGTTTGGGGCGGCGTCACAATCCAGAATGGTTGGCGCGAAGTAATACCCGTCGCGATCCAGAGCCTGCCCCCCGGTCACCAGTTTCGCGCCCTGCTCAATTGATTGAGCAATCAACGCTTCGGCTCTGCCGCGTTGACGCGCGGTGCAAAGCGGTCCGACCTCGGTCTCCATCTTGTCCGGTGCGCCGATGACAATCGCTTTGGCTTTTTCTTTCAGGCGCGCCAGAAAGGCGTCCTTGATCCCGGCCTGTACCACAAGACGAGATCCTGAAACGCAGCTTTGCCCGGTCGCCGCAAACACCCCTGAGACCTGAGCGTTCACCGCACTTTCCAGATCGGCATCGTCAAATACGATGAATGGGGATTTGCCGCCCAGTTCCAGCGACGTCGAGGCCAGATTCTCTGCTGAATTGCGCACGATATGACGGGCCGTCTCAGGCCCACCTGTAAACGCCACATGCGCCACTTTGGGATGGCTTGTCAGCGTGGCGCCCACTTCGGGGCCGCCCGTGATGACACTCAGGACACCCTTGGGGAATCCGGCCTGATCGAAGATACGCGCAAATTCCAGCATCGGCGCAGGACCATCTTCGCTGGCTTTGAGGACCACTGTACAACCTGCAGCCAATGCAGGCCCAATTTTGACCGCCGACAGAAACAGCTGAGAATTCCATGGCACGACTGCCGCAACAACACCTACGGGTTCGCGCCGCAGCCAAACCTCCATATCCGGTTTGTCGATGGGCAGGTGTGCACCTTCGATCTTGTCGGCAAGCCCAGCATAATACCGATAATATTCAGCCACATAAGCGATCTGCGCGGTTGTTTCGCGGATGATCTTTCCGGTGTCGCGCGTTTCCAATTCCGCCAGTTGCGGCGCGTTCTCAGCAATCAGATCGGCGAGGCTCATCAGAAGCTTGCCCCGCGCGCTGGCCGTCATTTGTGCCCATTCAACCGAGACAAATGCTCGCTCAGCCGCATCCACCGCGCGGTTTACATCGTCAACGGTGGCGTCGGGCATCCGAGCCCACGGGTTGCCTGTCGCCGGGTCGATGCTATCGAAATGCCGAGCCGCGTCTTCGAACTGACCCCCGATATAGTGCTGGAAGCTTTGCATATGTATTTCCCTTAAGGTGATCAGGCAAATGCGGGCATCACATCATTGATAAACCGCTCAAGCGAGGCTTTTTTTCGCTCAAACGACATCGAGCTGTCGATCCAAAACGCATATTCATCATAGCCCAATGCCTCATACCCTTTCAGCCGTTCGATGACCTTATCAGGGGTACCGATCACGAGGTCACGCGCCATGGCCTCGGGGCTATAGAACGGGTGGGCGGTAATCTCTTCATCGGTAAGCGGCTCGATTAGTCCATGAGAGATTTCGCGCTGGTTCATGAACCACGCCCCGAAATAACAGTAGAACCGGTTCAGCTCGACAGCTCCTAATTGGGCGTCCTCATCGCTGTCTGCCACATAGGTGTGCTGCAGCAACATGATTTTCGGGCGTGGTTGGTCTGAATGTTTTACACAAGCCGCGTTGAACTTTTCCATCAGGTCCGAGATTTCAGCATCACCCTTCCACAACGGCGTCACCTGCACATTGCATCCCTGCGCAACCGCAAATTCGTGGCTGTTCGGATCACGAGCCGCAATCCAGATCGGAGGGCCTTCGAGCCTCAATGGAAGCGGTGCCGAGGTGGTTTTGGGAAACTGATAGAACTCTCCTTCATGCTCGTAATCGCCCTCCCAAAGCGCCTTCACAGCAGGCACAAGCTCGCGCATGCGCTGACCGGCTTCCCAGGCATCCATACCCGGCATCAGGCGCTCGTATTCAAAGGAATACGCCCCGCGCGCGATACCCACCTCAAGCCGTCCATCAGTGATGATGTCGGTCATCGCCGCCTCACCGGCCAGTCGGATCGGGTGCCAGAATGGTGCGATCACGGTCCCCGTCCCCAGCCGCACATTGTTGGTGTGACGCGCGACGTCCACCAAACTCAGAAACGGGTTTGGCGCGATGGTGAAATTCATACCATGATGTTCACCCGTCCAGATTGCATGCATCCCGCCCTGATCGGCGATCCTGCACAGCTCAATGAACTCATCATAGATCTTCTTCTGATCTTCATCCGCAGAAATGCGCTCCATATGAGCAAATAACGAAAACTTCATCGCTCAACCCTCTGATGAGACAGGTCGGATGGTACCGCTGTCCTGATTGCCAAAATACACCCCGAAATTCCCCATTCGGCTCTCGACTGCAAAACGCTGCAACATCGTACGCACCACCGGGTCGGCCAAAGCGTCAAGCGTCTGTGCATCGAGGTCATGGAACGCGCCCTGCTCCGCAGCTTCCCCACTGGCCTGACACAAGAATGAGATATGCTGGGTTTCGCGCGTCTCGTCTTCGTAGACGGAGTAGATGAACCCTGCTTCAGCCTCGACCCCACTGGCGTCGATTAATCGCCGAAGGGCTGCTGACGCACCGTCTTTGCCGACTTTGACTTCGGGCAAAGCGAACGAACCGCCTTTGATTTCGACCAACAAGACCCTTCCCTGGTGCGCAATCAGGGCCGAGACCATCAGGTTGGCGCGATTGTTCAACGCCTCGGCTTCTGCCGCTGGCGTGACATAAGCGCCCCGCGCATAGCCAAGGCCCGGATGGGTGTTGTTCGCATAGGCTTGAACCTTGCCCATCAGGATCAGATGATCGCCTGCCTCAACGGTTTTGAACATCGAACAGTCAAACCAGGCCGAGACACCGTCAAAAATCGGCGCACCATGCGGTCCGGGCCGCCAATCAACCGCTGAAAAACGATCTTCGACCGGTCGGGCGAATGTGTTTGAAACCTCTTTTTGCGCCTCGGACAACACGTTGACGGCAAAGCCTCCCGCACCGGCAAAGGCATCGTAGTTGCGTGATGTATTCGCAAGGCAGACCAGAACCAAAGGCGGATCAAGCGAGACCGAGGTGAACGAATTCGCCGTGAACCCCAGCGGTCTGCCATCGGGGTCGTGTGTCGTAACCACGGTCACGCCCGTCATGAAAGCGCCAAACGCATTGCGCAGGTCGCGCGGATCAAACTCTGTCATCGTTTGCCTCCCACCTAAGCCAGTCTTTCAGGGCCGCATTCACCTGCTCCGGAGCGGTTAGGTTGACCAGATGCCGATGCCCTGCGATGACCACTGATTGCCCCTTGGGGGCGGCTGCGGCCATGTTATCAGACATTTCAGGCGTCGAATTCAGGTCTCCATCCCCGGTGATCGCAAGAAATGGGCAAGCGATGTCGCCCAAACGGTCGGCATAGGTCCGATCCCCGCGCGCAAATGCACTGTAGGCCGTTGCATAACCAACTGGATCGACTTTAGCCAACCAGCCTTCCACGTCCTTCCGTGCAGCCTGTTCTATCGGACTATTACCAAACCAGCGGTTCAGAGGTGTCTCAAGATCGAAACATCCGCTGCCAATCTGATCCGCGCGCGTTTCCACCGCTGCGCGCGCCTCGGGGGATCGGCAATATACACCGTTCAACAGCGCCACCCGCTCGACAGCATCAGGATAGCTGGCCGCGTAGCCTGCAGCGACAAGCGCACCCATGGAGTGACCGGCGAGACTGACGCGTCCAAGGTTCAAAGCTGCCAGAGCCGTCCAAAGCCATTCGACAAAGCCAGGCAGTTGCGCGCCCTCAGGCAATCGGGACGATCCACCATGCCCCGGCATGTCCACCGCAATCACACGATGCGTTTCCGACAGCACGTCAACCTGCGGCCCCCAGGCTGCAGATTGCATCCCGACCCCGTGGATCAATACCACCGGTTTTCCGCACCCCGCTTCACGATAGCTGAGCGTTCCGTAGGGTTCAGACAGCTGCAGGGTTGTCAACGTCATGGCCCAACTCTTTCAGGTCTTGATAACGATCACCGATCCGGTGATGTGGACGCCCACCGACCGAGGCACCAAGCGCCACCACGATCTCATCCGGTGCCGGCGCGTCCGCGACAGACAACTGAATAGTCAGATAGTGACTGCGCCGACCGCCATCGTTCTTGTCCATCAGCGGTATCTGCAGCGGCGCATTGGCCGGACCGCGCGTGTTGGTGAATGCAAGATAGGATTTAGCACCCACCGCCTCGCGATAGTGGTTCCCGAACCGCAGCGTATGGATCAACGCCGAGGCATGCTCAACTTCACCATTCACACCGACTATGGCGGATTTTCCGTAGCCCTCGACCTTGTCGCCCCCTCCGGCGGCGTCCAGCACCATCTCGGTCAGCAGCTTGCCCAGTCCCGGCGCGCAATCGTTGATCTCGGGCCTCAGATTCTCGACGAAACCCCGGCCTGCCCACGGATTTCGGATAACCGCGACGGCTGCGATCATCTTCAAAGGGCGCTCAGCCACCCTGTCCCCTTCGATCAGAGTGTTTTCGACATGAAGAAGCGTTTTTCGGATTTCGGCTGGCATGGCTGCACCCTATGGTTCGATTCTCGATTTGACTTATGGTATACCATAATACCATCAGTCAATCCCATTGCGCCGAAACACCCTCATTGATATCACCGCAGCTATGACCACACCCGCGCTTTCCAGAATAGAACAACCGCCATTAACCCTGCGGGACATCGTGCAGGAACGTATGCGGGACGCGATCATCGAAGGGCATTTCAAACCGGGAGAGCGGCTAGTCGAACGACCATTGTGCGATCAGCTTGGTGTCAGCCGCACCGTTGTACGCGAAACGATCCGCTATCTCGAAGCCGAAGGTCTGGTTGAAATCCTGCCGGGGCGCGGACCAATCGTGGCGCGTATGAACTGGAATGATGCGCAGCAGATCTACGAGATCCGACGGATGCTGGAGACGGCGGCAGCTCGAAAATGCGCCAAAAACATAACTGACGAGCGCGCGATGCGCCTTCGGAGTGCGCTCGACCAGCTCAAGCATCAGTTTACCGACAAAACGCCCGGTGGGCTATTTCGCGCCACGGCGGGATTTTACGCCGAGATATTTCAGGGCGCGGGCGATCATATCGCATGGGAGATCGTGCAACGCCTCAACGGCCGCATCAGCCGGTTGCGCATGATGACTCTCTCTTCGACTGAACGCAGCCGCCCGGGGCCCGAGCATATGCAGGCGATATGCGATGCGATTATCTCAGGCGATGCGGAAAAAGCCGCAGCGGCGGTTGAGAGACATCTGGATGACACCACCGCGATTGCCGAAAGACTACTGGCCGAACACGCCGATTAATCGCCTCTCATTTCAGATCTTATGTCCAGATCTGTCGTTTCTTGGTAATGTCTCACAATGATCTGTGAGTTTGGTGAGTTCAGAATCGATCTTCTGCGTCAGGAACTTCTGCGCGACGGATCGGTTGTCGATGTAGAACCGCTGGCGTTCCAGCTCATCGCCCTTTTGGCCAAGAACCAAGACCGCCTCGTTACAAAAGACGAGCTGTTTGCCACCTTGTGGGGCAATCGGATCGTGTCCGAGGCTGCCTTGTCCACTTGCATCAAATCGGCGCGGCGCGCTGTCGAAGATACCGGGGATCGGCAAGCAGTTATCAAAACGGTTCATGGCAAAGGGCTGCGGTGGATGGCCCCGTTGCAGATCATTGATTGCGAGGCAACGCCCGCATCCGTAGTGCCGCAGGATCTGGACGTGCAGGACACCGAATGGATCGAAGCCGCGACACGGCCCACAATCGCCATTCTTCCCTTCGATAACATCGGTGCGGACGGCACGGCCAAAACGCTTAGCGCCGCGATACCACACGAACTCATCGCATCCATTTCTCGGTTGCGCTGGATTGCCGTAATCGCGCGCGGGTCATCGTTTCGCTTCCATTCAAAGTCCGGTGAGATCGGAGAAATCCGCAAGAGTCTCGGGGCCCGATATTGCCTGACCGGCAGTGTCGAAGTGATGGGCCCTCGGGTCGCTATCAGCGTCATGCTGTCCAGTACCGCAGATGGCGAAGTGATTTGGGCCGACCGTTTCAATTCCCGCCTCGATGATGTGCACGAGGTGCGCGAGCAGATCGTTTCTCATGTCGTCTTCGCAATCGAGGTTCAGATCCCGCTGAGCGAGGCGTCAAAGGCACGCCTCCGATCGCCCGAAAATATCGATGCCTGGGCAACCTATCATCTGGGCTTGCAATCCCTCTATCGCTTTGACGCCAATGAAAATGACCGGGCGATTGCCTTATTCGAAAAGGCGATCGCTTTGGAACCCGAGTTTGCACGGGCGCACGGGGCGTTGTCCTTTGCCCATTTCAAAACAGCATTCATGCACTATTCGGACAGTCCTGCCGAACCAATTAAGCTCGCACGGGCCGAAGCCGAGCGTGCCGTCGATCTGGACCCGATGGACCCGTTTGCCAATTTCAACATGGGCCGCGCCCTGTGGCTAGTGGGTGATCTAAACAGCGCCAAAATCTGGCTGGACCGCTCTACTGCGCTCAGCCCGAATTTTGCGCAAGGCATCTACGCCCGCGCCTGGACCGAGACGGTGTCCGGCGCCAGCGGCATCGGTCGGCGTCTGTCGGACGAAGCCCGCGCGCTCAGCCCGCTTGATCCGCTGCTTTATGCGATGCTGGGAACACGCGCGATGAGCCTGGCGATGGAAGGTCGCGATAGCGAAGCCGCGGATTGGGCAGTACGAGCTGCAAATGCGCCGGGAGCGCATGATCTGATCAGCCTGATTGCGACGTTTACAAACGAACTGGCGGGCAACCAAACCGAGGCTGCCCAATGGGCAGATCGCGTGCGTGCCTCGCGCCAACGCATCACGCAGGATCATTTTTTCCGGTCGTTCCCCTTTACCGACCCGGATACGCGTTCACGGTTTTCAAGTGCGTTGACCCGGCAAGGTATTCCTCAAATCTGAGCCAGAAGAACTAATTTCACGCCGATTTACAGGGTTTCCTCAGAAACTCCTCAGGACTCGCGCCGCCCATTGCGTCTAGTCTTGCGGCATTAGGGGGGCCTGATCCGGCCAAACCAACACTTCATGTAGGATAATACAATGACCGATCAAAAGCTTAGAACGACGCAAGGAAACGGGCGCGTTTTTGACAGCGTTCTGGATACCATCGGGAACACTCCCGTCATCCGCATCAACAATCTGGGTCCCGAAGGCGTCAATCTGTTTGTGAAATTCGAAGCATTCAATCCCGCCGGGTCGGTCAAGGATCGTCTGGCCGTCAACATCATCGAGGCTGCCGAACGCAGTGGCGCCCTGAAGCCGGGCCAGACCGTGGTCGAGGCCACAAGTGGCAATACCGGCATCGGGCTTGCCATGGTTTGCGCGCAAAAAGGTTATCCTCTGGTGGTGACCATGGCCGATAGTTTCTCTGTCGAGCGTCGTCGCCTGATGCGGATGCTGGGGGCGAAGGTGGTGCTGACCCCACGCGCCGAAAAGGGATTTGGCATGTACCGCAAAGCCGCCGAACTCGCCGAGGCGCATGGCTGGCTACTGGCGCGGCAGTTCGAGACGGAGGCCAATGCCGAGATTCACGCCGCAACCACCGCGCAGGAGATTCTGAGCGATTTCAACGGTCAACGACTGGACTACCTCGTGACCGGCTACGGGACTGGCGGTACAGTTACCGGCGTCGCCCGGGTGCTGCGCAAGGAACGGCCCGAGACCAAGATCATCCTCTCTGAGCCTGCCAATGCGCAACTGATTGGCAGCGGTATTGCCACTGACCGTGGGCAGGATGGTGATCCTCTGTCCAGCCACCCGGCTTTTGAGCCGCACCCGATCCAAGGCTGGACACCGGATTTCATACCGGCCGTTTTGCAGGAATCGATCGACAACAACTTCTTCGACGAATTGATTCCCGTCCCCGGCCCGACAGGCGTGGAATGGGCCCGGAAACTGGCCAGCCAAGAGGGCATTCTGACGGGCATCTCAGGTGGGGCCACCTTCGCAATCGCCGTCGGCATTGCTGAAAAAGCCGATCCGGGCGCGAACATCCTGTGCATGCTGCCCGATACTGGCGAGCGTTACCTGAGCACACCGCTCTTTGAAGGAATAGCCGAAGAGATGACCGAGGAAGAGATCGCGATCTCGAACTCCACTCCCGGCTATCAGATGTCCTGAGATGGCAGATCCGTTTTCAGCACTGAGCGTAGCTTGCAACCGTGCCCTGGCCTACCGGCGATCTGTGCCAACGCGCCCTTGCCCGCCTGAGAAGAGCTTTGACGAGATGCTGGCCATCTTTGACGAACCTCTTCCCGAGCATGGCAAAGACGCCGAAGCCGTGATCAACGATCTCGCGGATCGCGGCGAACAGGGGCTTACTCAAATGGTCCACCCCAGGTTCTTTGGGTGGGTGTTGGGAGGCTCGACTCCAGTGGGTGTTGCCGCAGACTGGCTGGTAAGCGCCTGGGGACAAAACTCGGCGTTCCATCACTCTTCCCCCACCACCGCAGCGGTGGAACAGATCGCAGCTGGGTGGATGTTGGACATTCTCGATCTGCCCCGCGACGCCGCTGTTGGATTTGTCACGGGCGGAACGGTTGGCAACTTCACGGCACTTGCCGCGGCGCGCGGAGCGGTTTTGCGCGCCCACGGTTGGGACCCGGATGAGGATGGGCTGTTCGGAGCACCTCCGACCACAGTGTATCTGGGTGACGACGCGCATACGTCGGTCATGTCGGCACTCGGGTATCTCGGTCTTGGTCGGAACCGTGTCAAACGCATAAAGACCGACGTTGAGGGCCGGATGGTCGCCGCGGATCTGGCGCAGCAAATGAGCGCGCAGACGGGGCCAGCGATCATCGTCACACAGGCCGGGCAGATCAACACCGGCGCGTTTGATCCGTTCGGCCAGATCGCAGACATCGCAGAACGATCAGGAGCATGGATACATGTAGATGGTGCATTCGGCCTCTGGGCGCGCGCGCATCCCGAATATCGCGCGTTGACCGAAGGCCTCGACCGCGCGAATTCCTGGAGCGTCGATGGTCATAAATGGCTGCAAACCCCATTTGACAGCGGCTATGCAATTGTTCGGGACAAAGACGCCTTGCAAAAGGCGATGCGGATCAGCGCAAGCTATCTGCCGCCCCAGGCTGAACATGAGCGCATCCCGTGTTTCCTAACCCCTGAACTGTCACGCCGCGCGCGCGGCCTGCCAACCTGGGCAGTGCTCAAATCGCTTGGCCGCGAAGGGGTTCAAGAGATGGTCGGGCGTCATTGCAAAACCGCCAAGCGCATTGCAGACCGTTTGCGACCGGTCGAAGGTATACACATCTTGAACGAGGTCGTCCTGAACCAGATCATCATCAGCTTTGGCAACGAAGAGGCGGAGTCGGGGACCCGCCGCAAAACGACTGAAGCCGTCATCGCAGGCATCTTGGAAAAAGGTAAAATCTTCGTCGGCGGCAGCCAATGGCGCGGGGATTGGGTAATGCGCCTATCGGTGATTTCCGACGCAACCGAGTTTGAAGCGGCAGATCAGATTGCTGATCATATTCTGGCCGTTTGGGCGGAAGTTCAACGCACTCTGGCGACATCTTCAAGTCCCGCCATTTAGCATAGAGCCAGTTGTTTCACACTGGATTTAACCGGTGTGAACGGCTTGATGCACCTCAACGATGTTACCTTCTGGGTCGTGAAAAAAGATCTGGTGCCATTCTTTGGCGAAGGCCGTCCCATAATCTGAATAGAGAATATTGTTAGCCTCAAGCACCGCTTTGAAGGCTTCGATATCGTCGGTTCGATACGCAATGTGGCCGCGTTCTACGGGGTTGATCGTCTCACCATGCTTGAAAGCTACATCCAGATTGCGCTCGGCCAGATGCATCTGCATTGCACCATCTGTCGCAAACCGGATTTTACCATCATATCCCTTATTGTCCGTTGCCACCGGCCGCGGAAAATTCTCAATCGGGATGTCTTCAAGACCCAGCACATCGGTATAGAACTTGTGCAAACTTTCAACATCGTCGGAAACGTAGTTGATGTGATGGAATTCGAGCTTCATGGGCATAAACTTTTATTCGTAGCCCGACGCAAGAAACCTCATGAACCTCTTGCTTGCAAGCCTGCATCGGCGCAAATGCCCAGAATTCGACACGTGATTTCGACTATATCGACAGCAGCCTTCTCGTTAAGTCAGTTGGCCGGGATTTAAGTTGGATATTCGCGCATACTGAAATTAGCATTCAAAAACAATATTCTATGCAATTACTAAAAAATTAGTTTGACACCGTAGCAAAAAATCGCTGATGGTTGTGGGCATCCGGTTAGCGCCGGACAAGCAAAATATCTTGGGAGGAGACAGATGCGGAGACATCTACTTTCCGCAGTGGCGGCGGCTGCCGTCATTGCGGGGCACGGTCCCGTGTGGGCCGACGAAGCCGCAGCACAACGTTGGATCGACGACGAGTTCCAGCCATCGACGCTGTCGAAAGACGAACAGATGGGTGAGATGAAGTGGTTCATTGAAGCTGCACAACCCTATTCGGGCATGGAAATCAACGTCCTGTCCGAAGGTATCCCGACGCATTCCTATGAATCCGAGGTCCTCGCCAAAGCGTTCGAAGAGATCACCGGCATCAAGGTCAATCACCAGATCCTCGGCGAAGGCGAAGTAGTTCAGGCGGTTCAGACTCAGATGCAGACCGGTCGGAACCTGTATGATGGCTATGTCAACGACAGTGACCTCATCGGCACACATTCGCGTCTGCAACTGGCCTATCCTCTGACTGACATGATGGGGGGCGACTGGGCGGCAACAACATCGCCAACGCTGGACTTGGATGACTTCATGGGCATCCAGTTCACCACCGGTCCTGACGGCAAGCTGTATCAGCTGCCGGACCAGCAGTTCGCGAACCTATACTGGTTCCGCAAGGACTGGTTCGATGACGAAGCCAACAAAGCCGCGTTCAAAGAGAAATACGGCTATGATCTGGGCGTTCCGGTCAACTGGTCGGCCTATGAAGACATCGCCGAGTTCTTCACCAATGATGTGAAAGAAGTCGATGGCGTCGCGATCTATGGCCACATGGACTACGGCAAGCGCGCGCCTGATCTGGGCTGGCGCATGACCGACGCCTGGCTGTCGATGGCTGGCGCTGGCGATAAGGGTGAACCGAACGGTGTTCCGGTCGACGAATGGGGCATCCGCATGGAAGCGGGAACCTGTAACCCTGTTGGTGCGTCTGTCTCGCGCGGCGGTGCTGCAAACGGCCCGGCTGCGGTTTATGCGATCCGTAAATGGGACGAATGGCTGCGGAACTATGCACCTCCGGGCGCGGCGTCTTATGACTTCTACCAGTCGCTGCCGGCGCTCAGCCAGGGCAACGTGGCCCAGCAGATATTCTGGTACACCGCCTTTACCGCTGACATGGTGAAGCCGAAGTCCGAAGGCAACAACACCGTGGATGACGAAGGCACGCCGCTGTGGCGGATGGCGCCCAGCCCGCACGGCCCCTACTGGGAAGAAGGCCAGAAGGTTGGTTACCAAGACGTGGGCTCCTGGACGTTCCTGAAATCGACCCCCTCGGATCGTGCCCAGGCAGCCTGGCTCTATGCCCAATTCGTGACGTCCAAAACTGTTGATGTGAAGAAGTCCCATGTGGGTCTGACCTTCATTCGCGACAGCTCGGTCAACCACGAATCGTTCACAGAACGCGCACCCAAGCTGGGTGGTCTGGTCGAGTTCTATCGCTCGCCTGACCGCGTGGCATGGTCGCCGACCGGCATCAACGTGCCGGACTATCCGAAGCTGGCCCAGATCTGGTGGCAGCAGATCGGTGACGTGAACTCGGGCGCCTTCACGCCGCAAGAGGCAATGGACCGTCTAGCCGAAGAGATGGACATCACCATGTCTCGCATGCAGGCTGCAGATGAAAGCGCCGGTGTCTATGGTGGCTGTGGCCCGCGCCTGAACGAACCGCAGGATCCTGCCTTCTGGCTGGAGAAAGAGGGTTCGCCCAAGGCCAAGCTTGAGAACGAAAAGCCGCAGGGCCAGACCGTCAACTATGACGAACTGGTAGCGCGCTGGCAGTCTCAGTAAACCGATGCAACCGGGGGTGCCGTCTGCGGCACCCCCACCCCAAGACCAGTGCCGCGCACTGAAGGACCGGAACTCACGGACATGATAGAACTTCAAGACGCGACCAAACGGGTCGGCAACGTCATCCATATCAAGCCCACCAACCTGAAGCTGCAGACCGGCCATTTCAATGTGCTGCTGGGGGCGACCGGATCGGGCAAGACCTCTCTGATCAAGATGATGGCCGGGCTGGACCCGATTGCTTCGGGCAAGGTCCTCATGGATGGGCAGGACGTCACAAGGCTGAACACTCAGAAACGGCAGATCAGCCTGGTGCACCAGTTCTTCGTGAACTACCCGCATATGACCGTTTTTGACAACATCGCCTCGCCGCTGCGCGTGGCAGGCATGGCCCAATCCGAGATCGAAGGCCGCGTCGAAGAAGCAGCCGACCTGCTGCAACTGCGCCCGATGCTGCAACGCCGCCCGCATGAGCTGTCGGGTGGGCAACAGCAACGGACCGCACTGGCCCGCGCCATCGCGAAAGAAAGCCGCGCGGTGTTTCTGGACGAGCCACTGGCAAACCTCGATTACAAGCTGCGCGAGGAACTGCGTGAGCAGCTGCCCGACCTGTTTGCCGGGCGTGGCGCCGTGGTTGTCTACGCGACCTCGGAACCGGAAGAAGCGCTGCTGCTGGGCGGCTATACCGCGCTAATGGAAGATGGCCGCGTCACGCAGTTCGGCCCCACGGCAGACATCTATCGCAACCCGGAAAACATCGCTGCAGCACGCGTGTTTTCGGACCCTCCGATTAACGTGGCGCACATCACCGTATCCGGTGCGCAGGCGCAACTGGCAGGCGGCGGTGGCTGGGCCGTCTCTGATATGGCCGATGGAGACTACATGGTCGCAGTGCGCCCGCATCGGGTCACGCCATTCCGTACCTCGGACGCTGACGTTGAGCTGACAGGCCGCGTGATCGTGACCGAGCTTTCGGGTTCAGATTCCAGCGCGCATTTCCGACACGGGTCGGATGACTGGGTATCCCTGGCCGCTGGCGTGCATCCCTACCAGGTTGGCGAAGATCACAGTTTCTATATGAACCCGGCACATTGCCGGTATTTCGGCCAAGACGGCCAAAGGGTCGCGTGACATGGCACAGATCAAGCTTTCAAACCTGCGACACAGCTACATGCCCGCGCCGAAAGGCCCCGAGGATTATGCGTTGAAAGAAGTTGACGTAACGTGGCGCGATGGCGGGGCCTATGCGTTGCTTGGCCCATCCGGCTGCGGCAAGTCGACGTTGCTGAACATCATCTCGGGGCTTCTGACCCCGTCCGAAGGGCAGATTCTGTTCGATGGTCAGGATGTGACCGCCCTCCCCCCCGATCAGCGCAACATCGCACAGGTGTTCCAGTTCCCGGTGATCTACGACACAATGACTGTGGGCGAGAACCTGGCTTTTCCGTTGAAGAACCGAGGTGTTGACGCAGCGCGGATAAAACAACGGGTCGATGAGATCGCCGAGATGCTGGACGTCACGGATATGCTGAATACCCGTGCCTCGGGTCTGAGCCCAGACAACAAGCAAAAGATCTCGATGGGTCGCGGACTGGTCCGCGACGATGTGAACGCGGTGATGTTTGACGAGCCGCTGACAGTGATCGACCCGCATCTGAAGTGGAAGCTGCGATCGAAGCTGAAAGAGCTGCACCAGCGCGTCAAAGCTACGATGATCTACGTGACTCACGACCAGACCGAGGCGCTGACATTTGCGGACGAAGTGGTCGTGATGCAGGAGGGCGAAGTGGTTCAGATCGGCACCCCAGTCGAGCTGTTCGAGCGGCCTCAGCACACATTCGTCGGACACTTCATTGGCTCGCCCGGCATGAACGTTCTGCCCTGTGAGACCCGAGGTGACCGAGCGGTGTTCGAAGGCCATGAGGTTATGCTGGAAGGCCCCACTCATGGCGACGGAGGCCGCACCGATCTGGGCATCCGCCCCGAATATGTGGGCTTTGGCGATACCGGCATCCCGGCGCATGTGACCAAAATCTCGGACATTGGCCGTCATTTCGTAGTCAGCGCGATGGTCGGCAACACGGCTCTCAAAGCCGTGACCGAACACAGCGTGCCCGAGCCCGGATCACAGGTCTTCCTGCAATTCAAACCTGAACAATCCCGCGTCTATCGCGACGGCTGGATCGCAACCGAGGAGCGGGCGCAATGAGAACAGAAAACCAAAAGGCGTGGTTCTTTGTCCTGCCAGTGCTGGCACTGGTCGCGTTCAACGCGCTGGTGCCGATGATGACAGTGGTCAACTACTCGGTGCAGGAAACTTTCGGCAACAACCAGTTCTTCTGGGAAGGGCTAGGCTGGTTCGAACAAATCCTGCGTTCCGACCGGTTTCAGGCCGCATTGGGACGGCAATTCCTGTTTACTTTCCTCATCTTGCTGATCGAAGTTCCACTTGGCATCATCGTGGCCCTATCCATGCCCCGCAAAGGCTTCTGGGTGCCGGTCTGTCTGGTGCTGATGGCCCTTCCGATGCTGATCCCATGGAACGTGGTCGGTTCGATGTGGAACATCTTCACCCTGCCGAAAATCGGCCTGATGGGATATTTCCTGAATGACGTTATGGGCATCAACTATGACATGACGCAACAGCCTCTGTCCGCCTGGATCACGGTCATCGTCATGGATGTCTGGCACTGGACCTCGCTGGTTGTGCTGCTGTGCTATGCGGGTCTCGTGTCGATCCCGGATGCCTATTATCAGGCCGCCAAGATCGACGGTGCCAGCCCATGGTCGGTGTTCCGCTATATCCAATTGCCCAAGATGAAAACCGTCCTAACCATCGCGGTTCTGCTGCGGTTCATGGACAGTTTCAATATCTATACCGAGCCCTTCGTTCTGACCGGCGGTGGCCCCGGCAACTCAACGACCTTGCTGTCGATCGACCTGGTGAAGATCGCGCTGGGACAGTTCGACCTTGGCCCTGCGGCTGCGATGAGCCTGATCTATTTCGCTATCACGCTGTTGGTGTCGTGGGTCTTCTACACTCTGATGACAAAGGATGACGCGCAATGAAGAAGCGGTCCCTTATCCCGATCCTCTATATCGCGTTCCTGATGCTGCCGATCTATTGGCTGGTGGCAATGTCCTTCAAGACTACGAACGAGATCCTGTCGGGCTTTTCCCTGTTTCCCCAGACCTTTACGCTGGAGAATTACATCACGATCTTCACCGATCCAACATGGTACTGGGGTTACATTAACTCCATCTTCTATGTGACGCTGAACACGGTGCTTTCCGTCTGTGTTGCTCTGCCTGCAGCCTATGCCTTCTCGCGCTATCGGTTTCTGGGTGACAAACAGCTGTTCTTCTGGCTGCTGACCAACCGGATGGCCCCGGCTGCGGTGTTCGCCTTGCCGTTCTTCCAGCTTTATTCCTCCATCGGGTTGTTCGACACCCATCTGGCCGTGGCGCTGGCGCATACCCTGTTCAACGTGCCGCTGGCGGTGTGGATTTTAGAAGGCTTCATGCGCGGCATCCCAAAGGAGCTGGATGAAACAGCCTATGTCGACGGCTATTCCTTCCCGCGTTTCTTCGTGACGATCTTCCTGCCCAACATCAAGGCAGGCGTGGGCGTGGCGGCCTTCTTCTGCTTCATGTTCTCATGGGTGGAAATGCTGCTGGCCAAAACCCTCACTGCAGTCGAGGCGAAACCCATCGCCGCCGTGATGACCCGGACGGCCTCCAGTGCGGGGTATGAGCTGGGCCTGCTGGCAGCCGCCGGTACGCTGACCATCATCCCCGGAGCCATCGTCATCTGGTTTGTCCGCAACTACATCGCGCGCGGTTTCGCGATGGGACGTGTGTGAGGTTCGATATGCGTAAACTCCTTCTCACCCTTCCTTTCCTGCCGACCATGGCTATGGCCCAACAGGCCGGATGGGGCAGTGTCGGCCAACAAGAGGAAAAAGGCTTCTCGTGGACCGATCCCTTGTGGCCCGATTTCTGGATGGCCTGGACACCGGCTACGTTGGCTCTGTTCGTTGGCATCTTCTCGGCCATCGCGTTGATCGGCCTACTAGAGGGGTTCAAGTACCGCGACGGGATCGAACGGCGCGGGGTTCTGGGCCTGACGACCACGCTGGGCGACCGGCTATTCATCACCTTACTCGGTTCCGCTTACATCTTCCTCGCCTGGCTCGGCCTGGTCGGCCAACCTGTCTGGACACCCCTATTCTTGTCCATCGGTTGGGGGATTTTCGTTTTCTGGAAAGTTTAGGCTTTGCGAAACAACGAAAGGATGCTTGTCTGGCAGGCATACTAAGAAATGGCGAAACCGAGACCGATGCGAAAGAAAAAGACATCCAATCTGCTGACCGAAGTGGAACTGGAGTTCATGAATGAACTCTGGGCACTTGGTGAGGGCTCGGTCCGTGACGTTCTTGACCGCCTGCCGCCAGAACGTAATCTGGCTTATACATCCGGCGCGACCATCCTGCGTATTCTCGACGAAAAAGGCTTTGTCGAAAGTCGCAAGGACGGCAAGACGCTGATCTATAAACCGCTTCTGGAAAAAGACAGGTATCAGACACGGTCGCTACAGAATCTGTCCCGTACATTGTTCGACGACACGCCCGCCACGTTGGTCGCGCGTCTTGTCGACGATGCCGGGCTGACAGAGACGGATCTTGAGGACATTCGGGCACTGGTAGAGAGGAGACTGCAAAATGACAGCAGTTAAGCCCGTACTCGACTTCTATCTCGAGCTGAATCTGGTGATGGTTCTGGCATTGTTGATTTGGTTGACGTCGCGCTTCGCTTTGAAACGGACGTCCCTTCAATTCGCGTATTTTGCGCAGCTTCGCGTGTTCAAGATACTGCTTGTCTGCGTCGTGCTCAGCCCGCTGCTGGCGATCAGCCTGGCCGAGTTGTTGCGCATGGCCTTGCCTAACAGTCCTATCGCCCTTGGTGACATCGCGGTCGCGGCGTATCTGCGGGGTGACATCGCCCTGCCAGCCACCCAATTCGAGAGCTTGCTCAACATACGGGAACGTTGGGCGGATAACGTACTAAGTGGCGGTTCTGTCTTATCCTTGATTGCGTTTGCTGCAATTGCCACCGGGGCAATTTTTTTGACAGCGCGCGTGGCACATGCTGCATATCGAATTCGCGGAACCATAAACGCCAGTTTCCTCTGGCGACGTTCGTCGAAAGTCGACATTCGCCTGTCTGACCGTATATCGGTCCCTTTCGCAGTGCGGGGATTGCGCCGGAGGCACGTCGTCTTGCCCACGCACCTGCTCGATACGCCGGATGAGCTGCGATTTGCCATCGCGCATGAGTTCCAGCACGTCCGCGCTGGCGATGTAGAATGGCAACTGATGCTTGAGTTTTTGCGTCCGCTCATGTTCTGGAACCCCGCCTACATAGCGCTGAAATATGAGTTTGAACGTCTGCGTGAACTGGGTTGTGATCAATCCATCGTGGCGAGACGACGCTTGAACGCT
This sequence comes from Ruegeria sp. C2, assembly GCF_056537765.1. Taxonomy (NCBI): domain Bacteria; kingdom Pseudomonadati; phylum Pseudomonadota; class Alphaproteobacteria; order Rhodobacterales; family Roseobacteraceae; genus Ruegeria; species Ruegeria sp. C2. Next base: position 188,688 of record NZ_JBQFRZ010000003.1, on the reverse strand, counting down.
TCGCACTACGCCAATTGCCTGTTGAACTATTGCGGTCGCATAGTGGCACGTGATCGATCCTACGTTCTGGACGTCGCATTGGTCAGTGGTGGCCGCGCCAAGCGCGTGTTGCGTCAGCGGGTACTGGCGCTGTCAGATGCGCCTCTTCTGCTTCGCCCGGCCAACACTCTGGTATTTGGTAGCACGCTGATATTCGCCGGGATACTGGCTTTCGGCTCAGTTTCAATGCGCCAGACCGACGACTGGAGCCATGACAGACTCATGCTATCGACCGTCGTCAATCTTGAGCGATTGGCCGAAAGAAATCAGGGCAATTAAGCCTGTCCATATTTGCGCCGTCTCAGAAAGCGGCGCAAAACCATGTTTGTGAGCAGGAAAAGAAGCGCAAGTCTGGAACATCATGCGCGCGCAAGACCTGGTCGAAGCGTGTGATCTGGCTCGAAACAAGCCAGAACCAGCTTCAATCCTAATGCACCTTTCGCGCTGTACGAAACAGCAACAGGAATACGAATACGGACCCGATTGAGGTGGTCACGATCCCAACAGGCAATTCCTGCGGAGCAAGTAACAGCCTGCTGAGGATATCCGAGCCAGTCAAAAGCGCAGCACCAACCAAGGCCGCCGTGGGCAGTAAATGGCGGTGCAGCGGGCCGGCAATTCCTCGGGCGATATGCGGCACCATCAAGCCGACAAAGCCGATCACGCCAGCCACCGAAACAAAGACGGCGGTCGCGAGGGCCGCGGTGAAGAACATGCTGAACCGCAAGCCCTGCACAGGCACGCCCAAAGTGGTTGCGGTCAGATCTCCTGTCAGCAAAGCATCCAGCCAGCGACTGCGGTAGAGTGAGTAGCTCAGGATCAGTATCAAGCCCGCGCAGACAAGCGGAAAAGTCTCCCAACGGGCGAGGCCCAACCCGCCCAGCATCCAGAAAATCACCGAATGCGCGGCACGACTATCGCCCGCGAAGATCAGATAGTTTGTAATGGCAGAGAACAGGAAAGACACCGCCAGCCCAGCCAGTATCAGCTTTTCGGGCGCGCTTGTCCGCAGCCCATGCACCAGCGCGAGCACGATACCCGACGCCACCAACCCTCCGCAGAACGCAGCCAATGGCAAAGTCCAGAAGCCCAGAATATCTCCGGTTACAGTGATGACGAATACGGCCCCCGCTGCAGCACCTGAAGACAGGCCAAACAGAAATGGATCCGCCAGATCGTTGCGTGTGGTGGTCTGCAACACGACGCCAACGATACCCAGGCCCGCGCCGATCACCGCTGCAAACAATGCGCGTGGCAGGCGCAGGTCGAAGACGATCCGATGCATCGGAGACATCTCGCCTCCGGTCAGGCCGGTGCCCAGAAGGATCGCCTCGAATGTGTCCGTGATCGGAATCGAGGTGGTTCCATAGATAGTCGAGATCAGCAAAAGGGCAGCCAGAACGACCGCCCCCAGCAAGAGTATCAGGCCCAATCGGCCCATATCAGTTGAGATCCGGATGCATGGCCTTGGCCATTTTCGAGATCGCAGCAATATTCGCCGGTCCCGGAGTGAGCTCTTCATAGCGCAGGCCGATCCAGCGTTCGTTCTTGACGGCATCTGTCTGCGACATCACAGGGTGTTCCTGCAGGAACTTGAAGGTATCTGCCGCGCCATTGCCGGTCTGATAATCCAGTAGCACCAGAAATTCAGGGTTGGCTGCGGCAACCGCTTCCCAAGAGGTACGGCCCCAGCTTGTATCCATGTCGTGCGTAACGCTTTCTCCTCCAGCCGCTGCGATCATGGCGTCAGGAATGGCGAACTTACCCGCCGTAAAGGGCGCATCAGCAGGGCCGTCCAACAGGAACACGCGCGGTTTGGCCAGATCAGCGGTCCGAGCTTCGATTGCTGTCAACTCGTCTTTCCAGCCCGACACAAGCGCTTCGGCCTTGTCCTCGACATGCATGACCTTGCCCAGACGCAAAACATCGTCGAACAGCAGGTTCATGCTGGCTTCGGGGCGATCCTTGTCCAGATGGACGCAGCTTTCGGTCAGGATCATAGTCCTGATGCCGAATGGCTCCAGTGTGCCGGGGGTCACATCTCCGCCCGGCTTCATACCGTAATACCAACCGGCAAAGAACAGGTCAGGTTCGACCGCAACAAGATTTTCGACAGTCGGGTATTTCGGCGCGAGTTCAGGGATATCGCCGCGCAGCGTGTCGAACTCGGGGCTGGTCTTATACCATCCGGTGATGCCGGTCAGACCGACGATCTTGTCCTGCAGACCCAGCGCAAAGGCCATGTCGGTCATATTCATATCATGCACGACCAGACGTTCTGGCGCGGCATCAAAGACAAGCGGCTCACCGCAATTGTCAACCGTCACCTCTTGCGCAGCGGCGCCGCTTGCCATGGCAGTGACCAGCGCCACGGACCAGATTTGCTTCATTGATAGTCTCCTGAGTTTATGTGGAAAGCGTTGTTCTTCGGATGTCCAGAACGGGGATCATGCGGCCTTCGTGATGAAAGCGCAGGTAATCGACACCGAAGGTTTCGCGCACACGTTCCGATGTCAGTACCTCGTCGACCGAACCAAACCCGGTCAGGCGCGTGGATTTCATCAGAGCAACGTGGGTGGCGAATTCAGGGATCATGACCAAATCATGCACGATCATGACGACAGTAATACCCAGATCAGCGACCAGAGACAGCATCCGCCCCTTCGCATCGGGATCCAAATGATTGGTCGGCTCGTCAAGAAACAGCAAAGTCGGGTTCTGTGCCAGCGCCCGAGCGATATGCGCGCGCTGACGCTCACCACCCGACAGTTGGGCCATCTTCTTGTCAGCCAGCGCGCCAAGGCCCGTAATCTCCAATATACGGCTGAGTTCCTGCGCGTGTTCACCTGCAGATCGGTCCGCGCGGATCGGAATCTGTCCAAGCGCCACATAATCCCGCAGCGACAAGCGCCCGTCAGGCATCTCTTGCTGACTGACCACCGCGATCATCCGAGCACGCTCTTTTGCCGAGAGTTGCTTGAGGCTGCGCCCCTTGAGCAAAACATCCCCTAGTGCCAGCCCTTCCGCCCCACACAGCAAATTCAGCAGTGTGGTTTTACCTGCACCGTTGGGGCCCGCGATTGCCAGTATTGACCCTTCGGACAGCTCAAAGGATACGCCTTGCAGCAGTATGTCCCCATTCAAGGCATAATATTCGAGATCCGAAGCCACCAGAAACGGCTGGACGGTCATATCGAAACCTCCTGACTGATCGGGGGCATGCGAGACAAGGTTTTGGTGTAAAGGGCACGCGGACGCTCGCTGGCCTTGGTCCAGCCATCCGGGCTCTGTTGATATTGATGGGCAAACTCGGCCAGGGCTTCGACGTCAATCAATGTCTGGATATCACCAAATAGATACTGCGCCTTGCCGACCGCTTGAAAGCCTACGGTCACGGGATGCGCGCATCCTGCCATGCAATCGACAGCCCGGATCGCAAAATGCTCGGGCAGCTTCGATTGAAGCGTATCATGCACTCCATCCACTGATTGCGCGGCCGCACAGGTCGAACAGATCAGAACAAAATGATCAGGTGCGCCAGGCATATAACCCTCCGCCTCTGCCCAAACGCAGTGCGAAGGTGCTGATTACAGAAACACGTGTATCACGTGCCATCAAAGCCTCCTTCCAGGACGCCCCGCCCCGGCTTGGTTGAACAACTGATGGCAGGTCTCCTGACTCGCGGGTCGGTGCTTGGCCATCCTTCCCGACCCTTGGGGCCAGTGGCTGTTTGGCTTCGCTCGCCGCTTACAGTTGCGGGGGCAGTTACGGGTTTGGCCAGTGTAGACCGCACCGTATTCCCTTTTCATCCCACGGGCGCACCCTTGGGAACCATCACCGGATTCAGTGCCTGAGATCGATGAATGCGTCAATACGAAAGTTATCACGCGTTACCGGTCGGCCGGACACAATCGCGCCACCCGCTCTTTCACGTCTCGGTTGGATTGGATAAGAGGGATCAACCCCTGCAAAGATGCGCGGGACAAACCCTCAGCGCTAAACAATCAGGAGCCCGCTCATGCCGTATCACCGCCTCGCTCTGGTAGCTGTGCTGGCAATTTCATCAACAAATTCGGCGCTGGCGCAATCTGCTGACGACAACCCCTCGGAACTGTTGCTGGAGCTCAATACCGTGCAAAAGGTGAACGGCGCCTGCCGCTTGACCTTTCTGGTTCAGAACGAAACCGGAAGCGATATCGAGAAGGCAGCTTTTGAGACCGTCATTTTCGACAGCTCGGGCCGTGTCGTTACGCTTTCTCTGTTCGATTTTCGGGATCTGCCGGCAGACCGTCCGCGCGTGCGTCAGTTCGGCCTGCCCGATCTCAACTGCGACTCGATCGGGCGCGTTCTGATCAATGGCGCAAACAGCTGCGTTGTCGACGGCTCAGAAAGCGATATCTGTGCAACAGGACTGAACCTTACCAGCCGGATAGATGTGGAGCTTTTGGGATGAACGCGCTTGAAGCATTGCGCCAGATCGTGGCTCTGGGCGGGCCAGTGGTGGCCATTCTGATCGTGATGTCAGTGCTGGCTCTGGCCGTCACGCTTTACAAACTGTGGCAATTCACCGTGACCGGAGTTGGACGACATCGGGTGCTGTCCCAGGCCCTGACGGCATGGGATGCCGGGGATCATCAGACTGCACGCGCGCGATTGGCGAAAAGCCACAGTTATCTGGCCCCATTGGTCGGTGCAGCCATGGATGCGCCCGATCTACCCGGTCTCGATGATCGTCTGGATGCTGAAGCCGGATTGGCCCTGGCAGGGCTGGAGCGCGGTTTTCGCCTTCTTGACACCGTTGCCCAACTCGCGCCTTTGCTGGGGCTGTTCGGGACCGTTCTGGGTATGATCGAAGCGTTCCAAAGCCTGCAACAGGCAGGCAGCTCCATTGACCCGTCGCTGCTTGCGGGTGGCATCTGGGTGGCGCTGATCACCACCGCCGTGGGGCTGGCGGTTGCGATGCCGACCTCAATGGTTCTGTCATGGTTCGAAAGCCGCACCGCGCGCGAGCGGGTCTTTGCAGACAAAGCACTGCGGACCGTGTTGGTACCAGGTCAGCTGGCCAAAGAAGCCGAGGCCATTTCAGCCGTGCCGGAACATGCGTAACCGGGCGCCATTTGTCCGGCGGACCCTGTCGATGACGCCACTCATCGATGTGATCTTTCTGCTTTTGCTGTTCTTCATGCTGACCTCGACCTTCTCAAAATTCGGCGAGATCGAGCTGAGCAGCACGACTGGCGGAACCGCGCAAACCAGCGAACCGTCTGAGCGGGTCTTTCTACAGCTCGGTGCGGAACGTCTTGTGTTGAACGGCACGGCGATAACCTTGGACGATCTCGCGACCGAGATCGAAACCGGGCAGGTGCTCGTCAGCCTCGATACCGATGTCACGGCCCAACGCCTGACGGATCTGTTGGTTCGGCTGCGCGGGCGCGAGGGGCTCAGCGTTCTGGTGCTGGAGTGAGCCGATGATCCGCCAGACCGCCCCCCGCCGAAAACGCGATTCAACGATAGCTTTGATCAACGTCGTCTTTCTGATGCTGATCTTCTTTCTGATCACCGGTACCATCGCACCACCACTGGACCCTGACCTCGACCTTGTGGACACGTCAGAGCTCGAAGGGCGCGAACCGCCCGACGCGCTGGTTCTGCACAAGGATGGAACGCTGAGCTTTCGCGGAACACCTACCGATGCCGAGACCTTCATGGCCGATCATGATGAAGGGCCGGTACGGATCGTTCCGGATCGTGATGCTCCGGGTGCGCGCCTGATCGAAGTCACGGGCCTGCTGCGCCGCAATGGTGCGCCTTCCGTGTTTCTGGTCACAAAACGGACACTGGAATGATCCGGGGGTCGGTCATAGTTGCCGCGCTGGCCATTCTGGTGTCGCTGATTTTGCACGTTCTCGGCCTCAGCATGACTGCATCTGTTGAACCGGGTGAACCTGCCGCACAAGGCAATTCCGACGTGGTGGACCTGAGCAACAGCTTCGAAGATCTTGCGGAGACGCCCAGCGATCCAGTGGAACCCGAACCTGCCGAAACCCCAGAACCGGAAGCAGCCGAAATCCCCACCAGCGAAGCACTGGTTGCGTCCGACGATCCGCAACGCGTTTTTGCCCCCGATTTCGGCGAAGCTGAAACGGTTCAGCCGGAGGTGATCGAACCGCAGGACGCCGAACCGGCTGATCCCCCAGACAGCGAAGAACCTGCGCGCGCTGATGCCGAGACTGCAGAGCCGACTTCTATTGATGAGGTTGCTGAAATCCCGCAAGGCGAACCGGCCACGGAACCAGAGCTGGCAGAGGCCGAAGCGCCCGCCCCCCCGGTCATCGCTGCGCTGGAGCCGGAGGAGGAGGCGGATCTTGCGGCTTCAGAGCAGGCAGTAACCGAGTCCATCCGTCCACGCCTACCTGATCGCACACCCAGCGAAGCGCCTGAAGGCGCGGCCGACAGCTCGGACCAATTCGCCGAGTTACGCTTTCCACAACAGCTCATCGAGTCGCCACTAACGACCTTTCAGCGCCAGGGCACCGATGCCTTTACCCGCGGCGATCGTCAGCGTCAGTCGGGCGGGCGCGGGCCGGGTAATTCCAACACCACCAACTATGCCGGGCTGGTACTGGTGCATTTGAACCGGACCCCTGCAGTCTTTGTGTCCGAGCGCGGATTTGCGCGGGTTTTCTTTCAGATCGACCCGGATGGCACACTCGCATGGGTCGAGATAACCGACAGTTCCGGTTCAACCCAGATCGACCGTGCCGCAAAAGAGCAGATCCGCAGAGCAGCCCCTTTCCCGCCGCCTCCGGGTGGAGTGAGCCGAAAACTCTCTTTCTACTATCAGAATGGCTGACCTTCAGGTCTCATTAACCATTGTCGGCTTTTGAAGAATAATAAAACGCGATCGCCTGCGCGCGGTTCTTGATCGATAGCTTCTCATAGATGTTCGACAGGTGGAATTTCACCGTATTGGTCGATATTTGCAGCTCTTTCGATAACTCCCGGTTGGACATGCCGGTCGCCAAAGCTTCAAGGATCGCCAGTTCCTTGCGCGACAGCGTCTGCAACGGGTTTTGTTGCATCTTGCGCACGTCGATGAACGGAAAAACCATCTTGCCTTTGGCCACATCAACGCAGGTTTCAAGCAGGCCTTCGACGTCACCAGAGCGCGGTGCGAACCCGGCAGCCCCCGCCTGCATGGCCTGACGCGGCACATCCCCGGCTTCATCCCCATAGACCACAAACCGCGGGGCGTTGGCCTGCTCGCGCAAAACCTCGATCAGTTTGGCTGCGCCCAACGCGGGCAGTTCCCAAGATACTATCCCCACTGCAACCGGGATGCGCATGACCGTACCAAGAAAGCCTTCGGCCGTAGCCGAGGTCGCCACGAGCGAGAATCGCGGATCGCGCTCAAAGATTTCGGACATAGCCGAGAGGACCAGAGGGTTGTTGTTGGCCAGCATGACATCGATGGGGCGCTGTAACGTCTCGGTCATTGATTTCCTGTCCAATTTCGCAAGAACCCATCCATATGGGTAGGAACTATGTTGGTATACATCAGTATATTTACCTGTTTGGATAGGTATTTACCCATCCAAATAGGTATCCCAAAGCAGTAGTAAGTTACGTTGCGCAATGACGCAAGTTTCGGTTCTCCTCCAAGGAAAGGCGATCAGCGGGGCGAAACCTGTCCCTGCCGCCGCGGAGGAACATATGACTTTTCAAATCTACCCCAGCCTCGAAATCCCGGAAACCCTGGCCGCAGGTCCCGGACCGGGAAACACCGATGCCCGCGTTCTGCAGGCCTTTGCCCGGGCCGGCATCGCTGATCACATGCACGGTGATGTTCTGCGCGGGATGATCGAATGCAAGCATATGCTGCGCGAGGTCTGGGGCACATCAAACGCTTATACATTTGCTGTCGCGGGCACGGGGTGGAGCGGCCTCGACACCATGTTCTCGGCCGTCATGCCAGGCGACAAGATCGTGGCCTTCACGAACGGCACTTTCTCGGGCATCGATGCATTGACCCTGCGCATCAAGGCCGCGACCCCGGCTGAACACGCGGCCAACCCGCTGGACCCGCAGGCCGCCAGCGTCACCGTGATCGAAGTTCCCCACGGCCAGCCCGTCACCGGAGAGATGGTCGAAGAGGTTCTGGCCCGGCACAAACCGAAATGGGCCTTCATGGCGCATTGGGAAACCGGTTCGGGCCGTGTGAACGACATCCAGGGCTTCTCGGATGCCTGTGAACGCCACGGAGCGATGGGTCTGATCGACGCTGTCTCGTCGCTGGGCGTCGCGGACTTCCGCATCGATGATTATCCGGGTGTCGTTGGCTGGGCTTCATGCCCGCAAAAAGGGCTGTGCTGCCTACCGCTGACCTATGCGCCGGTCAGCTTCACCGACGCCTATATCGATGCGCTGAAGACCACCGGCGCCTATACCTACGTCCACAACCCGATTTTCGAAGCACGCCACTGGGGCATCGTTGACGGGCAAGACGTGGAAAAGGGCACCTATCACCGTACCCATTCGGGCTATGCTGTCGCCGCCTTCCATGAATCGCTGCGCCTGACTCTGCAGGAAGGCTTGGCCAAACGCGCGCATTCCTATCGCACGCATGAGGCCGTCCTGCGCGACGCCGTCACCGCGATGGGTTGCCAGGTCACCTCGGACATGCCCAGCCTTGTGGTGCTAAACCTGCCAGCCGAGCTTGCGGGCCGCGAGATGGAATTGGTGCAGAACTGCCGCGCCCGTGGCTTTGGCATCTGGCCGACGCTCAGCGCACCGGTACAGGTCCGCATCGGCATCCTGAACCAGCTGAACCACCAGTCGATCAGCCGCATCGTAAAACTCTTTGCCGAAGCGATCCGCGAGATCGGCGGCTCGGTGGATTTCGAAGCCATCGATGCGCTTCTGGAAAGCCGCTACGGCACATCTATCGCTGCATAAACGGGAGGAAATGCAGATGGATATCCACGAATATCAGGCAAAAGAGCTTCTGTCGAAGTTCGGCGTCGAAACACCTTCGGGGGCTCTCGCCTACAGCCCGGAACAGGCTGCTTATCGCGCGCGTGAACTGGGAGGCGACAAATGGATCGTGAAGGCTCAGGTGCACGCGGGTGGGCGTGGCAAGGCCGGGGGCGTGAAGCTGTGCAATTCGGAAAATGAAATCCACGAAGCCTGCGACGAAATGTTTGGCCGTAAGCTGGTGACGCATCAGACCGGTCCCGAAGGCAAAGGCATCTACCGCGTCTATGTGGAATCTGCGGTGCCAATCGATCGTGAGATCTATCTGGGCTTCGTTCTCGATCGGTCCAGCCAGCGGGTGATGATCGTCGCTTCATCCGAGGGTGGGATGGAGATCGAAGATATTTCTGCCGAACGCCCCGACAGCATCGTCCGTTCGATCGTCGAACCAGCGGTTGGCCTGCAGGAGTTTCAGGCGCGTGAGATCGCGTTCAATCTGGGGCTTGAGCCGCGCCTGATCCAGCACATGGTCCGCACCCTGCAAGGCTGCTATGCCGCTTTTAGCGAGCTGGACGCGACCATGGTCGAGATCAACCCGCTGGTCATCACCGGCGATGACAGGGTGCTGGCGCTGGACGCGAAGATGAGCTTTGACGACAACGCCCTGTTCCGCCACCCGCAGGTCGCAGAGCTACGCGACAAAAGCCAGGAAGACCCGCGCGAAAGCCGGGCGGCGGATCGTGGCCTGTCTTATGTCGGACTGGACGGCAATATCGGTTGCATCGTGAACGGCGCCGGTCTGGCCATGGCCACGATGGACACCATCAAGCTGGCCGGTGGTGAGCCTGCAAACTTTCTGGACATCGGTGGTGGAGCCTCGCCCGAGCGGGTGGCCAAAGCTTTCCGGCTGGTTCTTTCAGATGACAATGTTCAGGCGGTTCTGGTCAACATCTTCGCTGGCATCAATCGCTGCGACTGGGTTGCCGAGGGTGTCGTGCAGGCGCTGCGTGAACTGGAGTTGGATATCCCCGTGATCGTCCGTCTGGCGGGCACCAATGTCGAGGAAGGTCAGAAAATCCTCGCCAAATCGGGCCTGCCGATCATCCGCGCCACAACTCTGATGGAAGCCGCCGAGCGCGCCGTGGGCGCATGGCGCAATGACCTGTCCCAAAACACCAAGATGAGGGCCGTGTAATGAGCATTCTTCTGGACCGCGACACCCGCGTTATCGTTCAGGGCATCACCGGACGCATGGCGCGCCTGCATACCAAGGATATGGTGCAATATGGCACCAACGTCGTTGGCGGCGTTGTCCCCGGCAAAGGCGGTGAAACCGTTGAAGGCGTGCCCGTCTTTGACACCGTGAAACAAGCAGTCGAAGCCACCGGCGCCGAAGCCAGCCTCGTCTTCGTACCGCCCCCCTTCGCGGCGGATTCAATCATGGAGGCCGCAGATGCAGGCATCCGCTATTGCGTCTGCATCACCGACGGTATCCCCGCGCAGGACATGATCCGCGTCAAGCGCTACATGTACCGCTATCCCAAAGACAAGCGCATGGTGCTGACCGGCCCGAACTGTGCCGGAACCATCAGCCCCGGCAAGGCGCTTCTGGGGATCATGCCGGGCCATATTTATCTGCCGGGCACTGTGGGCATCATTGGACGCTCGGGCACGCTGGGTTATGAGGCTGCGGCGCAGTTGAAAGAGCGTGGCATTGGCGTCTCGACCAGCGTAGGCATCGGCGGCGACCCGATCAACGGCTCGTCTTTCCGAGACATCCTTGAGCGGTTCGAACAGGACGAAGACACCGAGATCATCGCCATGATTGGTGAGATCGGTGGCCCTCAGGAAGCCGAGGCGGCAGAATATGTCCGTGACCACGTCACCAAGCCTGTTGTGGCCTATGTCGCGGGTCTGACCGCGCCCAAGGGCCGGACCATGGGCCATGCCGGCGCGATCATCTCGGCCTTTGGCGAAAGCGCCAGCGAGAAGGTGGAAATCCTGTCGGCGGCTGGTGTGACAGTTGCTGAAAACCCCGCGGTGATTGGCGAAACCATCGCCCGCGTCATGGGAAAGGCTGCGTGATGGTCAAACCTTCGGTCCTTGTCACCCGTCGCTGGCCTGCCGCCGTCGAGGCGCAACTGGCCGAAAACTACAACGCTGTGCTGAATACCGGGGACATTCCGATGTCTCCGGCGGAACTCCGCGACGCGTTGAAGACATACGACGCGGTTCTGCCCACCGTCACCGACACGCTCAGCGCCGAGGCGCTGGACGTGGCCGCAGCTCAGACCAAGATTTTGGCCAACTACGGCGTCGGGTACAGCCATATCTGTGAACCGGCGGCCCGCGATCTGGGCATGACGGTCACCAACACGCCCGATGTTCTGTCTGAATGCACCGCCGATCTGGCCATGACGCTGCTGCTGATGGCCGCCCGCCGCGCCGGTGAGGGCGAGCGCGAGCTGCGTGCTGGCGGATGGACCGGCTGGCGCCCGACCCATCTGGTCGGCACCAAGGTCAGCGGCAAAACGCTGGGCATCATCGGCTTTGGCCGCATCGGTCAGGAAATGGCCCGGCGCGCGCATCACGGGTTTGGCATGAAGATCGCGGTCCAGAACCGCAGCGCCGTGTCGCCCAACGTGCTGAAGCAGTTCGATGCTACCCAAGTCGAAACGGTGGATGATCTGCTGCCGCACTGCGACTTTGTCTCGTTGCACTGCCCCGGCGGGGCTGCGAACCGGCATCTGATCAACGGACGCAGGCTGGACCTGATGAAACCCGACGCCTTCCTGATCAACACCGCGCGCGGCGAGGTGGTGGACGAGCATGCCTTGGTGCAGTCGCTGATGTTCGACACGATCGGCGGGGCCGCGCTGGATGTGTTCGACGGCGAGCCACGCATTAGCCCCGACCTGCTGCAATGCGACAACCTCGTGATGCTGCCGCATCTGGGCAGCGCAACAAATGAAGCACGCGAAGCCATGGGCTTTCGCGTGCTCGACAATCTGGGCGACTTCTTCGCAGGCCGCCCACCCCGTGACCGCGTGATCTGACGCACCCTTCTTCAAAGGACCAACTCATGAGCTTTTTTGCCATTGAACAAGCCCCCGCGCGCCTGAACCGCAGCGAACTCGCCGTGCCCGGCAGCCAGCCCAACATGTTCGAAAAAGCCGCCAAATCGGATGTGGACGTGATCTTCCTCGATCTTGAGGACGCGGTTGCACCGGACGAAAAAGAGCAGGCTCGCAAGAATATTATTGCGGCGCTGAATGACATCGACTGGGGCAGTAAGACCATGTCGGTGCGGATCAACGGGTTGGACACGCATTACATGTATCGCGACGTTGTGGATGTAGTCGAACAAGCCGGTGCGCGGCTGGACCTGATCATGATCCCCAAGGTCGGCACAGCGGCAGATGTCTATGCCGTCGATATGATGGTCACGCAGATCGAAGACGCGATGGGTTACAAGAAACGCATCGGATTCGAGCATATCATCGAGACCGCTCTGGGCATGCAGAATGTCAGCGAGATCGCAGCCGCCTCAAAACGAAACGAAAGCCTGCATTTCGGTGTGGCAGACTATGCGGCCTCGACCCGAGCACGAACGACGATCATCGGGGGTGTGAACCCCGACTACGCGGTTCTGACCGATCCCGACGCAGACACGCACCGGGCCAGCCATTGGGGTGACATGTGGCACTATGCTCTGGCCCGCATGGTTGTGGCAGCCCGCGCTAACGGGTTGCGGCCCATCGACGGCCCTTTTGGTGATTTTCAGGACCCCGAAGGCTACAAAGCTGCTGCGAAACGTGCAGCTGTGCTGGGTTGCGAAGGCAAATGGGCGATCCACCCCAGCCAGATCGCGCTTGCGAACGAAGTAATGTCGCCCAGCGACGCTGAGGTCACCAAAGCGCAACGCATCCTCGTCGCCATGGCCGAAGCCGAAACCGCTGGCAAAGGTGCCGTTTCGCTGGACGGTCGTCTGATCGACTATGCCTCGATCCGGCAGGCAGAGGTCATGGTCGAAAAGGCCCGTCAGATCGCTGCCGCCTGAACAGATAAACACCCCGGCGCGCATTCTTCCTGTTGGCAGGATGTGCGCAGCCTCAGCTTCTGACCCCAAATCAATAGTTTACGGACCCGTAGATCTGCGCATACCCTGACCCAGCGTCACTATCAGGAACAGGGCTTTGAAAATCGTTTCAGGCGGACAGACCGGAGTGGACATGGCAGCACTTGAATTTGCCAGAGCAAACGGTTTGTCCTATGGCGGTTGGGTGCCAAAGGGTCGAACAAATGAATGTGGTCGTATATCTGAAGATTTTGAGGGCCTAACCGAGACACGATCCGAAGACGTCATCGAAAGAACCCGATTGAACGTCGCATCCGGCGATGCCACGGTTGTATTCATCGATGGATCAACCAGCCCGGGCACGCAACAGACCATCGCCTTCGCCTCGGACGTCGGCAAACCTCATCTTGTGGTCGACCTCAGAGATGGGATCGAACCCTGCACGCGTCAGGTCGAAACATGGTTGCTGGCCCACCCTGTAGGAATTTTGAACATCGCCGGCCCTCGCGCCTCGGAGGCACCGGGCATCGGCGCAAAAGTAACCGAGGTGCTAAGAGGCAATCTGCTGTTGCTCAGCAGTTGACTAGAGGTTTCCTGGTGAAATCCGCTAGTTGATTTAGCGGAACCTAAGCGAGTTATCTCGAACTCAGGAGAATGTGCTAGAGTTCTGACCTGTTTAAGAGGTCGACCATGTCAAACACACGCGCGTTCGAAAAGATGGAGATTGACGGCTGGTCCAACCCAGCCATCGCCAAGGGGTATGCGGATGGTTTTGCCCAAGCGACGCGGGTCGTCGCCGAGCGGCTATCTGATGCAATAAAAGCAGAGAGCGGAACTCAGGTGCTCGACCTCTGCACCGGTCATGGTGTGGTGGCGGCCACATTGCTCAAGCGTGGGGCATCAGTTGTCGGATTGGATTTCTCTCAAGCGATGATTGCGCTTGCCAAATCTGCCGCCCCCGAAGCGGTGTTTATCCATGGGGATGCAATGGCAATGGAATTTGAAGACGCCAGCTTCGACGCAGTGACCATAGGCTTTGGCGTTCCCCATTTTCCTGATCCTTTACGCGGCTTGACCGAGGCCGCACGGGTTTTGAAACCAGGTGGTCGGCTGGCGTTTTCGATTTGGCAGGGCAAAGGCTCGGAAGGCGCCTTTGGATGGCTGTTCGACGCGGTAGGACGCTTGGGCGACCCAGAAGTTTCATTACCCGAAGGGCCAGATGCGCACTTGCTGGCAGACAAAACTGTAGCGCAATCTCTACTCACCGAAGCCGGTTTCACCGAGATATCTTCAGAGGTTTTAGCCACACAATTGGCGGTGTCAGAGCCCGAGTTTCTGTTTGACGCCTTTGACCGGGGCGCCGTTCGTGCGGCCGCGCTGCTCAGCGGGCAGCCTGCGGCCAAACGTGACGCCATTCGCACCGATCTGGCCGCACGGGCGCGCGCCGAAGGTGTAAGACAGGATTCCGGTATCTTGGTTCCTGCGCCCTCAGCCATCGTCTCGGCGATCAAGAAATGACCCCACATATCCAAAGTGGAAGCCGAAGCGCTCCAGACATAGCCAGACGGGGCACTATCCTATAGTCTCGCAGATAACTTCGCGGCTCTGGCCTAGGACGCGAAGCGGGGGTTAAATGTTATGAGGCTCAAATATGGGGGGCATGTCGCCAGTTCCAGGTCAAAACGGACTCAGTCACATCACGCGCCATTGCGATGCCGCTGACATGGTCAGAGGCCGCTAATGGTCGGGCGGGCAACCGGTTCCGATACCGATCTTGACGGGATGGAGCATCGGCATCTGACGGTGATGCTGGTGGATCTCGTCGGGTCTACTGTGCTGGCCCAAACACTTGAACCCGAAGACCTGTTATCAACCACACTGCGGTATCAGAAGCTGGTCGAACAGGCGGCAGCAGAATTCAACGGCAGGGTGCTGCAGATCGTCGGCGATGGTATTCTTGTGGCCTTTGGATGGCCTGCCGCATCCGAGAACAATGCCGAACGCGCCCTGCGCGCAGCGCTGCGTACTCACGCTGATCTTGCGACGCTGGCGGGCCCGATGGATCTGAGTTGCCGTATCGGAATTGCATCCGGTGTCGTTCTGGTTGGCGATATCGCACTTGGGTCCAATGTTCAGCCAGACGCCATATTCGGCGCGACACTCAACCTTGCTGCACGATTGCAGGCTCTGGCCGCACCCGGAGAGACGATGGTTTCGGGCGCAGCACGCACTCTTGGGGCAGGACAACTGGAGTTTGAGCCCCTGGGTACACAAACACTGGCCGGGTTTGATCATCCTGTGCCGGTCTATCGACTGATCGGTGAGGCGCAGGAAACGCTCCATCTGAAAGACCGGACAGCCTTGTTCGGACGTGACGCTGAATGCGATCAGTTGCAAAACGCCTGGTCAGAGGCCAAAGCCGGGCGCGGCGGGGTGGTCCATCTGATGGGCGAAGCTGGCATTGGGAAATCCAGGCTGATCCGCGATATGCGCAAGGCCATGAGCCCCCGCGCTTGGGTGACTTATCATTGCAGCCCATTCCGGGTGAACACGCCTTTTCATCCCTTGGCAACACAGGTCGAGCGCTGGTGCGGCATCCAGAATGGCGATGACACCGACACGCGGCGTAACCGCATTACCCAGCATCTGTCTGATATTCTGGATGGTCCCCAGCTTGAGACGCTGTTCTTCGTTCTGGCCCCCGGCCCCGGTGATTGCGGCGCGACCAGCGAGGACGAACTGCGCCGAAAGCTCTCTGATATCTTTCTGCGCGTATATCAGCGGCTCAGCACGGATGGGCCCGTTTTGCTTGTGGTCGAGGATCTGCAATGGGCCGATCCTTCGACCGTTTCGATCCTGCGTGACGTCGCCAAACATCTGATCGGGTTTCCGATTTTGATGCTGATCGCCTCGCGCGAGGAATTGCCGCAAACGCTTGAAACTCGGATCCCATCGCTTAGGCATATGCGCCTTGAACCACTAGGCGAAAAAGATGCCGCAGCGCTGGCGAGGGCTGCGTCGGATGCACAGCTGGACGACGTCACGACTGCGCAGATCGTGGCCCGCAGCAACGGTGTCCCGTTGTTTATCGAAGAATGCGCCGTAGCGATCGCTGCATCACCGGGTCGCGTCGCCGGCAATATTCCCACGACGCTGCACGACCTTCTGGCACAACAAGTCGACGCAGCCGGTGAACTGCGTCGCGCAGCGGTCGAGGCAGCAGTGATTGGTGGGGCCTTCGATGCGGTATTGTTGTCGCATATCAGCGACCTCAGTCAGTCGGATGCGGAAGAGGCAATCTCTCGCCTCGCAGCCGACGGAATGCTGCAACCATTGCCAAAGCTTAGTGCGCGTCGCAGCCAGTATTGGCGCTTTCGGCACGAACTGGTACGAGAGGCCGCTTATCAAAGTCTTGTCCGGGACCGCCGCACACATCTTCACCAACGCGCCGCCGAAGCGCTGACCGCACAGCCTGAGGCTGCACGACAACCCGAATTGATCGCACGTCACTGGGAACTTGCAGGCTCTGCCCCGCGTGCGGTGGCAGCTTGGATCGAGGCGGCGCGTCAGAACCTGCGGCGACATGCCAGCAGTGAAGGGGCACAGCAGGCCCGAAATGGGTTGCGCCTGCTGGACGCCTTACCCGCCGAGCATCGCGATAAATCCGAACTGAGCCTGCAATTCCTGTTGGCCGCTGCCGAGCGCGTTCGGGTCGGTTATGGTTCTGAACCTGCAATTGAAGCGTTCGCGCGCAGCTTTGAACTGGCCAAGAAACTGGACGACCGCCGGACGCTGGTCCGCGCCGGGCGCGGGTTGTTCACCGCTGCGATGGTAAAGGGGGATTACTACAACGCAGAACGCTGGGGCACCGAGATGGTCGATGCGTATGACGATCATCACACCAGAATGGTCGGCAACTATATTCGCGGTGCGGCCCTGTCTCCACGCGGGAAATTTGCTGCGGCAACCGACGCTTTGAACGAGGCCACCGCCCATGCCGAGGCGCATGCCGCAGAGGCCGGGAACGAGCCGGATGTGGCCGCGATGATACAGATAGAGGCTATGACCGCGCTGGTCCGATGCTTTCAAGGGCAAGCCGACGCCGCGCTTGCCGGGGCGAAATCAGCCGTCGACGCCGCTGGATCACTTGGTCAGCCGTTGATGCTGGCCAATGCGCTGCACTGGATGACCGAGATCCATATGCAACTGGATCATCCAGACTATCCCCATGTCGCCAAATTGCTTGACGAAGCGGTGCGCGACAACGGAGGCCCCTATTACCAGGCGGTTGCCGTTGCCCACCTTGCAGGATCAGCGATCCGTTCTGAAAATCCTAAACATGGCGTTCAACTGCTCGAAGCCGCCTGGCAGAAAATGCGAGAAACGGGAGCTGAAGCTGCTGGCGTTCTGGTCAATACGGAACTGGCCAGGGGGCATCTGGCACTAGGTCAGATCGACAAAGGGTTATCCGCAGTCGAAGCAGGGCTGGCCTGCGCAGCATCGACTGGCGAATGCAACTACGAGGCGGAATTGCGTCGGATTCAGGCCTCGCTTTTGCTGGAAGAAGGCAGCTCTCTCGCCGCGGCCGAAACGGCGCTGCATCAGGCCGTTTCTGTGGCCGAAAAGCAGGGTGCGCGTTTGTATGAGCTCAGGGCATTGAATGATCTGGCCTGCATCCAGCCGACAAACACCGAACTCGCCGACCGTATCGCAAAATTGCAGACAGATGACCTTACGACCTATGCCAGTGCTTAACCCCTGCGCCCCAGTACGCATTCATCGGGGTTCAAGCCAACAAACGCAGCGATTTCGGCAAAGGTCGACGTGCGTTTGACCATGTCAAATCCGCGCGCCGTGAAGGTTTCTTCCGAATACAGGTTCTTGGACACCATGGGATTGTTCATCAGTTGCGTGATCGCATCATATCCAACCATCGAGGTCATCAGATCACCCATGATGACTGTGCCCTTATGCTGCTCGGCAAAAAGGCCCGGAAACAGCTCGACCCGGTCGACATTGCAGTATAGGCGGCTGAGATCCGCGACCAGCTCGTCGGCAAAGGGCTGATCCCCAACAAGTTCGGCAAAGCTGGTGTGGGGTTTGCGTCGGAAATGATGACGATATGCGTTCAGTGAAGGCAGCCGGGCCTTGCGGGTCAACGCAATGGTCGCTTCGACCGGCGCGGGCGCGTCTTCCGAGGGTTTCTCGAACATGAAATCCGGCGTATTGCGCAGCGACATCCGGGCTGCGGGCTGATGTGAGAGGGATTCAATCATCTTCTCAAGCCCCGTCTCTTCGACCAGCCGGGGGTTGAACCGGAAGCCTTCGGTTCCAACCTGAACGCCGTCAATCAGGAACCGATCAGGGATCATCGAATGCCACCGGTAGAGCAGGTTGAACTCGATCGCGATCTGGTTGGAATGCTGCCAATGTTCCCGGCGATTGACACCAACCGGCAGCTTGAAAGGCATGTTGGCGATGTGGCCGATATAATCCTCCATCACCACCTTGATCAGCAAGGCGGTCAGCGCGCAACGGGTGGTTTGGAACACCCTCTCTTTGTCCCAACCGGGTGTCCCACGTTGTTGCAACCAAAGGATATCGGCTAGCTGGTTATGCGCCCGCAACATCAGCGTATTGATCACCACATAACCGATGGTGCCATTGCCATTGTCGAGCCCGGTGGCATGAAAGTCGAGCAAGCGTTCATTGATCTGCTCACAATCCAGATCGGGACGCGCACGTTTCAGGGCATCTCGCAGCTTTTGCTCGCAATGCAACTTCCGCCCGGCATTGCTGCCTCCGTTGGCGAGACTGCCATCGAATGGTGGCGCAAATTCCACTCCGCCGGATGCAGCCCGCCGGAACAGCTTGGGCGACCATGTTTCACCATTCTCATCCGTTCTGACGGCCATTCGATGGGTCAACTCGCCCGTCTCGGGGTCACGTTCGCGCAGCATGTCGGTCTGGTAATCGTGCAGGCCATAGATCTGACACAGATCGACCTCATGGTTGGAATCCGTCTGATCGGCCGGGCCTTTGGGGCCGAATGTGCGCAGAAAACTGTCCGTGAACCATTGTGCCGCCGAAATGAACAGCAATGTCGAACCCTGCGGGCACAGTAACGTCAGCGGACTGCCGTCCATCTGCTTGCGCCGTCGGAACAGATCGGCCACCTCGTCTTCGGGCGGCAGGAGCGGCGAAGGTTCCTCGGGCGGCAAATGGCGGCCAATCCACTTGTGGGAATAGACGCCGGACCAAGTTGTATAGTCGGCGCCCAATGTCAGAGGGCGTGGCCGGTGAACCCGGGCAGCCCGTGCAAGCCTCAGCGCCACAAGACGGCTCGCAAGCCCGCGGTTCACCTGGAACAGGTGATCAAGCAATGTATCAATATCCAGCATCCTTGAACCTCCGTTCGGTTAGCGATTGGGGAAACGCGCGCGTGCAAGGCTCAGATAGGTTCTGAGGCGGATGGTGTTGATCGGTCCAAGCGGCTCATGTTCAGCAGTGACGCGCCAGGGAGAAAAGCTCATGGCGTCGCCATCATGCGGGTCAAACGCGGCGTGTTGGGCAATTGTAATATCCGCCACCGGGGTCACCGTCGGATGGTGCGGATCCAGCGGTGCATCCGGTTGCGGGTCACACGCCCAGCGGATGCGATTGTCCAGAAGATCGAAATCATCGCCCTCGCGGGGTGGTTCGACGACGCAGAACTCAAAACGGTTCTCGCCAGATACCACATCCTGTCGCAAGTGCTGCCCGATCCCATCGGGATTATCCACCGGATCTTCGGGATTTTCGGGCCTTACGCTGCGCGCGAGGTAGCGCACAATCAGGTCAGGCCCCAGCCGATAAGGCGTTGTTGACCAAAAATGTGCAGAAAAGGGCGAGTGCATATAGTTCGACGCGAACTCAACCGCAATACGCTGATGTCGCTTCCCCTCTTTTGTCAGCAGCACACGTAAGGCGGCGCGCAGACCTTCCCGGATCAGCCGCAGGCTCCACCCTCGCCGCTTGTTCATGGCGTGCTTCAAAGCCTGACCCGTCGCAACAAGGCGGTTCAGCCGCTCATAATCTATCGGCTCATAGCTGGGAAAGGTGTCCTTGTCGGTCAGTACGAAATCAAAATCGTCGCTGATCTGCGCAATTCCCAGATGTTCCAGCGCTTTGGCGTCAATCAGCTTGGGTTCGGGCACGTCGAACAGCTTGATCGCCATTCCATGGGCATCAGGCTTGCGATCATCCAGATGCGCCCCGTTAGAAAAACGAATGGCAGCTTCATAAGTACCCGGTTGTGCAAAAAGCCCATGGCAAAGATGGGCCGGCAGGTCGTCCCTGATGCGAAAGCTGGCGGCGACGCAACCATGACTGCGCCCATGCTGCGCTCGCAATCGTCGCCCATTCCAGCGAGGTACCGCTTCCCGGTTCTGATCGATAACGTCCTGAACAAGATCGGGGGGCACGGAGTTATCGGACATTTTCAACAATCAACCTGGTTCACAAAACTAATCCGGTTACGACACGCCTAAATATGCCGAACAAATGGCATTTCTGAATTTTAACAGCCTACACCAGTTTGCCTTTTCCATCAAATCCGCAAGTTGCAGCCCGTTGATTGACCCGTCGGGAAACCGTCACGACATAGCCCGTGGTCAATCGCGACAATGCCAGCCAATGGAACAAACCGGCAATCCTATCACAGGCGATTTAGCTTCAGATCGTTTCCGAGCGCGCTTCGTTTACGACCCAGTTCCGGAAAGCCTCGGCATCAGGACTCAATTGAGCACCTGCATTCGTCAAAACATGATACTCCTCGACCCCTGCAACTTCATGGCCCGGCAAACATCGTTTCAGCCCAAACTTCCCAATCAAATCATCGCTGGCCGGAGGTCGCGCCAGTGCAATTCCACACCCTGCCCCGGCCAGAGCCAAGGCATTCAGGGTCGTGTCGACATAGTTTACCCTCGCCCGTTCCGGCAGCACATCTGCCCCGAGAACCTGCACCCAGTTTTTGCGATGATCTGCGACCTCGATCAGCATGTGATCCAAGATGTCATCCGCGTTGTGGATACGTGCCGCCAAGTCGGGGTGCGCAACCGGTATCAACGTTTCCCCAAAAAGCCGCTGAGCCTCAGTCCCCGGAGGCGGTTGCCCAAACGCGATCCAGACTTCTGCGGTCCGGGGCGGTGTTTCAGGGCGGCCCGACAGAGAATACAGCTCTAACGACACTCCCGGATGGGCTTCAAGAAATCCCGGCAGCCGCGGTGCAAGCCATCCAGCCGACAACAGCAGCGACACCCCGACAACCAGTGGCTTGGATCGAGGCGAGGACAGGACGGCGGCAGCGGCCTCCATCCGACCCAGCGACTCCCCCACAACAACCAGCAAGCTCCGCCCGGCTTCAGTAAGCGCCACACCCGCAGCTTTGCGTTCAAATAGCGGTCGCCCAAGATGCTTCTCCAGCGCCCGTATTTGCTGACTGACAGCAGGTGGCGACATGGCCAGACGTTCCGCCGCGCGGGCAAAACTACCGGTGCGCGCAGCGGCCTCGAAAACACGCAGCCAATTGAGGGATGGGATCCGTTTGCTCATGACAAAGAATAAGTTCAGCTTAACCTCTGGGGCAAGAGAAACGTCTTCTCAGATGGCACGCACCCATTAGGCTCAATCCAGCATCAAGGGAGGAAACGATGCGAGATTCGATGCCAGACTATGTCGAAAGCTACCGCGCAAACGGCTACGTCGCGGGATTACCCGTGTTTTCCGAAGATGAAGTCTCAGCGCTGCGTCAAAAAATCGAAACGCTTGAGGCAGAACATGCCGTGGGTGCAGCCGGATATGACTTAAACCAGTTTTTCCGCGTCAATGGCCATGTCGTGATCCCTCTGATGGCCGAACTTGCCAGAACACCTGCCATCCTGGACATTGTTGAAGGAATTCTGGGCCCTGACCTGCTGGCTTGGTCTGTGGAACTGTTCATCAAAGAACCACACAGCCCTCATACCGTTTCATGGCATCAGGACATCACATATTGGGGAATGGGCGAAACCGATGATGAGGTGACCGCTTGGGTCGCATTGTCCGACGTTTCAGTAAAGGCGGGCTGTATGCGCTTCATTCCCGGCAGCCACAAAGGCGGGATCGCTGACCATGAGGACACTTTTGCCGAGGACAATCTGCTGTCGCGCGGGCAATCCATTGCGGGGATCGACGAAAGCATGGCCCAACACGGATCACTGAAACCCGGCGAGATGTCCCTGCATCACGGACGCTGCTTTCACGCCTCGGGCGCCAATGGCAGCGATGATCGCCGCATCGGTCTGGCGATCCGCTATGTCACGCCTGCTGTGCGAGATCATGCGCCGGGGCGGGATTGGGCGATGCCGGTGCGCGGCGAAACCCCGGCTGGCGGCTGGGGGTGTATTGCAGGCCCACGCGGCTTGTTTCATCCTGCCGATCTGGCACTTTATCAAAAGATACTCGAGGGTCAGGCAGCGACTCTCGCCGCGGGCGCGGATCAGGCAGTCGGATTCTATGCAACTGGAGACAGCAAATGAACGAAACGGTCAGCTTCACAGCGATGAAAGACGGCACCAAGGAGGATTACGAACTTCTTGAGCGCCTCGAGAAACCCTTCCTCGCGCTGACCGCCGACCGCGTGCTGGAAGAACTGCGCCGTGCAGGTGAGGTCACTCTGGAAGGCTATCCGATCACACGTCTGCAGCACGGGTTGCAGTCAGGAACCCGTGCCCTTCGCGATGGCGTTGATATCGATTGGGTCGTGGGCGCACTGCTGCATGATATCGGCGACGGTCTGGCCCCGCAAAACCATGACCGCATGTCTGCCGAGGTAATCCGCCCCTTCGTTCGGTGGGAGGTCTCTTGGACTATCGAACATCACGGCATCTTCCAGACGCTTTATTACGGGCACCATTATGGCTGGGATCGTAACGCCCGTGATCGGTATCGCGATCACCCGTTGTTCAACACCTGCGCCGCCTTCTGCGAGCATTGGGATCAATCAAGCTTCGATCCCGATTACCCCATGGAGTCGCTGGAGTTTTTCGAACCCATGGTGCGTGAAGTGTTCGGCCGCACGGCCTATGACCCTGCCGTGATCCGCGAGGGAGAGATCACCAACCTGCCCGAACAGCTTGGCGGGAAATAAGAGATACACAGCATGAAACGTATCTACGATTTCAGTCGCAATCCGGCTGAACGAAACTTCACAGTCGCCGATCTGAAAGCGCTCAAAGGGTCGGGTCGCACGTTGTCGATGGCGAACCCGGCCAACAACGACGAACTGCAAGCCTGTGTCGACGCGGGCATTGACTTGTTCGTCGTCGGCGCGGACCAGATGGAAGACGTGCGCCGTATCGCGCCAACTCATTTTACTGGCGCGGGTTCATCATGGGCGCAGTTTGGCTCAGATGACGAAATCATTGCGCATGCCTACGAGACCATGCGCAATGGTGCCGACATGTATTATACTCTACGGTCTTTCGACGTCATGGAGCGCATGGCCACCGATGGCATTCCTGTGCAAAGCCATATCGGTCTGATCCCGACATTCAGCCATCACTGCGGCGGGTTGCGTGGCTGGGGTCGAAATGCCGACGAAGCCATGAAAATCTTCCAAACGCTGAAACGCATGGAGGACGTAGGCGTATTTGCTGTCGAGGCCGAGTGCATTGCAGAAGAAGTCCTGGCAGCCGTAAACACCAAGACAACGGTTGTAACGTTCTCTCTGGGCTCGGGGAACGCCGGAGATGCGGTATTCTCATTTGTCGCAGATATCTGTGGCGAATCCAGCGAAGAGGAGACCCCTCCAAAACATGCGCATGCGTTTGGCAATGTCGGGCGGTTGCATAAACAAATTCATCAAGAGCGCGTTGCTGCATTGTCCGAATTTCACAACGAAGTCACTGCGGGTCACTTTCCATATCCGGCGAGCAATATCGGCATGCTGGACGGCGAGCATGAGAAATTCCTCGAAGCTTTGGACAAATGGCGTCCGACGCATGAATAGCTGTGATCGTATGTCAGAAACTCTAAGCCTGGATCAGTCTTTCTAGCAGGTCCAGCAGCTGTTCGTAAGCTTCGTCTCCAAGGGTTTCCCGGAACTGGGCGGCGATACGGGCACCTTCTTCGATATTGTCGTCAATGATGGCCTGCCCCTTGGGCAGAAGTGAGATGATCTGCCGTCTTCGATCATCCGGATCGGATTGACGCAGGATATACTCTTTCTCGGACATGGACTGCAGAATGCGCGTAACACTTGGCGCTAACAGTCCCGCGCGCCCGGCCAGTGCGGTGGCATCAACTGGCCCCCATTCATCCAGCACGCGGAGGATGCGCCATTGCTGCTCGGTCAGCCCGGAATCTTGCAACATGGCGCGGATCGGGGCCATTACAGATTCCCGCGCTCGGATCAGGGAAATCGGCAGAGACCGCGTAGTGGGTGGCAACTCATGTGCCTTGGAGTAAGCTTTTTTGCGCATGGCCCTGCTTAACATTGTTATCATGTTAATAAAAGAGCTTGACTCGAGGGATGTCATTTATTTATCGTGTGAATTATTAACATGACAAGGAAAACATGTGCCGCACTTTCAGATCGATTATTCGGGAAATCTTGAAAAGATCGTCGATATGACCGGTCTGTGTGAATGTATTCGCGCCACCGCTACCGGAATTGAGACCTTCCCGATGGCCGGTATCCGCGTGCGGGCCATTCGGGTCGATCACTATGCCATTGCCGATGGCGATCCGCAGCACGGGTTCATCGACATCTCGGTCCGCCTGCGCGCGGGTCGTGCAGATGACGTAAAGCGAGCGGCGACCAAGGCTCTGTTTGACGCCGTGACGGAATTTTTGGCCCCGGCCATGAAAGGCCACTCGATCGCCGTGTCGCTTGAGATGCGCGATATCGACCCCGAATTGTCGCCTAAAACAGGCACAACCCGAGATCACCTGAGGAGTGCAGAATGAAAGCACTGAGCCAGAATATTGAGAAGCTGAACGAGTTTTTGGCCCGGTTCCAAGCAGATGGCGTCAAGAACCGCGTCGCGGGTGAGGATCGGGACGGATCGGGCGGCGTCTTCCAGACGACCTCACCCGTAGATAAATCGGTGATCTGTGATGTCGCGCGCGGCAATGCGCAGGATATCGACGCCGCAGCCTGCGCAGCCGCAGACGCCTTCCCGGAATGGCGCGACATGCCCGCACCCCAGCGGCGGCGTATTCTGCTGAATATCGCCGACGCCATCGAGGCGCGCGCCGAAGAAATTGCACTGTGCGAGTGCTGGGATACCGGGCAAGCATATAAGTTCATGTCCAAGGCCGCTCTGCGCGGGGCTGAGAACTTTCGGTACTTCGCGGATCAGGTCGTTCAGGCGCGTGACGGGCAGCACCTAAAATCCCCGACGCTGATGAATGTCACGACCCGCGTTCCAATTGGTCCAGTAGGTGTCATCACACCCTGGAACACACCATTTATGTTGTCGACCTGGAAGATCGCTCCGGCACTGGCCGCGGGCTGTACGGTTGTCCACAAACCTGCCGAGGCGAGCCCGCTAACCGCCCGTCTGCTGGTTGAAATAGCCGAAGAAGCCGGGTTGCCCAAAGGTGTTCTGAACACCGTCAACGGATTCGGCGAGGACGCGGGCAAGGCGCTGTGTGAACATCCCAAGATCCGTGCCATCGCCTTTGTCGGCGAAAGCCGGACCGGTAGCATGATCACCAAGCAAGGGGCAGATACGCTCAAACGCAACCATCTGGAGCTTGGCGGCAAGAACCCCGTGATCGTCTTTGAAGACGCCGATCTGGAACGCGCATTGGATGCGGTGATCTTTATGATCTACTCGATCAATGGCGAGCGCTGCACATCCTCGTCGCGTCTTCTGGTTCAGGACACAATCCGCGCAGACTTTGAGGCCAAGCTGGTCGAACGTGTAAATAACATTCGCGTTGGACACCCACTGGACCCCGCGACCGAGATCGGTCCGCTGGTGACCGAAGAGCACTTCAACAAAGTCACCTCATATTTCGATATCGCCAGACAGGACGGCGCGACCGTGGCCGCCGGCGGTGAGGTGGTCGGAGACGCAGGCTATTTCGTGCGACCTACCCTTTTCACCGATGCAACCAACCAGATGCGCATCGCGCGGGAAGAGATCTTTGGCCCTGTCCTGACCTCGATCCCCTTCTCGACCGAAGAGGAGGCGCTGAACATCGCCAATGACACGCCCTATGGTCTGACCGGCTATGTCTGGACCAACGACCTGACACGCGCACTGCGGTTTACTGACAGGCTCGAAGCAGGGATGATTTGGGTTAACTCTGAAAACGTGCGGCACCTGCCGACCCCGTTTGGTGGCGTCAAAGCCAGCGGCATCGGGCGCGATGGCGGCGACTGGTCGTTCGAGTTCTATATGGAGCAGAAACACATCGGCTTCGCCACCGGTCAGCACAAGATCACCCGGTTGGGGGCAAGCTGATGGGAGAGATCGTTCTTGCCGCGAAGATGACTCACGTCCCGACCTTGTTGATGTCGGAACAGGAAGGCCCGATCAAAGGCAAACGTCAGGCCGCCATCGATGGTCACCGGGAAATCGCGCGCCGCGCCAAGGCTTTGGGCGCCACCACCGTGATCATCTGCGACACACATTGGGTGATCAATGCCGGGTTCCATATCAATGCAAATGCACGTTTCGAGGGGCTGTTCACCTCGAACGAATTCCCGCAATTCATCCAGAACCTGCCTTATGCATACAAAGGCAACCCCGAGATGGGTGATGCGATTGCAAAGATCGCATCGGACAAAGGCGTATATACCCTGGCGCATCACCTCGACAGTCTGGAACTGGAATACGGCACGCTGGTCCCGATGCGTTTCATGAGCCGCGAACATGAAATGAAGGTAGTCTCGGTCGCAGCATGGGCCACTGTCCACGATCATGACGAAAGCCGCGTGATCGGAGAGGCCATTCGGGAAGCAGTTGAGGCGTCAGACGAAAAGGTTCTTCTGGTTGCCAGCGGATCACTCAGCCATAAAATCTGGGCCAATAAGGACTACGCTGCCAACAACGGCACCTTCACCATCAGTTCCGAGTTCAACCGTCAAGTTGACCTGCATGTCCTTGAGATGTGGAAGAGCGGCGATCACGCAACCTTCCTGAAGATGTTGGGCGATTATGCCAATTTCTGCTGCGGCGAGGGGTCGATGCACGACACAGCGATGCTCTACGGCGCGTTGGGCTGGGATCAATACACCGGCAAATGCGAGGTGGTGACCGAGTATTTCCCGTCTTCGGGCACAGGCCAGACCAACGTCATTTTCCCCGTTCAATAGGAGGCCGCGATGCCCGTTCCTGCCCCTAATCTCTATCCCGATTTCAACACCATCCGCCTGAGCCATGTTTGCCTGAATGTCAGCGATCTGGTGGCCTCTCGGGCCTTTTATGTCGATATGTTCGGCCTGCAAGTCAGCGAAGAGGCCGACAGCCACATCTACCTGCGCGCGCTCGAAGAGCGAGGGCACCATTCGGTTATTTTGCAGAAATCCAACCAACCCGGCACGGTCGAGGTTATGGGTTTCAAGGTCTTTGATGAGGCGGATCTGGACCGAGCCGAAGCATGGTTTCAGGCCAAAGGTCGTCCGACTCAATGGATCGAACGTCCGCATCAGGGCCGAACCCTACTCACCTCGGATCATATCGGCATTCCGCTGGAGTTCTATCACAAGATGGACCGCCTGCCTCCGATCCATCAGGAATATGCCCGCTATCATGGCGTCCGGCCTCTGCGGATCGATCATTTCAACTGTTTCAGCCCGAATGTAGATGACAGTGTGGCGTTCTACAGCGAAATGGGCTTTCGCGTCACCGAATATACCGAAGATGAGGACAGCAAGCGCCTGTGGGCGGCGTGGTTGCACCGCAAGGGCGGCGTGCATGACATGGCCTTCACAAACGGCAAGGGTCCACGGATGCATCACGTCGCATTCTGGGTCGCAAACCCGCTGCATATCATCGATCTGCTCGATGTGATGTCGACCACCGGCTATGTGGACAGCATCGAACGTGGTCCTGGCCGGCACGGGATCTCTAACGCCTTTTTCCTCTATATCCTCGACCCCGACGGCCATCGGATCGAGATTTACAGCTCGGATTACCAAACCGTCGACCCGGATCACGAACCGCTGAAATGGGACCTCAAAGACCCACAGCGGCAAACACTTTGGGGTGCCCCTGCCCCGCGCAGCTGGTTCGAGCATGGAACCGAGTTTGTCGGCACATCGGTTCAGGACCCCGACCTGAACGCCACCCCAATCATTGCGCCCTGAAATGGAGACACCAATGCGATTTGCCAGCTTCTCTGCGCAGGACGAGCAGTTCTATGGCGCCATCACGGATGCCGGAGCCATCGCTCTGAACGCAGCTTTCCCTGAGTGGCCGACCCTGTTCGATGCGGTCTGCGCCGGGGGGCTAGGCGATCTCGGGCGCGCTGCCGAAAGCTCTGCGGTCACGCACACAGATTTCACCTATGACATGGTTCTGCCTGACGCTCGACGCATCCTGTGTGTTGGCGTCAATTTCCCGGATCGGAATGCAGAGTACAAAGATGGTAGTGCCCAGCCACAGAACATGTCTCTGTTCCCGCGCTTTGCCAGTGGCTTCACCGGCCATGATCGCCCGCTGATCCGCCCGCCGGAAAGCCACCAACTGGACTATGAAGGCGAAGTGGCGATCGTCATTGGCAAAGGTGGCCGCCGCATTCCTCAGGCTCAGGCTTATGATCACATCGCCGCTCTGACCCTGTGCAACGAGGGCACCATCCGGGATTGGGTACGGCATGCCAAGTTCAATGTCACCCAAGGCAAGAACTGGGACCGGTCCGGCGCGATGGGCCCATGGCTGGTGCCTTTCACCGATCCCGCCCAGTTGGACGACGCGCGCATCATCACCCGTGTGAACGGAGAGGTACGTCAGGATGATTGCCTGCCGCGCATGATGTTCCCCATCCGACGCGAGATCGAATACATCTCGACTTTCATGACCCTGCAGCCGGGCGACATCATCGTCACCGGTACCCCTTCGGGTGCTGGTGCGCGGTTCGACCCCCCGCGCTTCCTGAAGCCCGGAGATGTGGTCGAGGTCGAGGTTGAAGGCATCGGCCTGCTGCGCAACGGCATCGAGGACGAGACAGTATGACCCCTCAGGACCACGCCGAAGCCGCCGCTGATCTGCTCGCAGCAGAGCGCAACGGCCAGCAGATCGGATTGCTTAGCCTGCGTCAC
Organism: Ruegeria sp. C2; assembly: GCF_056537765.1. Taxonomy (NCBI): domain Bacteria; kingdom Pseudomonadati; phylum Pseudomonadota; class Alphaproteobacteria; order Rhodobacterales; family Roseobacteraceae; genus Ruegeria; species Ruegeria sp. C2. The sequence goes on along the minus strand of NZ_JBQFRZ010000003.1, from coordinate 159,301 downwards.
CCTGAGATGGCGATGGATGATGCCTATGCGGTGCAGAACGCGATCTATCGTGCCAAGCTGGCCGAGGGTCGCACGGTGATCGGCTGGAAGATCGGGCTGACCTCGAAAGCGATGCAATATGCGCTGAATATCGACATTCCTGACAGCGGCATCCTGTTCGATGACATGTTGTTTGAGAATGGCGCGACCATCCCAAAGGGGCGGTTCATCCAGCCCCGTATCGAAGCTGAGATCGCTTTTTTGATGAGGGATGCCATTGGTGGAGCAGATGTCACCCGAGAACAAGTTTTGGCGGCAACGGATTATGTGGCCCCATCGCTTGAAATCCTCGACACCCGTATTCAGCGCGTGGACCCGGAAACCGGGAAAGCGCGCACCGTATTTGACACGATCAGCGACAATGCAGCCAATGCAGGCATCGTTTTGGGTGCTGAACGGCACGCAGTTGATGCGTTTGACCTCCGCTGGGTCGGAGCGCTGACCTTCCGCAACGGTGAGATCGAAGAGACGGGTCTTGGCGCAGGTGTGCTAAACGATCCGGTCGAAAGCGTCGTCTGGCTGGCGCAGCGCATGGCGCAATATGGGCAGAGTATCGAACCCGGTCAGGTCATTCTGTCTGGCAGCTTCATTCGGCCAGTCGAATGCCCATCCGGCACCGAAATTCACGCTGATTTCGGTCCCTTCGGCGGCGTTGATATCCGTTTCGCCTAAGGGGTGGCCACCACCCCTTGCGCGCACCAGTTGTCGAATATGCGCAAGGCTTCCTCGGCAAAACTCACGTCGTTTATATGCGCTTCGATCTTATACAAATCGACATTGGACGGGGCTGCGGCTGCAAGCTCCGACAAGAAGCTGTCGAGACCTGCCTTGTCATGCAGATCTGCCCCTTCCCGGTCCCATTCACCCAGTCCCAACATTGGCAGCAGCAGCGCGACCGGGCCGGTTGCAGTGGCCAATTGCCGTGCATGCGCCCGTGCGACTTCTCGACGTTCTTCCGTGTCCAACACGACAGAAGTCAGCAACCGGTTATGAGCATGATGCGGGTGATCCGCCCATTTCTCGGGCATCGGTTGCCAGCCCACGATATCAACCAGGTCATAGCAGCCAGGCGCCACAATTTGCGGTATGCCGTTCAGCCCCGCATGGGTTAATCGCCCCTCACCCGCCGAGATATTCGATCCGTTGATGTGATTGCCCAGCTCCTGCGTGCAAAAGTCGAAAACGCACGCGAACGCTCCCTGTTCTGCGAGGCTTTCAAACGCGCGACCGCCCATCCCGGTTGCGTGGAAAACGGCCACTTCATAGCCCCGCGCCTCAAGCGCAGGTTTCAGCGGCACCATGTATTTCAGCGCGGATTTCCCGAGCGAGGTCATCCCTATCAGCGGTTTCTGCCGATCCGGCGGCACCACGGCTCGCGCAGCGCCCAGAACCGCACCAGCCGCCTGGCTGAGCGACGCCTTGCAGACCGAGTTCAGCCCATAAAGCCCTCCGGCCCACAGGATCATCTGCGTATCTGCGGCCAGCCGATCTGCCGGGATCAACGGCGAGAACGACACCGTGGACACGATGTATTTCGGCACTCCCAAAGGCACTGCGGCGCACACATCCAGCGCCAAATCGGTTCCCATCGTACCACCCAGCACGATCACGCCGTCAAATTTGTCTTCTTGGTACAAACGCGCGGTCAGTAATGCCGCGCCGTTCGACATGATTTGCATCGCATGGTTTTCATCGCCCGAGGCGATGGCGGCGTCGATCGAACTGCCACCTTCTTCGGCCACATCGTGCTTGGAGTAATCCGTCGCCTCAGAAGGATCGCCCAGAACCGAGACATCCATCGTCAGCACGCGACCACCCTGATCGCGGATCACACCGGACAGAAAACCCAACTCATCATCCTTGGTGTCGAACGTGCCGACTACGAGAATGGTTTTGTCCGCCATGGCGTTCTCCTTCCGCAATGGATTACAGCTTGATCCACGCTGTTTTGAGGTTGATGTATTTCTCGATGGCGTGCAGGGACTTGTCGTGCCCATTGCCCGACTGTCCGATGCCACCCAGCGGCACGGTCCCGTCCGCGCCCCCATAGGTATTCACATGCATCACACCGGTACGCACGGAACGCACCATCTTGTGGGCACGCGACAGGTTTGAGGTCCAGACCGCACCCGCAAGCCCGTAGACCGTTGAATTCGCGATCCGCACCGCGTCTTCTTCTGACTTAAAGGATGTCACACCCAACACCGGGCCAAAGACTTCTTTTTGGGCCAGCGTCGCCTCAGGCCTCACCCCGGCAACAACGGTGGGAGCCATAAAATAGCCGCCTGTCTCCTGCAAAATGCGATCGCCGCCGGTGATCACCTCACCACCTTCTGCGCGCGCGGTTTCGACGAAGCCAAGATTCTGCGCCAGTTGAGTTTCAGAATTCACCGCCCCAATGGCTGTCTCTAACGACAACGGGTCCCCGACGCGCATCGCTTGCGCCGCTTTGGAAACTGCAGCCACGAATTCATCATGGATGCTGGCCTCAACCAACAGACGGGATCCCGCCACACAAACCTGACCGGCATTGCGGAAGATACCTGCCGCCGCGACCTTGGCGGCCTGATCCAGATCGGGCGAATCCGCAAAAACGATGTTGGGAGATTTGCCGCCGAGCTCCAGATAGATCCGTTTCATGTTCGACCGCGCGGCATATTCCATCAGTCGTCGCCCCGTCGCGCCCGAACCGGTGAAGACAAGCGCGTCGACATCCATCGACAGACCCATCGCTTCACCCACCACCGCACCTTCGCCGGTCACAGCATTCAACACACCCGGCGGCAAACCGGCCTCTTGCGCCAGCTCCACCATACGCATCAACGACAATGAGGCCGTCTCGGCCGGTTTCAGAACAACTGAATTGCCCATGGCCAAAGCAGGGCCCAGCTTCCACGCGCCAATCATCAGCGGGAAGTTCCACGGAGTGATCGCACCAACAACGCCCACCGGTTCCTTGTGGATCAGACCCAGAATATCGCCCGGTGTTGGGGCCACCTCGCCGTAAATCTTGTCGAGCGCTTCCGCATAATACCGTATCGTACCGGCAGCCGAGCCCGGCTCGGCTTTCAGGGCCATACCAATCTCTGTGCCGTTGTCACGCACCCCCAGCACAGCAAGCTCCAGCGCGTTCGCCTCGATCAGATCTGCCCATTTCAGCAGTACCTTCTTGCGTGCTGCTGGGGGCTGACCGGCCCATCGCCCATCCTCAAACGATGCTCGTGCCGCAGCGATGGCGGTCTCCATATCCTGCCGGGTACCCTTCGCGACAGTGGTCAGAACCTGCCCGTTGAGCGGTGAGATCACGTCCATCACCGCGCCGTCCGAAGCTGCGACATGCTCGCCATTGATCAGGTGAGTGAACGCCGGAACCGGTTGTGTGCGCAGGGCGTCGATCGAGGATTGGTCCATCATTTTCTACCGTTGTTGGCTGTCATGCAGATCATGGTCCTCATCCGGCAAATGCGCGCGGTATTCCTTGACCAGGGTCCGCACATGGATCGCCAGAACAAGCACGATGATGACAAACAGAATGAAAGAAATCGGCCGGTCGATCATATCCAGAGGCGTCTTAAGGCGCGGCAGAGCCGAACGCAACTTGACCTCCATAATGCCACCCAGAACCATACCCAGAATGATCGGAACAATCGGCAGGTTGAGCCGCTTGAGCACCAGACCCAACACTCCAAATCCGGCAGCGATCATGCAATCGCTCAGCGAATTGCGCAGTGAATATACGCCGACGAAGGACAAAAGCAGGATCATCACACCCAGAAACCGGGTTGGTACGCGGATAATCTTGGTCAACAGATTGGTCGAAAACAGCAAAAACACCATGACGATCACGTTGAGCAGGATCAGCGCGAGGTAGAGCCCATAAACCAGACCGATGTTGTTCTGGAACAGCTGCGGTCCGGGGATCACGTTATGGACATAGAAGACCGACAGCATCATCGCCGTCAGCGCCTCGCCCGGAATACCCAGCGCCAACAAGGGGATCATCGCCGCTGCCGGAACGGCGTTATTAGCCGCCTCCGAGGCGATCAGACCTTCGGGTGAGCCTTTGCCGAACGCATCCGGGTCTTTTGAGGTTTTCTGCGCGTAGGTGTAGCTCATGAATTGGGCGGTGAACTCTCCGGTGCCGGGGATCATCCCCAGAACGACGCCAAAGCCTGAGGCGACCGTAGCGACACGCTTGTGACCCAACAACTCTTTGATCCCGGCGGTCATGCGACCGGTGATCGGTTTGGCGTCTGGGCTATTGTCCGGGGCGGTCAGCAGGAAGAACGCCTGGCTGAGGGCGAACAGCCCCAGAACTACAACGATCAGATTGACGCCCGAACTGAGGAAGCTGAACCCGAACGTGTAGCGCTGAGTATAGGTGACTGAATCCAGCCCAACGGTCTGCAGAAATATCCCGAACATCGCGAGCATTCCGGCGGCAAATATCTGGCCACGATGGGCCAGGATAACCAGAATAATACCCAACAGCGCAGCCAGAAAGATCTCGCGGCTGCCAAACATCGGCGCGACAAGGGCGAGTACAGGCGACAGCAGGATGAGGCACAGGATGCCGAAAATCCCACCCCAGAACGATGCGCTGTAGGCCAGCGAAACGGCACGATGCGCCTGCCCATCCCGCGTCATCGGATAACCGTCGTAGGAGGTCAGCGCGTTGACGGCCGTCCCCGGCGTGTTGATCAGAACTGCCGGGATCGCACCCCCATACATGGATGAGCCATAGATCCCCAACAGCATCGTCAGGCCCACAATCGGGTCCAGCGAGAAGGTCGCGGGCAGCAGGATCGCAATGGCCACCGCAGGGCCAACACCGGGGATAGCACCGATGATCACGCCGCCGATCGAGCCGACGAACAGGGCCAGGATCACATCCCATCGGGCCAGCATTTCGGCCCCGGCAAGCAGGTTTTCCATTCGCGGCTCCGATTAGAAATAGGTCAGCATGATCTGACGCAGCCCATCCGGCAGGGCCTCATAAATCCTGCCCGCGGGGATTTTCACCTGCAGGAAGGATTTGAACAAAACGACGATGACAACCGCGCTGGCAACGGCGGCTCCAATCGCAGCCGTGCTACGATATCCGACGCGCAGCACCAACAGGATCGAGAAGACTATGGTTGTCGGCAGGTATCCCAAAATCGGTACGGCCATCGCATAGACCACGAACCATCCCGCATATTCCAAGGCGCAGAACCATAGCCATACCTCGCGCCAACGGTCGCCAATCCGTTCCGATAAGGCTGAACCCAGAAGGTGCAGAGCCGCGAAACCGACCATCCCGATCAGAGAAACTGCGGGCCAGAACCGAGGTTGCGCAGCCAGTTTCTGCCCGCCGCGCCATGCGGTTTGATCCCACAGCTGCGTCAGCAGAAACACCGAAACGGCCAGCGCGAGCCATGCAAATACGATATCACCGGGACGGCGATAACGCTTGAACAATGCTTGAAGAGTTCTGACCCGGGACATCCTCGCCCTCGTCCGTTTGGGAAGCTTCAGGCCGGGCGTTCAACCCGGCCTACTGGCTGTGCGATCAGTTACCGCTCAGCATACCTTCGATGCGCGCCATGGTCTCGATGTCGGACTGGATCTGGCCCACCACATCATCGGCTGGCTGCCAGTAAACGGCGGCTCCGGTTTCGGCGGCCAGCTTTTGGGCGCGTTCAGACTGCATGGTCTTTTCAGCCACGGCGATGATCTTGTCGCGTGCCTCCTGTGGCGTGTCCTTGTGGACAAACAAACCATTCCACAGCGATACAGCCAGATCAGGGGCCAGTTCGGCTACGGTCGGAGTGTCCGGTGTCAGCGGAATACGCTCTGACCCGATCGAAGCCAGCACTTTAACACTGTCGAGGCAGGGAAGGATCAGTTGCAGCGTGGTGTTGATCACATCCACATCGCCCGAGGCCAGTGTGTTGCAATCCAGCGCATCAAAGGCGGCGTCGGAGGCGTAAGAAAAGCCCATCTCTTTCGCCAGCCCCAGTGTTACCTGCGTTGGCACCAGCGGCGCGCCGAAATGGCCAAGCACCACGTCGTTGCCGCCAGCATATTCCGCCAGACCCGCCATATCGTCATAGGGCGCATCACCCGATGTGGCGATTACGAAGGGATAGGTCAGAAAGTTGCCCAGCGGCACGAACGGATCGGGGTTCAGTTCGGGAATGCCGATCTGCGGACCGACGACCGGGATCGCAATCAGGAATGATCCAACCGTGTAGCCATCGGCAGGCGCATTCGCGACTTCGATCGCTCCGGGGAATGGACCGCCACCACCGCCCGGCTTGTTCACAACCGCCGCAGGCACACCGTATTCGGCCTGAAAGTCCTCGGCGATCATGCGCGTCAGGACATCTTCAAGATCGCCCGGAGGCCACGGAACCACAAACTCGACGGGCTTTTCCGGATATTCGGCCAGCGCAGCCCCTGTGACGGCGGCCATGGCCAGCGCCGTCGCGGACAGTGTTTTTGCAATCTTTGACATGAACGTCTCCCTGGTGCGGTTATAGTGGTTCATATTTTGAACCGTTGTTTCAAAAAAGGTTGCCATGTTAATCGCAATCTGTCAAACTTTTTTGGAAGCAACCAAAAACAGGCCCAAATGTCCTCTGCCTCAAAAACCCTGCAATTGCTGGAACACTTCTCTCCAGACCGGCCTGAGATCGGGCTGTCGCAACTCTGCAGATTGGCAGGGCGCGACAAGGCTACGACCTATCGATATCTTCAGGCTCTGGAAGAGGTTGGATTTATTGAGCAAAATCCCGGCACCAAACAATACCGTCTAGGACCTGCTTTGCTGCAACTGGCGCAGACCAGAGAGTTGACCGTACCTCGCAAGGCCGGGGTCGAGGCCCCGCTGCGTGCGCTTGCGGATGCGACCGGAGAGACCTCACATGTCTCAGTCCTGTCGGGCAAAACGCTCTATAAGCTCATGGCGCACGAATCGCCCCGCCACAGCATTCGCGTCATCATCGACATCCAAACCTTTCCATTGCATGCGACAGCCTCAGGCCTGTGCGCGCTGGCCTTCGGACCCGAGGATTTGCTGGAGGTGGCAAATGCCGACTTGGCCGCATTCACTTCTGCCACCATGACGGATCCCGACACGCTGCACGCTGCCATTCAAAAAACTCGCGCCTGTGGCTTTGGTAAATCCGAGGGCAGCCTTGAGGCGGATGTCCACAGCCTCGCCGCGCCGCTCTTCGATCAGGCAGGGCAATTTGCGGGTGCCGTTTCCGCTGCAAGCGTCGCCACACGTTTCACACCCGAGCTTGAACATCAGATTCAAACGCACCTGATCACCGCCAGCCGGACTATCACACATAATTGGGGCGGCGCCGTCCCAACTCAAATCGAGCAGGCCTGGTCGACAGGCCGAGACCCCTCACGAGACCTTCAGGAATTGGAACCCACCCGATGAAAGACTCGAATTTTCTCAAGGAACACAACGGCCGCCTGATGTGGCATCCGATGACCTCGCCGCAGGACAGTATCGACACGCCGCCCAAGATCATCACCGGGTCCGAGGGGGTTTCGATTACCGACATAGACGGTCACACCGTCGTCGACGCGGTCGGCGGCCTGTGGAACGTCAATCTGGGCTACTCCTGCCAACCGGTGAAAGACGCAATTGCGGCGCAGCTGCAGAAACTGCCCTATTATTCGACTTTCCGCGGGGCCTCGAACGATGCCGCGATCGAGCTGTCCTATGAACTGTCCGAATTCTTTGCACCAGACGGGATGACACGGGCGTTTTTCACGTCTGGCGGATCAGATTCAGTCGAAACCGCTCTGCGCCTGTCACGTCAGTATCACAAGCTGCGGGGCGAGCCGGGACGCATCAAGTTCCTAAGCCTGAAGAAAGGGTATCACGGCACCCATATGGGCGGGGCGAGTGTAAACGGCAATGCCAATTTCCGCACCGCTTACGAGCCGCTGCTGCCCGGCTGCTACCATATTCCAGCGCCCTATACATATCGCAACCCGTTCAACGAAAGCGACCCCGAGCAACTGGCCCAGCTTTGCGCCGCAGCCCTGGAGGATGAGATCGCATTTCAGGGCGCGGGCACCATCGCCGCGATGATCATGGAGCCTATTCTGGGCGCGGGCGGGGTGATCCCTCCGCACAAATCCTTCGCACCGATGGTGCGGGAGATCTGCGATCGTCACGGCATCCTGCTGATCACCGATGAGGTCATCACCGCTTATGGTCGTACCGGAGCCTGGTCAGGCGCACGCCTTTGGGGCATTCAGCCCGACATCATGTGCACGGCGAAAGCGATCACCAACGGGTTCTTCCCGTTTGGTGCGGTCATGCTTGGTGACAAGTTGGTCGACGTATTCGAAGGCAATCCAAATGCCAAGATCGGCCACGGATACACCTATTCCGGCCACCCGGTTGGTGCCGCGGCTGCGCTGGCCTGTCTTGCCGAAACAAAGCGCCTGAACGTCACAGAAAACGCAGCCGCGCGCGGCACCCAATTGTATGAAAGCTGCAAAGCGCTGCAGCAGAAGTATGACTTAATCGGAGACGTACGCGGCGGGCATGGTCTGATGACAGCCATTGAAATGGTAAGCGACCGGGGCACCAAAAAACCGATCGACGCGGCAACGGCCAGCAAGGTGCAGGAAGTCGCGTATGACTCAGGCGCCATGATCCGGGTGTCCGGCCCCAACCTGATCCTGTCGCCACCGCTGGTTTTGTCTGAACAGGAAGCAGACACAATCCTGTCGGCACTGGAGGCTGGTTTCCGCGCTATCTAACAGGCGTTCATCGGTTTGCTAGAATGGCCGAGCGGATTACGTTTACAGCTGAGCGCCCCAACGTTGCTTGGGGCGGCTCTACCAACCTGATCAAAATTAGCTGTCAGTACGTCGCTGGACTTTGCTCCATCGCGATATAGTTGTCAGATACAGACGGGGAACGGTCCGGACTTGCGTAGCGGGTAGCGGAACACACAACGTCGTGAACAGGCTCCTACCCGTTTTCCTTTCACGCGCGCGTTCGCTAGTCGTTAACCGAGTTGCTTGTCTGGATTCTGCAAGATTAAATTCAGGCCGCTTACGCCAACGACCAGAAACCCACGACCACGCATGCTTGACGCCCATATCCGACCACTGATCGACCCGCCTCTTAATGCAATTGGGCGGGGACTTGCCGCGCGTGGGGTGTCAGCCAACACGGTCACCTTGATTGGATTGGGCTTCGGAGTTCTGGCCACAGTAGCGATCATTGTCGACCACCTGTGGATGGCGATAGCACTGATCCTCTTGTCGCGCCTTGCGGACGGGCTGGATGGGGCAATTGCCCGCGCCCGGCGAAAGACTGACTTCGGGGGATACCTCGATATCACCTGCGATTTCATGTTCTATGGCTTGATCCCGATGGCTTTCATATGGACCGATCCAGCCGGAAACGCGTTGGCCGGAGCGTGGCTGTTGGTGAGCTTCTATTTCAACGGCGCGACGTTCCTGGGATATGCCATCTTGGCTGAGAAACATGGACTGAAAGCCCAAAAACACGGCGCAAAATCGCTCTACTTCACCGGAGGCCTGCTGGAGGGGACCGAAACAATTGCGTTCTTCATTGCAATCTGCCTGCTGCCCGCCTGGTTTACACCAATGGCGTGGGGTTTCGGCGCAGTTTGCTTTATCACGGCCCTCTCGCGCATTCTGCTTGCGCGACAGGTTTTTGCCCCCATGGAAGATAAGGAAAACCCATGAAATATCTCATCGCCGCCGCATGCGCAGCCCTTGCAGGAGCGGCATGGGCCGAGCCCGACCCGGCGAACTGGGACGACGTTCTGAACGAAGCCGATGGTCAGACCGTGTATTGGAACGCCTGGGGCGGATCAACGACGACAAATGACTTCATCGAATGGGTCGGCACTCGGGTCAAGCAAGAGCATGGCGTTACGTTGGAACACGTAAAGCTTGCCGACACGGCTGATGCCGTCAGCCGCGTGATCGCCGAGAAATCCAGTGGCAAGGATACTGATGGTGCGATTGATCTTATCTGGATCAACGGGGCCAACTTCAGTGCCATGAAAGAGGCCGATCTGTTGTTCGGACCCTTCGCGGAAGCTTTGCCCAACTGGCGCTTCGTGGATGTCGAAGGCAAAACCGTAACCACCGATTTTACGGTCCCGACCGACGGATTCGAAAGCCCGTGGGCCATGGCACAGGTCGTATTCATTTATGACAGCGAGGTCCTGCCCGATCCACCCAAATCGGCCGAAGCCATTCGCGACTGGGTGACCGAAAACCCCGGCCGTTTCACCTTTCCGCAGCCGCCGGACTTTCTGGGCACCACCTTCCTGAAGCAGATGCTGATCGAGTTGGTCGAGGATCCGGCGGTTCTGCAACAGGCAGCCGGTGACAACTATGCCGAAGTAACCGGCCCGCTCTGGAACTGGTTGGAGCGGGTTACGCCCGACCTCTGGCGATCTGGCCGAGCCTATCCGCAGACTGGTCCCAGTCAGTTGCAGCTGATCAACGATGGCGAAGTGGATATGGCGATCAGCTTCTCTCCGGGTGAGGCCACGGCGGCCATCGCCAATCAGCAATTGCCAGAAAGCGCACGTACCTTTGTGCTGGATGGCGGTACGCTGGGCAATGCCAGCTTCGTGGCCGTTCCCTATAATGCGTCTGCCAAGGCTGGTGCCATGGTAGTCGCCAACTTTCTGATCAGTCCCGAGGCACAGCTGCGCGCGCAAAACCCCGAAGTGTTGGGTTATGGCACTGTGCTGGATATGGATGCTTTGCCGAAAGACGACCAAGCCGCCTTCGCTGCGCTGGAACTGGGCGTTGCGACCCTGTCCCCGGTCGAGCTGGGCCCGGCGTTGCCGGAGCCCCATCCCAGCTGGATGACCCGGATCGAAGCAGACTGGGCCGAGCGATACGGCGTTGGCAACTGATCTCAAACCGGTCACCCGTTGGGGTCTGGCACCCACGCTGACCATCGGATTGCTATTGGGTCCCATCGCCGCCGGTTTGGTCGGAACCATCGTTCCGGCCTTCGGCGGGTTACGCCCCGGCGGTGAGAGCACCCTATCATTTGACCCATGGCTTCTGCTTTGGGCCGAGCCGGGTATACTGCAAGCCATATGGCTGTCGTTCAAAACCGGAGTGCTGTCGACCTTCGGAGCATTGCTCGGGTGCTTTTTGCTCATCGCGGGTTGGTATGGCACGCGGGTCTTTAACCGCGTGGAAAGTGCTCTGTCTCCGCTGCTGTCAGTTCCCCATGCAGCTGCCGCGCTTGGTCTGGCCTTTCTGATCGCGCCATCCGGATGGATCGCCCGCCTGATTTCGCCCGAGATCACCGGCTGGGCTCGTCCACCCGATCTGCTGATCATTCAAGATCCGGGCGGCTGGTCGTTGATTACCGGTCTGATGATCAAAGAACTGCCCTTTTTGCTATTGATGTCGCTTGCCGCATTGCCGCAGATCAGATCGGCTGAGCGAATGAAGGTCACACAGGCGTTGGGCTACGGCAAGGTACGGGGGTGGTTTCTGGCGGTAATGCCATCGCTCTACGCCCAAATTCGCCTGCCGGTGTATGCGGTTCTCGCTTATGCGATGTCGAATGTTGATGTAGCCATGGTGCTGGGTCCGTCCCGTCCACCACCTCTGTCGATATTCATTCTACGCTGGATGACCGACCCCGATCTGGCGTTGCGCGCACCGGCGGCGGCCGCGGCATTGGTGCAGCTGGGAATGGTGGTGATCGCAATCCTGATCTGGCGCGGTGCAGAGAAACTTTTTGCCACGCTCATCAATCGGGCCGTCGAAAGTGGCGAGCGCCACGCTGGTCTGCGCGATTACATTTTGCGCGCGGTGGGCGTGACGGTTGCCAGTTTGGCCGCGCTGGCGGCCTTTGGAGGTCTGCTCAGTCAGTTGATCTGGTCATTCGCAGGACGATGGCGGTTCCCGGATGCGCTGCCGCAGGGGTTCAGCCTGATGTCGTGGACCCGACATGGACCGGCGGCGGCAGAGGTCACCCTGGTCACCTTCGGGCTGGCGCTCGTTACTGCGTTAATCGCACTGAGCCTAGTGATCGGCTGCCTGAACTCCGAAACCCGCCGGGGGCGTGAGATGAACAAAACGGGATTGGTGATCCTGTATCTGCCCCTGATCCTGCCTCAGATAACTTTTCTGCCCGGCCTGCAAATCCTGATGATCCAGATCGGGGCGGCCCAAGGGGTCGCACCCGTGATCCTTGCCCATCTGGTGTTCGTCCTGCCCTATGTGTTCCTGGCCCTCGCCGGACCATATCGTGCATTGGACAACCGCTATGCCACCATTGGCGCCGCCATGGGGCTGGGCGCGGTCGGCATTCTGTGGCGCATCCGTTTGCCGATGCTGCTGGCACCGATTTTGACAGCGCTTGCTGTGGGCATGGCGGTATCGGTCGGGCAATATCTGGCGACCCTGCTGACCTCGGGCGGGCGGGTCAACACGCTTACCACCGAAGCTCTGGCCCTGTTTTCCGGCGGTGATCGTCGCGCAATCGGCGTCTGGACCATCGCCTTGGCTGCAACCGCCTGGCTGCCGTTCTTTCTGGCCCTGATTATCCCCAGATTCGTATTCCGCAACAGGATTGGTCTGCGCCATGGCTGAAACGGGATTGGTTCTTGACCAGCTATCGATATCGCATGCCAATGGCAAACCACTAACACATCTGTCTGCCTCAATCGCGCCGGGCGAGGTGCTCAGCCTGATGGGACCTTCAGGCGTTGGTAAATCAACGGTTCTGGCGGCAATTACCGGCACACTTCCACCTGCATTTAGATTGCAGGGACGTATCACGCTCAACGGACGTACCCTCAATGCTCTGCCACCGCAAAAACGGCGTGTCGGCATCCTGTTTCAGAACCACCTTTTATTTCCCCACCTGTCCGTGGGTCAGAATATCGGGTTCGGATTGCCGCGACGTACGCCCGATCGACACGGCAGAATACAGAGCGCCTTAGCCGAGATCGGACTTGAAGGGTTTTCCGAGCGTGATCCGGAAACGCTATCAGGCGGGCAGCGCGCACGCGTCGCGCTGATGCGCATGCTTTTGGCGGAACCGGATGCCCTGCTGCTGGATGAGCCCTTCTCACGCCTCGACGTCAGCTTACGTGCGAAAATGCGCGATCTGGTTTTTCAACGCGCCCGGGCCGCTAGTCTGCCCGTCTTGTTGGTTACACACGATCTGGCTGATGCAGAAGCTGCGCAGGGTGAGATCATTGACTTGCCAGATAGGCAACGCTGCTAATCCACAGATCAGCCATCAACGCATCACGTATACTCATTTTCGATTAGCTCGTGGGGCGGCACGTCGCACTAAGTAACCCCCTCAAATCCAGCTTGAAAACCAGAACATGCTAAAATCAACACGTACCGCCCACTGCGCAAGCATCGCATTGTGGCGAAAATGTGTCCACTATTTGCTTTGAAACTTACTGTTTACATCATGGAAACAAAGCGTTTCGCGAAATCCTCCGGTGCTACGGGGTTTCCCCAATTTCTGGCGCGCGGCTTTTCTGGCACCTTGGAGTCATCGGATCGTAACTACCACTTACGCCCTCCGGCACAGAATGGGGCTGGCTCTTACCCCCTCAGCCAGCCCCTTTCTTTTCGGCTCATCACTTAAGTTCGCACTGAGGCCCTGCGCGTTTAGAGCCGTAATCGTATTGGGCTATTACTTCGCCCACATCGGCACCTATCCTTTTGGCATCCGTGTCCAACCGGGATACCCTCGAGCCGACGGGTCGTGGTTGGCCTGTTGTTCAACCCCACACATGATTATAAGTGCCTGACGATGCGCCGAATTAAGCGCGAAATCGACGGAGGCCCGGTGGCGCATCAGCAGATCAAAAAATCGGATGATTTGGCAGAAAAACTGTCGACCAGGATTGTTCGGGGTGAGTTTCAGCCCGGAGAAAAGCTGCGACAGGATCTGATCGCGCGCGAGTTCGGGGTGAGTCAGGTCACGGTTCGGGAGGCTTTGCTCAACCTTGCCTCGCAGGGATTGGCGATCAGCATGCCGCGCCGGGGCATGTGCGTGGCCCCCATGGATCAGAGCGCGATCGACGAACTGCACACTATGCGATGCGCACTTGAACCTGTCGCTCTGTACCGCTCAGTTCCTAACCTGACGCCCGCACAAATTGCAGAGATCGAAAAGGCACACACAAGGTGCAACGCTGCAGAAACCTCTGCAGACTGGGAAGAAGCAAACCGCGCATTCCATATGGCGGTCATAGCTGCCTGCAGAATGCCGCGCATGATTGCCGCGATCAACAACCTTCAACTTTTGTATTCATGGCATTTCAATACGCGCCAAACTGTCCGCTGGCGGCAGGGCGAGAACCCGGACCATGCGGCCATCCTGGCAGCAATCAAAGACCGCAATGCTGAGCGTGCACGCACGATCATGCAGCGCCATCTGACCCGGATGTCCTAGGATCACCCCGGTTTTCGGGCAATGATCCAAATCGCATGATAGGTCAAAGGCAGGCCAAGAGGGCTTTCGAAAAGGCGCGTATAATCGTCGATGAATTGCGTCAGACGGGATCGGGTCCAAGGGGCTTGCGCCCGACCATTCACACCCGTCTTGCGCAAATGGTCGAGGACATCACGCGCAGATGCGAAACGCGCTTGCCGTATGGAGTTTCCTGTCTTCACGACTTCCAGGTCATCTTCAACGAAAGACGCCAGTTCGCAAGCATTGCAAAGACTGGGGGCCTTCGCCGTTGATCCGATCTGCGTCAATTCCCGATATTGCTGGGGGCCAAATCCTGACACGGCCAACCAGCCGCCGGGCGCAAGCGCAGTTGCCGCCCTGCACAAAAAACTGGCGGGGTCATACAGCCATTGGATCATCGAGGTCGAGGTGATGAGGTCGGGGCTTTCCGGCCACTCGATATCTGCTGCGTCACCACCCAAGAACACGGCATTGGCCGCATCCGCTGTCCACTGTGCTTCGGGCGAAAGATCGTTGAGGGTCAGAGCCCCAAAGTCAAACCTCGCGCATAGCCGCTGAGTCAGATGACCGGTTCCACAACCCAACTCCAACGCCGAAGCGAAATACCGGGGCGCTCCGCTCTGGCAGAGGTCCTGAACCAGCAGATCGGCGATATAGGCCTGTTGATCAGCTGCGGCATGATAGCTTTCAAAGCTCCGGCTGAAACTGCGTTGTACCCGCTCTGCAAGCTGTATCATGACACGGTCCATCCGGCCCAACTTTGCCCTGCTTCAAAAGGAATATGCGGCCCGGTCACGGACCGGATGGCGTGGCGCTGCGCGCTCCATGCGCGCTCTTGCGCTGCCGCGGGAATGACCCGATCGCGCTGCGGTATCCAGATACGATCAAACCGGGTATCCGGCGCAGGTCCGCGCCGGATGATGGCGTGCAATTCGGCCCGAGCGGCGGCCATATCGATGTCTGGCGCTGCACTTTTCAGGCCAGCCCGTCGGCAAAACCGCGCAAAACTGTCATCCGAGAGATTGTCTGCGGTCGCGCGGATAAGGTCTGGCGCTATCCCCCTCTCCTTATCCGCCGGAAACAACGTTCCTGCGACGGCAACCCGTCGCGCGGGCTGATATCCGACCCTCGACATCCAATGCGCGGCAGAGGCGACGCCGAACGAAAAGGCGACAAGATTGACATCATCGAACTGTTCAAGTTCCGGTAGAGGGTCGTCCAGCCGCGTGTAATCCTGAACCAACAGGACAGAATGGTCTCCTCTTAATCCATCGAAAGCAGCCGCCCCGACCGCCCAACCGCCGAACACAAGGGTGAGCAACGCCGTCTCTGAGCGCGACAACCATTGACGTTTCATCTGATGTCCTCGACCAGCGAAATCATGGCAGCCGTTACACGGCTCAGTTCATTCGAAGAGATGATATAGGGCGGCATGCAATATATGTTGCGGGCGAAGGGGCGCAGCCACACACCGGTTTCCGGCGCCCGACGATGCGCAATCGCGGGATCGACGCGGCCTTCCATTTCAATCACGCCGATGGCTCCCAGAACCCGGACATCGGCAACGCCGGGAAGTCTTCGCGCCGGGGCGAGTTCGTGTTCCAACTGACTGGCGATATCTTTGACCTCGGTGCGCCAGTCGCGCTGTGAAAGCTGATCAAGGCTTGCAATGGCTGCGGCGCAGGCCAGCGGGTTGGCCATATAAGTCGGCCCATGCATCATAACGCCGGCCTCGCTTGCACCGATGCCAGCCGCAACCGGTTCCGAGGCAACGGTGGCAGCCATCGTAATATGACCCCCGGTCAGCGCTTTACCGAGGCACAGGATATCCGGTACAATACCCGCGTGATGCATCGCAAACAGCTCGCCCGTCCGCCCGAATCCGGTGGCGATCTCATCAAGGATCAGCAAGATCCCATGCGCATCACACAAAGCGCGAGCGCGCTGCAACCAAGTGGGGTGATAGAAGTGCATTCCACCCGCCCCTTGCACCACCGGCTCAAGGATCAGCGCGGCAATCCGGTCGCCCTTATCTTTCAGCAATACTTCCAGCGCGCCCAACCCATTCAGGTCCGGGTCGTCACTCCACTCCTGATCGAACCCTATGGGAGGTCGCGGTAGAAAATGCTGGATCGATAGGGCACCTCGGAACAACCCATGCATGCCGGTGACGGGGTCGCAGACGCTCATCGCTTTCCATGTATCCCCGTGATAGCCGCCACGGATGGTGGCAAATTCCGAGCGTTCCGACCGGCCGTTGGCCATCTGATATTGCACGGCCATTTTCAGCGCCACCTCGACCGCGACCGAGCCGCTGTCACTGTAAAAAATACGATCGAGCCCGTCGGGCAAAAAATCGACTAGCCTGCGGCCCAGTTCGATCGCGGGCTCATGGGTTATCCCGCCGAACATGACATGGGGCATCCGGTCCAGTTGCTGCCGCATGGCAGCCGTGATGGCCGGGTGACGATGCCCGTGCACAGCACACCACCACGATGACATCGCATCAATCATTTGGACGCCGTCATCCCGCGTGAGCCATACCCCTTCGGATTGGGTGATCAAATGCATCGGTCCCGGATCGAGGATGTTGGTATAGGGATGCCACAGATGGTGTGCATCAATCTCCAGCGGTGTCACAGAAAACTCCGGATCGTATCGGTATCGATTGCGGCAAAGGCCTCGGAAAGGGCCTCCTGCGACAGATCCGCGAGGCGCGGTAGCCGACCCAAATGCCGAACATTGCCCATCTCGACAATCGTCTGCTCCACATCCGGCTCTGCATCGCCAACGAAGGCGACACCGACCACCGGACACCCAGCCTCTCTCAAAGCCCGCAGCGACAGGAGCGTGTGATTGATCGTTCCAAGCGCTGTACGCGCCACGAGAATGATGGGGGCCTGCCATCTCGCAAACAGATCGAGGAAGAAATGCTCACGGTTCAGCGGCACCATGATACCGCCCGCACCTTCGACCACGAGCGGCCCGGTGATATCGGGCAGGCTCAGACGATCCAACGCGATCTCAACGCCCATATCTTCGGCTGACAGGTGGGGCGAGGCGGGCATCCTGAGCCGATACATCTCGGGCAGAATCTCGGCATCAGATAAGGATCTGATCGTTTCCGTATCGGTAATGTCATCGAGACCGGATTGCACTGGTTTCCAATAGCGCGCGCCAAGAGCACCAACCAACCCCGCAGAAAAGATGGACTTGCCAACGCCAGTATCAGTACCGGTGACGATCAAAGCACTCATGCGGTAATCCTTTGGTGATATGCGATTGTGTCAAACAGGGCGCTGATATCCGCGTGGCTGACATTGCCGGTGATGGATATGCGCAGCCGCGATGTGCCGCGCGGAACTGTTGGCGGACGGATGCCCCGCACGTCAAACCCCTGCTCCTGAAGCGCGGCGGCCATAGTCATGGTCCGGGCCTCATCCCCTAGCAGGATCGGGATGATCTGACTGCTAAGAGCAGCCTCAGCCACACCATTGCGCTCCGCTTCGGAATGGGCGTGATTGAGACGCACTCGGGCCGCTTGGGTCAGGTCAGTGTCGCGTTGCAAAACCTGCAACGCCACCCGCACAAGCGCTGCGGTCAGCGGAGCCGGAGCAGTTGCGAATATGAAAGGACGCGCCCGATTAATCAGTGCATCAATCATCACCCGTGGACCACAAACCAACCCACCCGAAACCCCCAGAGCTTTGCCGCAGGTGTGTACTGTCAGCAGTTGGGCCTTTGACGCGTGGGCCAAACCCTGGCCTTGAGGGCCAAAAACGCCGGTGGCATGGGCTTCGTCAACAACCAGTACTGCCTCATGCGCGATCGCAAGGTCAGACAGCGCCTTCAGAGGGGCAGTGTCGCCTTCCATGGAATAGACACTTTCGACTGCGATCCAAATCTGACCCAACCCGCCATTCGCTCGCCATGCAGCAATGATCTGACGCGCGTCATCCACGTCATTATGGACGAATGCACGCGTTTCGGCACGACCCATGCGCATGCCTTCATGCGCGCTCGCGTGAACCAGTTCATCATGCAGAACAAGGTCCTCTGCGGCAGGTAACGCGGAAAAAATCGCCTGATTGGCTTGAAAACCGCCGCCCATAAACAAAGCGGCCTCAGCGCCGAAGAAAACAGCCGCTTCCTGCTCCAACGCTTCATGTTCCTCGTGGTTGCCGCGCAATAGGCGCGACCCGCCCGAGCCCACAGGCACGCCGCGATCCAGCGCGCGGCGCGCGGCCTGTTCCAGCATCGGGGACCCGGCCAGCCCCAGATAATCATTCGATGCAAAATCCAGTCCCCCCGCCCGGGACAACGACCGCCGCCGATGGCGTGTGTCCAGAACCTCGAGCATTGAGGTCAGGCGGTCCAGTGCCTTCATTCAGCCACGTCCTTGCAAGCCCGCTCCTGTACGCGTTCGGCTTGCAGACCAAGTTTGGCAAAAAGCAATGCATCGACGTCTTCTTCGGGGTTTTCGGCGGTCAGAAGGGTTTCACCCACGAAGATTGAATTCGCTCCGGCAAGAAAGCACAGGGCCTGAACTGCATCGCTCATATCGCTACGTCCTGCAGACAGGCGTACATAGGATTGTGGCATCATGATCCGCGCGCAGGCGATGACGCGGACGAAATCAATCGGGTCGACCGGCTCAGCGTCCGCCAGAGGTGTATCCTGCTGAGGCATCAGCATGTTGACCGGAACGGATTCTGGCGCCGGGTCCAGATTGGCCAACGTCACCAACATATCGAGCCGGTCCTGCACACCTTCACCCATCCCGAGGATACCACCCGAACACACCTTGATCCCCGCCTCTTGCACGCGGGTCAGTGTATCGATCCGATCCGAGAATGTGCGGGTCGTGATGACCTCGGGGTAATAGCGTTCCGAGGTATCGATATTGTGGTTGTAGTAATCCAGCCCGGCATCACGCAGGCGCACGATCTGGTTGTCGTCCAGCATCCCAAGCGTCATGCAGGTTTCCATACCAAGACCCCGGACGCCTTCGACCATGGCGACAAGCGCATCCATATCCCGGTCCTTAGGCTCTCGCCATGCGGCCCCCATGCAAAAACGGGTCGCACCACCATCTCGGGCCTTGCGCGCCTGCTTCAGGACTCGCTCGACCTCGATCAGTTTCGAGGCCGACAGCTTGGAACCATTGCGGGCCGATTGCGAGCAATAGGCACAATCCTCGGCACAACCGCCCGTTTTGATCGAAAGCAGCTTCGAGGTTTGAATTTTGTTGGGGTCAAAATGCGCGCGGTGCTGCGTCTGCGCGCGATAGAGCAGATCCATCAAAGGTAGGTCATATAAGGCTTGCGCGGCCTCGCGGGTCCAAGAGATGCCGATGGCTGTCATTTTATCGATAATAATCCTATAATCTCGATTTAGGAGGATTAAGTATCGATAAATTTGAAAACTACAACTCAATTCTTCGATAGCAGTCCAGTCTTAGCTTCTGTTGATATCGCAGCACTCAAGGTGCTGAGCATTGAAATCCATCACAACGCTCAACGTCCTTCTACAAACAGCACCCTGTCTATTTCGCAGGATTTTGACGCTTGATTGCATGAATAGTTCGCAAACTGATGTTTCCGATAGTGAACCGAAGCTTACGATGCGCTCAGACCGGATTCTAACGCAACCAGGCAGGTAGACTATGAGTGACCTTGAAGCGCAGCGCAAACTCTCGATCGAAGCGACACATAACGGACCACCGGCCCGGACCATCAATCCGTTCTTCGGCGTAGGCCCGATCACCGACGTGATTCAGGACGAGGCTGACGGGCGCAAGAACCGCTTCGAATTTGACCGCTGGCTGGAGGGCACCTATCGCAAGGTAGACGACAAAGGCAACGACCTCGGCCCGTTCACCACGGCTGAAATCGGGCGTTCGATGCACCGCGGTTATCCGGCGGACGCGATCCTGCGTGACATGATGTTTCACATTCACCGCTATTTCGGGTTCCCCAAGGAAAACCCGATGGCCGTGGGCTTGGGCGGCGGCCACAGCGGCTTCACCGTCGCCATCATGCACCTGATGAACCCGAATCTGTCCGGTCAGAAACTGTTCGTCGACACCCCGCGTCCGGAATCCGAGGAAGCGACCAAGGGCGGATTCTTCCGTCAAAGCTGGGGCGCCCAGATCCTGGAATTGCAGCAATTCGCAGCCAACGGCCACGAAGACAAGGTCGTGTTCTCGGGATCGGAAGGCACTATCCCGTCCGCTGATGAACTGGAGTCGATGGGCATCACCCTGTTTGTCGGCGTTGGGCACGAGACGACCGGCGCCACCACTTACACCACGGAAGAAGTGAAGTCGCTGCTGGAATGGCTGGACCGTGACCCGGCAAACCGCCACACGATGATCGACGCCACCTCGATGCTCGGCGGCATGCCCTGGCCGCAGGACGTGGTCGAAGCCTTCATGGCGAAGTGCAACATTTTCACCCCGTTTCAGAAGGCAATCGGCGGTATCTCGGGATATTTCCTGGCCTCGCTTACTCCGGCGGCAATGCAGCTGATCGAAGACAACCAAAAGAACCCGGCCTGGGCCATCGCGCGCCAGTTGAAGCTGGTGGTTCCGACGGACGCTAAAAAACCGCTGACCGGCGAAAAGACCGTTGGGCTTGGCCCCTTCTACGACGCTGCGGCCGACAAGATGATCGGAGGCGTGATCAATACCTTCTCGTCACTGGCCTTTGCCGAAACCACCTATGGCCTTCTGCGCGTCGAAAAGATGTTCGGCTCGGTCGAGGTGATGAACCAACGCTCGGCAGCCAACCGAGCAAAGATCAACGCGTGGCTGGCCGGGCAGGAGCTTCTGGTCGCCGGTGTGAGCGACGCGCAAAAACGCGGTGCTGCGGTGACACTACTGGCGGTGAATGATCCCGGCATCACTGATCCGGCCATTCACGGGCGTATCATCGCCCGCTCGAAACAACTGCTGGGCTATGAAGGCCTGACACATCCGAATGGCGATTATGAACCCGGCCTGGACGCCGCGCGCTATGTAAACGCCTTCCCCGGCACGCCGGGCGACTACCGCGCCTGGATCGGCGGCATCCGCGAGCCCGAGGATATCGTGCGCCTGCTGGAAAACATCTCTTACGCCTATCACCGCGCCAAGGTGGTCGTGCTGGAGGAAGAACTTGCCGCCCAAGGCACGACCTTCGAAGCCTCGAATGCAGGTGGATCGGACGTGCGCAAAGACGACCCGAACCGTGCCTATCGCATCCTGATCGCCGACCTCGTCGGCCTGAAATTCGGCTCCGACGGCCAACCGGACGCATCGGCTGTCAAAGCCTATGTGGAAGAACAAGGCGCGACATTCACCTATGGTGGCTGGGATGGCTCTGAACTGCCTGCAGGACAACATTTCTTCTATCTACCGGATCTGTCCACTCACGAGGAACTGACAGCAGCCTGCTGTGATAACCAATATGACGCTGTGATTGCGGCGGCGACCTTCTTTCCGGAAAACGCAACCTTCCCCGAAGGCGGCGTGCGCATCGGTGCTGGTACCGGCAATATGACCTGCGCCTGCTGGGGCGGCGGCGACGGCGCAGGTGGTGGTGCCCCGCTGATGAATACCCCCAGCTTCAACAGCCGCGCCACCGCGCAAACTGCGATGAAGGCTTTGCTGCGCGTTCTGCCGGACCTCAAAGTCGACGAGATGCATGAGCGTGTCGTTGCAGGCGATTTCGACACTGGCAAACACCTGCGAGACTACCCGACCGAGAAGCTGGAAGGGAAACGCCTGGGCGTCATCGGCTATGGCAATATCGGTCGAGAAGTCGCCAAACTGGGCAAGGCCTTCGGTATGACGGTCGCAATTTATGCCCGTGAGCATCATCGGAAGTGGATTGAAAGCGAGGGCTTCATCTATGCCGCAAGCCCGGAAGAAGCCGCGACAGGAGCCGATGTGCTTTCGCCCCATACAGGTCTTGGCGCCAAGGGCGCAAATGGTGTTTTTGCCAATGCGGGCCTTGTGGGCGCATCAGTACTGAACGCGTTAAACGACGGTGCGGTTCTGGTGAATTACGACCGCGGAGAAGTTGTCGATGCCGATGCTCTGAATGACGCGATGGCCTCGGGCAAGGTGGCCTATGCTGCCATTGACGCCGATCTTTTCATCGCCGATGACGGCAGCCTGTTCGGCCCGATGGTACCTTACCGCCCGCTGATCGAGGCTTATCCCGGTCGTCTGGAGTTGCTGCCCCACGCCGCTGCGGACACCGAGCACACATCGCGTGTTGAAGGCGCGAAACAGGCGGTGGATCAGATCCTGTCCGCGATCCGCTATCGCAAAGTGATCAACTGCAAGGGCGATCTGCCCGAGGGGTACACAAGCGGCGGCGCACAGACTGTGCCGGGCGTGGGCAAGGTTTCCGCCTCAGTCATTGCTGCGGCTGCCAATGATGCCGAGACGCTGATGCGCCTGCGCGATACCTCCGAGACGCTGGCAGCCATCTGGGGCGCCATCGAAGCGACGCGCGACCCCGCCCGCCGGACAGAGCTGATCGAACGTCACGGCGAAGCCTTGACCCTGGCCGCAAATACCCTGCATCGCGATTTCGATGCCCTCGGCTTGGTCGGTGGCTACAACTAAGGGGCGCCCACCATCCCTGACAACCTGACCCCGGCGTGCGAGGGGCTCTCTTCGCGCGCCGACTTCATTGCCGACCTCCATCGCTACGATCTTTTGCTAGCTAGACAGTGATGAGATGTCCCTAAAAATTATCTACTCATAGTTGTTTTCTCGGTGCGCCTGAGATTTATCGAGCAACCACCTCGATTGCGCGCAAGCGCAACAAAAACCCACGTTTTCAATATGCTAACTATTTGCATCTAGCGCGCAATGAGAACTCGAACGTTAGGTGTTGGCATCCTCTACATCACGTGCCTTGCTGGTTAAAATCGCACCATATCCCATTGTTTATATTTATATATTAGTAACTTACTTCAAATCCTAAGGACGCAATCGCACACTTCCTCATTGCTTCCTCCTCGAACAATTCAATCCACGGGTTATCAAAAAAACGATAGCAACGTTGATTGGATGCATATGGCTTTTTGAGCGACGCAGAACTGTCCACACGGACAACTTAAACAAGACTATCTGAAGCTCAACCTACCCAAGAGGAAGCAATATGCCAACCTTTTCACCTTTTCCCCCTTTTCCAACAACATCACCGGCACCGATGGCGATGACTTTGTCACCTCGCTGCTCACAGGCGAAGGCACCATCGATACCGGCGCTGGTAACGACACGATCCGCAGCTTCCTGAACGCGGATGAAACAATCAACGCAGGCTCTGGTCGTGATTTCATTGATGCAGGTGCGGGCAACGACACGATCAATGCAGGCACTGGCGTCGACACCGTTCTGGGCGGCGCAGGCAACGACGTGTTCGAGTTCACCGAAGACTTTTTTGCGCCAACCGGCGGCGTGAACAATCTGACTGTCATCGGAGATTTCTCTGCCGATGATCTCATCAACCTGACCGGTTTGGGATCTGATGCCTCCTTCGCTGATCTCGACACCAATGGCGACGGCGTTCTCGGCGAGGGCGACGACAATGTGTTCGCCGGAGCAGACGGCACCTTTGTCGAGCTGTATTTTGACAATGCAACCATTCAGATCGGTAATATCGACGGCATTCCAGAGCTGACCGAGGACCTGTTCTAGATAGGCTGAACCCAGCCTTAAGGCACAAGCGCCTCCGGTCTACCGGGGGCGCATCATGTTTATTTACTCTATTTTTCGACGCCAAGCCCTTGTGGAAAGGATGTTGAAGTGAAGACCGAAAGCCGTTCTGCATCACCCGGAAAAGGCGAACTCCGTTCAGCGCGCGACAGCGGCACGACATTCTTGGGCATCGCTTTTTTCTTCAGTGTTTTCGTAAATCTGCTGATGTTGACCGGACCGCTGTTCATGCTGCAGGTCTACGACCGGGTGCTGAGTTCGCGTGCAATCGAAACCTTGACGGCGTTGTTTCTGCTGGTCGCACTTCTCTACGGCTTAATGGCAATGCTTGATTTTTCACGCGGCCGTATTGTAGCGCGGTTCGGAGCACAGCTGCAAACACAGCTTGAAGAACGCGTATTTGCCGCGACATTGCGCAGGGCGCTGAACCCGAAGATGCGCGGCACACCAGCCTCGGCATTGCGAGATCTTGATACGATACAGGGTCTTTGCGCCTCACCCATTCTGTTGGCGTTGATGGATATCCCATGGACCCCGTTTTTTCTGGCGGCGATTTTTCTGTTTCATCCGTGGCTAGGATGGTTGGCGCTTGGGGGTGGATTGGTGCTGATCGGCATCGCCGTGCTGAACGAAGTCATGACTCGGCGCAAACTGCTGGCAGCGCAATCCCAAGCGGCGCACGCAGCATCATTTTCTGAACACGCAAGGCAAGCGGCGGAAATTGTTTGCGCACAGGGCATGCAACATAACGTGACCGAACGCTGGTTGCGGCAACGCTCGGTCGCGTTGACAGATTCGATCCGGGCAAGTGATTGGAGCGGCAGCTTTTCGTCGCTCACCAAAGCGCTTCGTCTGTTTCTGCAATCGGCAATGCTGGCCCTGGGTGCATTGCTGGTGTTGCGCAATGAAATGTCGCCGAAGGCAATGATCGCAGGTTCGATCCTGCTCGGGCGGGCCTTGGCACCGGTGGAGCAATCAATCGGCCAATGGTCCATGATTCAACGGGCGCGTACAGCCTGGCACTCTCTGGACCGATTTCTTCAGACAACTCCGCCGCTGGCCAAGCGAACCAAACTGCCTGAACCCGAGGCCAGATTGGACGTGAAGTCTCTGAACCTCATCCCCCCCCGGAGCTGCACAGGCGACATTGCGCAACATATCCTTCCGGCTGGACCCCGGCACCGCCATCGGTGTGATTGGCAAAAGTGGTTCGGGCAAGACCACATTGGCCAAAGCATTGCTGGGCCTGCTGCCACCCACCGCTGGTGAGATCCGGTTGGGCGGTGCAACGCTGGATCAGTATGACCCAGTCGAACTAGGCCAGTATCTTGGTTATCTGCCGCAGCAAGTGACGCTCTTCCAAGGCACCGTAGCCGAAAACATCTCGCGCCTGTCACTGGACCCTGATCCCGATGCGGTGGTTGCCCCATCTAAAAAGGCCAATGCTCACGAAATGATACTGGGACTGCCGGACGGTTACGACACCATGCTTGACGGCAACGACAGCCTTCTGTCAGGGGGGCAGAAACAGCGCATCGGCTTAGCGCGGGCGCTATATGGCGATCCGGTTCTGTTAGTATTGGACGAGCCCAATTCGGCGCTTGATGGCGAAGGTACCCAAGCGCTGAACGGGGCCGTGCGTGCGCTTAAATCTGCAGGTAAATCCGCCCTGATCATGACGCATCGCCCTCAGGCCATCGCGGAATGCGACGCGCTGATCGTCATGGAACAGGGTCACGTAGTCCGGGCCGGACCGCGAGATGAAATTCTTGGCGGAGTGGTCGAAAACGCGAACCTGCTCAAGCGGCAACTCAGCTCGGTTGGTGGATCATCATGAACAAATTGAAAAGGCCAGCGTGGTATATCACCCTGCCCGCCTCGGTCGGATTTGCGGCGGTGGCCATCTTGGTGATTAGTCTCGGCGTGTGGGGAACCCGCACCCAATTGGCAGGCGCCATCGTTTCTAGTGGTGTGATTGAGGTGCAATCCAACCGGCAAGTGGTGGAGCATCCTGACGGCGGCGTTGTAGGCGAGATTCTTGCACGGGACGGTGACCGCGTGCAACAGGGCGACGTTTTGGTACGCCTGGATGACACGATCCTCGCTTCGGAACACACGATCGTCGAAGGTCAGTTGTTCGAGACTCTAGTGCGGACAGCCCGGCTGGAGGCTGAGCGTGATGGTTGGGGCGCAGCGCAATTGGCGGAGCAATTGCAAAGCTTGCAGCAGACGGAAGCGATCGCGGAAGGCCTCATATCCGGTCAGTTAGACCTGTTTGCTGCGCGTGCCGAAACTCAGGCACAACAAATTGAGCAACTGATCAAACAGCGTATTCAGATCGAAGCTGAAATTGAAGGAACGCAAGCCCAGCTGCTGGTCCTGAAGAAGCAGCTGGTATTGATTGCCAATGAGTTGCAGGATCAAAAAAGCCTGTTTGACAGGGGCTTGACGCCTGCCAGCCGCGTATCCGCACTGGAACGGGAAGACGCTGGCCTGACCGGTGAAATTGGCCGATTGGAGGCAACCATCGCCCGTTTGCGCGGGCAGATCGCATCGACCGAGATTCAGATCGTTGAGTTGCGGGCAATGCGCCGCGAAGAAGCGATCAGCGAGATCCGTGAGTTGAAAGCCGAAATTGCCGAGCTGTCAGAACGGAGGATCGTTCTGAGCGAGCAATTGTTGCGCATGGACATTCGCGCTCCAGTAGCCGGGACAGTCCACAGCAGCATCGTGTTTGCAAATCAGTCCGTCATTCAGGCCGGAGAGCCCATGATGTACATCGTACCGCAGGATTCCCCGTTGCTGGTGGCTGCACAGGTCGACGCAATCCACGTTGATCAGGTACACAAGGGGCAGAATGCGACGTTGCGATTTCCGGCTTTCAATCAACGCGAAACGCCGGAGCTGCAAGGACAGGTGATCAACATATCGGCAGATGTTTTTACGGATGAAGCGACCGGTTTTAGCTTCTATCGCGCTGAGCTTATCCCCGAATCTGGCCAAACAGAACGATTGAACCGTCAGGTGTTGCTCCCTGGAATGCCGGTTGAAGCGTTCATCGAAACGGATGCGCGTACGCCGTTGTCTTATTTGATCAAGCCGATGACCGACTATTTCGTGCGGGCATTCAGAGAGTAAGCTCGGATCAGTGGCGCAGTGACCGCGCGGAGGCGCGGTCACGATGAGATATGGATCAGGCCGCAAACAGGTTTTGCTTCAGATCCTGATCCAGTTGCGTATCGCTTTCGATCAATGCCTTGATCGCCGGGCGGGACAGAACGCGCTGACGGTAGGCCTCGATATTCGGATAAGTGGTGTGATCCACCTGCGCATAGCCGGACAGCACAAAGAACCAGGTCAGATAGGCGTCCGCTGCCGAAAACTTCTCGCCCAGCAGATAAGTGCGCCCGTTCAGGTGGTTTTCCAGTACCTCGAAGCGAAGCGGAGCAAGAGCGCGCACGCGGTCTTTTACCTCGTCGGTGGCCTCCTGATAGAACACGACACGGAACAGGCCTTTGTGTAGCTCGGTGGCACAGAAAGCCAGCCAGCGCAGCATCTGGAAATACTCGGGGCTGGTCGGGTCGACGCGGAAATCCGCGTTCTGTGATTGCGTCTGAATCCAGGCAATCACGGTCGAGGTTTCGGTCAGTCTGGTGCCGTCTTCCAGTTCCAGAACCGAGACCTGACCCAGCGGATTGATATCATACAGCGATCCGCCGGCTGCCAATTCCTTGGTGGCCAGATTGAGGGGGGCAATATCCAGATCGACCCCGCCCTCGGCCGCAGCAAAACGTGCGGCCAGAGAACAGGTGAGGGGGGCGTGGTAGAGGGTGGTCATGGTAATCTCCGTTACGTATTGCCGCTTATGCCGCAGCCAGATAGTCGGCGGTGGTCACAACTTTGGCATAGGCAAAAGACAGCGCAGACATATACGCTTTGTGCACCTGTTCCGCCGGGATCACTTCGCCATTGAACTCCAGATCGCTGGAGGAGCAGGCATCCTCGACCACGGTCACGTTCAGGCCGATATCGGCGGCGTTACGAGCGGCGGCGTCGATACACATGTGGCTCATGTCGCCAGCAATGGTCACATCGCTCACCTCATGTTCTGCCAGCAGCGCCTGCAGATTGGTATCGCGGAAGGCGTTGACGTAGTGCTTTAGCACCTTGTGCTCACCCTCTTGCGGGGTGACCGAGCTGTGGATTTCGGCACCCGATGTGTTCGGTGCAAAGAAGGGCGGGTTGTCGATCTGGAACTCGTGATGCACATGCACGACCATCTGCCCAGCATCGCGGGCCTGCTGCAGTAACCGAGCGGCGTTGGCAGCGCTGTCTTCGATCTTGTGCAGCTCCCATTTGCCGCCGGGAAAATAGTCGTTCTGAATGTCGATCAGGATCAATGCGGATTTGGTCATCGTGGTCTCCGTTTCTCGGTCTGTATCCAGCGCTGATTTAAAGCACCGGTCGCCGTAAGTTGACTGGCGCATTGGACATAAAACGCGTTAAATCTGACAAATGACACAACCCGCTCTGACCATCGGCCTTGCCGCCTATCCCGAGGCTCAAAACGCCGCGATTCACGGGTTGCAGGACCTGTTTGCCGTGGCCAACCGGTTCCAGCAGAACCATTCCGAACGGCCACGCCTTGTGGAAACGCAAGTCATTCGAAATTTCAACAGGGATGACAGCCGGTTAGAGGCATTGATCCTGCCTCCTGCTCTGGGCCAGCGCATCAGCGGTGCGAAAGAACAAGCCCTGGTTAACTGGATTCAGCGCCATCATCGCCGGGGTACATTGATCTGTTCGATTTGCGCTGGCGCATTCCCGCTGGCAGCCACCGGCCTGTTGGACGGACGGCAGGCAACAACCCACTGGGCACTGGCGACAGACTTTGCCAATCAATACCCTCAAGTGCAGCTGCAGGCCGACCGGCTGCTGATCGACGATGGCGATATCATCACCGCCGGAGGCTTGATGGCCTGGACCGATCTGGGCCTGCGTCTGATCGCACGCTTTATGGGACCTGCTGTGATGCTGCAGGTCGCACGGTTCTTCCTGATCGACCCGGGCGAACGGGCCCAAAGCTTCTACAGCTCAATCTCGCCCAACCTGACCCATGGGGACGATGCCATACTTCGCGTGCAACATTGGCTTCAGATGCGCTATGCAAGTTCGGTTACTGTGTCCGAAATGGCCCGTACCGCGCGCCTTGAACCGCGCACTTTCGGGCGTCGGTTTCAATCCGCGACCGGGCTCAGCCCATCGGAATACCTTCAGCAGCTGCGTGTCGCCAAAGCCCGCGAACGGTTGGAGCTGTCGCAGGCCAGCATCGAAACCATTGCACGGGCGGTGGGTTACATGGATATTTCGGCCTTCCGCCGCATGTTCCACAAGATTGTGGGTCTGTCGCCGGGAGAGTACCGCAAACGGTTCTCACCGGCGAAAGCCTGACCTGACGTCAACGCCATGGACAATCATCGGGCCAATAGCGAAAGTATGGCCGATATTCGCAACATGTTTGAGCGTTCAGACATGTGGCCGAACACTCAAACTGCAATCTTCGGGATTACTTAAGAACGCAACCGCTTACCTTCGGGATCGAAAGGCGCATCCTTCAAGATACGTGCAGTATGCGGTTTACCCAGAACCTGGATCACCACCTCATCCCCGGGGTGCGCGACATTCGGGTCGGCATAGCCGATCGCCAATGACTTACTAACGGAATAGCCATAGGCACCCGAAGTCACCCGGCCAACTGGCTTACCATCTGACGTGAAGATCGGCTCACCTCCGGTCGCGTCCGCATCCTCGCTCACATCCAGCTCGAACAGTGACAGGAGTTCGCGCGGGGCGTTGTCTTTGACCGCCAGATAGGCCTCCTTGTGCAGGAACTCCTTGTCCAACTTGATCAGGCTGGCCAAACCGACCTCTTGTGGCCAGTATTCCTGAGAATACTCCCTGCCCCAGGATCCATAACCTTTTTCAATGCGCAACGATCCCAGTGCGCGACCACCAACTGGCCCACCATCACAGCCTTTTACCTCTTCGAGAAGGGCGGTGTAGAGGGCGACCTGATCCTCTTGTGCGCAATGCAACTCCCACCCCAGATCACCGGTAAAGCTGACCCGGATTGCCACACAGTCCACTCCAGCAACGGTTATTTTCCGGGACCTCATGAAGCGAAACGCCTCGTTGGACAGATCGGCATTGGTCAGGCGCGCCAGCGCCTCGCGCGATTTGGGTCCTGCAATGTTGAAGCCCGCGATACGATCGGTCGCGATTTCGAGCGTGGTGCCTTCGGGCAGCGGCACCATGTTGAAGAAACGTTGATGATAACGCTCGGCCATACCAGAACCGATCATCATGTATTCATCGTCATCCAGCTTGGTGATCGTAAAGTCGCCCGCAACGCCGCCGCGTACCGAGATTAGCGGCGTCAGGCAACTGCGTCCCACTTCGGTGGGCACGCGATTGGCCACGAGACGGTCCAGCCAATGATAGGCGCCCGGCCCCTTGATCACGTAATTTGCGAAGTTCGAGATGTCGATGACGCCTACATTTTCGCGCAGCATTCGCACCTCGCGTCCAACCGGATCGAACCAGTTCTGGCGCGTAAAGCCGTTGGTCTCTTCTGTGCCAGGTTCATCAGCAAACCAAAGCGGATGTTCCCAACCGCAGTTCAGACCAAAAACGCAGCCCATTTCCTTCTGCATTTCATAGGCCGGGCGCACACGGGCCGGGCGACCGGCGCTGCGCTCCTCGTTCGGGAAATGGATCTTGAAACGGTGGGTATAGGCGTCCTCGACCCGTGCCTTGGTGAACTTCTTGTCAGCCCAGTCACCAAAGCGGGCGAGATCCCAGGCGAACATGTCATATTGAGGCTCGCCTTCGATCATCCATTGCGCGGCCAGCAGGCCCAGCCCTCCCGATTGTGAGAAGCCGGGGATCAGCCCCCCGCACAGGAAGTAATTCTTCAGTTCGGGCACCGGCCCCCACAGCATATTGGCATCGGGCGACCAGATCATGGGCCCGTTGATCACCCGTTTGACCCCCGCCGTTGCAGCAACCGGTACACGTTCAGTGGCGCGAATGACATTCTCCATGATCCGGTCCAGATCATCGGGAAACAGATCATGAGCGAAGTCCAGCGGTGTGCCCTCTTCCGCCCAGAACTTCATGTTTTTCTCATAGGCACCGATCAGTAGCCCGTTGCCTTCCTGACGGAAGTAATACTCGCCATCCCGGTCGGCGATTGAGGGCAGACGACGGCCCAGATTGGCCACCTCGTCGATGGTTTCGGTCACAAAATACTGGTGCTCGGTCGGTTGCAGCGGCAACGTCAGCCCCGCCAGAGCCGCCACCTCTCGACCCCAGAGACCGGCAGCATTGACCACCCATTGAGTGTGAATGTCGCCCTTGGGCGTGCGCACGATCCAGCTACCATCAGGTTGTTGTTCGGTCGCGATCACCGGGCAAAACCGCTCAATGGTCGCGCCCATGGCCCGAGCTCCGGCGGCATAGGCATGAGGCACGCCTGACGGGTCCACGTTGCCGCCATCTGGTTCGTACATGATGCAACGAATGTCATCGAACTGCGCCAGCGGGTGAAGTTCCTTCGCCTCTTCACGGCTGACCTCATGGAAATTCAGGCCATAGAAACGCGCCTTGGCCTCCTGAAGACGCAGCTGGTGTTCCCGTTCTTCGGTCTGAGCAAGATAAAGCGATCCGGGCTGGAACACGCCGCAGCTTTGACCGGTTTCCTTCTCCAGCTCTTTATACAAGTTCATCGTATAGTGCTGAATGCGCGTAATGTTGTTGTTGTCGTGTAACCCGTGGATATTCGCCGCCGCGTGCCAGGTCGAACCGGATGTCAGTTCGTCGCGCTCCAACAGCACAACATCGGTCCAGCCGAGCTTGGCCAGATGGTACAGGATCGAGCAGCCGGCCAGCCCGCCACCGATAACAACAGCTTGTGCATGAGTTTTCATGAGTGTTTGTCCTTTGGCACACCGCTGCTCAAGCGGCGATCTCTTTCATGACAGCCAAGAACTTGGCGACTTCACCGATCGAGTTGTAGTGGCACATCGAAACGCGCACACAGGCGTCAAAGCCCAGCGGCGTCAGGATGTTGCCGGAGTAATGGTCCGCCTTGCGCAGATGCGTGCGGATCCCTTGTTCGTTCAGCTTTTTAACAACCTCAGCCGAGTCCACACCTTCAACGCGCAGCGATACCAGACCCTCGCGCGCTGGATTGTCGACACCCCCCAGAATGGTGACCTTTTCCATCTCGGCCAGACCACTAAGGTTTCCGGTGCCGTGGATCATGGCATCGGTCAGCGCCTTTTCCTGAGCGTGAATGGCATCGCCTGCCGCCAGAAACTTGCCGCGCCGATCGGTGGCATCGCTCACCTGACTGCCCAGCCATTCGAAATAGGACACGACGTCGGACATGGTGGCATAAGCTCCGGTGTCGCGCGTGCCCATTTCCCAATTGCCTGCGGGACCATCCAGCAAAGCATTGTGCTCGAGTTGGGTCAGACGGTCAGAAATCCACGCCACGCCGTATCCATGGCGAGAAAAGACTTTGTACGGAGAGATCACGTATCCATCGATATCGTAGGCAGTCAGATCAATCCGGCCATGAGCTGCATGCTGAATACCATCCACGATGATGAAGCAGTCCGGCGCGACAGCGCGAATGGCCTGCGATACAGCAGCCACATCCACCCCCATTCCCGTTACGGGCGAGGTGTGTAAAATCGTAGCCACCTTGGTATCCGGCGTCACAGCAGTGGCATAAGCCTCGGCGGTTATGGTGCCCGTGGCGTCATCATGGGGTATCAGTACATGTTCCTGCCCTGCAATACGGGCCCAGCGGTCACAAGCCGACCGCGTCGCCGGATGCTCCAGAGTCGATCCCAGCACAATACCGGAATCAGTTCCCAGGCAGGCGTTCATGATCAACCGAAACAGCAGTTCGGTTCCGCTTTCGCCTACAAAAAACTGCCCGCCGGGCGCGTTCATGAAATCCCGCATATCCGCCTTGGCTGCATTGATCGTTGCAACCAACGCATGAGACCCCGGGTTGTCACGCCCCTGATTGTCCGGGATCGCAGCATAACGAACAGAACTATCCAGCACGGAATTCAGCGTCAGCGCCCCTCCAGCGTTTTCGAAGAAAACCCGCTCACCCTGTTCGGGACAATGATCGATCTGAGCGAAACGGTTACGGACCTGTTCCTGCAGGCTTTCGGAAAATTGGCTCATGTTGTTGTGCCCGTGCGTGGTGGATGTGGTGTTGCTTTCGCGGAATTTAGTGTGGTTCGCGACCTAAGACTTGCAAAATAATACGGGCCAATGCATCCGAAAACTCTGTGCAAGAGCCTCGACAATTCCGATGCACCGTTCAAACGTGGCTTTACGTTTGGCTTGTCCTTCAAAGTGAACAAGGCAGGTCCGGCGACTGAACCGCGCCAGCGCACCGTTGCAACTCGTGTTCGTTCTGGTGCCGGAATACGCTGATCATCCATGTCGGGCATTGGTCTCCGACGCAGCCTTCACCAGCCAATCCTGAAACAGGCGGACTGGGGGTGTTACGGATTTACCCCTGAGCTTGACGTAGTAGGCCCAAGGGCTATCCAGATCGAATTCCAGGGGCTCGATCAGCAACCCACGCTCCAGGTAGGGTCGCACAAGTGACTTAGGCAAGGCCACGCAGCCCATCGATTTGGCGGCGAGTTCCATCGCGAGGTTGGAGGCATTCGTCCGCGGGCCCTCTTTCTGATTGAGATCCTGAAGACCAAACTCTGCCGCGATCTTTTCCCAATATGCGGGCCTGCCCAGAATGTGGATCAAGCGCGCATCCTGCAGTTGCTGCGGCTCGGTGAGCGCGCTGCCCTCCACCTCGAAACCGGGCGCACAGACTACGGTCAACTTGTCCAACCACAATCGCGTCAATCCGTCTGCCACGTCATCTACATGATTAAGCGTGATGGATAAGTCCGAGACATTAGGTTCGACATCAGTCCAGATCGTGCCATGCACGGTCAAAGCGATATCAGGGTGGACCTCAGCGAACCCTTGAATGACGTCGGGCAGCCAGTACTCTGCCAGACTGACCGGGCATGAAACAACCACGGTTCGATTATGCGAGCGCTGGACAATCGACTGCGTCGCTGCATCGATCTCCTGCAGCGCATGACGCACCGATGGCAAATAGGCTTTCCCCACATCCGTCAGCGACAGTGACCGCGGATGCCTCACGAATAGCGGGCGCTTTATGAACTCTTCCAACGAACGCACATGATTGCTTACAGCTGACTGGGTACAGTTCAACTCTTCAGCCGCACTGGTGAAACTCAGATGCCGCGCGGCAGCCTCGAATGAGCGCAAGAAGGAGAGGTGAGGCAGATTCATCATAGCGGGCACATCCGAGACAGGTATCAAGCCGATTAGGCCGCATAATCCGAAGCATTTCGCCCATTTGCGACCTCAGAACTGGTTCGTTCGCGACACGACTGTTCGATAGTCACAAAAAATCCGGTGCCATAGCCCGCAGTTTGTTTTCGTGCCGCATACCGAAAAGAGGTCTAAACTGGCCAAAGACATCCGAATTCCAAATCTCAACGCATGCATGCAGGCAGGCCGTGACGGACACTTTTGATAAGGTTGCAAGTTTTACCCTTGCCAGCAAGGTCGAGGATTTCCCCGATACAACACTGCAAGCGGCAGCGCTCATGCTGCTGGACACGCTGGGCATTACAATCGGGTCTGGACCCATGGCCGCCGGAACAATTGCCCGGGATACGGCTCGGGCACTCTATGGTGCAGGCGAAGACGCACTTGGCGCGCGAATGGTTTTCGACGGCCGACGTGTCAGCGTGGCCGGTGCGGCCTATGCCGCGGCCACCCAGACCGACAATCTGGATGGGCATGACGGGTACAATCCCACCAAGGGGCATATCGGCGTGGTGGTCGTTCCCGCCCTGATGGCGTTTGCCGAGACGGTCGATGATTTCTCGGGTCCCGAAGCGCTGGCCGCAGTCACTATCGGTTATGAAATCGCAGGACGTGCGGGCATCGCTCTGCACGATACTGTAAGCGATTATCATACTTCGGGAGCGTGGAACACCTTGGGGGTTGTTGCCCTTGCCGCACGGATGCGTGGCCTTGATGCAAATCAGATGCGTCAAGCAATGGGCATTGCAGAATATCACGGCCCCCGCAGCCAGATGATGCGCGAGATCGCCAATCCAACCATGCTGCATGATGGCTCAGGTTGGGGCGCGCTGGTGGGCGTATCTTCGGCCATTTTGGCCGAGAACGGTTTCACCGGAGCGCCTGCAATCACCATCGAAGCCGACGAAGTCGCCCCCCATTGGCAGGACCTTGGTCAGTTCTGGCAGATGGAGCATCAATACGTAAAACCCTATCCGATCTGTCGCTGGGCGCATGCTGCCATCGATGCGACGCGTGCATTGATGCGCGCACACGATCTGAGCCATCACTACATCGCGTCCATTCAGGTCAACACGTTCCATGAAAGCGCCTGTCTGTTCCAGGGCATGCCCGACGACACCTCAAAAGCACAATATTCCCTACCCTTTGCGGTCGCCACGATGGTCGCCCACAGGCGTATCGGGGTCGAACATATCACCGGGGCCGGTCTCGCGGATCCGCTGGTGGCCTCGATTGTCGAGCGCATTTCCGTAGCCGAGGCGGCGCGCCATTCGGATCGTTTTCCCAAAAGCCGCTGCGCCGATGTCAGCATCGTGCTGAAAGACGGACGTCATCTGGACTCGGGCGATGTACATGCCCGCGGCGGTCCCGAAGCTCCGATGGATCGAGACGAGGTTATCGGCAAGTTCATGGAATTTGCCGCGCCATCGCTGGGCGAGGCCCGGGCTGCCGCCATTCGCGACGCGGTGCTGGGGCTGACCGCTCCGACCTCAAAGTTCTCGGATCTGGGCGCATTGATCTACGACGCGCCTGACAGGGCGTAAGCGGAACCAATGCAATGCCTTTGAGTCTGTTGAAATACACGCTGTCGGACACGTACCCAGAGACCGAAGATATCCCGGCCACGCTCAATCTGAAACCCAGCCATGATGCCTTGATCAACAGTGGTGGCATCCACAATCTGGCCTATGCCCAAAGCCAGATCGCCCAGATCCGCGTCGGCCGTATTGAAGCGACCACATGGCGCTCTGAGCATCAGGGGCAGGACAGGTTCTGCGTCTTCGCCGACATCTCAAGCACCGCTTTTCACCCAGATGATTGAAACCGCTGCTCAGGAATTCAACAAAGAGGTCGCGCTGTGAAATCCCCCGTTACCATTCTACACACAGACAACCCCGAGGCCTCAAAGGCTGTGCTCACCCAACAGCATCCGGATCTTGAAATCCACACCTGCGACAGCTACGAGGCTCTGCCCCAAATGATCGCGGATACGCAAGCCGAGGTGGTCTATTCTGTCCGCTTCGCGGGCACGCCCGGCTTCCCCCGTCAGGCGTTGATAGATGCCCCCAGCGTAAGATGGGTCTCGGTGGGTGGATCAGGAACGGATCATATGAACCCGTGGGATACAGAGACGTTCACCTTGACCAACGCCGCAGGCGTCGCAGCGGATATGATGGCGCAATATGCGTTGGGGGCGATGCTCCATTTCTCGCTGGATCTTCCCGGGTTCCGAGACGCTCAAGCACGGCGGGACTGGATCCCGGGCAAGGTCGAACCGATCGACGGTAAGACCGTGTTGATCCTGGGCCTTGGTCAAACCGGTATGGCCGTCGCAGCCCGGTGCAAAGCGATGGGTTTGTCCACGATTGGCGTGCGTGCGCGTCCCAAAGATACTCTGAATGTTGACGAGGTGCATGGCATGGACGCCCTGCCCAACCTTTGGCCGCGGGCCGACTTTATCGTTGCCTGCGTGCCATTACTGGACAGCACCAAGGGTCTGGTCAACGCCTGCGCATTCGCCAGGATGAAGCCCGGTGCGGTGATCATTGACGTCTCACGCGGGGGCGTGATTGACGAGGCTCCAATGGTACACGCGTTGGAGACCGGCACCTTGAAAGGGGCCGCTCTGGATGTCTTCGCCATCGAACCTCTGCCTGCAGAGCATGTGCTGTGGGGGTTCAGTAACGTGAT
Organism: Ruegeria sp. C2; assembly: GCF_056537765.1. NCBI lineage: Bacteria > Pseudomonadati > Pseudomonadota > Alphaproteobacteria > Rhodobacterales > Roseobacteraceae > Ruegeria > Ruegeria sp. C2. The sequence goes on along the minus strand of NZ_JBQFRZ010000003.1, from coordinate 121,913 downwards.
CATTACCCCGCATTGCTCATCGGTTTACGAGGGCTGGGATCTCAAATCCGTTGAGATGTTTTCGGACAACCTCTGGCGCTATCGCAAGGGCGAAGCGCTGACAAATATCGTCAACCCGCAACGAGGATACTGACATGGCACGAGAAAGACGCAGCGCCCGTGGCGGTGGTCGGCGGGGCAAAAGTGATCGCAGCAGTGCAAGCATCCAGCAGCTGCCCTGGCAAAATGTAGTCAACACATCCCCCAAAATGGAACTGCTGAGCGAAGAGCAGTTGGATCAGCTGCATGCGACCTCGATGCGTATCCTATCCGAGGCCGGAATTCGCGTCATGGGCGACAATGTGATGGACCTGTTCGAGAGGGCCGGAGCACTGGTGGACCGCGATACCAAGACCATCCGCGTTGACGAAAGCATCGTTACCGAGGCGCTGAAAACCGTCCCCAGGACCTTTACGCTGACGGGCCGCAACCCGGATAAGCGGATCACGATGGGGGGCAACCAAGTCAATTTCGGCCTCGTCGCGGGCCCGCCGAATGTACATGACTGCGTCAACGGTCGGCGGCCGGGCAACTATGAAGACTACTGCAACTTCATCAGACTAGCCCATCACTTCAACGCCATCCACCTGATCGGCAATCAGGTGACTGCACCGCTTGAGATGCCCGCCAATAACCGGCATCTGGACACTTATAACGCCAACCTGAGCTATAGCGACCTCAGCTTTCACTCCACGGCGATTGGACGGGGCCGTGCAATTGACGGCATCAACATGATGGCGATAGCACGCGGCATGACGCTGGAAGAGATGCGTACCGATCCGGGACTCATTACGATCATCTCGGTCAACTCTCCGCGCCTGTTCGACGACGCGATGGGTGACGGTTTGATCGCCATGGCCGAGCATGGCCAACCGGTTACGATCACACCGTTCACTTTGATGGGGGCAATGACCCCGGTCACCCTTCCCGCCGCGCTGGCGCAACAGAATGCCGAGGCGCTGTTTGGCGTCACCCTGACCCAGCTGGTCAATCCCGGCACGCCGGTGATGTACGGGGCCTTTACCTCGAATGTGGACATGCGCTCGGGTGCGCCTGCGTTTGGCACACCGGAAAACACCAAGGCCAACATGATCAGCGGCCAGCTAACGCGGCGATATGGCATTCCGTACCGGACCTCAAACGCCAACGCCTCGAACGTGGTCGATCTGCAAGCTGCCTATGAGACGATGATGGCCACATGGGGCGCCGTTCTGGGCGGGGCAAATCTGGTCTATCACGCGGCCGGATGGCTCGAAGGCGGGCTGACCGCATCCTATGAAAAACTCGTTATGGATGTGGAAATCCTGCAGAACATGATCGAGTATCTGAAGCCGCTGAAATTCGACGAAAGCGAGCTTGGATTTGATGCGATCAAAGACGTGCCCACTGGCGGCCATTTCTTCGGCACCGAACACACGATGGAGCGTTACGAGACCGCGTTCTACGCTCCGATGCTGTCCGACTGGCAAAACCACGGCGCGTGGGAGGCCGCAGGATCAAAAACTGCACTGAACCGGGCAACCGAAATCTGGCAACAAGCGCTGCGGGAGTATGAAGAACCCGTGATGGACCCCGCGATCCGCGAGGAGTTGGACGCCTATATCGCCAAGCGCAAAGAAGAGATTGGCGGGGACGAACCGTAGGAACAAAAAAAGGCCGGGTCATCAGCCCGGCCTTTGTTTACAGAAGGTCGAACAAACGCCCCGGCACATTACCCTGCCGAGGCAAGTCCAAGGCTCGCATCAACGCAAACATCATCGCTTGGTTCGAGGTCACAACCGGTTTGTTCAATGTCGCCTCAATCCGGTCGACAGCTTCGACGGCACGCATATCGGTGCAACTGAGTACAATGGCCTCGGCCTCGGGGTGGTCGGCCTGGCAGGCCAGATCGAACACCTCGCCCGGAGTCAGCTCACCCTGACCATAGTTTCCTAGTTCGCGGCCAATATTGGCACATTTAATCGTGGTGATCTGGTTTTGAGCCAGAAAGTCCACCGCTTGCGTGTTTATCTCGCCAAGATAAGGCGAAGAAAAGCCAACCTTGGTCACACCCAGCGTCTTGATGGCGCCCACCAAAGCCCCAGCCGCCGTGAACGACAGCGCACCCGATCCGGCCTTGATGTCTTGTGCCAGTTGCTCGTCAAACGACGGACCATGGGTCAGCGTCGCAGAGGTACAACCATACAGCACCACATCGGGTCGCACGCCCGAGATCATCTTCAGGTCATGGCTGATATCCGATGCCCCAAGACCAGCCATCTGATCCGAGCCGGGAATCTCATCCACGTCATATCCACCCATGCGCTGGAAATGCACCGTTGTATCCGGGCAGCGCATCAGCATCATATCCGCTTCGAGATTGGTGTTGGTGAAGGGCACCAATACGCCGATCTTAGCCCGTGTGCGGGTCTCATGTGTCATGACGTCACCTCTTTCAGAACGGCCAGACAGCGGTCCATGATGTCCTGCTCGCATATCGTGGCGCGCAAACAATCACCCAGACCATAGCCCCCCATGCCGCGCATCAGCAGCCCCTCGGCCCGCAGGGCAGCGTCCGCCCTATGCGCGGTTTCAACATCCGCAAATCGGATCAATACGAAATTGGTATGGCTGGGTGCAACAGACAGCCCCAGCGCCCGGCACCCGGTTGCAAAGCGATCCCGAATGGCAGCAGTTTTCGCCACTGTTTCGCGCATATGTGCCTGATCGCGCATCGCTGCCGTGGCCATGGCTTGCGAGGGGATCGAGACATTGTTGGGGTTCAGCAACTTGCGCACTTCATCCGCAACCGCAGGTGGGAACAGACCCCAACCCGCGCGCGCGCCTGCCAGCCCATAAGCCTTGGAGAAGGTGCGCAAGACCACGGTATCTCCACGATCCACCAACGCGAATATCTCGGCGGGGTCCTGAGACTGATCGGCAAACTCGGCATAGGCCTGATCGACCACCAGCAAAACATCTTCCGGCAGGGCATCGCGCAGACGGATAATGTCTGCATTCGGGATCAGAGTACCGGTTGGATTTCCCGGGTTGCAAACGAAGACGATCCGCGTCTCGGGTACGACAACTGCCAGAATATCGTCGACCGAAACGGTCAGATCCACCTCGTGCGCTTTCACATAGTCCGCCCGCACCTGCGCCGTCGCCGAGGCCACATAGGCATAACCGTAATCCGTGCCCAGCACGCGGTCACCCGGCCCGGCAAAAGCGCGGATAAGGCAGCCGATCAGTTCCATCGACCCGGCCCCGCACAGGATATGCTCAGCCGTCACATCATGCGTTTCGGCAATCGCCGTGCGAAGCTCGGGCCAGTCGGGATCGGGATAGAGCGGCATCTGCTGCAGTGTCGACTGCCCCGCCGCGATTGCTGCGGGGCTTACCGGAAAGGCACTTTCGTTCTGGGCCAGAGAAACGGTGTCCGGACCGCCCAGATCAGCCAAGGCGTAGGCAGCCATCTGCCGGACATGATCAACCGCCCGGATCATGACGCACCCCCATAGACCTTCGCGCCTTCATCCGTGACCAATCCGCGCTTAAGATCCAGCGCCAGAGCCTCTGGATCTCTCTTGACTGGATCGCCGAATCCGCCGCCGCCGGGCGTATCGAAGATCAGATAGTCATCACCTTCCACACGCAACTCGCCCTTGCCAGGGATGTCGCTATCACCATCGCGGAACCGGATGCGCCCCGGCGCACCGGGTTGTCCGCCCATGCGACCAAGGGCCGGGAATTTCAGACGTTCGACAGAAAGGAACACAATGAACGGGGCATTGTTGGACGAGGTCATCTCAATCCTCTGACCCAATCCACCGCGATACTGACCGGCACCACCGGAATCAGGCAGCAGTTCGCGCCGCCACATGATCACAGGGGCCACACTTTCGGTGATCTCGACCTGAGAACCGAAGACCCCCGATGGATAAGCAGTCGCCGACAACCCGTCAGCATGGGGCCGCGCGCCAGTGCCACCGTTGTGCACGGGTTCGATTGCAAACTCGCGCCCACCATTTGCCGCGACTTCGGGCGCATGGCGCATAGGTAGGTCGAACATGCACGAGGCACCCTCGGCAGGAACCTGATCCGGCAGTGCCCGATGCAAACAGCCCAACACCAGATCGGGGGTCACCTGCCCCAGCGTATGACGCATCGCCACCGGCACCGGGCGCTGCGCATTCAGGATGCAACCTTTGGGGCCATCGACGGTAAATGGTTCCAACGAACCCGCGTTGTTGGGAATATCCGGCCCGACGATGCAGCGCAGGGCAAAGACCGTGTACGCCGTGGCATAGTTCAGCGGCACGTTGATGCCCTTTTTCGAACAGCCCGACGTGCCGGTGAAATCCACATGCATCCCGTCCTTGGTGACGGTCAGAGTGGCGTGCAATTCCAACTCGTTCTCGTAGCCATCCATGCGAAGAACGTTCTTGTAAACGCCCTCGGGCACTTCGGCGATGGCCTCCAACGCGCCCTTACGCGAGGTGTCGATGATGTAGTTGCCCAGCGTGTCCAGATCATCGATCCCGAATTCGTCCATCATCGCAACCAGACGGGTCACCCCGGCCTCACAACAAGCGATCAGGGCGTAGATATCACCCTCGTTGGCGATCGGCTCGCGCGAGTTGGCGCGGATGATGTCCATCAGCAGCGCGTTGGGCGCCCCTTCTTCGACCAGTTTGCAGGGCGGGATCAACAGCCCTTCGTCGTAGATATCCGAACCTTCGGGACCCATACCAAGACCGCCCAAATCCACCAGATGCGAGGTGCAGGAGGTGAAGCCAACCACTTTACCATCCTTGAAGGCGGGCATCATCAGCAGGAAGTCATTCAGATGCCCCGACGCCAACCAGGGGTCATTGGTCATATAGATGTCGCCGGGTTTCATGTCCTGCAATGCAAAGCGCGCACGTAGATGCAGCACGGCTTCGGCCATCGTATTGATATGGCCCGGTGTACCGGTCACGGCCTGAGCCAACATCCGACCGTTGACGTCAAATATCCCGGCAGAGATGTCACCGCATTCGCGTACGATGGGCGAGAAAGCAGCGCGGATCAGGGTCTGACCCTGTTCCTCGACCACCGCCAGCAGGCGGTTCCACATCACTTGCAGGCGGGCGGTTGAAAGTTCAGCAGTCATCATGCGCTTCCTTTCTGGTCTTGAACAAGGACAAGGTTGCCGATGGCATCCATGTGTGCCGAGAAATCGGCGGATACGAGCGTGGTGGTTTGTGGTTCGTGGATCAAAGCAGGACCCGAGACGTGATCGCCGGGTTTCAGATCAGCACGAGCCGCAAAAGCCGCATCTTTTACTTTGCCATCAACATCACAAGTGATGGGGCGCGTTTCAGTCACGACGAACACCGACCTATCAGGCGTTCCCGGCACCGGCGGCACAGCGCTATCGGGGGTGGCGACGCGCACCGCCCAGTTCAAAATCTCAATCTTCATCCCCGGCACGGGGCGCGAGAATTGTTTGCGATACTCTTTCTCGAATGCAGCGGTCAGAGGGGTGATATCCTCGACCGACAGTGCCCGATCCGGCAGGGTGATCTCGATCTCGTGCCCCTGCCCGTTGTAACGCATGAAGGCGGTGCGTTGGATCTCGGTCGGCGCATCGCCTGCGCCTTGGGCCACGACTTCCTTTGCCTCGGCAATCATAACGTCGAACAGACGGTTCACGCCGTCCATATCCATACTGTCCAGTAGTGAATAGCGCGAGCGGACGATCTCGAACGAAACCGGCGCAAACAGGAAACCCACCGCAGACCCGACGCCCGGATTGGGCGGGATCACGATACGCGACACGCCGGCAGAGCGTGCGACGCGGCTGGCGTGCAAAGGGCCGTTGCCGCCAAAAGCAATCATCGTGCGCGGTCCAAGGTCCTTGCCGCTTTCCACGGCATGCATCCGTCCGGCGCTGGCCATGCTCTCGTCCACGATACGGCTGACCCCGTCGGCGGAGCCCACAGCATCAAGGTTCAGCTTTTCACCAATCACGCGGGTCAACGCAGCCTTGGACCCTTCGGGATCGAGTTGGATATGCCCCTCGGCAAAGGTATCTGGCACAATGTACCCGAGGGTGATGTCGCTATCGGTCACGGTGGGATCGGTGCCTCCACGCATGAACGCCACTGGCCCAGGCTCAGACCCGGCCGATTTCGGGCCAACGGTCAGACGGCCCAAGCGATCCACACCCGCTATCGAGCCACCACCAGCGCCGATCTCGATCATCTCGATCACCGGGATGCGCACAGGCATGCCCGACCCCTTGATAAACCGTGCGGCACGCGCGATTTCGAATGATCGCGAGGTTTGCGGGCGTGCGTTATCGATCAGGCAGAGCTTCGCCGTGGTGCCCCCCACATCAAAGGACAGCACCTCGTCCAAACCAGCCCGTGCGGCGATGCGCGCGGCCAGAATGGCCCCGCCCGCAGGGCCGGATTCGACCAGACGGATGGGAAACCGGGCAGCCGTCTCGACCGTGCACATGCCACCGCCTGCAGTCATCATCAGGATCGGACAGGTGATCCCTTCGGCCTCGAACTGGTCGACAAAACGGGCCAGATAACTCTCCATCAACGGCTGAATATAAGCGTTGGCGACAGTGGTGCAGAGCCTGTCAAATTCGCGCGCTTCCGGGCTGACATCAGAAGAAATCGAAATCGTCAGATTGGGGCGGTGCTCGCTCAGGATTTCTCGCAATCGCCGTTCGTGAGCAGGGTTGGCATAAGCATGCATCAGACAGATGGCGATGGCCTCGGCCCCGCTTGCATCAATCTCGGCAAGCAGGCCATCGACCTGCGTTTCATCAAGGTGGATCAGCACCTCACCCTCGACAGACATCCGTTCACTTATGGTCAGGGATCGTTCCCGCGGGACCAGCAGGTCCGGTTTTTCCAAGTTGATATCGTATTGGGAATACCGCCGCTCGTACCCGATATCGAGGATATCGCGAAAACCTTCGGTGCAGATGGTCGCCACAACGGCCCCGCGCCGTTCGATCAGCGCGTTGGTTGCCAGGGTGGTTCCATGGATGAACCCAGTCACCTCAGCCAGAGACCGGCCAGATTGCGCCATGACACGAAGTGCGCCTTCCATAGCGCCTTCAGCAGGGTTTTGATGAGTAGTCAGGGTCTTGGTCGAGGCCAACATGGTCTCGTTACCGGAAACCAGAACTGTGTCGGTAAATGTGCCGCCAATATCAATGGCCAGGCGCAGCGCAGTCGTCATGTATCATCCCGTGTTCTTGTGAGTGTAAGCAACAAAAGCACCCTTGCGGGTGGTCACCAACACATCGGCACAAGGTCACAACCGGTTGCACGGCGGCCCAAGCAGCTGGGGATGATCTGACAAGTCATGCAGGCATAATGCGTGCTGACGCGATGGCTACTAGCGAGTTTGCGACAAAGCGGCCTGCAAGCGACAAAATTCTCGCTATCGGGCAGAATAGGCTACCAGGTCTAGCCTGTAGATTTACGGGAACTTGTCCCGCGAACCATCATCGACCGGGGTTTGGCCTGGAATAAACGCTGTTCGCCATGCTCCAGACCGTATCAACCCATTTCGTATAGTTGAGACGCCCAAGCGAGCACGCTCTCCCCGCGATAGCGTCGCTTGGTTGCCATACTCCTCCCTTGCCCTCGCGTTTCACCTGATGCAGACTTTTACGTAGAGGAGGAATGCCTGTTTAACCGCTGCGCCTACTCGTGAACAGCCCAGCACGGTTTCATGCTTTGGGAGGACTCTATCATGACATCCAAGACCGCGGGTCCCACGCCACCCGACAATCTGTCGCCGCAGCAGCAAGCCATGCCTGAAGTCAACAGGCTGACGGTGGATGATATCACCGCATCGCTGAAGGATGGCTTTTCTGACTTCCTCGCGCGCCCCTTGATGAGTGGTTTTTTCGGCCTGTTCTATGCGGTTTTCGGCATCCTGTTTGTGTGGTGTCTGGTCTGGCTCGGAAAGATCTGGATGATCATTCCTGCAGCGGTAGGCTTTCCGCTGGTGGCACCATTCGCTGCCGCCGGGCTTTATGAAATGTCCCGTCGGTTGCAGAAGGGTGAGAGTTTCGGCTGGTCCGAAATCCTCACTGCCATGGCCAATCAACGCAAGCGTGAAATGGGTTGGATGGCCTTTGTCACGCTGTTCATTTTCTGGGTATGGACCTATCAAATCCGCCTTTGGCTGGCGATCACCCTGCAGAAATCATCCTTCTCGGATTTTGAAGGGTTTTTGAGCATCGTATTCTTCACACCGCAGGGCTGGACCTTTCTGGCGATCGGCACCTGTGTCGGTGCCTTTCTGTCGGCTGTCCTGTTCTCGGTAACTGTTGTTGCCATGCCCATGCTGCTCGACCGGGAAACCAATTTCGTATCCGCCATGTTAACTTCCATCCGCGTCGTCACCGAGAGCCCGGTGGTCATGCTGAGCTGGGCGGCGATCATCTCGGTCACCATGCTGTTGTCGTTGGTTCCGGCATTTCTTGGCCTGATCTTCACCCTGCCAATCCTCGGCCACACCACATGGCATCTCTATCAGCGGGCTGTGTCACCGGCAGAGGTGTGATCACTAGATTCCCAACCTGTAACAACTGGTTGCGGGGCTATGTACGATACGTGCCGCGAAATCTCTGTTCACGACATCGCGAACACGATCTCAAACCGTGCTCCGCTCTCTGAAGGTATCAACGAGATCTGCGCGCCATGTGCCCTCAGAAGATTTTCCGCGATTGCCAGACCCATGCCTGTGCCCCCTTGTTCGCGAGCCGTCGTGAAGAAAGGCGCAAAAATCCGGTCCCGGTTGCCCTCGGAGATCCCCGGACCATCATCCTGTACGATCAATTGTCCCGGCGCCGCGCTGAGCACCACCTGACCCGCCCCGTGGCGGCAGGCATTGTCCAACAATTGCTGTAAAACCACTTGCAGGCCTGATGCGGCCAGCGGCAGACGTTCGTCAACGCTTTCAAACCGAAGGGGCAGGTCCGGGAAACGTGCACGCAGATCTTCTGCAAGCTCTGCCAGCGTACATGTTCCGTGATGCTCTGGTGCCCGTGCGGCAGCGACACGGTTGAGGGCGCTGAGCTGGGTTTGCATCTGATCGCTGGCACCCAGAATCTGTTGCAGCAACGCACGGTCTTGATCCGCAAGCCCCTTGGCCTCCTCCAGCAACTCCGCCGCTGCGCGGATCGAGGTTACCGGTGTTTTCAGCTCATGCGTGACATGGTCGGCGAAACTGCGGATCGAGGTTTCACGTCGTTGCAGAGTTTGAGCCATACCGAGAACCGAGCCGGCCAGACGGGACAGTTCCTGCGTGCCATAGTGCCGAGGCGGGTCCGTGCGTTGACCACGCTCGACCGCCCCGGAATAGGCGGCTAATGCCGAAATCGGCCGAAGCAACAAGCGCACCAACAGATATCCCAGTACGCCGGTGGCCAGTCCAATCAGGCCCGCCAACAAGACTGCCGCGTTGCGAAAGCCGACCTCGGGGCCAAGATAGCGCAACGCGATGAGGCCCAGCAACGACAGAACCAGCGTTCCCGCCAGTGCGCCGCCAAGCACAAAGCCCAACGATGGGCGCCACTTGCGCCTCAGCTCGGCCATGCGCCCATCCGTAGGCCGATGCCATGCACGGTTTCGATGGCGCTGGCCCAACCGTTTTCGCCCAGTTTGCGGCGCAAGTTGCGCAGATGGCTATCCAGCGTTCGGTCCGCAATCGCGCTGCCCGCACCGTAGATCGCATCAATCAATTGCGGGCGCGAGACGATTGCCTCGGGCGTTTGCATCAGGCGGCGCAGGATCGATAGCTCGGTCGCGGTCAGGGTCAGCGGTGCCCCATCGAGCTTGGCGGAATGACCTGAAGCATCCAGTTCGACCGGACCATGGCGCAGAATGGCCATCACACCTCGGGTCGTGCTGCGTTTCAGGATCGCCTTGATCCGCGCCACCAATTCGCGCGGACTAAAGGGTTTGGTGACGTAGTCATCCGCCCCAAGCTCGAGACCCAGAATCCGATCAACCTCATCATCGCGAGCCGTCAGGAACAGGATCGGCACTTCTGAGCGCGCGCGTAGCTTGCGACAGACCTCAAGGCCATCCAACTCGGGCAACCCGACATCCAGCACCACCAGATCGGGGGCTTCGCGCATGGCATGGGTCAGCGCCATTTGCCCGTCGCGGGCGGTGACAACCTGATAGCCCGCGCGTTCCAGCGTAATCGAGACCAGCTCGCGCAGGCGCGGGTCGTCATCCACGACGAGGATTTTCATCAGATGCCTCCGGCTTCGCTTCGGTGGTCAGATTACGGATCACTCGATCCGCGCGAAACCCCCATTCCCGCCAATTGGTGATCTGTGGGGTCCATGCGGAACAGCCTGTTGGGCGCGGAGAGCGCGCGAGCTCTGCGGCGGCCATTGGGCCAAGCCGACAGACATAATATGCGTCGTAACGCTGCGGATGGTTCAGGTTCTCGCGCGCGATCAGCGCTGCAAAGTTCACGAAACAGCAGGCATAGAGCACACCGAGCCCCAACCCGGCGGATCGCACCAGCAGCCATCGGTTCGATTTGCCCCGCAAGATTTGCCATCCAGTCAAACACAGCCCGGCGGCCACCAATGCCATCCAGATCGCTGCATGTACCCGCAAATAGGTCAGCCCGTAAGCCTCAACATATAGGGACAAGCGCATGAGGGACGAGATCACCAGCAACACGTTCTGACCTAACCACAACATCATCCAACGGGTCAGACCCTGCCGCTCAGCCAGAAATGGGCGGGCAGCCAATGCGAAGGCCCCAGCCAACAATGCGGTCGCCAGCAGAGGATAAGCGCCGCGATGGGCATATTCCGCGTGGCCCACTCCCTCGGGAAGCTCTGCATTTCCCCAAAGAAACGCCACATCCATGATCGTTTGAACCGCCAAGAGCAGATTGAACGTTATCAGCGCATTGGCCACGGACCCGGCATTCAGACCCAGGCCGGGCAGAGACCGGCTGCGTTGAGGTCCAACACGCGGGGCCAGCAAACCGGGCTGTATTGCCACGGCCAGAACCGGCCAAATCACCATCGCAGCCCCGAGCCAGAACAGAACCCGGTCAAACCGGAGGTCAAAGCGCCATAACCGATCCACCCAATCTGACAATACCGGATTTGCCGAGACCATGAGAGAGATCAGGATCAAAGCTCCGCCAACGGGGAAACCCCAGGCCCGCAGCAGACGCAAAAACGCTCCATCAGCGCGCGATACCGTCTGACTGTGCCGGATCGCTTCAATTGCCTGCCGGATGGCGAGAAACGGGACTTGCGACAGAAATCTTCGATAAGACGCGCCGCTCCAATGGCCCAGAACAGCCCAACACAACGCAACAGTCGAACCGCCCAACAGGAAAGCAACCGATAGGGCCTGCACATATTCCACGACCGGCAGAACGCTCAGGACCAACAAAACCGCAGGCCCGATCAGCCCGGTGCGCCTGCCCAGAAGCAGCCATACGACGCCAGCCACAGCCAGCGCGAATATGGCCAACGACACCCCCAGCGCATAATCCAGAAACAATACATCCGCCAACGCGACAAGAATTGCCAAACCTCCGACCGCGTGGCGTTTGCTCGGCCCCAAGTTGCCGTCGCTCCTGTTGCCTTTCTGCTCGGGCGCATCAAACCACCAGCTGTCCTGCAAAACCGACGCGGGAACTCCGCGCACGATGAACTGTCCCATATCACTGCTCCTTTTTTGTTATGGTGCAGCCTTTGTCTGGTGGCCTTAGGTGCAGATCACCGCACAGCTCTCGTGCAGTTTTCGTGCAGAGCGGGGTTTATGGCTGAAACCCCCTTCCCCTCGCCTGCCCCTCTGGCTAAGACGGTCCCCCAACCGTCTGTCAGGAGGCCCCTTTGGACCGCATCGCCCGCACCATCGCCACCGAGATCAATGCCCGCCCGGAACAGGTAGGGGCCGCGGTCAAATTGCTGGATGAGGGGGCAACGGTGCCCTTTGTCGCGCGCTACCGCAAAGAGGCGACCGGCGGGTTGGATGACACACAGTTGCGTACCCTGTCCGATCGTCTGACCTATCTGCGCGAGCTTGAGGCGCGGCGCGAAGCGATTGTGAGCTCGATCAAGGATCAGGGAAAGCTGACCGATGATCTGATCAAATCCATTGCACAGGCCGAAACCAAGGCACAGCTGGAAGACATCTATCTGCCTTACAAGCCCAAACGTCGAACCAAAGCCATGATCGCCCGTGAAAATGGCCTTGAACCGCTTGCCGATTCCATTCTGGCAGAGCGTTCGGCAGATCCCGAAGCATTGGCCGAAGGGTATCTGGGCGACGCCGTCCCGACCACCAGGGACGCCCTTAACGGTGCACGCGATATCATCACCGAGCGGCTGACCGAGAACGCTGCACTTTTGGGAGAGCTGCGTAATTTCATGCAGCTCGAGGCATTGTTGACCGCCAAGGTGATCGAAGGGAAGGAACAGGAAGGCGCGAAGTTCAGCGACTACTTCGATCATACCGAGCTTTGGGCCAAAACCCCTTCGCATCGGGCGCTGGCGATGCTGCGCGCCTCGAAAGAGGGGATTGTAACGCTGGATATCGCGCCCGAGCCCGAAGCCGGTGCCGCGCGAGCCGAGGCGATGGTCGCAGCCCATCTGCACACAAACGGTGATGGCCCCGGTGACAAATGGTTGCGCAAGGTTGCCGGCTGGACCTGGCGCGTGAAGCTGTCGCTTTCGATGATGGTCGAACTGATGGCCGATCTGCGCAGCCGCGCACAGGATGAGGCGATTCAGGTGTTTTCGCGCAACCTGAAGGACTTGCTGTTTGCCGCCCCGGCAGGTGCGCGCGCGACGCTGGGTCTGGACCCGGGCATTCGCACCGGCGTCAAGGCCGCTGTTGTGGATGAAACTGGAAAGGTCGTGGCAACTGATACGCTTTATCCGTTCCAACCCAAGAACGACCTGCGCGGAGCCCAAGCCGCCATCCTAAACCTTATTGCGGCCCACAAAATTGAGCTGATCGCCATTGGCAACGGTACAGCCAGCCGCGAGACCGAGCGGATGGTGGCTGACACGCTCGCTCTGCTGCCCAAAACGATCAAGGCACCTACCAAGGTTGTCGTGTCCGAAGCTGGGGCCTCGGTCTATTCGGCCTCGGAACTGGCGGCACGTGAGTTCCCGGATCTCGATGTCTCGCTGCGCGGCGCGGTCTCGATTGCCCGCCGTCTGCAAGACCCACTCGCCGAGCTGGTGAAGATCGAACCCAAAAGCATCGGTGTAGGCCAATACCAGCACGATGTGGACCAGCACCGCCTGTCTCAATCGCTGGAGTCGGTGATCGAAGACGTCGTGAACGCAGTGGGCGTCGATCTGAACACCGCCTCAGCGCCCCTGCTGTCGCACGTTTCGGGCCTCGGGCCCGGTTTGGCCGAAGCCATCGTGAACCATCGCGACATCAACGGGGCCTTCACCGCGCGCAAAGACCTGCTGAAGGTGGCGCGACTTGGCCCCCGTGCCTTTGAGCAATGCGCAGGCTTCTTGCGTATCCGCGAAGGGGCGGAACCGCTGGACGCCTCATCCGTCCACCCCGAGGCTTATGACGTCGCCCGCCGCGTTGTCGCCGCATGTGGGCGCGATATTCGACAGATCATGGGCCATGATGGAGCCCTGAAAGGGCTGCGGGCCGAACAGTTTGTTGATGATACATTCGGCCTGCCGACCGTGCGCGATATCTTTGCCGAGCTGGAAAAACCGGGCCGGGATCCGCGGCCCAGCTTCAAGACCGCTTCGTTCACGGACGGGGTCGAGGAAATCACCGATTTGAAACCCGGCATGGTTCTTGAAGGCACCGTCACAAATGTCGCCGCTTTCGGCGCATTCGTAGATATCGGCGTGCATCAGGACGGATTGGTACACGTTAGTCAGTTGGCCGACCGTTTCGTCAAAGACCCGCATGAAGTGGTCAAGACCGGTCAGGTCGTCAAAGTACGAGTGGTTGAGGTGGACGTACCCCGCAAACGCATCGGGTTGACGATGCGCAAGGATGGTGGTGCCTCGGCGCGCGAAGATAAAGCCGCGCGCGGGCCGCGCAAACCCGCGCCTCATGGCAAACCCAAGAGCGTTCGGAGTGGAAAGCCAGACCACAGCACGCAAAACAGCGCCTTTGGCGAAGCACTTCGGGATGCGCTGAAATCCAAGTAGCCATTGCGGCTGAACATCAGGCGCTGCACTCACGCTGTATCGTCGATTGATGAAACCGGGCCGCTGTTGTTCCAAAACGGCCCGCGCATCTCTGCCGTACTCAGCTCAAATCGACCATTTGCAAGCCAGTCTCCCATATGTAAAATCTCCAATATCAAGCAAAACATAAGAAATTCTTATAGCTATACCCACGAGGATCCGATGCGCCACAGTCAGCTCAAAGCCTTCCACAATGTTGCGCTCCATGGTGGGTTCTCAACTGCGGCCGAAGCGTTGTTTCTGACCCAGCCTGCAGTCTCGGAACAAGTGCGAAAGCTGGAACAGGATCACGATCTGCTGCTGTTTCAGCGCGAACGCAGACGCGTTTCTTTGACACCTGAAGGCGAGAAGTTGTTTCGCTTTACCAAGCAATACTTTGAAATCGAAAGTCAGATCGAGGACTACCTGTCGGAATCGAAAGCGTCGATTGACGGCGAATTACGGATCATCGCTGACTCGGCCCATCATCTGACGGATTACCTGGGCCCATTTCGTGCGATGTACCCCAACATCACGATCATGGTTCGATCCGGAAATACGAATGAAATTCTGGAAGAACTGCGAGCTTACAATGCCGAAATCGGTATTGTGGGCAGCCCTACACCGGGCAGCGACATGACAATGCTCAATCTGGGTGCCACCAACATCGTCGCCTTTGCTGGGCACGGAGTGCTACCGCTTTCAAAAACATCACTGTCGTTCAAAGAGCTCAAGACACTGCCACTTATCTTTCGCGAACAAGGTTCCAAAACCCGTCAGAAGCTTGAGGAAGAAGCGCGTCGCAGAAAGGTCACCCTGAAACCCGCCATCGTCGCCGAAGGGCGCGAAGCAGTCCGTGAACTGGTGGCATCGGGCGCGGGCATCGGTTTTGTCTCACGCGCGGAGTTCGGGCGCGATGACCGATTGCGCCAGATCGAACTGGCAGATGTCGATCTGCAAATGGGCGAGAGCATGATCTATATGACCCAGCGCCACGAGGTGAAGGTTATCCGCGCGTTTATGGACTTCGTCCGGCGCGTTCAGGATGAAAAGCATTCGGAAACAACCGGATAAAACCGGGGCCGACACGCGCGAACCCTCACTCGTCGCCTTTGAATACCCGATCACATCGTTTTCTGTTGTCGCCCCCAGGCCGTTCAGCAAACGGTTTGAGCAGTTGAAATAAGCACAGACCTAATTGACTTCGAGGATCCCCGATATCCGTCTTTGCACCGGTGCAAACGTAGGGGTATCGGGCATGGTCATGCAGGACGGATTTTTGCTTGGAACCAGCTCGAAATTCGACGAACTCTATGGGTGGGAGCTGCGCGAGCCCTTGGCAGTTCAGTTCGAAAGCAGCCGCCCGCTGGGTTTCCCGGGCCACCCGATGGATGTGCATTGCGCCGAGATGCATTATGCAAAAAAATCGGCAAGATGTTCGAGCTCGACCCGCTGACCATGCATTCTTGGCATGCCGGGTTTCATCTGAGCCGTGCCTATTCTGCCCCCACGTATCAGAATTTTGAGAAGTGGAGCGGCTCGGCCTTCGTCAACCCACGACCACTGCACTTTCACACCTGCAGGCATTACGCGCTGGGTGAGATTTCGCTGAACGTTCTGGACCCAACCATCCGCGTTGAAGGGATCGGGATATGGGGGCTGAATCCAGAATGCATCCCGGGTGGCGCCCAGATCCAGAGACATACCCCGGCGTCAACACGGTTTTTGATGCAACGGCGCGGACTATGGGACAGGGTTCCCATGGCAGGCTCAGCGTGTCCTGATCAGCCTGCCGCTTCTGTAATGGTCCCGCGAGACAAAGGCAGCTTATGGTGCGAGCAGGCATCCTTGAGCGTAATAGCCATGCCCTCAGCGTCGCGATAGATCACGATCTCATCGTCGAATATCCGCACAGCGCTGAGTTCGCGGCCAAAGTCCTCAGACCGGCCAGCGACGTACCTGCTGTCTCGGATAATCCCCTCAGCACCGGCCAGATCAGGAGGCATTAGGCTTACTCCGAAAACACGTCATAGGCCTTTAGCGCCTTGGCGCTGTAAGCATAGGACGGCCCTCCGCCCATATAAGTCGCCATCGCCAGCGCCTCGCACAGCTCGTCACGCGTCGCGCCCAGCCGGACCAGCGATTTAACATGAAACCCGATGCAACTGTCGCAGCGAGTGGCGATCGCGATGCCAAGCGCCATAAACTCCTTGGTATTTTCGCTCAGCGCACCATCGGTCTTGGCCGCCTTGCCCATGATGCCGAACCCGCGCACGGTTTCGGGTACCTCTTTCGAGAAAGCCCCGATATTGGCCTCGGTCTCGGCCATGAAATCTTTCCAGTCCATCACTTGCTCCTTATCCGCGCTCATCCGCGCCCATGCGGCGTTCCAACCAGCGCACGCCTGCACTGATGATCAGAACCAGGACCAGGTATTCAAAGATCAGCAGTGTATAGATTTCCAGCGGGCGGTATTCCGTCACCACCAGCTCGTTCGCTCGTCGGGTCAGTTCCTGCATTCCGATGACGCTGGCAAAGGCACTCATCTTCACAATGTAAATAAACTGGTTCGCCAGCGGTGGCAGGATACGCCGGATCGCCTGCGGCAGGATCACATAGCGCATGGTCTGCACATAGTTCAGCCCGACGGTCTGCGCCGCCTCGCGCTGTCCGCGGGCGATGGATTGGATACCTGCGCGATAAATCTCGGCCGTGAAGGCACTGTCAGAGATCGCCAGAGTGATAATCGCGCCCCAGAACGGATCGATGGGCACGTTCATCCCCATCGACTGGAACACGATGGGCAAACCATAAAACACCCAGAACAACATCGGCAGCAGGGGAATGGCGCGAATGAATTCGACATAGACCCGGTTGACCAGCCGCCAACCCCGTTTCTCGGACAACCCTGGCAAAGCTACCAACAGGCCAATCACGATTGAAAGGACGGCGGCGATCAACGAGATCAGGATCGTCGAGCCCATCCCGGAAATCAGGAATTTGACATTCGTCCAGCCCGAGTCCGTTGTCGGATTGATGACATACCAGCCCCAGGTCTGGGAAGATGAGCAGCCTGCCAGCAACAGCAGCGGCGATATCAGAAATAGTTTTCTCATCGGCCCCACCTAATGCTGCAGAATTTGACTGAGGAATTTACGGCACCGCTCGGATTGCGGATTGGTAAAGAAGTGCTCGGGGTGCCCTTCCTCTACAATCTCGCCCGCATCCATGAAGATCATCTTGTCGGCCACCTTCCGGGCGAAGCCCATCTCATGGGTGACGACGACCATGGTCATACCTTCCTGCGCCAGTTCGACCATCACATCCAGAACCTCCGAGATCATCTCGGGGTCAAGTGCCGAAGTCGGTTCATCAAACAGCAGCACACGGGGTTCCATGCACAACGAGCGTGCTATGGCGACACGCTGCTGCTGGCCGCCCGACAATTGAATGGGCCGCTTGTCTGCCTGATCTGGAATATGCACCCGCTCAAGGTAATGGCGGGCTTTTTCTTCCGCCTCTTTCCGGCTTAACCCCCGGGCCTTGATCGGTCCCAGCGTCAAGTTCTCCAGCACGCTCAGGTGCGGAAAAAGGTTGAATTGCTGAAAGACCATTCCGACTTCGGAACTGATCGCAGCAACCGACTTGGGGTCATTCGTCAGCTCGACGCCATCAACCCGGATCGTGCCTTTCTGATGCTTTTCCAATTGGTTGATACAACGGACAACGGTCGACTTACCCGATCCGGAGGGTCCGCAGATCACCACCTTTTCGCCGCTTCCGACCGTCAGGTTGATATCCTTGAGAACATGAAAGGTGTCGAACCATTTGTTCACGTTCACAAGTTCGATGGCGGCGTCTGGCATTGGCTGGCCTGCCCCTATTTCAGTCTTAGTTGAATATTTTCTTGAGGTTATCTTTCTCTTTGCGCTTAAATCAACAAAGAACACGGCATCAAGGCCGAAACGCCACCAACAGGAGAGATTGATGAACACTTTTTTGAAAGCTGCGGCAGCAGCCGCGCTTGGACTGGTATTGTCCGGCGCAGCACAGGCACAATCAGCTCTGAACGAGGTTCTGGATTCCGGCGTTCTGAAGGTCGGCACAACTGGCGACTGGAACCCGATGTCACTGCGTGACCCGGCGACCAACAGCTACAAAGGTTACGACATCGACATCATGAACGAGCTCGCGGCTGATCTGGGTGTTGAGGTCGAATATGTACCCACCGACTGGAAAACACTGGTGAATGGTGTGGTGGCGGGGAAATATCACCTGACCGGCTCGGCCTCGATCTCACCGCCGCGGATGAAGGTCGCCGGTTTCTCAGACAGCTACATCGCGGTGGAGTTGTTCCCCTATACGACCAAAGACAAGGCGGACAAGTTTGATGGCTACGAGTCGATCAACCAACCAGGTGTGACCGTTGCCACAACCTTGGGTACCACCTTCGAGAAACGGGTGCGCGAGTGGTTCCCGAATGCCGAGATCAAAGTGGTCGAAGCCCCGGCCCGCGGTTTTCAGGAAGTGATCGCCGGGCGCGCGGATGTGTTCATCACTTCGAACATCGAAGGGTCGACGCTGGAACAAAAGTTCCCTGTCGTGCGCGTCAAGAACGCCGGTCCCCGCTCTCCGTCGCCCATCGCGATGATCCTTCCGCAGGCTGATCAGGTTTGGATCAACTACGTTAACAACTGGATCGAGGTGAAGAAGGCGCAGGGATTCTTCGAAGAAAACCGCAAGAAATGGGGTCTCTGATTGCATTTGGTGCCCGGTTAATTCGCCGGGCGCTTTTCACTCAGGCCGCCGTCAGGGCAGACTGATCAAAGGCAAACAAGATCCCTCCAACAAGTGCAGCATCCGCCAGAGGTGCGAGGTCGACCATGCGACCTTGCACCATAACGAACGTCGAATGCTGAGTGGCTTTTAGCTCACCTAAGCCTTAATTTGATCCGGGATTTCAGGTGCCGCCAAAGCTGCGTCTAGATCGTATCGACGGCTGGGCTCCCAAGCGATCATGTTCATCCTCCAGGGTCAGAACGCCAACACGTTCCGCCGTGCCCATTGGTAAATCATAAGATGCGGGTCGATAGCAGTGTCGAGCAGCCCGGGATTCACCACCCGCGACAAGCACTTAATCTTGTCCCAAGATTTCATGGACCTCCCATCCGACCAGGCAGTCTTCTTTCACTAAGTTACGCCCATGATCCGCCTTTGCCAGACGATCTGAATTTTAGCTCTTTGCATGCGTGGTGCGCGGTGTCGAAAGCAAAAAGCTTGTGATCTACAGACTCGACAGGCGCGCAGTCTACACGCCATCTTACGGAGGTATTGAGAACCAATTCTATGGGATAACGCACTGATGTCTAAAGCGCTGCGGAGATGGACGATTCTGATGGGGTTGGTCGCCATTTTTTCGTTGTGGTCTCATCCCGGGTCAGAAGCCCGCGCCCAAACACAGGCCACCAACGATTGGACCGATGTACGCACTGTTCTAGATCGACGCTGTGTGGTTTGTCACAGCTGCTATGACGCGCCTTGTCAGCTGAAACTAACCTCGGATGAAGGTCTGTTGCGTGGCGGCAGCAAACAGGCGGTTTATCACACCGAACGCCTCTCGGATGCGCAGCCCACGCGGCTGGGGATAGATGCGCAGTCCGCTTCGGAATGGCGCGGGCTCGGGTTTCACCCGGTCACGCCCGGATTGCTTGAACGGTATCTCGATCTCGGGCGCAACAGCAGCCTGTCGCCAAACGAACCGGTCCCGGATGCGCTCGGCCTCGCGTTGGACCGGCCCCTTGTTTGTCCGACACCAGACGAGTTCGATGATTTCCGCAAGGCCCACCCGCTGGCTGGAATGCCGTATGCAACCGCCCCGTTGAGTGACCAAGACTACGCCCTGCTGACATCATGGATACGCGTCGGCGCACCAGCGACCGCGATCCCCGAGAACATCCCCCACGACATCCAAGGGCAAGTCACCGAATGGGAGGGCTTTCTGAACGCTCCCGATCTGCGCAGTCAATTGATGAGCCGGTATATATACGAGCACCTCTTTTTGGCTCGACTGCACTTTGAAGGGGACAGCGCAAGCAGGTTTTTCCAGCTCGTACGCTCGCGCACGCCCACAGGTGACGAGATTGACGTGATCGCGACCCGCCGCCCGTTCGATGATCCTGGTACTGCGACCTTCTATTACCGGCTTCAGCCCACTACGGAAACGATCGTGCACAAAGAGCACCTGGTCTATCCCCTGAGCCCGGCGCGCATGACGCGATACCAAAGCTTGTTCCTTCAGCCCGACTGGGCTCCCTCGAGCCTGCCCGGATACGGCGAAAGCGAGGGCGGGAATCCATTCACCACATTTGCCGATATTCCACCGCGCAGTCGCTATCAGTTCCTGCTCGACGACGCGCTGTTTTTTGTACGCAGCTTCATTCGCGGCCCGGTCTGTCACGGCGAAACGGCGGTCGATGTCATTGAAGATCGTTTCTGGGTCAGCTTTCTGGACCCTGATGCAGACCTGTCTGTTACGGACCCAAGCTATCTTGCGGATGGTGCCGGATATCTCGAATTGCCTGTCTCAACCAGTGAAGGTGGAACACTGGATCAGTTGCAGGGGTTCTCGCACAAAAATCAGGTGCAATACCTCAAGTTCCGCGACGCACGCTATGGGAAAAGTGAGGCGCACAGAACCGGCTTGGGTTATGATGCGATCTGGGACGGCGGCGGCACCAATCCGAACGCCCTGATCACCGTATTCCGCCATTTCGACAACGCCTCGGCAATGACCGGACTTCATGGCTCAATCCCCGAGACTGCGTGGGTGATCGACTATCCGATTTTTGAGCGTATCTACTACAATCTGGTGGCTGGCTACGATGTCTTCGGCCGTGTCGAGCATCAGTTGACAACGCGGCTTTATATGGATGAACTGCGTATGGAGAGCGAAGACACTTTCCTAACCTTCCTGCCAAGAGCTGTACGGCCCCGGATACACCGAAGCTGGTATAAGGGCGCGCTCAGTGAGATTCATACCTATTGGCACCGCCGCCATGTCGACGGCAGTTTTCCGACGGGGATCACCTTTGACACGGAAAGCCCAAAGCAAGAATTTCTTCTGGCGTTGCTTGATCGTGGTGCCGGGCTTTGGCCCCTGACCGACCCGATCAATAGATGCGATAGCCCTAACTGCGCGCCTTCGAATAGCGCCTCGGATCTGGAACGCCAGCTGCGTCCGCTTGCCGATCAGTCGGGGAACTGGGTGCAATTCCTGCCCGATCTTTCGATTTTGTTAGTCGAAGATGGCGCGGACACACCACAGGTTTTCTCGCTGATCCACGACAAAGCGCATGACAACGTGGCGTTTCTGTTTAACGAGGCACACCGGCGCGATCCGCAATCCGATCGGCTGACAATCCTGCCGGGATTAATCGGCAGCTATCCGAACTTCTTTTTCAACGTCGAACTGGCTCAGATCGACAGTTTTGTCGACACCCTGCTGGCTGTGAAATCCGACGCCGATTGGATGCAACTGATTGAAACCTTCGGCATACGCCGAACGAGCCCCGATTTCTGGGCGCTGAGCGATCAGGTACAAGATGCTATGGTTCGGCAGGATGCGGTTCAGGCGGGAATACTGGATCTCAATCGCTATAAGGACCCCCAGCCGGGCGACGATCCAACCTGATCTCAGATCGACGCAACACACGCACACACTACACCCGAACGTGAACCAAGAGGAGCGCTCGACCAGAATACATCTGTCGCCATACGTGTTTACTTCAGCGGCGATCGAAAACCGCTGAATCAGAGGACGGGCGCGGCAGATGGCGATCAATCGCAGGGATATCAAAGCCAACGGTCGGGGGAGCGTGGCGCAGCAGGTACGGCTTTGGTCCGGTCTGATTTTGCTGGTCTATGCAACCGGCCATTTCATCAATCACGGGCTTGGGCTGGTCTCATTGCGCTGGATGGACAGCATGCTGTCCGTCATGTCCGCGATCTGGAGCTCGTTCCCCGGAACAATCCTGCTCTATGGGGCGTTCGCGGTTCATATCTTACTGGGCGCGTGGAGTATTTTGAGCATCCGCAGTCTGAAAATGCCGTTCTGGCGCTGGTTCCAGATCGCGCTGGGGCTGGCCATCCCCTACTGGCTGGTCAGCCACATCATCGTCACGCGCGGCTCTGAACTGGTGACAGGTGTCCCGGTGACCTATCTGCAAGAGCTGTCGCTGCTCTGGCCTGTCTCCGCCATCAAACAGAACACACTTTTGCTGCTGGTCTGGGTTCATGGCCTTATCGGTATTCATTTCTGGTTGCGACCGAAACCTTGGTACAAGGACGGGCTGTTAATCCTTCTGCCCATTGCCATCGCCGTACCTATCGTCGCCGTGGCCGGATGGATGACCGCCGCCAAACGCGAGGCATTGCGGCTGAGCCTGACACCTGAAGGACCCGAAGCAGTCGATTTGGCCGCGCGGGTGGCTACAGTGCGTGACGCGGTGTCAGAGTATCAGGCCATCGCGCAGGGTTGGGTTGCCATTATCCTCAGCTGCTTGCTGATGTTCTTTGTGATCCTGTACATCGTACAAAGCACCCGCCGTCAGGTGCAGGTCACCTATGGAAACGGACTGACCGTGAATACGGCCCCCGGCAAAACCCTGCTGGATGTTAGTCGGGACAATCGCATCACCCATATGTCGGTCTGCGGCGGACGTGCGCGCTGCTCGACCTGCAGGGTCGTTGTGATGTCCGATCAGGGCGGGCTCAGCCCCGTAGGTCCAGCCGAGCGCAAGCTGCTGGACAAGATCAATGCCGAACCGAACATGCGGCTGGCCTGTCAGGCCCGCGTGCTTGGCGATGTCAGTATCCGTCCGATCATTCAACCTCGACGCGCCGTGTCGACCCCGCTGCAATCGGACCCCTTCGGCTGGGGCATCGAGCGTGAAATCTGCGTACTGCAGCTCAAGATCAAAGACTTCCGCTCATTTGTGGACAAGACCCTGCCCTATGACGTCGTTTTCGTGCTCAACCAATTGCTTGATCTGATGGTTGAGCAGATCGAGGCCCAGAACGGGCATATCGACAAGTTCACCAATGATGGGCTGACGGCAGTTTTCGGGCTTGAGTCCCATAAAGCCGAAGCTGCACGATCCGCGCTTTACGCTGCCGCGCGATGTCAGGAATTGGTTGAGGGCACCGACGGCAGACTCCCCAGAAACCTCTCTGCACCGCTGAAGATCGGCATCGGCATCCATTCCGGGCGCGCCGTGATTGGGCGCGTGGGCAAAAGCTCGGACCAGATTGCACCCAGCCCGGTCACCGCGATTGGGACCGTTTCACTGGTCGCCGACGCGTTCGAGACCATTACCCGCACCTCGGAAGCCGTTATCGTATACTCGAAATACGTGCACGAGCTGTGCGGCCTGGGCATCCCCAACATGCTGGGCCAGACCGGGGGGATCACGATCAAGGGTCTGGCAGGGAAAGTCGATGCCGTTATCGTGAAGAACAGCGGCCCGCTGCGCAAGAAACTGGAGCTGACCCAACGCCAAAGGACGTAGCCGACAGGGTTACGTGCTTTGCCCAGTTGGCCCGAATACTTCGAACTGGATGTTCTGCGCTGGAATGCCCAGCGCTTCCAACCCGGTCTTGATCTCCGACAGGAACGGCCCCGGTCCGCACAGCAGATAGAGCGCATCCGGCCCGGCGTTCAGATCTACAAGCGCTTGCGGCGTGATACGTCCATGAACCTGATAGTCACTACCGGGCATGTCGGTCGCATCTGGCTGACTATAGAAGATCAGCGCCTGCGCATTCGGCAATTGAGCAACCAGCTGCCCGGTCTCTTTTTGCAGCGCGTGTTCAGAACCATTTCTGGCACCGTGCACAAACCACAACGGTCGATCATGCCCGTCGGCAAAAGCTCCGTGTAGCATCGCCATCATTGGCGTCATCCCAACCCCGGCACTGACCAAAACCAATGGCTGATCACCTGAGGGAGCGATGAAATCACCAGAAGGTTCGGACGCGATGATCTCGGCCCCTTCGGCCAAATCATCGTGAAAGAAACGCGAGACCAAGCCCTTGGGCTCTCGTTTGATCGTCAGTCGATAACCGTCCGCGGCACACGGATCGCCAGATAGTGAATAGCTGCGCTTCACCGCCTCAGGCTGGCCGGAGATTTCGACGGATATGGGCAGATGCTGTCCAGCGACGAACGGCCAGACCGGTTTACCGTCAGACGGGCTCAGGTGAAAAGAAGTGATGCCCTGAGCCTCGGGAACACGTCGTGTGACCGTAAACCGGCGGGTCTGATCTTGCCTCGACCAACGCAGAGCCAATGCATTCGGGCGCTCGATGACGGCCTTGACTGTGACGTCGATCATCCGCCAAGCGTCATCATCATTGGCGTCGGTCGGATGCCAATCGATACTTGCCCGACCTGTAATATGCAGCAAGCTGCCGGTCTCGAAATCAACAAAGACCAACCCGATCCGCGGATCGGCGATTAGATTGCCAATCGTATTGAAGAAATTGTTCCCCGCGTAATCCGGTATCCGCAGGCGCTGTGGGTCTTTGACCTGAACAAACCCTGGCGCACCACCACGGTGCGATGCATCAAAGCCACGCGAAGGCTTGTCCACCCCTTGCTGATGTCCGGACCCGATAAACATCGTTTCGGACCTGGCAATCAGGGCGATCTGATACGGGGTCAATATTTCTGAATGCCGGGCTTCGCCCGGTTGGTTTTCGACGCGCCGCCAGACGCGCTCGTGGATATATTGCGGGCAATTGCCGAAGGTCTGCCGGATATCGATAGCATAGCCACCATCGGATCGGCGCAGGTGACCGCTGAGCCGATTGCGCCGACGGTTGGAGAGTTCGATCCCGATAAGTCCCACATCCGTTCCTGCCGCAAAGGCACTGAACAGAGGATCTTGCGCTTGGGCTATGGTGCCCAAGGTCAGGCCTTGTGAGTCTGGCGAGCGGATGAAACCCTCGGGCCCATCAATCAGGGTAATCCATGTCGAGCCGGTCAAATCCTGGCCGGACAAGACCAGAAACGGCAGCGAGGCGTAGAATTCCCGATGTTGTTCGGGCATGTAATCCCGGATGAACCCACCAGCCCATTTCGAGATATCGCCAACGCCTGCACGCTCTTGCGCGGCGCGTTCTCCTGCATGAAAGGGAGTGTCTGCGGTTTTCTGGTCCATATCATCGGCCCTCCGGGAATAAGAGGCCAGTGCCTTGGCACCGGCCTCAGCGCGTCAAGCAAGTTCAGGGATGGGCGAGGTCGCCATGCCGACGAAACCGGGCTGCGATTCAATCCGGGCCAGCCAACTGCGGATGTTAGGATAAGGCGCCAGATCCACACCGCCTTCGGGGGCATGCGCGATATAGCTGTAGCCCGCTACATCCGCGATGGTGATCGTATCGGCAGCCAGCCAGTCACGGCCAGCCAAATGTGCCTCCATCACCTTGAACAAGGCATGGGCCTTGGCCACCGCCGCGTCGTGATCCAGCGGCGCCCCGAACACCTTGACAAGACGTGCGGCGCAAGGGCCGGAATAGACATTGTCCGCTGCAACGGTCAGCCAACGCTGAACCTCGGCCGCGGTTTTTGCATCCGCCGGCATCCAATGCGAGTCCGCCGCATATGCTTGAACCAGATATACAAGGATCGCGTTGGAATCCGCCAGGGTATAGCCGCCATCGTCAATCGCAGGCACCAGGCCAAACGGGCTGATCTTCAGATAGTCCGGCGCTTTATGCGCACCATTGGCCATGTCGAGATCAATGGTTTCATAAGGCAGGCCCAACAGCGCCAGCATCAGTTCAACCCGGTGGCAATGGCCTGATTTGGGATTACGGTAGAGTTTGATAGGTGTCATCGTAGTATCCTGTTCTGGTTAAAGTCCAAGGTCGCTGAGACCCGGGTGATCGTCGGGCCGACGACCCAGAGGCCAGCGGAATTTGCGGTCTTCTTCGGCTATGGGAAGCTCGTTGATCGATGCATGGCGATGAGCCATGTAACCATTGGCGTCGAACTCCCAATTCTCGTTCCCATAGGCACGGAACCAATTGCCGCTGTCATCATGGTATTCATAGGCATAGCGCACCGCGATCCTGTTACCCGAATAAGCCCACAGCTCTTTGATCAGGCGGTAATCCAGTTCCTTGTTCCACTTGCGGGTCAGAAACTCCTGAACCTGTTCGCGCCCCTTCGGGAACTCTGCGCGGTTGCGCCAAACGGTGTCCGGCGTATAGGCCAGCGCAACCTTGGCCGGGTCACGACCATTCCAGCCATCCTCGGCCAAGCGAACCTTCTGCTTGGCGGTTTCCTCGGTAAAGGGCGGGACGGGTTGGCGTGGGGGTTCTGTACTCATGATCCAATCCATTTTGGTGTGAACAGGTTGCCAAACAGCTAGTTTACGTCGCCAATCAAAGGAATATACTGCTTTGGAAAGTCATTGTTTTGGATTTTGATGGTAATGGATCGTCTTCAAACCCTAGAGATGTTCATCGCTGTTGCCGATGCTGAAAGCTTTGCAGGCGGCGCGCGCAAATTGGGCCTCAGTGCGCCCTCGGCCACCCGCGGGGTCAATGCGCTTGAAGAACGGCTGGGCGCACGTCTGTTCACCCGCACAACCCGCCGGGTGCGCCTGACTGAGGTCGGGCAAGCCTATTTGGAAGACGCAAGGCACATTCTGGCGCAGTTGCAGGCCGCCGACGACGCCGCCCGAGGTGCCGCTTCAAACCCGGTGGGCCAACTGCGCATCACCTGCCCGAATGAATTCGGGCGCATTCATGTAGCACCCATTCTGACAGATTTTCTTGATCAGCATCCAGGTATGACCGCTGATGTCCTGATGCTTGATCGCGTGGTGGATCTGGTCGAAGAAGGCATCGATCTGGCTGTACGGATTGGTGAGCTGCCGTCCTCTGGATTAACCGCCGTCCGGGTCGGTCATGTGCGCCGGGTCATTTGCGGTGCACCTTCCTATTTCCAGGTGCACGGCTCCCCGAAAACCCCATCCGATCTGCAATCACACCAGATCGTGTCTGCTGCCGGCGTTAGCCCGGTGACCGATTGGCGGTTCGGCGCTGATCTGCAAGAGGCAGTGCGCATCAAACCCCGGCTCATGGTGAGCAGTGTCGCAGCAGCGATTTCGGTGGCGCGTCAGGGATGGGGCCTCTGTCGGGTGTTATCCTACCAGATCGGACCGGACCTTGAGGCCGGCACATTGCAATCGGTGCTGGATGCCTACGAACCGTCCCCACTGCCCGTCCATCTGGTCCATGTCGAGGGGCGACGAGCCCCCGCAAAGACCCGCACCTTCATAGATTTTGCCAAGAACAGGCTCAGATCCGTACCGGTACTAAGATAATCCTGCCGACACCGTTTGCTTCAGTTCTTTTCCGTGTTGGTAACAGGACGCCAGTCCTGTGCGGGGGGGGAATCCAACAAGGCCTTGGCACGCGCGCCCATCGCGACCGAGGCCGGGTCTCCGTTTCGCGCCCGGTCGGCGGTTTCAAATGCTTCAACGGCCTGCTCAAACCGCCGTGCCCGGTAATCTTCCAGTCCCTGCTCATACGCTTCGATCCACGCCAATGATCCGTCAAAATCATCGGACATTGCGATCAGCTCATAAACCACAAGTTCTTCACTGCGCCCAAACACCGTCAGCGTATCCAGCTCGCGCACGATGATTGTATCGCCAGCCTCGCGCCGGGTCTCGGGGCCAATCAGGATCATGGTGCCGTATTCCTTGTTCGCTCCCTCCAAACGACTGGCGACATTCACCACATCGCCAATCGCGGTGTAGTTCAGCCGCTGCTCGGACCCGATGTTTCCGACCAGCGCCTCACCGCTATTCAATCCAATCCGAACCCGCAGAGGGTTACCCGCCTCATCCTTGATGCCCGCCGCCTCGACTTTGGCGACAAGATCCAGCGCCGCGCAGCAGGCATTTTCGGCATGGCAGGCATCCTTGCGGGGTGCGCCCCAGAACGCCATCACGGCATCACCCATGAACTTGTCAATGGTGCCATCATGGCGCGCAATCGCTGCCGAGGCTGCGCTGAAAAAGGGCTCCATCAACTCAACGATCTGAGGGCCGAGTTTCTCGGACAGGCCGGTAAATCCGGTAACGTCACAGAACAGAACCGAGATGGGTTTGATGTCACCCCCGGGCTCGGTCTTGATACCTTCAGCAACCAGCATCCGAACCAGATCAGTGGGCACATATTTTCTGAAAGCCGACAGACCCGCCGCCATGCTGGCCGTGGCTGCGGACAGGTTTGCCAACTCGGACAGTCTGGAGGGTCTGCGCGAGATACGTTCGACATCAAACCGCTCGATCTTACTCAAGTCCTCGGCAATACGTGCTAATGGGTTTGCGACAACCCTTCGGACCAGCCAGATTGCCAGCCCGGTTGCAACAACCACAACGCCGATCAGGATATAGATCAGGTTGATCAGGGTTTTATCGATTCCCGACAGGAAGGCCGCTTCCGGAATAACGGTTGCCACGCGCCAGCCATAGAACCCCAGCGGCGTCAGAGCCACCGCGTAGGGCACGCCATCGATCACGACCCGCGTTGTCTGGCTGCCCGGTGTGTTTTCATCCGGGTCGCCCAGCAGTTTCTCGCCCGAGATCATGGCGACTTCGTACAATTCCCCTTCGCCCATACGCGCCGGGGTTGTCTCATCCGCTTCTGCGTCGGGAATGGCAATCACCTTGCCATCGGCATCGAGGATGAAGGCCGCCCCAAACTCCCCGGGATGGAGCGTCGCCAGAAAGCGCGACAGCCGGTCTGTCTCGATCGCGACGGCCAGAACACCCTGCCGCCTCCGGTTGACGTCGATCGGGCCCGCAAAGGCATAAACGGTCTTTTCACTGCCCGGCAGGTCACGCGCTTCGATCCAGCCTTGCGATTGCAGACCTATGAAGTTTCCGAACCAGGCATGATTGCGCGGGTCATAAGTTGTCTCGGCAAAGCTCCGCTCTTCGAACTGGATGTCGCCGGGAATGAATATATAGCGATCCTTTCGCAACATCCGGTCCCGGATGTTCTTGTCGATCTCGATCATCTCAAGCCCGCCGTCGCCAAGACGGTGCGATGCGAAGAAATTCCCGTCAGGCCACCCGAAGAAGATCCACGATATGTTGGGCTGCGCCTGCAATTGCGACAGAAAGACGAACTCGCGCTTGTCCGCCTGCCGAGTCTCGATGACGTTTTGAACGAAGATCGTCCGTACGGCAGCCCAGGCGGCCTCGGCCGATTGGAGGGTCACACCGACCTCGATGCGGACCGTATTCGCGATTTGGCTGTTGATCTCCGCTGCGAGCATACGGCTGTTATCACGCGCCGTCGTCCACCAAAGGGAGTGGACGAGGAACGTCGATACCCCGATGGACACGGCAACCAGCATTGAAACAGCAACGCCAACGCTAATCCGCATGAAAGCTCCGCAAATGACGACAGGTAGTGCAGTATTGGAGTGAGACGGTCAACAGCGCAAAGGTTACTTTGCTGCAACGCCAAAATCTCACGCAAGTGTTAGGCACGTGTTAACAAATTCTCTGCCACCGATCCGCTGTCTGGGTCATGAACCCCACCTATAGAAAACGTTTAGTCGTTGAGCAAATCACCTTAAATCTTCAAAGACACATAATTTACATGACAAGCAGACATCTGTGTCATCTTTTTGCAGATCCGCTATCTAAACGGTAATTTTCGACCCCAGATCAAGGCATTGATTAAAACTAAATGCGCTGTCGGAATCAATGAAAACCTACAGAGCATTGCACCCTCGACGTATAGGTAGGATCTAATCACATCTTTCTGGAAAGCCCCGGACGCCTCTTTCCAGCAAACAAAACGGATTATATTATCCCGACTGAAACTACAAAATAACGAGGCCCGACGTGGGGTCGGAAGAAAACGTGGGCGAACTGCATTTTAGTTCGAGCAATAAATTAAACTCTGAGCTCTAAAAGATCAGCGCCTATGATCATGCTTCTTATTCGAAAGCTCCAGGTCTTCATGCTTTGACATTAGATCATTATCGCCACGCAAAACGCCGCCTGATCAAGCTGTGACAAATAGTCCACCGACTTTCACTTACAAATGGTTCGAAACCGGATTGTTGCCACAATTTCGCCTCTATCCATCTGGATGATTATCGCAGCGCGCTCAAACCGCCGCAACTCAGTTAAAGCCATTGTCTTCCATATTTGAATGCGGAACCAATATGTTGAGCCCCTGAAGGAACTCGGACCAAGAGGCCTTAAACTGAAGCAAACAGAACAAATTAGCCTAGGTCATAGTATCAGATGACAGTTTATACGAATGAGCAGATCGCCAACTATCTTGTGGAAGGCGAAGATGGAAAACCGCGCAAATGGGAAACCGACGGCACAATAACGGTAAATTACTCTGCCGTTGAATCCGGCGTGCGTGCTTTGGTCCAATCAGCCCTGGATACATGGTCTGATGTAAGCGGCCTGCAGTTTGTCTGGGAAGGCAACGCCTCGAATGCAAATATCCAGTTTGATGACAATCGAAGCGGGGCCTACGCCTCCTACAGCTTCTACAATTTCCCCAGTCAATTTGTAATGGCCGACGCAGATGTGAACATCAGCACCGCATGGATTGATGCCTACGGTACCGACACCGCATCGTACTCATTCCAGACCTATCTTCACGAGATCGGACATGCACTTGGGTTGGGGCATGCAGGAGATTACGACGGCAACGCGACTTACGGGGTAGATAACCACTACGACAACGATAGTTGGCAAGCGACTGTAATGTCGTATTTCACCCAGAGCGAAAATACTTCGGTCAATGCCTCGTTCGCCTTTGTGATCACACCCATGATTGCAGACGTGCTTGCCATGTGGGAGCTTTACGGAAAGCCCAATAATCTCAGAACGACAGACACCGTCTACGGCGTCGGATCAACGGCAGGTGGCGTATACGATGAGATCGCCAGCATCGGCAGCGAGGTGACATTCAATATTGTTGATGATGGTGGGTGGGACATCATCGACTTTTCAAACGACACGCGAGATCAAACGGTTCGACTGCGCCCCGAGCATTATTCGGACGTCTATGGGCTAGTCGGTAACATGACTATCATGCGTGACACCATCATCGAACAATATAACGCCGGGCAAGGCAACGACATCATTGTTGGAAACGAGGCCGAGAACCTTTTGAACGGCAATGGCGGGAACGACGTTATCTATTCGGTCTCCAACGGCTCGAACAACAACACGATCAACGGCGGCAACGGCCATGATACCATTCATCTGGCAAATGGGTCCGGGTCCGACACAGTCAATGGAAACAGCGGAAACGATACCGCGGTGGTCCGAGGCAATAACGGATCCTTTTCCGGCGGATCAGGTACAGATACCGTCAGATTCATGAGTGGGCTGAACAACTATCTCTATGAGATAACGGATGGAGTAAGAGAGTTCTTCAACGTTATCACCCGCTACACGTTTTCCGTGATGAGTGATGTCGAACGTTTCCAATTCAGCGGCGGTGCACGACAGTTCAGCGCTTCGGAACTGAGTGGTGCGACACAAATCATAAGCATCGAGACGACGGGCACGGCGCTGCAGCACGCAGCGCAAGGGATTTATCTTTTGGGCGGGGTTTCCTCCGACATCGCTGTGACATCCAACGGGGAAGTTATCGGTGCTACCTCTCTTTCGGGTTGGAATGCGATTCAGACTGAAGCTGATAGCAGTGGCTATCGTCTTCTCTGGCAAAACCAAGACGGACGCTACTCTGAGTGGTTTCTCAATGGTCAGGGCCAAAAAACCGGTGGTGCGCTGATCACCAATGTTATCGATGTCGAGCAGTTCTACGGAACGGATATCAACAATGATGGAACAATCGGTCATGGGACTGCTACGATTGAAAATGATGGTACAACAAGCCTGATATCTACGACCCAAGGCAGATATCTGATCAATGGTAGCATCGAAATTACCAACCGGGGCGACACGATAGGGCCAAATTCTGTATCGGGATGGAACATAATCCACGCCGAGGCAGATGGCGACGGCTACCGCGTACTCTGGCAACATCAAAGCGGGCGTTACTCAGAATGGGCCCTCGACAGCCAAGGTGCAAAGATCGGCGGAGCGTCCGTCAACTATGTCGAGGATGTCGAAGCATTCTATGGTGCCGATATCAACAATGACGACACAATCGGGCACACTACAACCACAATCGAAGATGATGGCTCGACAACGCTGACGTCGTCATCAAGCGGCATCTATCTGATCGATAGCAGCATAAGAATCTCTGTGCGCGGAGATGTTATAGGCGCCAATTCCCTGCCCGGATGGCGCGCTATCCAAGTTGAAGAAGATGGTGACGGTTATCGTGCTCTCTGGCAACATCAGGATGGGCGTTTCGCCGAGTGGATGCTTGGCGCGCAGGGCGAAAAAACCGGTGGTACACTCGTCAATCATATCGCTGATATCGAAGCTTTCTATGGTGCCGATATTAACAATGACGGGACAATCGGGCACACCACGACCACTATTGAGGATGACGGGACAAATACGCTAGCGTCATCAACTCGCGGAGTCTATCTGATCGACGGAAGTACTGAGATCACCGTTCGCGGCAGCGCTATGGGACCGAATTCGCTCGCCGGCTGGAGCCTCATTCAGGCCGAAGCTGATGGAGGTGGTTATAGGGTTCTGTGGCAGGATCAGAACGGGCGCTATGCTGAGTGGATGCTCAATTCACAAGGCGAAAAAACTGGCGGCGCGCTTATTCCCGATGTCGCCGATGTTGAAGCATTCTATGATGCAGATATCAATAGAGATGCCATCATTGGCCACGGAAGCAGCATGATCGAAGACAATGGCTCGACCACACTTGCCGCGTCATCGCGTGGCGTTTACCTGATTAACGATAGCGTTGAAGTTACCGTCAGGGGCGATGCCATGGGCCCCGAATCCCTTGTAGGCTGGAGCCTCATTCAAGCCGAAGCTGATGAAGGTGGCTATCGTGTTCTTTGGGAAAACTCTGACGGGCGCTATGCTGAGTGGATGCTCAATTCACAAGGTGAAAAAGTCGGTGGTGCGTTGATTACTGATGTCGGAGACATCGAAGGGTTTTATGGTGCCGACATTGATGGAAACGACCAAATCGGCCATATCTCCGGGAATGAGCCGATCTCTTCCGCCTCCAATCAAAGCCAGAGAACTAACTCCGAGCTAAGCGCTGTGTTAGGATTCTATACAGACGATTTCGACTTCATTTCCCAGAATGCTGAAATTGACGAGTTAGAAGTCCCTGAGTTCGACGTGCCTATTAACACAATGAACGAACATATGAATCAGCAGAACTGTATGTCCGACGAAATGAATCAGCCTGAAGTCGGTATTTGCATTGCCCCCATGCTGGAAGAAGATCTCTTTATGCTCTGACATCCGGTTACGAGATAAGAACTCGCTTAAAAAAAATGCTGTATCGCAGGCAGATCCCTGCGATACAGCTGTCTTTGATTAAACGAACGCGACCCCATTTTCGTTCATCGGTAGCTCTGCGACCCGCAGATCCAGTTCAGCGATAGCATTTGCTAGGGCCGGAGCAGCAGGGGGCGTTCCGGGTTCTCCGACACCCGTCGGGGCCTCGGCTGACGGGACGATATGGGTCTCGATCGACTGGATATCCGAGATCCTCAAGGGCTCGTAGTCCGGGAAGTTGGACTGCTCGACTGCGCCACCATCCAGAGTGATTTGATCCCGCATCGCGTGACCGATGCCGTAGCCGATACCGCCTTCGATCTGGGCCCTGACCACATCCGGATTGACCGCGATACCACAATCAACCGCAGCAGTGATCTTTTCAATGCGAATACCGTCTTCAAGGTTGCCAGAGATCTCGACCACCTCGGCCACGTAAGACCCGAACGATTTGTGCACAGCAACACCCTGAACATTGCCCGGTGCCGGGTTGCCCCAATTGCCTTTCTCGGCCGCCAGTTTCAGAACACCCGCTTTGCGCACCTGGTCCTTGTCATCACCGTTCAGATAGGCCAGTCGGAATGCGACCGGGTCTTGCCCAACGGCCTTGGCTGCCATGTCCATCATGACCTCCATGACATAGCCAGTGTGAGTATGCCCGACCGAGCGCCACCACAGAACCGAGGTTGCTTTTTCCGTATCGGACAGACCCACCGCCATACCGGGGATGGCATACGGGCTGTCCGCAAGACCCTCGATGCTTGAGTGGTCAATTCCGTCATGCACCAAAGCGGCCTCAAACGGAGTACCCTTCACAACGGGCTGACCGGCAACCTGATGCAACCAACCTACTATGGCGCCGGTTTCGTCCAGACCCACTCGCACTTTATGCCCAAAGGCCGGTCGGTAGTAGCCGCCCCGGATATCGTCTTCGCGGTCCCAGACCAATTTGACCGGGCGTGACCGGTCGGTCAGCACAAAGGCCAGCGCGGCCTCGACCTGATAGTCCGCATCCGGCGTCGCACGACGCCCGAAAGAGCCTCCGGCGAGCATGGTATTGATGTGAATTTTTTCTGCGGGCAGCTCGAAAATCTGCTGATAGGCCATGTGCGGCCCTGTCGGCATCTGCGCACCATCATGCAACACGATGTCACCGTCTGCGGTCTGCTCAATCGTGCAATTCAAAGGTTCCATCGGGGCATGCGCGAGCAGCGGGAAGTAGAAGGTCTTCTCCACTACAGTGGTGGCCCCATCCACAGCAGCTGCGACCGCAGCCTGATCGGCCTTGTTGACATTGTAGGTCGGAGCGGCATCCAGCGCGGCCATGATCTCATCGCGGATTTCCTGCGACGAGCGGTTTTCGGCAGCGGATAGATCCCAATCGACCTCTAGCGCTTCACGTGCCTGCATGGCAGCCCACGTGTTTTCTGCATAGACAGCGACGCCATGCTTTGTGGGCAGGGTCTGGGCCATGATAAAGCCTTTGACCTCTTTGGCCGCATTGTCATCAAAACCGGCGACAATGCCCCCGCGTTGAGGTGTGCGCTTGACCATCACAACCATCTGGTTGTCCAAATGCACGTCCATCGCGAATTTCGCGGTGCCGTTGACCTTGATCGGACTGTCCTTTCGGCGGGTCTCAGCATTGCCGATGATCTTCCATTCGGACGGATCACGCAAACGCGGCGTCTCGGACGGTGCGATAGCAGCAGCGGCAGCAACGAATTCACCCAAAGGCGCGGATTTGCCTGCCCCGGTGATCAAACCCTCCTGAATATCCAAGGACGATGGCTCGACACCCCAGGTCTCGGCTGCGGCTTTGATCAGCATCTCACGCGCATTCGCACCGGCAGTGCGGTATTGCACCCAGGAGTTCGCGATCGCAGTGGATCCGCCCGTGCCTTGGAACGGACCAAACAGAGTGTTGTTGTAGACGGTCGGATCAGACGGAGCGAACTCATAGTCGATCTGATCCATGGTGACGCCCAGTTCCTCGGCAATCAACGAGGTCAGGCCGGTGGCGGGCCCCTGCCCTTTTTCAAAATGCTTCACGATCGCAATGACATTGCCATTGCTATCGATCTTGACGAAGGGATTCAGCATCGCGTCGGCCTGACCGGATGCTGCCATGGCACCATCTGCGTTTGCACCAACATACAGAACTGCACCGGCTGCAGCGGCTGTTTTAAGGAATCCGCGGCGGGAAAGTTCAGCTGTCATGGACTCAGGCCTCCAGAATCTCGGATGCGCGCAGAACACCGGCGCGGATGCGTTGATAGGTGGCGCAGCGGCAGGCGTTGCCGTGCATGTAATCATCGACCTCTTCAGCCGTGGGCTTGGCATTCTCGCGCAGCAGGCCCACTGCATTCATGATCTGTCCGGACTGACAATAACCGCACTGGACCACGTCCAGCTCAAGCCACGCCTGCTGCACGGCAGCACCGATCTTGTCCTGCTCCATCACCTCGATGGTGGTGATTTCTGCGTCTTCGACATCTTCGATATAGGTCTGACAAGACCGGACCGGTTCGCCATTCATATGCACGGTGCACGCTCCGCAGGATGCGACACCGCAGCCGAATTTGGTACCGGTCAGCTTCAACTCGTCCCGGATCACCCACAGGAGCGGGGTGCCCGGTTCGGCCTCGACGCTATGCGTTTGACCATTCAATTTCAGTTCGATTGCCATGGCTTCAAGGTCTCCCTTTTGGCGAGTGGTTAGTTTGATTGTTCGTATTCTGAGAAGGCATCCGCATAATCCGGGTGCCAGCGTGACAAGGCAGGACGGTTCTCAAGGATATCGCCCAAAGCCCAGGACACCCGGCGCTTGTCCCGCTCGGACGAGACGTCATTGTCCGGGCACAGGATGTAGAAATCGCCTTCGGACACCCGCGCGATAAGATGATCTATGGTTTGCTCCGAGGTCCAGGCTGCGGCAGGCTTCTCGGGGATATGCCGCGCAATCATGCCGGTATAAGTGAAACCCGGCACAAAGAGATGAGTCGAGATGGGCGCGTTAGCCTCGCGCAGATCATGCGCCAGCATCTCGGTCAAAACCTTAACCCCGGCCTTTGAAACATTATAGGCCGGGTTGCCGGGCGGTGTGGTGATGCCCTGTTTTGATCCGGTGTTGATCACAACGGCCGGGCGTCCGGCTTCGATCATACGCGGCAGAAAAGCCTGAACCCCGTTGATGACGCCAAACAGATTAACCTCGATCAGCTTGCGCCAGGCATCAGGGTGATCCCAACTGCCGCTGGGTCGAGCGATACCAGCGTTGTTCATCAACACAGCCACCTCGCCGACTGCATAAGCAGCGTCGGCCAGATTTTGCACGGCATCCACATCACTGACATCCGTTGGAACCGCTTGCACCTGCGCGCCACCTGTCGCGATAGCTTCGAGCTGAGATGTTGCCTGCTCCAACGCCTCTCCGGGCAGATCCGCAAGCAAGACGCTGAGACCCGATTGCGCAAAACGTTCAGCCGCTGCAAAACCAACGCCGCTGGCAGCACCGGTCACAACGGCAAGGCCACCTTTCTCAATCGCCTGATTGTACATGCCACCCTCCTGCTTTTGGCTTTGCATAAGGGTAGTGTGCTGAGAGGCGATTGCGCTGCCTTATCCTCCGAATGATCTGCCTATTCCTCCGACAAGCGGCGGAAGATTGTTTTCAGACCGTGTGAAACCTCTATATTTCCAAAGGACAGGAGGGTTCTCGATGGTATCAAAAAGTCTGGTGGCAGACGTTTTCGAACAGGTGCGTTCGAAAGGCGCAATGGGCGTCGGGTGCAAGACAGGCGTTGAAGGGTTGTTTGCGTTCTGCAATCACGAAACTACCGAATGCGCCGCCGGATTCTACGAACCGATCATGTGCCTGGTCCTGCAAGGTGCTAAAGAGGCATATATTGGCGGACGTGTGATCCGTTACAGTGCAGGCGATACGCTGATCGTCAGCCATGCGGTACCCGTCGAAGCCGCCGTCATCAAGGCCAGCGCCGATGAACCCTATGCCGCGCTGGCTTTGAAGCTGGATCTCGCCCTCGTCCGTAGCCTGGTGGATGAGATCGGAGACTTCGAAGATGGAGACGTTCAGACGCTGAATGTCGCCGCCTCGGATCAGGCGTTGATTGATGCAGTCGCACGCCTTTACCGCCTTTCACACGACCCGGTCGAAGCCCACGCGCTTGCACCGTTGGTTCTCAAGGAGATACATTTCCGCTTGCTGCGCGCCCGCCACGGAGGGATGCTGCGCCAGCTGTTGCGGCATGAAAGCCCTGCCAGCCGCATCTCAAAGACGATCGCTCTGATCCGGCGCAACTACAAAACCAGCATCCCGGTCGCTGATCTGGCGCTTGAATCCGGGATGAGCTTGTCTGCCTTTCATGAACATTTCAAAACCGTAACCTCGACGACGCCGTTGCAATATCAAAAGGACCTGCGCCTGCTTGAGGCGCGGCGGTTGCTTCAATCGGGAAACACTTCGGTCGCTTCAGCGGCGTATGAAGTAGGATACGAAAGCCCGACGCAGTTCAGCCGCGAGTATTCGCGCAAGTTCGGGCTGTCACCGAGTGATCAGAAATCCAATCCAGCCCTATTGGCTGGTTAGGGTCTTACGCTCGTCCACCTCATACGCCGGTAAAACCATCAGCCATCCTTCGCCATTTTTAGCGACAGTTGGCGCAATCGTTGATGGCCAAGGCAATATCACCTTGAATACCGCCCCGCTAAGCGCTTATTCGGTCTCAACGAAAGAACGGTTTTGAATATCCGTCGGGTTCGCGAACACGATAGGATGTGCCGGGCGGCAGCTCGTCAAGGAAAGGGATTTGAAGAATGCGTATTGCAATGATTGGCACCGGCTATGTCGGTCTGGTTTCGGGTGTGTGCTTTTCCGATTTCGGCCATGATGTGATCTGTGTCGACAAATCCGAACGCAAGATCGAGATGCTGCAGTCCGGAGAGGTGCCGATCTACGAGCCCGGTCTTGATGTGTTGATGGCCAAGAACGTGGCTGCCGGACGTTTGAGTTTCACCACAGATCTAATCAGCGCTGTCGATGGTGCCGATGCGGTTTTCATCGCCGTGGGCACTCCGACACGGCGAGGTGATGGGCACGCGGACCTGACCTATGTCATGGCTGCGGCGGAAGAAATCGCGCAAGCCATCACCGACTACACTGTCGTCGTCACCAAATCGACCGTCCCGGTCGGCACTAACCGCAAGGTGCATTCGGTGGTTTCCGCGGCCAATCCAAAAGCCGAGTTCGACGTCGCCTCGAACCCCGAATTCCTGCGTGAAGGCGCTGCGATTGATGATTTCATGCGTCCGGACCGGGTGGTTGTCGGCGTCGAAAGCGAACGCGCCGCCGAGGTGATGGCTGAGATCTATCGCCCTCTCTACCTGCGTGACTTCCCGATCCTGACGACCGATCTGGAAAGTGCCGAGATGATCAAATACGCAGCCAACGCCTTTCTTGCGACCAAGATCACCTTCATCAATGAGATCGCGGGCCTCTGCGAACGCGCCGGAGGCGACGTCAAAGAGGTCGCACGCGGGATTGGTCTGGATGGGCGCATCGGTAACAAGTTTCTGCACGCCGGTCCGGGCTATGGCGGATCGTGCTTCCCGAAAGACACCGCAGCTTTGGCTCGGATTGGTCAGGATCACGCTTATCCGATGCAGATTACCGAAACTGTCATGCGTGTGAACGATGAAGTGAAAAAGCGGATGGTCGACAAAATCCGTGACGTTTGCGACGACAGCTTCAACGGGAAGACCGTTGCAGTTCTCGGCGTTACTTTCAAACCCAATACTGATGACATGCGCGATGCACCTTCGCTGACCATCGTTCCTGCTTTGATCGGCGGAGGTGCGCGTGTACGCGTGGTCGACCCTCAGGGCCGGTCAGAGGGGGAAGCACTGCTGCCCGGCGTAAGTTGGATGGACGATCCATATGAAGCCGCTAAAGATGCAGATGCGGTAGTTCTACTGACCGAATGGAACGAATTCCGCGCCCTCAACCTGAGCGAATTGGCCGAGACGATGAAATCCGCTCGAATGGTCGATCTGCGCAACATCTACTCGTCAGCGATGGTACTGAATGCAGGCTTTGACAGTTATGTGGGTGTGGGCTCCGGCGACTGATTAAGGTAGGCACTGCCTCTGCGGTCACGGAAGGCGACTAACCTCGCGCAGATGTTCGACGCGCCGCAGGAAGGTCTTTTCAAACGAATGCTCGGCTGCAAAGCGTGCCGCATTGCAGGCTTTGCTCAGAATGTCTTCGCGATTTTCGTGCAGACCGGCAACGACCTCAGCCATCTTGTCTGACTTGCCCACCGGCACAGACCAGCCGCCGTCAGAGCGCGTCAGCACCCCCGCAAACGCCTCGTTATCGTATCCGACGATGGGAATCCCGCAAGACATCACCTCTGGGTAAGTGCTTGAAGGATCGCCCTGAACATGGGTGCACAAAAACAGATCCACGTTTTCACGCAGGAACGGAATCCAACCGTGACGGAAATCCATCGGCGGTAACAGAGACAATTTGTCCTGTAGCCCCAACCGCTGGATGTCACGGGCGATTTCTGCCTCCTGCGGTCCGCTGCCGACGATACTCATCTCAAAAGGCACGTTCTGTCGACGCAGCTCAGCGGCAACTTCGGGCAACCCAGCAGCGCCTTTCATTGGGATCAGCCGCCCGCCAAACGCCAGTCGAAGTGGGCGGCCTGAAAGTAGTGCAGCTGAACGCTCCGTCACCTCGTCAACCGAAATCACATCCTTGGACAGAACGCGATTATCAAAGAACAAAACCGCCGATGGGACGTGTTGCGCATAAAGGTCATAAGTCGGCGCCCCGCTGCATTGCAAACCGGCCAATCGACGTAGCAGCTGCTGTCGGCGACGTTCTTCACCGCGGAGCCACAATAAACGTCGGGCATGGCGAAACGGTGCACCGGTCAATTCCGCCGCAGCGATTTGCCGCTCCGTTTTAGGCGAATATTCCGTGGTGCAAACAAAAGGCACACCCACCGCCGAACAAGCATCCGCAATCGTGCCATGCCAACTGGACAAAAAACCCAACGCCACAGCTGCCGTCTTCAGACGTGTTTCCAATGCTGCTTTCTCTTGCGGGCGAACCTCAAGGGTAAAGCCCATTTTTTCGGGCCGCACCACAATGCGGTCCATATCATCTGTAGGCATCTCATCAAGATCAACCAGCACACAAACCGGGCCCGACCAGTGATCGGCAAAGCGCTGCGTACCCTCCAGATACTTCTGCGTCATGATCAGCCCACCATCCGGCGCGCGCTGCGCTTTCAAGCTGGGGAATAACAAAAGTTCATTCGCTGCTGTCATAATTCGCGACCCAAGACACCTGCTACCCGAGTTCAGCATATCTGAACCAATCGCGATGCGAGACTACATAAATTTGTGAAAACAATAGGCTCTGTAAGGGAGCCAAACGCAAGATGAAATACGCGGTCTAGTGAACTCGAGCTTCAACCCAGATTTTCAGGCAAACAGTGAATAGTCTGGGCGCAAAGTCGAGCGGTTGCGCCTTTTGTCAGATATTGGCGCGCCACATCGATCACTCGGTCAACTTCGGCGTTCATTCCGAAATATAGCGGCAGGCGAACCAATCTTGACGATGCAGAATCGGTTACTGCCAAGCTACCTGAAGCACGCCCGTGAAGCCGTCCTGCAGGGGCAGAATGAAGCGGAACGTAATGAAACGGCGTTTCTATTCCGTGTTCGCGCATGTGAGCGATGAAAGCTTTCTGATCCTGAGCGTCTCGTAACAGCAAAAAGAACAGATGCCCATTGCCACGACAGTGTTCGGGAATGAATGGTAATTCAATCCGTCCGGTGCGCTCGAGATCGGCGAACCCGGCGCGATAACGGTCGCAAGTAGCAAGTCGATCTGCGCTCACCCGTTCAACCTGCTCAAGCTGCGCGAACAGCATGGCGGCAACAAGCTCGGAGGGTGTGTATGACGATCCGATATCGACCCAAGTATATTTGTCGACAGCGCCTTCGAGGAACCGGGCGCGATTTGTACCTTTGTCGCGAATGATATCAGCCCGCTCGACAAGATCGGGTCGATTGACGGTCAATGCACCGCCTTCTCCCGAGGTGATATTCTTTGTTTCGTGAAAACTGAAAGTTGCCAAGTCAGCCAGGCTGCCACAAGGACGACCATAGTAAGACGAACCCAGCGCTTGCGCC
This sequence comes from Ruegeria sp. C2, assembly GCF_056537765.1. NCBI lineage: Bacteria > Pseudomonadati > Pseudomonadota > Alphaproteobacteria > Rhodobacterales > Roseobacteraceae > Ruegeria > Ruegeria sp. C2. The sequence continues at coordinate 79,922 of NZ_JBQFRZ010000003.1, read as the reverse complement.
GCATCTTCGACCAGAATTAACCCGTGGCTGCGCGCAATCTCGGCCAGCGACACCATATCTGCTGGCACACCGGCGTAATGCACGGCGAAAATTGCTTTGGTGCGTTTGGTGACAGCAGCAGCAACGGCACTGGGATCAAGATTGAGCGTCCGAGGGTCGACATCAACGAACACCGGAACTGCCCCACGCAACACCACTGCATTGGCCGTGGATACAAAGGTGAACGATGGCATAATGACCTCGTCCCCGGGCACGAGATCGCACAGAATTGCAGCCATCTCCAGCGCGCCGGTACAGGAGTGAACCAAGAATGCCTCTAGAGAGCCGGTCAGTTCACGCAGACGCGCTTCGCATGCAACCGTGAATTGATCACCACCCGCAAGATGCCCATTTGCCAGAACCGTTTGAAGATAGTCAAACTCTTTACCTGTCAAAGCAGGTACATTGAACTTCAGCGTTCGGTCATCCGCCAATTTTTGATCAACTTGAGTACTGGCGTCTTTTGGCATCCGAACGACTGGTTATCCTAATCTACAGTACACTTAGGCTCATCAAAGCTAGCCTCAGAGAAACATAGAGTTTTTGGCGCACACGCCAAAATCAACATTACGTTGGTAACACGGGAAACCAACAGCGTGGCCAAAAAACTTCACAAAATCGACACAACGTGTGATTGTTCACATTCAGAGTCCACGATTAAAATACAATCCAACACCTCTGCACCCACTGTTCACGATACAGAATTGATAAATTAGTCGTTTACAACTGAGCCTAGTGTATCGATTCCATCACTCTCGATCTATCGACGGAGAGATCATGGACGCCAGACAAAGCTCTTTCCGATACCGAAGAAAACCAGCGGGCTGGTTGCGCGATCAAGGCCGTCTTCATCGCGTACGCGATAGTCGATACCCGTATTCAGGCTCCAATCCTGACCAATATCATGACTGTAAACCGCACTGATCGCCGAAAACTCTACCCCAGTCGATGAATCCGTCGCTTCCGAAACAGCATAGAGGGCACGCAGTGAAAACTGCGATAATGGCGTCAGGCCCCAGATATAGCCGACATCGATCACCGTCGCAGCGAAGTATTCATCTTCGTCATCAGACAAGATTTCCCGACTCAAGCGGACACGTAGAGTGTTTGGGCCATACTCTCTGTCAAAGGCAAGCGAACCAATTGCATCAATCGTACCATCAGGGCGCCGCGCCGCACCCAGAGTCGCAGCAAAGTCCCCGTCCGGTACCGCAAAGCTGCGACCCAGAAGGAAGCGATCGAGACGACCGGAAATTGTTCGGCTGGTATCAAGAAGCGCAGATGCAGAGCCGTTGGCAACATCATGTACCAATCCAACGCTACCGATTAGGCCGGATTCGCTGGAGTCACCCGAAATCACCTGTCGTTCGTCAATATTCGCGTACCCGATCGAGGCCTCAAGTCGGGTAAGAGCTGAAAATTCATGAAGCAAACCCAAAGACACTGCATCGGTATCGCGCTCGGTCTCTTCATCGTCGTCTTCTTCAAACCGTTCGATCGCATAGTCGACACTGACCGATGTGACCGGTGATAACGCGAAGGACAACCCGACATCACCGCCGATCCGGTCGTTATCTGAAAGCCCCGTATCTGTGGTATCCGTGTATCGCAGGCCCGAACCGACCAAACCGAAGCTGTACCCTATCAGATTCTGCCGCCCGCCATCGAACGAAAGACCATAGGAATATTCACTGCGCGTCCCTTCACCCGTCAGGTCTGAGAAATCTCCGGGCAATACAATAAAACCATCCTCATCCTCGAAATCGGACAATGACCGCAGCAATCCGATGTCAAACCGCAAGTAGTCGGCTTCCAATTCCAAGCCAGCATTTGCAGCCTCGCGAGTATATCCAAACCCCAGACGCGCATCACCTATATCGAAACTGTCTTCCCTGTCCGGCAGATCCTGCAACCGCAGGCCGGTGACGGCATCCAGCTCAATCGTTTGAGAGCGCGTTTCACTGGAGAGACCAAAGGACAGTATCGTTGACGCAATGAAGCCGTTTCCCGGATCGGGTACATCAAGCGCGAGGTTTCGGCCGTATTCAAAGCGTTCGGCGATGCCGAAACGCAGCTCCAGGCCGCCTGGCTCAACCGGAATTTCCTGACCTTGCACTCCGCTCGCGGTCAAGGACGCTGCAATTATGACAACCGCACCTGACCGGTGGAACCTTTCGTCTTTAGTCACTGCCCCAACTTTCGCGTATTATTCAAACAAGCGTCGTTGCGGTACGACGACCACATCACCATCCACCAGACGTGTCGACGCGCCCTGTCCGGTACCGTCCAAGATGGCATCGTAGTTAAACCGGAAAACTCGTTCATTGCCTGCTTTATCGGTACGCCGCAACATGACGCGCTTGGTCGCTGCAAAGCGTGAAAACCCACCCATTTCAGCAAAAAACTGCAACAGTGTCGTACCGGGTGGCACTTCGTAGCGCCCAGGCGAACCTGCTTCGCCCACCGCGTAAACCAGAATCGGATCGGGATCTTCGGCTTCGCCGATGGTAGCGATCGACACCGTCACAGTGGGCCGCGATGCAAAATTTGGCTCAAGCTGGGTGGCCAGAGAATCTTCGACCTGACCAACGCTTCGTCCGGCAACTGCAAGCTGACCGGCAAGGGGCAAATTTATCCGACCATCCGGAAGAACAAGCACTTCATCGTTCAGGCTTGTGTCTTCCAACACGTTAATACTGAGGACATCTCCGGGCTGAATACGATAGCTGCTTTGCGCGAGTGCAGGTACGGCAACCAATGCACCAGCAATAAGTGAAAAAAGCAGCGTAAATACGGGCCTCATAAGCCAAGTTCTCCCTAATACTATTCCTGCGCACACGTTCCCACGACGCCATGTGTCTGACGAGTTGGACGGACCTTACCCCTGTGGCAATGCCACATTGCACGTGATTCGATTCAAACGCTACAATTCGATTAAGAAAATGGTCACTTTCTCCTGCCATCACCTCCAAAAAAGCAACACTTGACCGAGGGCAAGCCACGATGTTCTGCTTGAGGCATAATTTTGCCTCTTTTCCTGTGTTGAGTGTCAGAAATCGCCACGCGACTGACTCGCTATATCCGAAAAGAGGTTGACGCTTCGATGAGTGCAGGACTGATATTCTCTGGAATTCTGCTCGGTGCATTGGCCGGATTTGTCGGACTTATTAGCGGTATGCCTATTTGGACCGCCTTTTTGATCTATAGCGGATTTGGGGCCCTTTGCGTTTTGACCGGCGCGATGATTTTGGCCGTCAGAAGTGGTGGCAAAGCCACACCCCAAAGAGCGCTACCGATCGCTCAGCCGGATCGCTGACTTATCAGTGCTTGGCTCTGGTCACCATGAAGGCGAGTCAACTTCGATCAGCTGACTGATATGACAGGCCGTCGAAGTATACATGATCAGGAAACAATAGCGCCTACATAGTGAGATTGAGTAGATTTAACGCATTCATCACACCAACATCCTTGAAGAGGTTCCCAGGAAATTGTTTAACGTCTAGGCATGTGTTTAATGAAGGTTTGATTTGAGATTTAAACGCTAAGAAGCTTCAACAATCTCGGCATCTGTTCTACCGGTGTATAATTTCGTCATATTTTGGTCGTTTGGCACCGGTTTAGTAGCTCGTATTTTGTTATCGATTAAAAAGGCCATGTATACATGGACAGAAAGTTGGAAAATAACGGCATTGGCCCATTGAGACCGAAGATGCCTCGACTCACTTCGATCAACATTGCTCTTTGCGCTAAAGAAACCGAACTCGATACTCGGCTTTTGACGTTCGCTGCTCAATCTGAGATGGCTGCAGCCGAGCTGAAAATGAACACCTTTCGCGGCAAGGTGATCAGAGAAACCCACTATGACGAGCGATTTTGGCGACATCGCTCCTGCAACCTCATTGAAATTGAGGTCAGCCCAATGATGACTCATAATGTAACTGGGGCCACGTAATGGCAGACGGAACTTCAATAGCTTCAGCCAAAAACTCAGCGGATAACGCTTATCCGCGAATAGAATTGCTGAATGTCTATGTCCACGACATCACGATGAATGAACTGCTTCGGGACGTCACGAAAGGCGCCATCCTCACGCTGCATGTCGATATGATGATGAAACTGCAAAAAGATCGAGAATTTCGCGATATTTTCGATCAGTTCGACATAATCACTTGCGACAGTCAGATCTTATATTTTGCAGCAAAGATCTTGGGCACTCCGGTGCGCGAAAGAGTTTCAGGCTCTGATTTCTTTCCCAAATTCTATATGCTCCATAAGGACAACCCGGATGTCACGGTATTTTTGTGCGGCGGCAAACCGGGGATTGCTGATCTTGCTGCCGAAAAGATTAATGCAAAAGCTGGTCGTTCTATTGTAGTAGGCACAGATGCCCCGCCGTTTGATTACGAGAACAAACCGGATGAGATCGAACGTACGCTCGATCGGATCAACGCCTCTGGGGCAACTGTCCTACTGGTAGGGCTTGGCGGCGGGCGACAAGAGAAGTTCATCATGAATTATCGCGACCGATTGCCCAACGTGCAAATCTTCCTGCCGCTTGGTGGAACCATCGACTACGAAGCCGGGACACTGCCGCGCCCCTCTGCCTGGGTCACCGATTGGGGTTTGGAATGGCTTTATCGTGTAATCAAAGAACCACGCAGTCGTTGGCGGCGCTATTTTGTTCAAGATCCCCCGGTACTCTGGGCACTGCTCAAACAAAAACTCGGGGTCTATCGTGATCCTTTTGGCGACAAGTAGCGATGCCTTCCGAGCAAATCATATTGTCCGGCGAGGATTGGAGCACGACTGACCCAGACGCCATCCTGAGCGTCAATATCGCTGCCCATAATGAAGAGGGGTATATCGGCGACTGCCTGAACGCTCTGTTGCAACAGGACCAAACCGCTGGGCGTGTCGAGGTCATAGTCGCCGCAAACGCCTGCACTGACCGGACTGTCGAGATTGTCTCGAACTATGGAGCACGTTTCGAAGATCGCAACTGGCGGCTGGTGCTGCTCAAAATCGACGAGCCGGGCAAGCCCAACGCATTCAATCAGGGTGACATGGTCAAGACAGGTTGCTCGACAATCTATTTGGATGCCGATGTGCGCTGCGATCCGGAGTTATTGGGACAGTTGCGCGCGGTTCTGGATCAGCCGCGACCGCTCTACGCGACGGGCACTTTGCAGGTAGTCCCGCCGACAACATGGGTCACGCGTCGATATTCAGATTTCTGGGTTCGTCTGCCATTCGTGCGCGGGGGGGCCGTTGGGGCCGGCGTCTTCTCGGTAAACGCGGAAGGCAGGAAATGTTGGGGGCAATTCCCTGACATAATTTCGGATGATACGTTTGTACGGCTGAGCTTTTCACCCGACCAACGGGTCGAAGTGCCTGCCAAATATCACTGGCCCATGGTCGAAGGCTTTCGCAACCTTATCCGTGTCCGACGCCGACAGGATGCAGGTGTGGAAGAAATCCGCCGCGTATACCCCGAACTCATGCGCAATGACACCAAACAACCACTGACCATAGCGGAACTTCTGCGTTTGATATTCGAAGCGCCTATTAGCTTTATGGTCTATTCGACGTTACAAATCTTTGTTCGCATGGGACCCAGCACTATGGAATGGACCCGTGGACGATGACTGAAGCCAATAAAAAACGTGTTCTGTTGACTGGTGGTGCAGGCTTCATCGGGTCGCACACTTATGTGGCCCTAAACGAGGCTGGCTATGACGTCTGGATTCTGGACAACTTCGCAAATGCGCGCAGGGACGTACCCGACAGGCTGGCGAAGATCACCGAAAACCCCACGCGCGTTTTTGATTGTGATATTCGAAACGCCGCCGAGGTAACGCAGGTATTTGCAGCCGGTAGGTTCGATGCGGTCGTACATTTCGCCGCTCTCAAAAGCGTACCTGAGAGTCAAAGCAACCCGATGGGCTATTTTGAGACGAATTGCATCGGTCTCTACAACATTGCGTCTGCAATGAAGGCGCATAACGTTAAGCACATAGTGTTCTCATCCAGCGCAGCGATTTACGGCAACCCGGAAACGATGCCCATCGCCGAGGAAACTCCAGCCTCACCTCAGAGCGTCTATGCGCAGACAAAATGTGTGGGTGAGGAGTTTCTAACAAGCCTTGCCAATGCATCGCCCGAACTGCGGATTGGCATCCTGCGCTATTTCAACCCAGTAGGTGCACATCCATCGGGCTTGATCGGCGAAGACCCAAGCCAGCCGCCAACCAACCTGGTGCCGGTCATCGCGCAGGTCGCGCTAGGACAGATGATCGAGCTCAAGATCTTTGGCGGCGATTACCCGACCCCTGACGGCACAGGAATCCGCGATTACATACACGTCCTCGATCTGGCGCGGGGTCATGTTCTGTCGCTTGACGCATTGTTCGGTGAAACTGGCAATCACTGTGTCAATCTGGGGACAGGTATGGGTTACAGTGTGTTGGATGTCGTCAAGACCTATGAACAGGTGTCTGGCCGCCCTATTGCTTATCAAATCACGGAACGTCGCGATGGTGATCCTGCGATCTCCTGCGCCGCAATCGAACGAGCCAAGGCAATCCTTGGCTTCGAAGCACAGCTTGGTCTTGAAGATATGTGCGCCGGCAATTGGCGCTTTTTGACGGAGGCGGATTAGATGACAAGTCAGACGGCTCTCTCGAACAGCGAAAGGACCGAAGCCGCCGATCCGATTCTGGTTGTCGATCTGGATGGAACCCTGATCGCATCAGATATGCTGCACGAAACTTTCTGGTCTGCACTCTCGCAGGACTGGAGCACATTGTTCGCAGCGCCCCTTGCATTGATCAAAGGCCGGGCCGCATTGAAAGCGGCTCTGCAAGACAAAGGTCAGGTTCAGGTCGATGCTTTGCCTTACAATCAAGAAGTCATAGACTATATCAAATCCTGGCGCGACGCGGGAAAGAAGGTTGCACTGGTGACCGCCTCGGACCAGCGCATCGCAGACCAGATTGCGACCCATATCGGCCTATTCGATGACGTTTACGGCTCGGACGGGGAAGTAAACTTGAAGGGCAGCAACAAAGCCAGCTTTCTCGAACAAAAATATGGGGCGAACGGCTTTGCCTATATGGGCGACAGCAGCGCCGATCTGGCGGTCTGGGAAAAGGCCGATCTGGCGGTCACGGTAAACGCCTCGGATGCGGTACGTGGCAAAGTGGCTCGTCTGGGCTGCACCGTTGAACATCTGACGACCGGTACCGTTTCACGCAAAGCCTATCTCAAAGCGCTACGCCCACATCAATGGCTCAAGAATATCTTGGTGTTTCTGCCGATGATCGCCGCGCATAATTTTGCGCCCGAGATAATCGGCGACAGCCTGCTCGCCTTTATGTCCTTTTGTCTGATCGCTTCGAGCGTCTATGTCGTGAATGATCTACTGGACCTCAAGGCCGATCGCGCGCATCCCCGAAAGCGCAATCGCCCCTTTGCGTCGGGTGCAATCCCGGTTTCGCATGGGCTTTGGATGGCTTGCGGCTTGTTGTTTGGTGGTTTTTTTCTGGCCGCCTTGACCAATCTGGCGTTCTTCGGAGTGATGCTGATCTATTTCGGGATCACCACCGCATATTCCATCACGCTGAAACGCAAACTTATTGTTGATGTTTGCACGCTTGCCGGTCTCTATACCGTACGGATCATCGCGGGCGGGGTTGCTACTGGGATCGTATTGTCGGTGTGGCTGCTCGCATTTTCGATCTTTCTCTTCTTCTCTCTTGCGGCCGTCAAACGACAGGCAGAACTGGTGGATAGCGCGAAAAGAGGCAAGTTGGGGGCCTCAGGTCGCGGCTACCACGTGGATGACCTGCCCGTGATGACACAGATGGCAGTCGCGGCCGGATATCTTTCGGTTCTGGTTCTTGCGCTATATCTAAATTCACCCAGCGTTGTCGCGCTGTATGCTTGGCCTGTTGTATTGTGGGGCATCTGCCCAATCCTGCTTTATTGGATCAGCCGCGTTATCATGATTACCCACCGAGGGCACATGCATGACGACCCCATCGTCTTTGCAGCCCGGGATAGAACCAGCCAGGTCTGCTTTCTGCTGGTTGCCGCGCTGGCGTTAGGAGGCACCGTGTTGTGAGTTTGCGAACGCTCATTCTACGTTATACCTTCTTTGCCGTCCTCGCGACGCTCGCCAACCTTGGAGCACAACGGGTCGCTTTCGCCACTATCGGCGATAACGCGTTGATCCCCGCGATTCTGGTTGGAACCGCAGTAGGGCTGGTGCTGAAGTACATTCTGGACAAGCGTTGGATCTTCTACGACTTTGGTGCAGGCGTGTCCGACCACAGCAAGAAGTTTTCGGCCTATACCGCGATGGGGATTGTCACCACCGCAATCTTCTGGGGTATGGAAACGGCATTCTGGTTGATCTGGCAAACCGACCTCATGAGAGAACTTGGGGCCGTTCTGGGGTTGGCGATTGGGTACGTTGTGAAATTCAATCTGGATCGTCGGTTTGTCTTCACCGATTCTTCGCTTTCGATCGGAGCTTCCAGATGAAGCTTTCTGGATGGGGAAACTACCCGGTGGTCGACTGCGATATCAGTAAACCCCGCAACGAAGACGAGGTGCGACAGGCCGTGATGGCATCAAACGCCATCGCCAGAGGAAACGGACGCGCATATGGCGATAGCGCGCTAAGCCGCACCAATACGATCGAAATGCGCAAGCTCAATCACATGCTGTCATTCGATCCCAAGAGCGGCCAGTTGATTGCCGAAGCTGGTGTCTTGCTGTCCGATATCATCGCAGCTTTCTTGCCCCGCGGTTGGTTTCCGGCGGTGACACCGGGCACCCGTTTCGTAAGTTTGGGCGGGATGGTGGCTGCCGATGTGCACGGTAAGAACCACCATATCGATGGATCATTCGGGAACTGTATTGACTGGCTCGACGTGATGATCGCCGATGGCACGGTGACGCGATGTTCCCGCAACGAAAATTCCGAGCTATTCGAGTGGACGATTGGCGGGATGGGCCTGACAGGCGTGATCCTACGCGTGGCATTGCGGCTGCGACCCGTGGAGACCGGCTGGATCCGGCAAACCACCCACGTCGCGCAGAACCTCGATGCGGCGATTGATTTTTTTGAGGGATCTCTCGATGCCACCTATTCGGTCGCATGGATCGATTGCCTAAGCACTGGCGACGCTTTGGGGCGGTCACTGGTCATGCTGGGGGAACATGCAACGCGGGATGAATTACCCGACAAGCACAGCACGAACCCCTTCCCTTCCGTTGCCGCACAAAAACTGGGGGTTCCCTTCAACTTCCCGGGCTTTTGTTTGAACAAGTATTCTGTCCGGGCGTTTAACGCGCTTTACTACTGGAACGGGCAACGTGGCAACGCGACCAGCTATGTGAACTGGAACAGCTACTTTTACCCGCTGGACTCGATCATGGATTGGAACCGGATATATGGACGCAAAGGCTTTGCCCAATTCCAGTGCGTTCTACCGCTGGACACCGCACGATCCGGCCTGAATGACATGTTGGAAGAAATCTCCGCCTCGGGGCGCGGATCATTTCTGGCAGTGCTGAAACGCTTTGGCAAACAGGAAAGCCGGTTTTCATTCCCGATGGAAGGGTACACGCTTGCGCTGGACTTCCCTATATCCGACAGCTCGATTTCACTGATCCAGAAGCTGGGCCAGATGACTGCGGATAAGGGGGGGCGGATCTATCTCGCCAAAGACAGCATAATGACTTCCCAGTCTCTCCGCTCAACCGACGGGGCGCGTGTCAGTGAATTTGAAATAACAAGACAAAGCAGCGGGGCGGCAGAACGCTTTGCCTCGGTACAATCAGAAAGGCTGAAACTATGAGCAATGGTCCGGTCCTAATCCTTGGTGCGCGCTCCGATATCGCCCTTGCAACTGCCCACAGCTACGCGGCGCTTGGACATCCCATTCAGCTGGCCGCCCGTAATTCAGAATCCCTGATCACCTCCAAAGAAGACCTTGAGATCAGGTATCAAGTTCAAGTCACTCTGCACGACTTCGATGTGCTTAACCTCGAGCATCACGCTGCGTTCGTCGAAGGCTTGCCTGCCCTGCCGGAAATCGCTGTTTGTGCCATTGGCGTATTGGGCAAGCAGGAAGAGGATGAGCAAGACATCCTGGCTGCGGCAGACGTCATGCGAGCCAATTACGAAGGCCCCGTCAGCATCTTGGCATCGCTTGCCAACAGGTTCGAGCCGCGCGGATCAGGTATTATTGTAGGCATAAGCTCGGTCGCCGGGCTACGCGGGCGGGCGACGAACTATATCTACGGCTCGGCAAAGGCCGGATTTACTGCCTATCTGTCTGGGCTGCGCAATCGCCTTGCCAAGAAAGGCGTGCATGTCGTCACCGTTCTGCCCGGATTTGTTGATACCAAGATGACCGAGGATATGGATCTGCCGGAGAAACTGACAGCGAAACCATCCGAGGTAAGCTCGGCCATTGTCCGCGCGACCGCAAAGCGCAAGAACGTGATTTATGTGAAACCCATTTGGGCGCTGGTCATGACCGTGATACGTTGCATTCCCGAACCATTGTTCAAGAAGATGCGCATCTAATCCGGCACCTCTTTAGCCGCCCACCAGCCCTAGCAGCGTACCAGCTCGCGAAAGACAGAACTCCGATGCCAAATCTATTCGCACATCTCGTTCTGTATTCTTTCCCAGTTGTGGCTTTGATCTTGTTCCTGAATTTGGAACGAAACAAAGCCATCATCCTGACCATTATTGCCGGTTACCTACTCCTGCCAAACGAGGTTGAGTTGGACCTGCCGCTCTTACCGGTGATCGACAAATCGCTTCTGCCTGCGTTGACCGCTCTTGTCTTGTCTGTATCTCTGAAAGGTCGGCGAACAAATTCCACCCATGAGATAACCACAGTTGACGGCAAATCTGTTACACATTCGATATCCAAGTTTGGCACGAACACTATACTAGTCCTGATAGTCGTTATGTGTGCAGCCGTGTTTGGCACCATTCTGACCAATCAAGCACCTGTACAAATCGGAATAGTATTCCTACCGGCATTACGCATCTATGATGCGTTTTCGATCATCCTTGGTTCACTGATGATGATTATACCTTATGTATTAGGTTGGAAATATCTTAGAACAGCAGCAGATCATCGATTACTGCTTGGTCTGCTGGCACTTGCCGGGTTGCTCTACTCACTGCCTTCTCTTTTTGAAGTCCGCATGAGCCCGCAGTTGAATGTATGGATCTACGGCTTCTTCCCACATGCCTTTGACCAGCACATTAGAGCTGGAGGATTTCGGCCACTCGTCTTTTTGACCCATGGACTATTGTTGGGAATATATTTCTCTGTGGCCACCATTGCCTGTGCGGCAATGTTGAGGCGTTCAAAACTTGCTGCGTCCAACTCGCTCATCTGGTCTCTAGCATTGGTCTGGATGCTGATCGTCTTGGTTCTCGTGAAAGCTCTGGGCGCGTTGATGATTACACTGGTGTTGCTACCGTTTGTTCTTTTGGCAAGCAGCGGCACCATGATGCGGGTGGCAACCACAATCGGAGTCATTGTGTTGGTCTTCCCCATGCTGCGCAGTCTGGGTTGGATACCGATCGAGAACATTTCAGAGCTCGCGAATAACATCGACCCTGAACGTGCCGCCTCCTTCAATTTTCGGATCGCAAACGAAGACGTTCTTCTGGAGCGCGCACAAGAAAAACCGTTTCTCGGATGGGGCGGCTATGGCCGAAATGAGCTATTTGACCCCGAGACAGGTCGGAACATCGTCATAATTGACGGTGTATGGGTAGCATTCATCGGGCATTTTGGCTGGTTCGGGTACATAACGCGCTTCGGACTGTTAACTTTCCCTTTGTTCTTCTGGATGTCAAAAGAACTTCCAAGGCCGATGCCTTATGCCACCGCGGGTTTGAGCCTCGCGTTGGCTGCAAACCTCATTGATCTTATCCCGAACTCGGGCCTTACGCCCATCACATGGCTGATAGCCGGTTCTTTGACCGGATACGTTACCTGCAGGCAGTTTCGGACTGAGCAGATTGCTGACACAGCAGAAATCACCTCAAAGCACTCCGCGTCGCAATATCCGCTCAACATCCGCAAAAAGCGCATCTGAAATAAGAAAGATCCAAGAACTTTGACATGGGATACCACTCAGCCGAATCTTTGTGCTCATCAGCTTTATGGCGATTTCAGGCCCTCCAAGAGGAATAACGCACGAGTTTCCCGCATGCTTGGATCAACCATAACACGAGGCAAGCCAGCTATCTGGAAACAATGCGGCAGTTCGGACAAAACTTACCACCTATGAAGACAAGAATTCACCTTTTTTGTGGCAATGCACATTTGTAGAGTTCGTTAAGATAGTGTAAACATGAATCGTGAGCAGTCATGCTGGCTTGATCCGGATACGAATGCTCATACATATGTAAGTGTTGCTGGGTCACGTTGTTTTGAATGGCTTGGTGTGTGTCAGGTAGGTGAGGCCATATTTCGGCTTTGGTTTGAAAGTTAAAAAAATGACTATTCAGGATACGAGTGTTCCCGGCAAGCGTGGTCACCGGAAAGTTGTTCGACAGTCGGGTCGGAATTCGACCAACCCCACGCGAATTTACAAAAACCTGTTCAAGCGCGTCCTTGATGTGGCAATCGTGCTGCTCGCGATGCCGATTGTGCTGCCCATCGTTCTGGTGCTTGCAGCAATCGTCGCGACGGATGGCGCCAACCCGTTCTATGGGCAACGCCGTGTTGGCAAGGATGGGCGTATCTTCACCATGTGGAAGCTGCGCAGCATGGTCCCGAACGCACATGATCTTCTGGAAGATTACCTGGCCAAGAACACCTTGGCGCGGCTGGAATGGGAACAGACTCAGAAGCTCAAGGATGATCCTCGGATCACGTCGTTTGGTCATATTCTGCGCAAGACATCCCTCGATGAGCTGCCGCAATTGTGGAACGTGCTCATCGGTGAGATGAGCTTAGTGGGTCCGCGCCCGATGATGCCGGAGCAGCGTGCTCTGTATCCGGGCAAAGCCTATTTCTCGCTACGCCCGGGTTTGACCGGCTCGTGGCAGGTATCCGAACGCAATGCGAGCACCTTCGCCAGCCGTGCCGACTTCGACACGTCGTATGCCGAAGACCTGACCCTAAAAACCGACATTGGTATTCTCTACGCAACCGTTGGTGTTGTCGTACGGGCAACGGGCTACTGACACGCCCCCCAAGAACCAGTGATCAAGTATTCCGTCGGGCTACCTGGTGACGGAATACTTTTTCGGATTTGATCACAGAAATCGGTGGGTCATGATCAAGAACCCGAACGATTGCAAGCAAAGTGCTCATATCATTGAGCGTCATCAAGCTCACACCTTCGCGTTTCAGGATGAGGTCATTGGCAAATGCCCCGACTTTGCCAACAAATAACGCCCCTCTGGCGACATTCGCACCTTGCGCACCCGGGGATGCTTCAACTTAATTACATCACATTTATTACCGCGCCCATGTCAAAAATAGTTTTGTCAGGATCAGCGAGCAAACCTATATCTGAAAAGTAATACAGGTTCGATGCTTCCGAATTATGAACCTCTGAATCAGGGTATGTGATGTTTAAGAGTTTCAAACGGTTTATGTCCCCCGGCCTTCTGTTAACGCTTGCCGCCTGCGGCAGCCTTGGCAAATGCGGCAGCCCCAAACCCATCGAGAAATCGGAATTCAACGAACTCTACCAAACCCCCGTTCAGGTTTCGCCCGGGCCTCAGGTGGTATTCCACATCGGTCACAGCCTCGTTGCTCGCGACATGCCGTTCATGCTCGAACAGCTTGCTGATAAAGGTCACAGCTATAACAGTCAGTTGGGCTGGGGCACAGCGCTCAAGGCGCACTGGGAACCTGATGAGGTGATCAACGGGTTCGATGTCGAAAACGACCATCCTCGGTACCGCGATGCGCATGAGGCCGTCGCGACAGGTGATTATGACGCGCTGGTTTTGACCGAGATGGTCGAAATTCGCGATGCAATCAAATACATGGACAGCGGCGATTATCTGCATCGCTGGGCACAGGCCGGTTGGAAAGCCAATCCCGACACGCGCGTTTATCTTTACGAGACTTGGCATCCGTTGGACGATCAGGAAGGTTGGCTCGAACGATTGGATCTGGATCTTGACCGCTATTGGGAGACGGAAATCCTACAGCGTGCAATGGCCTATGACGACATGCCCAACCCGATCTATGTGATCCCGGCCGGTCAGGTCTTTGCCCGTTTCGTACGTGAGGTTGAAAACCGTGGCGGGGTCGGCCCGATCCAGCGCCGCGAGGACCTTTTTGCCAAAAACGATGACGGTACGCAGGATAGCATCCACTACAACGATCTTGGGGCTTATCTGGTGGCATTAACCCACTACGCGGTGCTCTACCAGAAATCACCGGTAGGACTGCCGCATCAGTTGAAACGGGCCGACGGGACCGACGCGGATGACCCCGGGCCCGAAGCCGCGCGCCTGATGCAGGAAATCGTCTGGGATGTGGTCACCAACTATGCGCCAACCGGCGTTCCACAAGGATAAGGCTGGGCAGGCTCAACCCGCGATCAGATTGGCAAGGTACTGACCGTAACCATTTTTCGCGAGCGCTTCGGCCCGTTCAGCCAAATGTTCGCGCGTAATCCAGCCTTTTTGATAGCTAATCTCCTCGGGGCATCCGGTCTGCAACCCCTGTCGTTCCTGCAGCGTGCGGACGAAATTTCCTGCGTCCAGCAGGCTGCCATGTGTTCCAGTATCAAGCCAGGCATATCCACGACCCATGCGGATGAGTTCGAGTTGATCCTCAACCAGGTATTGTTCCAGAAGGCTGGTGATCTCCAATTCACCCCGACCAGACGGCACCACCTTCCGTGCACGTTCGGGCGCGGATCCATCCAAGAAGTAAAGCCCCGTCACGGCATAATTCGATGGCGGAGACTCAGGCTTTTCGATGATCGCACGCACGCGGTCCTGATCATCGAAATCGACCACACCATAACGCTGCGGATCATTCACGTGATACCCGAACACCGTTGCGCCGGACGCAGACTGATCGGCCTTCAGCAACAACTCGGGCAAACCGTGACCAAAGAAGATGTTATCACCCAGCACCATTGCACTTGGGGCACCGCTCAAGAACGTATCTGCCAAAATATAGGCTTGTGCCAACCCATCCGGGCTGGGCTGCACAATATAGCTGAGCGATATGCCCCATTGGCTGCCGTCGCCCAGTGCGCGCTGAAACTGCTCTTGATCCTGAGGCGTCGTGATGATGCAGATCTCACGGATATCCGCCAACATCAAAACGCTGAGCGGATAATAGACCATCGGTTTATCATATATTGGCAAAAGCTGCTTCGACACACCTTCAGTGATTGGATAAAGGCGCGTGCCCGATCCTCCGGCCAAAATGATCCCTTTGCGTTCCGTCACTGGTACTATCCCTTCAGGTCACTCAAAATATCGGCCAGCCCGTATCGCCAATCTGGAGGGCTGATGGAAAAAACCCGCTCAGTATCCGCACAGTCCAATCGCGAATTCAAGGGGCGGCGCGCCGGTGTGGGGTAATCAGCGCTAGGGATATCAATCACATCACAATCGAGTTGCGCCTGATCAAAAATCTCGCGCGCAAAATCAGCCCAGCTGACTGAGGGATATCCTGCGTAGTGATAAAGGCCACGTTTTTGAGGATCTGCACGCATTTGACATGCGATCTGGTGGCAAGCCTGTGCCAGATCCTGTGCCGGAGTTGGACCACCGATCTGATCTGCAACCACCGCCAAGTGGTCGCGCGCCTCTCCCAAGCGCAGCATGGTCTTGACGAAGTTGTTCCCATGCGATGACACCACCCAGGACGTACGTAAAACTGTGGCCTGAGCGTTTGTTGCAGCGACCGCCCGCTCACCGGCCAGCTTAGATCGCCCATAGGCCGCAAGAGGATTGACTGGATCAGCCGGGTTCCAGGGTTTTTGCCCGCTGCCGTCAAAAACATAGTCCGTCGAGATCGTGACAAAAGGAATGCCCAGCACAGCGCATGCACCTGCCATCGCCCCTGGCGCGGCGGCGTTGATTGTGGTGGCAAGCTCCTCTTCCTCTTCTGCCCGGTCCACGGCCGTATATGCGGCCGCGTTGATCACCGCGGTGGGTTTTCTATCTGCGATAATTCCAGAACATGCATCGGGATTCGTCAGGTCGGCATTAGACCGCGACACACATTCGACCTCTGACAACGTCGCCAGTTCGCATGCCAGCTGACCAGAGCTGCCAAAGACCAAAATCACGTCGCGACCCCCAACCTGCCGCTGACATTGTGCCGGTCCAGTAGCGCCTGCCACCATTCTTCGTTGGCAAGATACCACTCGACCGTTCGGCGCAGCCCTTCTTCAAGCGTTACGGACGGGCTCCAGCCCAGTTCATCGCAGATCCGAGACGCATCGATTGCATAACGCGCATCATGACCGGGCCGGTCAGGCACAAACGTAATCTGCTCAGCATAGCTGCCTTGCGGTTTGGGACGCAACTCATCCAGGATGGCGCACAGGCCACGCACCAGCTCAAGATTAGAGCGTTCGTTATTGCCGCCAATATTGTAGGATCGACCGTTCTGCCCCCTGTCGGCCACCAGCAGCAACGCATCCGCGTGATCTTCGACATAGAGCCAGTCACGCACATTCGAGCCAGTGCCATAGATTGGTAGCGCTTTACCCGCCAAGGCGTTCAGGATCACCACCGGGATCAGCTTCTCAGGAAAATGATAAGGCCCGTAATTGTTGCTGCAATTCGTCAGCACGATGGGCAAACCATATGTCTCATGCCAGGCACGTACCAGATGGTCCGACGCCGCTTTGGAGGCAGAATAGGGACTGCGGGGATCATAAGGGGTATCTTCCGTGAACAGCCCTTGCGGACCAAGACTGCCAAACACCTCATCCGTCGAGATATGATGGAACCGGAACCCTTCAGGTTTGCCACGGGCGATCCAGTATTTCCGAGCAGCTTCCAACAATGTGTAAGTGCCAGAGATATTGGAATCGATGAAAGTTCCGGGGCCATCGATGGATCGGTCCACATGGCTTTCCGCCGCGAGATGCATGATTACGTCGGGCTGGTGCGTTTCAAACGCTTTATCCATGGCACTGCGATCCCGGATATCGGCGTGAATGAAACTGTACCTCGGGTCATCGGCAACGCTGGCCACATTCTCAAGACATGCCGCGTAGGTCAGAGCGTCTATGTTCACCACCTCGTGCCCACGCGCTATGGCCAACCGCACCACTGCAGACCCGATGAATCCGGCCCCACCGGTAACCAACAACTTCATAACTTATCCTTCCCACGCGAAGGGGCTTTTGAACTCCGCAAAACGCTGCGCACTTTCGTCCTTCGCCGACAAGATCGCAGGTCCACCGAGGTTCCAATCGATCCCGATCTCGGGGTCATCAAACCGAACCGTACCATCGCACTCAGGCGCATAGTAGTCACTGCACTTGTAACAGATTTCCGTATCCGGTTCGCATGTGGCAAACCCATGCAGGAATCCCTGTGGCACCAGCATCTGGCGCCCGTTTTCTGCACTCAGCTCGACCCCGAACCACTGACCATATGTCGGGCTTCCCTTTCGGATATCGACGGCGACATCGAACAACCTTCCCCGGCTGCACCGAACCAGCTTGTCCTGTGCATGAGGTGGCGATTGAAAATGAAGGCCGCGCACCGTACCCGACTGGCGTGACAGTGAATGATTGTCCTGCACAAAATCCACATTGATTCCATGTTCGCGCAGTCGCGCAGAATTCCAGCTTTCGCTGAAGAACCCGCGCTCATCGGCGAAGCGATCAGGCGTCAGGATCACAAGCCCGGCCAGCGGCGTCAATTCCACCTTCATTATTCAACCCTTTCTCAATGATCCGATGGCGGCGGCGTCGAAGCCGGAAATTCCCTTCGGTGAGACAAACAAATACAAAACACTCTTGTTGTGATGTTACTGATAAATCGAACAATTCAGAACATATTGAACCCAAAAAACCAGTCATGTTGCAAAAGCGACGGCAGCTTTCATACGCTGGTAATAAACAATCTGGTTCAAACCAAGGCAAAGCCCGAATTCAATCTCGTGCCGTATCGTTGATGTATAGATCACAAGGGGCCGTTTGCTCGAACCGAGGGAGAAGTTGAGATTCTACTATACGTTGATCATCGCCTCAGTCTTTTGACAAAGCGTGGACGGAGCTGAACAAGGACAGGAACGGCAAAGACTCGCCGCTCACCGGCGGTTCATTGCGCGTATGAAGACCCATCCAACTTGACTCTGTTCGTGGTCAAGGTAGGTGCATCTACTTAAGATAGACATGTTTCAAAGGCCGGAGCGCAGGTAACTACGTGGTTGGGGCACTGGGAATTGCCATTTGCTTTGCTTTGCTGGCGGGTATCACCGCACTAGCGATGGGCTTTGGTGTGTGGGTCGCTTTGGTGATCTATTCTGCTACCGGAATAGTTGCATTTCTTGCCATCGTCGCCATTCGAGTTTTGCGACCAAGAATTGCAGTTTCACCCCGTATGGCCTCTGCTTCGAGGACAGAAAAACCTCAGTACAAACGTTGAACCTCAAAAAACGGGCCCTGAGAAACCAGAGCCCGTTATTATTTTGCCTGATACAAGCTTTGAAAAGCCCGGTTGAAATCGTGCACCGGGCTCTTCCTCAATTACATATCGAAGACCTCGACAGTAACGGTCGCGCGGGTAAAGTCCCCATCATCATCGCCGGCCCAATAGTCGAATGTATCAACTCCGACAAAATCCGGGTTCGGGACGTAAAGCAACTGCCCGTCATCCTGAACATAAACATTGCCGTTCGGTGTCGTGGACAGGCCATCGACGCGCAGGTCATCGCCACCAGCATGCGAGTCATTCGACAGAACGTCGATCAAGACCGCCATACCAGCATTCGTTGATGCCAAGTCATCCTGTGCAGTGGGGTTCACATTGTCGAACGACACGACGCCGTTATACTGCGCGCCGCCCCAATGATTGATGGACCAGGAATTCGCGATCTGCTGATCCGTCATATCGAGCGTGATGATGTGGGTCATCTTATGAAGCTCACCGGTCGCACGATCTGCTACGAAGTCTTCTAGCAACAGAACATTCTCGCCCGATTCAGTTTTGTAGTATCCCTCGTTTGCAATGAACTTAGCGATATCATCGTGCCACCATAAGATTTGCTGATCACCCGCGAAGTCACGATCCCGGCTGCCGATCGAATCTGTTTTTGTACCGCTGAGATAGAAGGTTTCTCCTTCAGAGATTACGGTATCCGATTCCAGAACAAAGCCAAGGCGACCTTCGACCAGGTCATCGGAATTCAGGATCGAATGGCGATCCCCGTTGAACCCGACAATGTTGGTCCCGTTGTTTGCCATGACCAGATCGATGAAGACATCGTCATAGTCTTCGCCATTCGAGCCGAAGTGGAACGCTTGGTCCAGATGCGCTCCGGTTACAAAGCCGTCGATAGTCATACCGTTAGAGACGATATCGAATGCGTTCCCGCCCAGTCGGAAACCGATTTCAGGATATTGGCCAGGCTGTTGAGTGGCCAAGAGATCGAAATCGATCAACGTGTAGTGCGAAGTGTAGGAAATATCCACACCATAAGTAGTCTCCCAGTTCGTAAAGCCATCCATGACTGATCGGACATCATGGTTCTGGTTCGGATTATCTTTGATCACAATTAGGCCAACTTCGGTGCCGAATGCCTCATTGTTCTCGAACCCTTGGATCGGTGCTTGGTCGATGCGCATATACTCATCGCCATACGCAATCTCCGGCTGATCCAGGTTTTCACCGAGCGGGTCACGTAGCTGGCCGCGAGTCATCCAGACAAATCCATGCGTGGTATTTGCCGCCACGTTATCTGAGGCTTCAACCAGACGCCCAGCGAAGAAGAAGCCTTCGCCGGTCCGCCCATTGTCATGCCGCTCAACATCGCTTTGCAGCTTTACCTGGGATTCGCCGTAGGACACGCCTTCGGTCCTGATTGCGATATTGCGTGACCAGACACCTGTCTCATTACCATCCTCTGCAACAAAGGCGGCACCAAAGATATCCCAAGCCACATTGTCCGTGAAGGTCGCATTGCTATCGTGATGCACAAATCCCCAACCCGGAGATCCGCTGACCGAGTTACCAATCGCAATCGCGGGATCATCCCGATCTTCGATCCCGGTCCGATGGAAGTGGAAAGAGTAGCGGCCCTGAACGTTCGAATCTGGCTGTACAGTGCCAATCGAGTCGATACTGAACGCCGGCTCCGACTTATCGGTCCGTCCCAGATCGTCAAAGGCGGCATAGCGTACATCCACATCATCCGAGTGCATGAACATCGTATGCCCGCGGTGGTGAACAGCAGTAGCTTCGCCATCCTCACTGGAGAACGTGATATTGCGCGAAGTGTTCGCAACATAAGCGGATAGATCGTCACGCGGCGTATCGTGGTCGTGTTCCAACGGGCGATCAATAGTGATCGTATTTCCACTGATGCCAGTGATAACGACTTCTTCATCTTGGCTTTCGTGATGAATTACCGATCCAGCCGCCTGATCCCAGTACCAGCCTTCCTTGTGTGTACCCGTCAAAACGATGCTATCGCCAACCTGCCAGCCTTCGGGAATATCACTCAGCGTGATTTCAGTATCGCCAGCCATCGGCGCATCATCAACCGTCAGGAAGCTGGTTTTTTCAGCGCCATGAATCTCGACCTGTCCGTGCGAGATTACGCCACGGGACAACAGCATCGGATCCCAGCCGACATCGATATCACCATTGTTGGCAATAACGATCTCAACATCCACATTGTCGGCAATCGGATTTTCTTCGGTTCCGATCTCCAGACGACCCGTCCCGGAAACAACCATGGTGTCAACCAGGATCTTCGAGTCTGCGTCATGCGCAAAGGAAAGCTCGCCATCCACACGTACGGTGAAAAGGGACTCTTCACTTTCTCCGGCATAGACTACCGAGATACCTTCTGGAATCAGTACCTGAGCACCCGCATCCGGAATCCGGCCTTCATGCCAGGTATTCGGGTCGAACCAGTCACCGTCGCTGATCGCAACATGGGTGGCCTCCGAACGCGGTACGAGATCCATGAGCGCCACATGCTCAACCGCGCGGCTTTCATCCCCGCCATGTGGATGCGCATCGGGCTGTGCCATCACTGCGGCTACGTAGTCGTCAACCTCATCAGGGCTTGTAGGTGGTGGAATGTATCCGTCGCTATGACCACCATGCGAGCCACCGCCGGTGTGGCTGTCATCACCCGAGCTTTGGTCGTCGCCACCAGTGTGGTCGCCATCATCCGTGCCATGATCTCCGCCGGTGTGGCCGTCATCGCCCGAGCTTTGATCGTCATCGCCACCGGTCTGATCGCCATCATCCGTACCATGATCTCCGCCGGTGTGGCCGTCATCGCCCGAGCTTTGGTCATCATCGCCACCGGTCTGATCGCCATCATCCGTGCCATGATCTCCGCCCGTGTGGCCGTCATCGCCCGAGCTTTGGTCATCATCGCCACCGGTCTGATCGCCATCATCCGTACCATGGTCTCCGCCGGTGTGGCCGTCATCGCCCGAGCTTTGGTCGTCATCGCCGCCGGTCTGATCGCCATCATCCGTGCCATGATCGCCACCGGTGTGGCCATCATCATCACTCGTGCTTTCGGAATAGCTCAACGAGTCGCCACCGATCACTTCGCGGCGACCATCGCTATCTGGACCAGCCCACTCCAACTGAAGTGTCGCATCGCCATAAGCTTCAAAATAACGGATTTCGATGTCATGCGAACCTGCCGGCAGGTCCAATGTTACGCGCTGTTCAAGTGTTGCATGCAAGCCATCATTGTCGATCACAGGCTCACCATTGATATAAAGCGCTGAGCCATCATCCGAGTTCAGGTAGAACGTATAGGTCCCCGCCTTCTGCACATTCAGGTTGCCCGAGTAACGT
Source organism: Ruegeria sp. C2 (assembly GCF_056537765.1). Lineage (NCBI taxonomy): Bacteria > Pseudomonadati > Pseudomonadota > Alphaproteobacteria > Rhodobacterales > Roseobacteraceae > Ruegeria > Ruegeria sp. C2. The sequence continues at coordinate 57,835 of NZ_JBQFRZ010000003.1, read as the reverse complement.
ACTGCAAACAAGTCGCCCGGGCCACCTTCCCAAAACGGTTCTTGACCATTCATGAAGCTCAGGTTTTCCACCGCACCCGTTCCATAAGGTGTCGCCTCAAAATCGATCTCTTGAATGCTACCTACCGACTTTGAAAGTAGGAAATACTGGCCCAGCAAACCCTGGCGACCTGCGCCCGTGCCATCGCTAGAATCGGAATCGTCATCGCCCGTGCTGTGGTCACCATCACCAGTGTGGTCATCATCGCCCGCATCTTGGTCACCACTGTCAGCGTCGTCATCATCACCTGCGCCGTGGTCAACGCTGTCGGAATCTCCGTCATCGCTGGTGCTTTCAGGGTAACCCAGCGCTTCGCCACCAATCACTTCGCGCTGGCCATCGCTGTCCGGACCGACCCATTCCAGTTGGAGTGTCGCTTCACCATAGGCTTCGAAATAGCGGATTTCGATGTCGTGCACACCGGCCGACAGGTCCAGCGACACGCGCTGCTCAAGCGTCCCATGCAATCCATCATTGTCGATTACAGGCTCGCCATCGATATACAGAACCGAACCGTCATCCGATGTCAGATAGATCGTATACGTCCCGGCCTCTTGCACGTTGAGTTGGCCTGCATATCGCGCCGCAAACAAATCGTTTGGGCCGCCTTCCCAGAATGGGTCCTGCCCTCCCATGAAACTCAGGCTTTCGACGGATCCTTCTCCGTCGGGCGTTGCATCAAAATCAACTTCGTTCAGGTTGCTGATGAAGTCGGGCAAAACAAAGTATTCGCCCCGCAGCCCCTGACGCCCCGTCTGGGTTCCGGTATCTGTATCTTGATCACCGTCGCCAGTGTGGCCATCATCGCCAGTATCGTGGTCGCCGTTATCGGTGTCTGCGTCGTCGCCCGCGCCTTGGTCGCCGGTGTCAGTGCCTGTATCGTCACCTGCGTCTTGGTCGCCGACATCAGTGTCCGTGTCGTCGCCCGCATCTTGGTCACCGGTGTCGGTACCCGTGTCGTCGCCTGCGCCTTGGTCACCGGTATCGGTATCCGTATCATCGCCTGCGTCTTGGTCGCCGGTATCAGTGCCGGTATCCTGGTCGCCCGTGTCGTCACCCGTACCTTGGTCGCCACTATCTGTGTCACCATTGTCGCCCGCATCGCCATCGGTCTGATCCCCGTCTACGGGTTTCTCGCCCTTCGACAGCGCATCGCCAGTGATGGTCTCGCGCTTCCCATCACTGTCAGGGCCTTTCCAATCCAGCTGTAGGGTCGACCGTCCGCGGCCATCGAAATACCGAATCTCGATGTCATGAGCGCCAGCATCCAGATCCAAGGTAAACTCGCTGTTGCGACCACCCCGTCCACCGGCGTTTTCAGCAACCAACTCACCGTTGATATAGAGCATCGCGTTGCTGTCGGATTTCAGATAAAATGTGTACCGGCCAGCTTCGATCACGTTGAGATCACCGAAATAGCGCGCCGCGAAGTAGTTCTTCGCACCACCCTCCCAGAATGCTCCGCGCATCCGCTGGATGTCCAAGGCATCGACCGTCGATGTCGCCGATGGCTCTGCATCAAAATCGACATCCGCCAGCCCGGTATATCCCGAGTTCAGGGTGAAATATTCTGCGTTCAGACTCATAGCTACGCCCGTTTGCTCAAATCCCGATGTTTCGGGATGATTGTTTCCACTTGCTGGCCTCAGCGAGGCTCAAGTGCGGCAAAACTATGTCGGGCGACAGCTGCCGCGGTCTTCGCCCACATACTAGGAACAACATGCGTACTGTGTTTGAAGCCCTTTCTCAGGCCTTCTGGACGACCATTCAGGCACAATATTCCAAGCGCGCACTCAAGTCGCTGCGTGGCGCTAATGCCCCAATGATTCCACATAGTTACTGCTCGCCCATCATACTGCGGTACAACCGCAATCCTTAACCCTGAACTGTTTCAATTTGCTTGACAGTGCAAGTTAAGGATCGGCACAACGTTGACGACAAGCAATTTGCAGCGCAATTTTTTGCCATATGGGCACAAACACGCCGATTTTATTTGATTTTCCCTACGTCCGGAGACGCTATGGATGAGATTTCAGGCATTGGTGCCGTCGTAATCGGGCGAAATGAAGGCAGCAGATTGGTGTCCTGCCTAGATTCGATTCCCGTAAATATCGGAAAAATCGTCTATGTTGATTCGGGATCGACCGATGACAGCCTCGCAAACGCACAAAAAGCTGGTGCTGAGGTGGTTGAGCTCGATCTGGATCAGCCCTTTACAGCTGCGCGCGCGCGTAACACCGGGTTTCGCACATTAATCGCTGATAAGAACATCCATTTCGTTCAGTTCGTCGATGGAGATTGTGTCGTTCAGCCAGGGTGGTTCCAATCCGCCGCGCAATTTCTGACAGAAAATCCCAGAACCGCCGTGGTCTGCGGTCGACGGCGCGAGCGGTTTCCTGATGGCACGGTGTATAATCGGCTTTGCGATATGGAATGGGACACCCCAGTGGGCCAATCCGATGCCTGCGGCGGGGACGCGATGATGCGTGTAGAAGCCCTGAGCCAGGTCGGTGGCTACCGCGACACCATGATCGCTGGAGAAGAGCCAGAGCTTTGCGTGCGGTTGCGGGCCGAAGGATGGCGAGTCTGGCGATTGGATGAAGAGATGACGCTGCACGATGCAGATATGACCCGGCTGAGCCAATGGTGGAAACGGGCCCGACGTAGCGGCCATGCGTTTGCCGAAGGCGCCGCACTGCATGGCGCCCCTCCGGAGCGCCACAGCGTCCGAGCGGTCAAACGCATTCTGGCCTGGGGGGTAGTGCTCCCCCTGGCGTTATTGCTGGCGGCTGCTTTGATATCGCCCTGGGCACTGCTGGGATTTGGGCTCTATCCCCTTCAGGTGTTGCGCATCGCTTTGCGCCAGAACCCTGGAAACAGAACCGCGTGGGAGTATGCGTTCTTTCTCGTGCTGGGCAATTTCCCTGAGGCCATGGGCGTTCTGGAATATCAACTCAGACAATGGCGCGGGAAACCAGCGGGGATTATCGAATACAAATAGCCTATTTCGGTACGGTGGAATCTGGATCATATCTCAAAATTCAGCATTCTGCCCTTATGCCGCCACAGAATGATGATCTGAACTCGGTCTTATTCCCCCGGCTCCAAGCAGCGGCTTTGAAGAGTTAGTGTTAAGGTGTTTCAAATGCGTGTGGCCTATCTGACAAACCAATATCCAAAAGTAAGTCACACCTTCATTCGGCGTGAAATTAACGAACTCGAAAAGCAAGGCGTTGAAGTCGAGCGTTTTGCCTTTCGCGGCTGGGATGCCGAAGTCGCCGACCCTCAGGACGAAACCGAGCGCCATAAAACGCGCTACACGTTAGGAAATGGCGCAGGCACGTTGCTGCTGACCGCAATCAAGTATGCCCTACGCAATCCCCGGCCGTTCTGGCGTGCTTTGAATTCTGCGCTGTCCATGTCGCGCAACGCGATGCGCCCTTGGCCTTATCACCTGATCTATCTCGCCCATGCCTGCCAGATCAAACTCTGGCTGGACGAAAACCCGGTCTCGCACCTGCATGCACATTTCGGCACAAACCCTGCAGAGGTCGCCTTGCTGATCCGCCAATTAGGCGGCCCCGAGTACAGCTTTACCATCCACGGCATGGATGAAGCGGACAACGCACCTAAACTGGCCTTTGACCGCAAGGTCGCAAATGCACGTTTTACCGTTGCGATCAGCGCCTTCAGCCGCAGCCAGTTGATGCGCCATGTCGCGTCCGAAGACTGGTCAAAACTCAAAGTTGTTCATTGCGGATTGGAATCTGACGCCTTTGCCGATCCTGCCTTGATCAAAGTGGTCGACGATCCTGTCCTGTTGTGCATTGGCCGTCTCAGCCCCGAGAAAGCCCATCTGATTTTGCTTGATGCCTTCGCTAAAGTTCTGAAACTGCATCCTCAGGCGCGGCTGGTATTGGCTGGGGATGGTGAACTTCGCGCGCCCATCGAACATAAAATCGCAGCACTGGGTCTTGGAGACGCGGTGCGGATCACGGGCTGGATCTCTTCAGAGCAGGTTCGGGACGAGATTCTAAACTGCCACACTCTGGTGCAGCCCAGCCTGATCGAAGGGCTTCCCGTGGTCATCATGGAAGCGATGGCACAAGCCCGACCCGTCATATCAACCTATGTTGGCGGCATACCCGAACTGGTTCAGCCAGAAAAGACCGGATGGCTGGTACCGGCCGGAGATGTTGGCTCTCTGGTAGAAGCCATGTGCAACACCCTGTCCGTTTCGGCGGAAGACCGAAAGCGAATAGGCCAAGATGCGCTAGATCGGGTCATGGCGCGTCACAGCATTACCCACGAGGTCGAAAAACTGCGCGCCTTGTATCAGGGTCAGGTCTGATCGATGGGAGTGTTGAAACAAACGGCACTGTCAGTCCTTAGCACTGGACCAGCCTATACATTAATGCGTTCACATGCCCTGCGCACCAATCCGACACTGGTTTTGTGCTATCACACGCTTGGATCAGATACCGAGGTGATGGATGCGTGGACCGTTGCGCGCGCACGGGACTTTCAGCAGCAGATCGCTTTCCTGCGTCAGTACTTCGATATTGTCAGCCTCGATCAAGCGCTTGATCCAGCTGCCCCGGCATCGCGCCCCAGGGTGGTAATCACCTTCGATGATGGAGATGTGGGTCTGTTCACCCATCTGTTGCCAATTGTCGAAGCCGAGGCGCTGCCGGTCACGCTGTATATTGCGACCGCGCAAATCGAAAGCGGGCAACCCTACTGGTTTGACCGGATCATGAACGCCTTGCAAAACCCAGGGGTCACGACTATCCGCGTCGAAGCCAGCGGGCCAAAAACTTGGCAGATCGGCCCTGAAACAGGTGCGGCAAAATGGATGGTCATCTCGGATATCCTAGAGACGCTAAAAACTGTCGCCCCGGACTTGCGCGAAGCTTTGACCCTCGAAATTCTGCAACAGGCCGGACCATCTCAGGCAAATGTCACACCCCTTGCGCCGCTTACGCGCGAACAGCTGCGAGAGTTGGCGCAATCGCCATACGTGACCATCGGTGCGCACAGTCACTGCCACAACCTGTTGGACCAAATTCCGCTGGATGAAGCCGCGCAAAGTATACAAGACTCCCGGAAGCTGTTGCAGAAATGGACGGAACAACCCATCAACCATTTTGCGTATCCAAACGGCAACCAGAGCCCAGCGCTGCAAGACGCGGTGAAACAGGCCGGTTTCACATCGGCAACAGCGCTCGGATCAGAGCTATGCGATCCTCTGCAGGTTAACCCTTATGCGATCCCGCGCGTGCTGGTGGGACGGTATGACAGCCTCGCCCGTCTGCGCCTTCGATTTATCGGGTATTGAGGCCCCATCAGGATGACGGGGCTGAATTGCGTTTCAAAACACCCAAATTAACCGCTTCGTCTTTCACCAAAACCTCGAAGACGCTCGCAAATGGCTTGTCGCGATTATCCTCAGTCACCGGCCAGTCGGCTATCCCGCTCCAATCCGCGATATACTGGATATCGCTGGCGAGGACATAGTTGAATACATCACCCTCTTCCTGAAGCGCACGCAAGGCATTTGGGTTTACCTTCCCGTCCAGATTGATGGTCTTATCGCGCCAATACCCAAGTGTTCCGGTCTGCACGGCCCCAACCCAGATATCTCCGGGCACATTTTCCTGCACCCAGTCTACGACCTGAAAATGCCCCTGCGCTTTGACCCCTGGCACGAGAAACCGACTCGTCAGCGCCACAGACAACACAATCGCGACCATCCCCATAACCTGCAGTGTCGACGGGGTAATCCTACCATTCGACCAATCAAGCAGCTTCAACCCGGAGACCACCGTCGCCAATATGAACAGCGGTGCCAAGGGTGCTAAATAGCGGCTCAGGAAATGCGGTGCGCCGAAAAAGAGGCTGTAGTAGCCGGCTAGGAAAAGCGCAAACAGCAGATATGTAACCACCAACAGGCTTACCGTGCCCTTCACCCTCAAAACAGACGACAAAAAGATCGACAGTATCGCGATAGCCACGAGGGTAAATATGATGATTGCAATCTGTGTGGCTTCTAGGCTGATGGGTACAGGCAGCATCGGGAATAGATATTCAAATACACGCGACGGCAAAAGTGGCAGGTTGCTCGCGAACTCAGCACCGTGTGATTGGGAATGGCCGCTTATCGGTGTAATCGATCCGAACAGAAGCTTGTTATACGTCAACCACGGCGCTGCAAAGACCAACGACAGCAGACCCGGGGGTACCAGGCGCTTGATGACGGACAGGAACCTGATCCGTAGAGCGAATAGCTCATAAAGACCCCAAACCAGAAACACAGCGACGACAAGCAATGCCCCATCGATACGCGCCAGAAACGTGACTCCGCATATCGCGCCAAGAAACAGACGATCAAACGACGTGCTGTCGGCGCCCTTATCAAGCACACGGCCGAATTGCAGCAGCGTCAGCAGAACCATCCATGTATAAAGACCGGTCTCAAGCGCATTCATCGAATGCAGCATCAGTAGCGGTCCAACGAACCAGAGCGTCGCGACAAACCAGCTCCAGATCCGGTCCTCGGTAAATGGGCTCAGGATAATTTGGGCAAAACGTTGCAGTGTAAAGTAGACCGCCACGGAAATCGCGGCTGATATCAGAATGACTCCGACAAGACTTTGCAGCTTGTCTCCGCCCGTCAGCAGATAGGGCACTGTGAATATAAACGTCGCCAACGGTTGAACCCCATTGGTGACAATGGTCCCCTCAGACACAGTCATACCAAGCCCGATCGCCATGTTTCGGGCTATCGTCAGCATTAGATATCCATCTTCTGTAATAAAGAACTGTGCGATGGCATCATCCCCGGACACAATCGGGAACAGCCGGTAAAGGACGCCAAAAATAAACGCAGTAATGATCGCGATCGAAAGAAGCTTCTTACTCATATACAAATCTAGTCCTGCTCAAATCCAAGCGATCTCACAGTAGTTGAATGCGGAAGCAATATGAACCAATTTCCACCCATTCTTACTTGTCCAGTCACCTGACCTGCAAAAATACAAACATTGTTTCACAAGGATGGCTATTCAGATAAATTTCTTGATTGCTGTTTTCAGGTCAACGACGCTGACAAACTTCAAAACCACTACTTTCGCCTACCTTCGGCCTTCGCCTCAATACAGTATTTCACCCGGTTGGAAATTGGGCGATCACTCCGAAGCCAACGCAAATCCCGAGACTAAGCATTTGTTACGGTTTTAATAAATATTCTCTGATCTTCCTTCAAGAGCATAGTGGAAACAAGTTTCTCTCCCAACGCGACACAGCGGTGAAACTTCGGTCATACCGGCAGACGACAACCAGCGTTGCATCGCCCGTTGGCTTGGATAGATCGGCCGTGAAGTCGAGAATTCGCCACGCGGTGCCAGAAGACGTTTGCTCATCGACATATAGCTAAGCGTATTGATCATCGTAATGATATAGGCTTTGGCTTGGCCCATACCACGCAGAAGGTCAGAAACGTTTTCCCCGCAATATACACCAAGCGTTCCCCCAACGATGATCAATTCACCTCCTGGCCGCAGGACACGCTTGATCTCACTCAGAGCAGGGTGAACATCAAAATACTGATGCGTCGAAACGCACAGAACCAAATCCGCGTGGTCGTCGGCGAACGGTATTTGCTCTGCCTGACCATCATGAACTGTGGCTATGGGCAGTCCTTCGCGTTCCGAGAAAATCGCACCCATCTGGCGATAGGCCGCAACCGGTTCGATCCCGAATGCCCCAGCGCCAACAGCCGACAGAGACAACAGGTTGGCCCCCATCCCAGAGCCAATCTCCATCACGTTGCGATCGCGAAAGTACTCTGCCGTCAAATGTGGCGCGAACCCCTCAAAGGGTAAGGCCTTGTTCCGATCCAGCCAGAACGCATACTCGCGACATGAATCCGATGCCAAACGGCCCATAGTCGTCAAGCTGCCTGACGATGCATCAAGCCACTCAAGTTCCTCGGCAACGCGAACTGTATCAGACAGCCCTGAATCCGGTTCGGCCATCAGGCTTTTCTGCAGCATGAGCTGGATCAGCTTATCTGAGTCCTTACCCAACAACTGGGCCCGAATGCGGTGCAAATGATCATCGGACCACATCATCAGGCTTCTACCTCCTGGCTTACCACGCCGCGTTTCCGGATTGGATCTGACGTCACTCTCAGTAGCCGTAGGTATAGGGCTTTTCCAGATAGCGGCACTTGTTCAGTACCACACCCAGAAGATTGCTTTTTTCGCGAATCTCATGTTCGCATTTCTTCATCTCTTCGACCGTAGAAGTCTCAGCTGCTGCGACCAGCAGCACACAGTCGATCTGGTCCAGAAAGGCGTTTGTGTCATCGCATGTCAGCAGAGGTGCCGTGTCAAAGATCATGACATCCGGATTGTAGCGCGCCTCAAGCCCGTCAATCACCCGTGCCGCATCCTTGCCTTGCAGCAGTTCAGATGGGTCCTGCGCAGGGTTGCGATTGGTGGCGAAGGCCAGCTTGTTCTTATAGCAGAACATATGCTCCTCAGGATCTGACGTACCTGCCAAGGCCAGAGCAAAGGCATGTTTCTCAGGCAGATTAAGCATCTTTTCAATGGACGGTCTGCGCAGATCGAGATCTATCAACATTGTGCGCATATCGCGCTGTCGGGCCAACCCGAACGCCAGATTAAGGCTCAATGTCGACTTACCACAAGCGCTGCCAGGTGAGGTGATCGCAACGCGACGCCAACCGTTTTTGCGCATTTCATGAAGCAGTTTGGTTCTCATGCCGTCAAATACGCTGGAATCATCGCCCGGCTGGTCCGTAACGACGCGGGCGCGTCTCAAGGCTTTGGCACTGAATTCCTGCCGGGGCAAATCGGCCCAAGCTTTGTCGGTATCCTTGACCGGGTTGGGTTCTGCAATCTCGCTTTGGGGAACCGCGACATTCACAGGCTCGGCGGTTGCGACATCAGACAACGTCTTCTCGCGCGCGGCTCTAGCTTTCTGAATTGCGGATTGAATGCGTTCCATAAAAAATACCTTTTCAGCCGTTGCCGGACTGTTCGGATGCTGCACCGATGCCCAATTTGTCAGTTACAATTGATATGATCTGATCCAGCGGCTCATAGTCTATCTGCATCAGGTAGATCAGCAGACAACCCCCGATAACAGGCACCAGAACGGTCACCGCGATCACCCCTTTACGCATCGCGACCTGTTCGTTTGTCTTGATATATGGAACTGAACCAAAGACGGGTCCGCCGAGTTTTGCCTCCAACTCCTTTGGCCGTCGTATCGTGTTGTTGAGAACTTCCAGCAGAAGGAACAATGCGGCAGCCGAGCCGATACCGGCCACCAACCCCAGAAAGGCGATCAGTTTGCGGTTCGGGTCAGCCGGATGCAATGGGATCGTAGCCAATTCGGTTACAGTTATGCGCTGCCCCTGCGACTGGGCTTCAATCTGGTCGCCTGTTCTGGCCTCGGCAAGGCTGGCTGTAGCCTGAGCGTATTGATCCCGCAGGTTGTCATAGTCACGTTCAAGCGTTCCAAGTGTAATCGCGTTTCTTGGTGTCGCTTCGATCGAAACCGCCAGTTTTTCGATATCTTGTTCATTGATGGCGCGTTCTTGTTCGATAAACGCAATTTGCCCGTCGATATCCGAGAGCTGCAGTTCGAACGCCGTAATATTCGGAGCCGTCTCAGTCCCAAGTCCTAACTGAATATTGGCTGCTTCTAACGCGGCAATCTGCGCATCAAGGGATTTGATCCGGGGATGGTCATCCGAATAAATGGTCCGTGCCGAAGCCCGCTGATCCTGAAGCTGCCGCAACTGACGCTGCTCGGGGGTTAAACTTTCACCCAGAATATCCGGACGGCCCGTGCGCTCATAGACCTCGACCAAACGCGCCCTGCGATCTCTGAGGCCCGACAATTCCCGATCCAGCTGAAGCACGCGCGCTTGAAGCGATGATTGACGGTTACGTCGATATTCCAGATTTTCCGGCAAGGCGTCCTTGTGGGTTTCCTGATACTCGAGAATGCGCGCGCCCTGCTCGCCCAACTCCTTATCCAAACGCGCGACTTCGCTCACAAAAAACGCCAGCGTCTGACTGGTTGCACTGGTACGCATCTCGATGTTCTGCTCAAGAATCTGATCGACCAGCTCATTGGTGACAACCGCAGAAACCTCACCGGTTGGCGCGGCAAAGGAAACCCGAACAAAGGAAGCACGATTGTTGAAATCGAACAGAGGAAGATCAATGGTGATGCGTTCGACCATGTCGGCGACGATAACATCATCTGGCAGGTCGGGTTGATCAGCGTGGACTCCGAATTTGTCCGACAATTCCAGCAATTTCGAACGCGTCAGGAGACGCTGCTGGATCACCTCAAGGATTTCAATTCCGCTCGCCTGAACGGTAGAGGAAGCGAGCTCACCGGGGATTTGCGGCGATTCAACAACCAGGCGCGCCTGTGCGCGATAAACCGGCGGCAAGGTGAACGCCAGCACGAGACCAGCGACCGTGCAGCCAATCACTATCAAAGCCAGATAGTGAAAGCGCCGAAAGAAAAGCGACAAATAAAACCGAAACTCACTCATCATAGCTGAAAGTCGCCTGTTTGCTCTGGTTGGCGCGCCGCGAAGAAGGCACCGTCATCCAGAACCTTCTGCACAGTGTGACCAATGATACTCTTGTTGCCGCGTGTGAACGCGTAAACCATCGATAGATCGCACAATTGGTTGACCAGCCGCGGGACGCCTCCGGTGGCTTCATGTACCAGATCAGTGGCCGCCCGGCTGAACAGATTGCGTTTGGCACCCGCTATCGCCAGCCGATGCCCAACATATTTACGGACCGTTTTGGAATCCATCGCCGTCAAATGAAAGCTCGAAGCCACCCGTTGGGCAAACTGACGCATCTCGGGGCGTCGGATCATATCCAGAAGCTCCGGCTGCCCAACCAGAACCAATTGCAACAACTCATCTTTGTTCGAGTTGATATTGGTGAACATTCGAAGCTCTTCCAGCGACTCGACACTTAAATTCTGAGCCTCGTCGAAAATCAGAATCACACGGCGCCCGCTTGCGTACTGATCAATCAGATAGGCTTGAAAGGCAGCGAAGAGGTCGACATAAGTACCCCCGGCAGGCGCAGGTTGGTCCAGCGACATAAGAACCCAACGCAAAAGCTCGCCCCGGTCACCATGGGCATTGGAAATCAATCCGATCTTGACGTCATCACCCACCGACTTGAGCAGATGGTGCACAAGCGTCGTTTTGCCCGAGCCTACCTCGCCCGTAATCAGGGTTATCGGCGCGCGAGTCAGAATTCCGTATTCCAGCATGGTAAACGCACGCTGATGAGACGCAGACCAGAACATGAACTCGGGATCAGGCACGAGCGAAAACGGCCGCTCGGTCAGCCCGAAGTGGTCCGTGTAAATGTCCAATGAGCTGCCGGTCGTATGATTACCGGACGTATGGCCAGTACGTATGTTCAACGTGATCACTCTTTTACGCATGGTGCAGACACAAGTTACACCACAGATTATACCACCTTACATTAAAAAGAGGCGAGTTTTAGGCATCATATGTCAGCAGCAAACGCTCAAAGCTGAATTCGAGAGCATTCTAGCTGAACAGAACGCGTAGCTGAGCAAAATCGGTTCTTGTGACGCGGTCTCGAGCCGCCATTTTGCTTCAAAGGGTTCAACGCCCTAGGAATTGTCACAATCATCTTCTTAGCACCCATAAACACTCGACAAAAAACCAAAGAATAGCGGCGCAACCAAACTCACCGCCATGTTCACATAGCGGCTGCAAGAGTGATCCGCAACACACCCAAGAATTTATCATGCATGGTGGATCACCTAAAAAAAGCCTAATTGCCAATTTAGGGGTGGGCGAGAAAACAAAATTTGCTAAGCCAGCCTACAGAAATTCGTAGAGCTAGGTTTTCTTGTTAAGGTCGTATCGATTCCACATGTTAAAACGTTACATGCAAGCGTTCTTTGATCACGGGCTGAAGGCTCGTTCTTTGCGAAGTTCTCTGTGGACCTTCTTTTCATTCGGCGGTACCCAGGTTGTCCGGCTCGCATCCAACCTGATCCTAACACGTCTTCTTTTCCCCGAAGCTTTTGGAATCATGGCGTTGATCATTGCCGTGATGGTTGGTTTGTCGCTGGTTTCGGACGCTGGCATTAGCCCTTCCATCCAGCAGAACGAACGAGGTGACGATCCAGACTTCCTAAACACTGCCTGGACAATTCAGGTCGCGCGCGGCGTTATCTTATGGCTTGTCAGTTGTGCTCTCGCTTACCCGTTGGCGAATTTCTACAATGAGCCGGCTCTCACCTTGATGCTTCCCGTCGCTGGCATCTCATTGTTTATCGACGGATGGAGACCCACACGCGTTGAGACTGCAGGCCGACATCTGATGCTTGGTCGCGTGATGCTGATGGATTTTCTCGGCCAGACTACAGGCGTGATCGTCATGGTCATTCTGGCATTGATGTTCAAATCGATTTGGGTTCTTGTTGCAGGTCTGGTTATCGCCAGTGCGACCAAGGTTGTACTCTATACCCTCTTTCTCACCGGGCCACGCAACCATTTTCGGTGGGAAAAACAGTCTGTTAGCACTCTTTTCCATTTCGGGAAATGGATATACCTCAGCACAGTTGCCGGGTTCGCCACCAATCAAGGCGACCGTATCATCCTAGGCAAATTTCTAACAACTGAACTGCTCGGCATCTATAGCATCGGTTACTTTATCGCTATCTTTCCGTTTCATCTGGCTGATGCCATTCTGGGACGCATTCTGATACCGCTCTACCGGGAAAAACCGCCATCAGAATCGCCCGAGAACTTTCGTCAGCTACGCAAGATGCGCTTCCTGGTCACTGGCGGATCGCTGGGGATGACAGCAATGATCGCTTTGCTCGCACCCGTCATAATCTCATTTCTTTATGATGGTCGATATTATAACGCCGGAGGCATTGCCACATTGATCGCCGTCGCAACGATCCCGCAAGTGATCCTGATGACCTACGACAGGGTTGCGCTGGCGGCTGGGGATTCACGCAGTTTTTGCCTATACGTTGTTACGAGATCGATGCTTCAGATCATCTTCTTTCTGGTTGGCGTCAGCCAGTTTGGGCTCGTAGGCGCTTTGATAGGTCAGTTGATGGCAAATGTGGCGATGGCACCAATGCTGATCCTGCTGGCGCGGCGTTTCAACGCATGGGATCCGCTGCATGATGTGGTCTTTGGCGTTATCGGGGTTGGTCTTGGCTTATGTGCCATTTGGCTAAACGCAGATGCGATAGCCAGGCTTCTATAAAAACCTAGACCGTTGGGTTAAGCTTGCGATGCTCTTTTTTACGCATTGCCCTGAAGGGTTTTTCAACAGTCGAAAACATCAGCGCTGAAAGTCCTATGGACAGAGCGGCAGCCAGCGCCAGAAACAGCGGGCTTCCAAATGTACCGATCTGGTTATAGGCAAGCGCTTTGATGATCACGTGGTGCACGAGGTATAAGTTGTATGACCAAATTCCAATCCAGCGCACTGCCGTCCAATTCAACGGTCTGAAGATTGGATCTGTTGGTCGCGCAACTGCGTAATAGAACAACGGCATCAAGGCCAACCCTTGCAAGCTGTATCGAAACGTGGATCTAACCACGTCATTACGGATCAGGAAAGTCGCCAGGATCAACGCGATTGCAGCAAATAGCAGCGCGTATCGTGCGATGGTTTGATTTGGGAACAGGAATTGGGCTCTGCCCCTCCAGCTCAGCAGAGCAAGCAGACAACCGTACAAAATGCTATCGATGCGAGTGTCGGTAGAGATATAGATCGTCCATTCCGGGTCCGCGAAGATAAAATAGCGTACAAAGCGCCACAGAAGAACCACCACCAGGATCGCAATCAGGTGGCTGGAATTCAGATAATTACGGGCCAACAGCACGAAAACTGTCGGCCAGACCAGGTAGAAATGCTCTTCAACCGCCAGAGACCACAAGATTCCCAGCCCATCGACTGTCTGCGAGTCGCCATAGAGCGATTAGTAATTATAATAGAAAAACACCTGACTCAGGATGGTGCCCGTGTCCCATTCGCCTTTGGCCAATCCCAAGGCAACCAGACCAAGGCTGAAGACAAGCGTAATAATCAACGGCGACCCAAGTCGAAGCACCCGGCGTACATAAAATGCACGCATTGCGATGGAGCCGAACTTATCCCATTCCTTTGTCAGCAAAGTGGTGATCAGATAGCCAGAGAGAAAGAAGAACACGGTTACGCCGAACCCGCCAGGGATTTTGTCCGAAACACCCCCATGGCTCAGAAAAACAAGGGCAACGGAAACCGCGCGAATACCGTCCAATGACGGAATATAGTTGGTAGAGATCATCTCAATACAAACCCGAACCCAAAACTAAACAACAAAAACAAACGGAAATCCGTCGACCAGATTCCCTTCCAGCAGTACTTCATGTAATGTCGTCTTGGCAATTGCAGGTCGCGAAACACACTGCCATCAGCAAGTTTTCAGGCGGGGCATTCACCAAAAACGCTTCGACAATCCGTGGCCAAAGGGAAAACTGTTTCCTATATAAGTATCTGCTGGTCGACGGATTGGGAAAGCTTGAAGAAACTACCGGGTTGGTCATATTTCAGGCTATTTCGTTCGCTAAGCTGGGATTATTGGTTCAGCTTTAGATCTGGGAAGGGCTAACTGATCGGAAACCACCGCAAGTTCCGTGATACTGTTCATAGATATCCAGACAGCAAGTGCATTATGCGGTACAGGAATTAATACGTTCAAAGGTTACTCGGTTAAGATTATGGACGGTTCAAAAGTGAATAACTCAGCCAGAGATGGTGATATCGCGATCGTTGGCATGGCGGCGCATTTGCCTGGTGCCGACTCGATTGAAACATTCTGGTCTAATCTGCGGGGCGGCATTGAATCGATACAGCGCCTGAGCGAGGAAGACCTTTTGGCCTCGGGCGAGGCACCTCATCTTCTGAAACGGCCTGACTATGTGCCTTTTGCCGCACCGCTCGACGGGTTCGATCGGTTTGATGCCGAGTTCTTTGGCCTCTCGCCCAAGGAAGCCGCCATCATGGACCCGCAACACCGGCAGCTGCTGGAATGCGCATGGGAAGCTTTGGAGAACGCAGGCCACCCGCCCGAGACCTTTCCCGGACCCATCGGTGTGTTCGCGGGCTGCGGAATGGGCAGCTATTTCTATTTCAACGTCTGCTCAAACCCGGATCTGGTCGATGATGTGGGTATGTTCCTGTTGCGCCATACCGGCAATGACAAGGATTTCCTGTCCACCCGTGTCAGTCATGTGCTGGACCTGAAGGGGCCCAGCGTCAATGTGCAGACCGCATGCTCAACCTCGTTGGTTGCGGCGCATTATGCCGTGCAGGCGCTGATGACCGGCGAATGCGATATGGCGCTGGCGGGCGGTGTCACCATAGAACTGCCTCAGAACCGAGGATACATCTATAAAGAGGGCGAGGTGCTGTCGCCCGACGGCCAATGCCATGCATTCGATCACCGTGCGCAGGGAACCGTCTTTGGTTCGGGCGCTGGTGTCGTCGTGCTGCGCAGATTGGCGGATGCGCTGGAGGACGGGGACCATATCTGGGCCGTCATCCGCGGTACGGCGATCAACAATGACGGGGCCGCCAAGGCTGGTTATCTCGCACCCTCGGTCGACGGCCAATCCGCCGCGATTTCCGAGGCCCATATGATGGCGGACGTGACCGCCGACACGATCGACTATGTCGAGTGCCATGGCACGGGCACCTATCTGGGCGACCCGATCGAAGTGGCGGCGCTGACCAAAGCGTTCTCGGAAACCACGCAGGAAACCGGGTTCTGCCGTCTGGGGTCGGTGAAGACCAATATCGGCCACCTCGATACAGCCGCCGGTGTGGCCAGCCTGATCAAGGCGTCACTGTCGTTGCATCACCGTCAGTTGCCGCCCAGCCTTGGTTATGAAACGCCCAACCCGGCAATTGATTTTGAAACCAGCCCCTTCCGCGTCAACGACACGCTGACTGACTGGGTGCCGCAGAAAGGCCCGCGCCGGGCCGGTGTGAACTCGTTGGGTGTTGGGGGCACCAACGCGCATGCGATCTTACAGGAGGCACCGGTACGGCAGGAGTCTGATCCTTCGGACTGGCCGTTCCAGTTGCTGACCGTCTCGGCCCGCAGCAAGAAGGCGCTGGATCAGGGGGCCGAAGCGCTGGCTGCGCATTTGCGCGCGAACCCCGGTCAAAACCTCGCAGATGTGGCTTGGACCCTGAAACAGGGTCGGCGCGCGTTTGAAAAACGCCGGGTTGTGGTGGCTGAAACGCACGAACAAGCCGCAGCGATTCTGGAAGAAAACGACCCGCGTCGCGTGTTCACTCATACGGTGATCTCGGACAACCCCGACCATGTATTCATGTTCCCCGGCGGCGGGGCGCAATACGCGGGCATGGCGCGCGATATCTATGAGACCGAACCGGTCTTTGCCGACTGGATGGACAAGGGTCTGGATATCCTTCAGCCCAAGCTTGACTACGACATCCGCGCCATCTGGCTGCCCGAGCCGGATCAAATGGCCGAGGCGGATGAGCGGTTGAAGACCCCTTCGGTGCAACTGCCACTGATCATGATCACCGAATACGCGCTTGCGCAGCTTTGGATGTCATGGGGCGTGGAACCGGCGGCCCTTGTGGGTCATTCGATGGGAGAGAACACGGCGGCCTGTGTCGCAGGCGTGATGTCGTTTGAGGATTGCATCGGGCTGGTCCATCTGCGCGGCAAGCTGTTCGATACGGTGCCTGCGGGCGGGATGCTCAGCGTGCCGCTGCCAGCGGATGAGCTGCGCCCGCTGCTAGGGGATGACCTTGATCTGGGTGCGGTGAATGCGCCGGGCCTGACAGTCGCCACCGGCCCACAAGCCGCACTGGATGACCTGCAGCAGAGACTGGCGAAACAGGATGTCGACTGTCAGCGCATCCCGATCGATATCGCCGCCCATTCGCGGATGCTGGAACCGATCCTAAAGGATTTCGGTGATTATCTGCGGTCGATCAAGCTCAACGCACCACAGATTCCCTTCCCTTCGAACCGCAGCGGCACCTGGATCACCGAAACCGAGGCTACCGATCCCGAATACTGGGTCGGTCACTTGCGCGGCACCGTCCATTTTGCTGATTGCATCGGCACTCTGGCTGAAAACCCTGAGCGTATCTTTATCGAGGTTGGCCCTGGCAAAGCGCTGGCCTCTCTAACAGGACAGCATGACAAGGTTGACGCCAATCAAGTGATCGGCAGCCTGCGCCACCCGGATGATAGCGTCGCTGATGACGCCTATTTCATGGCGATGCTGGGCCGTGTCTGGGCGCTTGGCGGAACGTTTGATTGGGCACAAATCTGGGGCGAGGCACGGCGCAACCGGGTGCCGCTGCCGACCTATCGGTTCCAGCGCTCTCCCTATTTCATCGAGCCGGGCAAGGTGCAGTCTGACAGCGCGCAAAAATGGCTGATGCGGACCGAAAACCCCGAAGACTGGGGCTATCGCGTGGCATGGTCGCCCAAATATGCCGAATGTGATGTGGATGTCTCGGGCGATCTGTCGGATAGCACACAGGAAAACTGGCTGATCTTCGCGGATGAGGCCGGGCTGTGCGACGGGTTGGCCGAACGCCTGCGCAAAGCCGGACATACGGTGACCCTCGTCACCACCGGCGATGCGTTTGCACGCATTGATGCTGATACCTATCGACTTGCCCCCGAACGCGGGCGCGAAGGGTATCAGGCGCTGCTTGCCGATCTGGCAGCCAATGACCGCGTTCCCGACCGGATCGTGCACGGCTGGCTGCTGACACAGGACGAGAGCTTCCGTCCCGGCAGCAGCTTCTTCCATCGCAATCTTGAGCAGGGCTTTTTTAGCCTGTTCTTCCTTGCGCAGGCCATCGGGGAAGAGGACCTCTCGGGCCCGATGCATATCAGCATCCTAAGCTCTGGCGCGTTTCAGGTCCGGGACGAAGGCCTGCCCCATCCCGAAAAGGCCACGCTGACTGGCCCTGCCCGCGTGATCCCCCGCGAATATCCGGGTATCACCTGCGGGGTTTTGGACATCGACCTGCCGCAGCAAAACGGCAAACGCAAAGCTCCTGCCCCGTCGCCCGAACTGGCCGATCAGGTACTCGAAGACCTGCTGGCCACTCCCGGCAACTGGACGGCTGCCCTGCGCGGCGGCAAGCGGATGGAGCAGCAATACCGTACTCAAACCCTGCCCGATCCGATGCCTCAGGATCTGCCACTGCGCGATGGCGGCACCTATCTGATCACCGGCGGTTTTGGCGGCATTGGTCTGACGCTGGCCGAGTCGCTCATCAATCGCTGCAAGGCAAATATCGTTCTGGTTTCGCGCGGCGCGCTGCCGCCTCGTGACCAGTGGCCCCGCATCCTGCAAAACAGCGCGCCGCAAGACGGTACAGCCCGCCGTATCCGCGCGATTGAGGCGTTGGAGGCTGTTGGTGGTAAGGTCCTGTCGATCAGCGCCGATGTCTCGAATGTCGAAGATATGCGTGCAGCAATCGATCAGGTGACAGCCGAGTTGGGCCAGATCAATGGCGTCATCCACGCAGCCGGTCTGATCGACGACGCCCCCATCATGACCAAGTCCATGATGGAGATCGAAGACGTCTTTACCCCAAAGCTCCACGGCACGCAGGTCATCGACCAGTTGTTCCCTGATGGCGCACTTGACTGGTTGGTGCTGTTCTCCTCGACCTCGACAGCGACTGCCCCGATTGGTCAGGTCGATTACGTGGCAGCAAATGAATATCTCAACGCTTACGCACGCGCACGCTCCGGGGACAAAACGCAAGTGCTGGCGATCAACTGGGGCATCTGGTCCGATGTCGGCATGGCTGCCGATGCGATGGAGGCGCGCACCGGCGGCACCCCACCCCCTACCGAGCCTGCCTCTGTTCCGATGCTGGATGAGGCCACATTCGATCCCTCGGGCAACCGGCTCTTCACTGCGACCTATTCTGCCAAAGACCGCTGGTTCCTGAACGATCACCGCACCAAGGCAGGTGACGCGCTGATCCCCGGCACCGGCTATCTTGAGCTGGCGGCCGAAGCGATGGACGCGCAGGGTGAGATCACTCCGTTTGAGATCAGGGATCTGTACTTCCTGCGCCCGCTCGCGGTTTCTGACAGCAAAGATCAGCAGATTAAGCTGCGCCTGCCGCGCAGTGATGTCGGTTATGATCTGATCGTCGAAAGCGCTGCCGAAGGTGACGGCTTTGAAATGAACGCGCAGGCCAGCCTGTCTCTGCTGCCGCTACCCACGCCCGATCCCATCGATATCTCCGCGATTGCCGCACGCTGCTCCGATCCGCGGCAAGCGCCCGAAGGTGGGCGCCTGCGGTCCAGCCAAGAGGCGCATCTGGCCTTTGGTCCGCGTTGGCGTGTTTTGACCTCGACCGCGCTTGGACAGAGTGAGGGGATTGCACATCTGGCCCTGACGGATGATCTGCGCGGCGACCTTGATACAGGGTATCGCCTGCATCCCGGCCTGATGGATCTTGCAACCGGTTGGGCCATGGCGCTGATCGAAGGCTATGAGCCGACCCACCTGTGGGTACCCGTTTCATACCGATCAGTCCGTGTTCACCGACCCTTGCCTGCGGAAATCGTCAGTTGGGTGCGCAATGCGGGCGACAACCGGGCTGATGGTGAAACCGCCAGTTTCGACGTCACGATTACTGCCCCAGACGGCACCGTCTGCGTTGAGGTCGAGGGCTTTTCGATCCGCCGCATGGAAGAGGCCGCCGGTTTTGCTGCGTCCGAGGCTCCGGCCGCGCAGACGAGCGAATTGGACACTCTGGCCCCGCTGTCGCCAGCCGAGGAACGTCTGCGCCACAACCTGTCGCAGGGTATTCTGGCCAGCGAAGGGGCCGATCTGTTCTTCCGGGCGCTGGCTGCAAAGCAATCGCAGGTCATCCTGTCATCGCTCGATCTGAATGGCCTTGTGGCGCAGGCGGGTGAAAGCAATGCCGATGCCGCCGGGTCGGAACAGAAGTTTGAACGGCCCGAGCTAGACTCGGATTACGTGGCCCCTGAAAATGATATCGAAATCCGGCTGGCCGGATTCTGGCAGGAACTGCTGGGCGTCGATCAGATCGGGATCGAAGACAGTTTCTTCGATCTTGGCGGCCATTCTTTGATCGCCGTGCGCCTCTTTGCGCAAATCCGCAAAACCTATAACGTGGATTTCCCGATCTCGGTCCTCTTCGAAGCTCCGACAATCCGCAAATGTGCGGAACTGATCGCCGCACGCGGTGTCCCGACCGAAGGAGGTGGTGGTGAAGCGCCAGCGGCTGCCCCGGCCACTCCGGAACGGAGGTTCACCCATCTGGTGCCGATGCACACCGGCGAGGGCGGACCAAAGACGCCGTTCTTCCTTGTCGCAGGCATGTTCGGCAACGTGCTGAACCTGCGTCACCTGGCGCATCTGATCGGCACCGACCGGCCTTTCTATGGCCTGCAAGCGCGCGGACTGTTCGGGGATGAAGATCCCCATCGCGACCTGTGCGAGGCCGCGCGCGATTATATTGCCGAGATGCGGCAAGTTCAGCCACAAGGACCTTATATGCTGGGCGGCTTCTCGGGCGGTGGCATCACAGCCTATGAGATCGCGCAGCAACTGTCCGCGGCGGGCGAAGAAGTCAGCGCGCTGGTTATGCTCGACACCCCGCTGCCGGTGCGGCCCTCAATCAGCAAACGCGATCGGATCATGATCCAGCTTCTGGAATTGCGTGAGCGCGGCCCAAGCTACCCGGTTGAATGGGCTAAGAACCGCATTGCCTGGCAGATGGAGAAGCGCAACTCGAGCGAAGAACCGGAAGCCGAAGGCCAGCAATTCCACAACGCTGCCATCGAAGAGGCGTTTCTGGAAAGCGTCGGTTCTTACCCGCTGAAACCGTGGTCTGGCCCACTAACCTTATTCCGTCCACCGCTGGTGGCGAAGTGGAAAGTGGCCCCGGATCGTCTGATCAACCACGAACGCGACTACATCACCCCGGACAATGACTGGACCCCGTGGGCCCCGAAAATCGAGGTGTTCGAGGTACCCGGCGACCATGACTCGATGGTGCTGGAACCAAATGTACGCGTTCTGGCCTCACGTATGAAACGATGCCTGGATGAGGCGGAGAGAAAATGTCTGACCCCAGCCTCCTGACCGTTCTGCTGAATTACAAAACCGCGGAAATGACCCTGCGCGCGGCCGAAGCCGTGCGTACCGCGATGGAAGGTATCAAGGGTGAGATCATTATCGTCGACAACGACTCGCAGGACGGGTCTTACGAGACGATTCTGACCCATGTGACTGAACAAGGCTGGGACAAGGACGGGCAGGTTCGGGTGATCCAATCCGGCCATAATGGCGGCTTCGGTGCTGGCAACAATGTGGGCATCCGCGCTGGGCTAAGCGACGGATCGCGGCCCGATTATTGCTATATCGTCAACTCGGATGCCTTCCCTGCGCCGGATGCAATCCGCATCCTGCTGAGCCATCTTGAAACCACGCCCGAGGCCGGGTTCGCGGGCAGCTATATCTACGGCGACGATGGAGAGCCGCATCTGACCAGCTTCCGCTTTCCTTCGATCGCCAGCGAGTTTGAGGGCTCGATCAATTTCGGGCCCGTCAGCAAGCTGCTGGGCCACAAAGCCGTTCCCATCCCGATCCCGACCGAAACCCAACCCGTGGACTGGCTGGCCGGGGCCAGCCTGATGATGCGTGACAGCGTGTTGGCCGAGATCGGACTGTTTGACGAAACCTTCTTTCTTTATTTTGAGGAAACCGACCTCTGCCGTCGGGCCGCCCTTGCCGGATATCGTACCGACTATGTGCGCAACAGCGAGGTCATGCATATCGGCTCGGCCTCGACGGGTATGAAAACGTGGAAACGCGTGCCCGGATACTGGTACGATTCAAGGCTGCACTATTTTGTCAAAAACCACGGCGCGCTTTACGCGGCTGGTGCCACGTTGACCCATCTTGCAGGTGGGTTCCTGCATTGGCTACGGTGCCTGATCACCCGCAAGGAACGCGGCGTTTCACCCTATTTTCTGCTGACCCTACTCTGGCATGATACCCGTGCGCTATTTCGCGCGGCGCTGGGCCGTAACAGGAAGGTCGGCGCCCCAGAACCTGTTGTTGGAGAGTAATGATGTCGTTTACCACGCTTTTGATCGGCCACGAATCCCTTGTGATTCAATGTGGAACCATGCTGCGCGAGGCGGGTCACGGCATTCAGTGCGTAGTGACTCGAAACGACGACGTCCGCGCATGGGCTGAGGCTGAGGGCCTACCCGTTCATGCCCCTGGTAAAGATTTGCAGGACCGGCTGGGTGAGACCTCATTCGACTGGCTGCTCAGCATTGCCAATCTGGATCTCCTGCCGCAATCGCTGCTGAATCGAGCGGGCAAAGGCGCGGTCAACTTTCACGACGGCCCGCTGCCGCGTTATGCAGGGCTGAACGCTCCGGTATGGTCGATTTTGAACGGCGAGACCCGGCACGGCATCACATGGCACATGATTTCAGGTGGCGTGGACGAAGGCGACATTATCGCCCAGCGCATGTTCGATAACGACACCAATGAGACGGCGCTGACGCTGAACACCAAATGCTATGCCGCTGCGATCGACAGCTTTCCCGAAGTGATTGCGACACTGGCAAGTGACCATCCCACGCAGACCAAACAGGATCTGAGCCTGCGCAGCTATTTTGCCAAAGACGCCCGCCCTGCGGCAGCAGGACGGCTGGATTTCACCAAATCTGCACAAGAGATTACGACACTGGTTCGAGCGTTGGATCACGGCGAATACTGGAACCCGCTGAGCTGCGCCAAGCTGGAGCGCGGTGGTCGCATCTGGCTGGTTGGCAAGGCCGAAGTGGCTGAGACCGATGCCATCGAAACCCCCGGCACCATCCTGTCGCGCGCCGAAGACAGCCTGACCATCGCCACCGCCGACGGCGCGGTGGCGCTGAGTGGATTTCGCGATTGCTTCGGTGCGACCGTTTCGGCTGATACGGTCACGAATGGCAGCAAAGTCCTGGAGTCTCCCTCGGCTGATGAGGCTGAAGCGTTGAGCAAAGAGCTGACCTCGACGCTCGCCTCGGAGCCCGCGTGGCGGGCTGATCTGGAGCAGCTCAGCCATCCCGACATTCCGATGATCGACGCCTCCGCCGCGTCGGGCGCGCCGCGAATGCAAACGCTGCACGTCCCCGCGGGCGCGACCGAAGCACAGATCAACGGCGCGCTGGCCGCGTTGTTCTGCCGTCTGGCCTACAGCGATACGCTCGATCTGGCGCAACAGATGCCGGGCGACAGCGCCCATCTGTCGCCTTGGGTTCCGGTGCGGTTCAGCACGGGCAGCAGCTTTGCCGCCTCCTGCGCCAAATTCGATGCCGAGCGCGCCAACGCTCAGGTGCGCGGGCCGTTTGCCTGTGATCTGCCCGCCCGTGTCCCGGCACCGGTTCAGACGCCGCAGATCGGCATCACCAACTCCGTCGCTTCGGGGCTGGTTCCCGGTACCAGTCTGACTCTGGCACAAAACGGAGATCAGGTGATCCTGATCGCCGACGGTGGTCAAGTGGACGAGACCTCGCAACGCCTGTTCTCGGCCCGACTAGAAAGCTTACTAGCCGCGCTGGCCGAACCTGGCATGGCCGAGCGCCCCGTCGCCGACCTGCCCATTCTGCCCGATCCCGAGCGGCAGCAGATCGTTCTGGACTGGAACGCGACCGCAACCGACTACGACCAGACCTCATGCGTGCATCATTTGTTCGAGGCGCAAGCCACGCGCACCCCTGACGCCGAAGCACTGGTTTTTGAGAACACAGTCTACAGCTATGCCGACCTGAACGCCGCCGCGAACCGCGTGGCGCATGTGTTGCGAGATATGGGTGTCAAACCCGGAGTTCTGGTTGGCGTGCATACACGCCGCTCCCCCGCTCTGCTGATCGGCGCGCTGGCTGTCCTGAAAGCGGGCGGGGCTTACGTTCCCGTCGACCCGACCTATCCAGCAGATCGCGTCGCACTTTATCTGGAAGACAGCGGAGCGGCCGTTGTCGTCACCGATTCAAGCCTTGCCGGTGATCTGCCCCCGCATAGCGCACAGGTTCTGGAACTGGACAGCGATCCCCGCGTTGCCGCTGCCGGAATAGAAAATATCGACAGCGGAGTCAGCGCCGATGATCTTGCCTATCTGATCTATACGTCCGGTTCGACAGGGCGGCCCAAAGGCGTGATGATCGAACATCGCAATGTGGCGAACTTTTTCGCCGGCATGGACGGGCGCATCCGTCATGACCCCCCCGGCGTGTGGCTGGCCGTCACCAGCCTGTCCTTTGATATCTCGGTTCTGGAGCTGTTCTGGACGCTGGCGCGTGGGTTCAAGATCGTTCTCAGCGACGACGAAAACCGCACACTGGTTGCAGGCGACGCGGATTATTCCAAGGCCATCACGGGCCGCGGGATGGAGTTTAGCCTGTTCTATTGGGGCAATGATGACGGCGTCGGGCGCGACAAGTACAAACTGCTGCTAGAAGGCGCGCAGTTTGCCGATCAGAACGGTTTCTGCGCTGTCTGGACGCCCGAGCGCCATTTCCACGCTTTCGGTGGCCCCTACCCCAACCCGTCCGTGACCGGTGCCGCCGTGGCTGCCGTCACGCAGAATATCAGTGTGCGCGCAGGCAGCTGCGTGGCACCCCTGCACCACACCGCCCGGATTGCCGAAGAATGGGCCGTGATCGATAACCTGACCAACGGGCGCGCCGGGCTTGCCATTGCGTCGGGCTGGCAGCCCGATGATTTCGTCCTGCGTCCCGAAAACACTCCGCCCAACAACAAGCCTGCGATGTTGGAATCCATCGCCACCCTGCGCCAGCTTTGGGCCGGGGAAACGGTCGAGTTCCCTACCAAGTCCGGCGACATGCACGGCGTCGTCACCCAACCGCGCCCGGTGTCGAAGATCCTTCCGATCTGGGTCACCACAGCGGGCAACCCCGATACGTGGCGCGAGGCAGGCGCCATTGGCGCCAATGTTCTGACCCACCTTCTGGGCCAAAGCATCGAAGAGGTGTCGGAGAAGATCGGCATCTACCATGAGGCGCTGCGCGAGGCCGGGTACGACCCGAAAGACTTCAAAGTCACCCTGATGCTGCACACGTTCGTCGGCGAAGACCGCGAAGCGGTGCGAGAGGTCGCGCGCGAGCCGATGAAGGATTACCTGCGCGCAGCTGCTGGCCTGATCAAACAATACGCGTGGGCTTTCCCTGCGTTCAAGAAACCCAAAGGGGTAACCAACCCGTTCCAACTGGACCTTGGCAGCCTCTCCGAGGATGAGCTGGAAGGCATTCTGGACTTCGCCTTCCAGCGCTATTTCGAAGATTCCGGCCTGTTCGGCACGATTGAGGATTGTTTGCAACGGGTCGAGGAACTCAAGCGCATCGGCGTCGATGAGATCACATGCCTGATCGACTATGGCATCCCAGTCCCTCAAGTGCTGGACGGTTTGCGCCCACTGGCCGAGGTCCTGCGGCTGGCAAATCTGGAAACCGCGCTGGACGATAACGACTATTCCATCGCTGCGCAAATCATCCGCCATAAGGTCACGCATATGCAATGCACCCCCTCGATGGCGCAGATGCTGGTAATGAATGACGAGGCGCGCTATGCGCTGGGTCAGTTGAAACATATGATGGTCGGCGGTGAAGCCTTGCCCGGCGCGTTGGTGTCAGAGCTGAACAAGATCACGCAGGCGCAGATACAGAACATGTATGGCCCGACCGAAACCACCATATGGTCCACCACCGAAATGGCAGAACCTGTTGCCGGTGTGGTCAATGTCGGTACCCCGATTGCGAACACTCAGGTTTACGTTCTGAACGACGCCATGGACCCGGTTCCGATCGGCTCGGCCGGAGAGCTTTACATCGGTGGTGCCGGTGTTGCGCGTGGTTATTGGCAACGCGAAGATTTGACGGCCGAACGGTTCGTGCCGGACCCATTCTCGGGCCTGCCCGGCGCGCGGCTCTATCGCACGGGCGATCTGGTTCGCTGGCGCGCCGATGGCAAATTGGACTTCCTGGGCCGTGCCGACCATCAGGTCAAGCTGCGCGGCTATCGCATCGAACTGGGCGAAATCGAAAGCTTGCTGGACGCCTGCCCGGGCATTCGCCAAACGGTCGTCATCGCCCGCGAAGATACGCCTTCGGTGGTTCAACTGGTCGCTTATCTGATCACCGATGCACCCATTGTGGAAACGGCGTTGAAAGAAGCACTTTCTGCGCAACTGCCCGATTTCATGGTCCCGGCGCATTTTGTGACGCTGGAGCAGTTCCCGCTAACGCCGAACAAGAAGATCGACCGCAAAGCCCTTCCCGCCCCGGCGCCGCGACGAGTCAGCAGCCCCGTGGGCGCGGCTCAGCCCGCAGCAAGTGGCAGCAATCAGCAAAAAATCGCTGCGATTTGGGAACGTATTCTGGGCGTCACCGGTGTGACCGGACGGGACAGCTTCTTTGATCTGGGCGGGCACTCGTTGCTGGCGGTTCAGGCGCATCGCGAGATCAGAACCGAGCTGGACGTGCCATCGCTCAGCATTACCGACATCTTCCGCTGCCCCACCCTATCCGCGCTTGCTGACGTCGTGGATCAGAAAACCGGAGGCACCGCCCCGGCAGAAAATGCGGAAGAGGTTGCCGCGGCCAAGGCCGAACGCGCTGCTGAGCGCAGCGATGCGATGGCCCGTCGTCGACAAATGCGATCCCGGCGCCAAACATCGGTATGATCGACCCGGATGCGATCATCGCCCCCCTGCGCCGGATTCTCGGCGTAGGCGTGGGGATCGCTGTCACCGATCCAACCGTCTCAATCGGGCAGCTGTTGCCAGAGGAAGAACCCACAATCGCGCGCGCCGTAAAGGCCCGTCGAGTTGAGTTCACTGCCGGGCGCGTGGCAGCCCGGCAAGCCCTGGATCAGATCGGCCAACCTGCCGTGGCCATCCCCAGCGCACCCGACCGCAGCCCGATCTGGCCGCCGGGCATTATCGGTTCAATCACCCATTGCGCCGATCTTTGCATCGCCCTCGTCACCCGACCTCAGATTGCGCAGGGTATCGGCGTGGATGTCGAACCCAACATCCCTCTGGATCGTGAGATGCTCGATATCATCTGTACGCCCGCCGAACTTTCTTGGCTGGCAGCTCAGCCAGCGGTCGAACAGAACCTGCGCGGCAAAGAGATATTCTGCGCCAAAGAAAGTGCCTATAAGGCGGTCTACCCGTTGATGGGCAAAGTTCTTGCGTTTACCGATATGCGGCTCACCTTCGACCCCGACGGCACGCATTTTACCGCCATGACATCTGGCGCACCCGTCATCGAGGGTTCACTGATGCGACTGCCGCAGCACATCATCTGTGTGTCGAAGGTGCCACCCGTGAGCTAGGCGGGACGGGTTCAGCGATGATGATGCCCTGCCTGCGATCGGCAATTTTCGAAGCAGCGGGTGCCCATGCGGCTGGCCTGAACGAATCGCAAAACGAACCGGATTCGTTCTCGATCAGAAGAAATTCAGAAAAAATGTGTATACATATTAATATTTTGAGTAATTTTAAAAGATAGCATTGGACGCGTTTGCCGGTCTTTACTAGGCTTTCAGTGCAGATGGCACACGCCTCATATCAGAGCCATCCAGAGATGGGAGCAAAATTGGTTGCACGATTAGAACACCTAGAAGCACGATACCGCTTCGGTTTACGGGTTGTCGCCGACAAAGCCCGTTCGGTGTTTCTTAGTCTGTTCCTTGTTTGTCTGACAGCCTCTTTTGTAGCGGGCTCCCATATTCATCTGGACCCTTCTATTGTCCAGAAAACAGAAGTTTCGGCAAAACCGGCGCCTGCGCCTACCGGATTGGGTGCCCAGTTCGCATCGCGTCACAAGCCGCACGAACAACGCAAGACCGCTTCTGAGGACAGTGGCGAAGCGCCCCTGAAAGTTCCCGCCAAACACAGCACGACGCATGTGCATGACGTGCCCTTTGTCACCCTTTCGAATGTGGTGGCGACGGCCTGCGGCTATCAGACCATCTGCAAATTGTCCCCGCAGCGTTCGCAGGTGTTCGAGCTGTCTACGGACATATTTCATCCTCCAAAACTTGGGTAACTCAGCACGGTGAATTCCGTGTGTTGTGCCAGACCGGTGTCTTTCATCGTTCTGGTCTTCGCGTCGCCTCCTATCACGGATGCCCTACGCGCAGTCAAACAACCACAACCTAAGCTCGGCGCAATGACGCCAAGCTTTGTGACCCAACAGTTGGAGAATCGAAATGCCTACACTCACCCGTCGCGCCGCGTTGCTGAGCGCTGCAAGCGCAGCCACTCTGGCAATGCTACCAAACATAACTCTCGCAGACGGCCACAAAGTGCTGAAAATCGCCATCGTACAAGAGGCCGGTGACCTTGATCTGCTAACCAATGTCTCGGCCCTCAGCACATATAGCCTAGTCTTCGATACGCTGGTGCATTACGGCCCCAATGGCGTGTTGCAGCCCAGCCTGGCCACCGAATGGAGCGAATCCGACGATGGTAAGACCCTGACCTTCAAGCTGCGCGAAGGGGTCAAGTTCAGCGATGGCACCGACTTTGATGCTGAAGCGGCGAAATGGAACCTGGAACGCTGGATGGGTAAGGACGATTTCAGCTGGATCGGCGTGTCCGATGCGATGGAATCGATCGAAACCGATGGTTCGCACGGCCTGATCATCCGTCTGAAACGTCCCGTCCCGGTGGCGCTGCTTGAGTTGAGCATCGTGCGCCCGGTGCGCTTTCTGTCACCCACTGCAGCTGATGCCGATGGCAAGCAGACCGCACCGGTGGGCACCGGCCCATGGATGGTGGTCGAGAATGACAACGCAGGAACCAAGCTGGTGCCCAACCCGCATTACTGGGGCGATGCGCCTGCATTCGAGGGCATTGACCTGAAGGTGGTTCCGGATGAGCTGTCGCGTTCAAACGGTCTGCGTTCCGGAGATCTGGACGTGATTGGTGGCGATTGGGTGTCACCGCTGTCACCGCGCCGGGCGCGGGCAATGGAAAAGGCGGGCGAAGCTACGGTCGTGGCCGAGCAAGGCACCACTGGCGTATCGCTAACCTTTTCGCCGAAGTCTTCCAAGCTGCAGGATGCACGGGTGCGCAAGGCCATCTCTGACTCGATTGACCGTAACGCCATCGTCGCTGTGCTATATGAAGGCTTTGCTGATCCGATCAACAATGTTTTCCCCGGCGTGATTCCCGATAGCGGCGACAGGAATGACATTCCAACCCGAGACATCGACGCAGCAAAAGCGCTGCTGACCGAGGCCGGGTGGGAACAGTCCGGCGGCGGATGGACCAAGGATGGCGAAACGCTCGAACTGGAACTGATGGTCTCGGACGAAGCGCTGCCCGGCTCTCGTCGTCTGGCTGAAATGGTGCAGGGCATGATCTCGGAAACCGGCATCAAAGTGACGGTGTCGTCGGTGGACAATGTTACCATTCACGAACGCCGGCCGGGTTTCGAATACGATCTGACCTTCATGGCAACATATGGCGCGCCTTATGATCCACATGGCACGTTGGCGAACCTGTTCCTCAGCAATGTCGACAGCGGACCTGATGGCAAGTTTTACGCGCATCCCGATCTGGACCCGATCGTAACCCGAGCGCTGGAAACCGGCGGCGCGGAACGTGGTGCCGCGATGCAAGAAATCCATGCCTGGCTGCTGGATAACGCAGCTGTCGCTCCCCTGGTCGCTCCACAGCGGCTCTGGGCGCATTCGGCGCGGGTCAGTGGCTTTGCGCTTCCGGCAGCGGATTATGACATCCCGCATACCGGGATCGACCTGAACTGATCCAGGCACTGTCTTGATCCGGGCCGCGTGGCCCGGATCAGCGATGAAGGAAAACCGAAATGTTGAAGTTGTTTGCCCGCCGAGCGGGACTGGCCGTGTTGATGATAATCGCGGCCTCGGCACTGACTTTTTCGATGATCTCGGCCGCACCTGGCAACGTTGCGGCGCTGATTGCCGAACGTGTTGCCGGACCTGCAGCCAGCGCCGAACTTGTCGCGCAGATCGAAGATGAGCTTGGCCTGAACGATCCCCTGCCCGTTCGCTATGGGCGTTGGCTGGCCTCAGCCGCCACCGGCGATCTGGGAGAGTCATTGCGGACCGGTAAGCCGATCGCGCAGGAGTTTGCCGAACGTGTTCCGGTCACCGGCCTGCTGATGATCTGGGGCGGCGTCATCACTCTGGTCATGTCGCTGAGCATCGGGATCGCCGGAGCCATCAGCAACGGTGGTATCGTCGACCGGGTATTGCGCGCCTTTGCCTTGCTGGCCGCATCCAGCCCGAACTTCTTCGTTGGCGCCATGCTGGTCATCGTGTTTTCGGTGACTTTGGGCTGGCTGCCCGCTTTTGGCGGGGTTGGTGCCAGCTCGTGGCTGATGCCCTGTCTGACCATCGCCATGTTCCCCGGCGCTGTGCTGAGCCGAGTGGTCCGGGTTGGCCTGCAAGAGGTCATGTCCCGCCCCTTTGCCACCACCGGGTTCGCCAAGGGGTACAATCGTTCGGGTGTGCTGCTGCGCGAGGCACTGCCCAATATCGCCGTGCCTTACCTGACCACATTCGGGGCGCAGCTGGCGCTGATGATGATCGGCGCGATCCTGGTTGAAACGGTGTTTGCATTGAAAGGCGTCGGAGCGTTTTTCATCGAGGCGATCCGGTTTCGCGATTTCATCTCGATGCAGTCCATCCTGCTGCTGTTCATCGTCTTTTTCGTCTTCATCAACCTGATGGCTGACTTCATCTGCATGTTGATCGACCCCCGCATCCGGAGGCAAAAAAATGCGTAACCTGTTGCTTTGGATTCGAAAAAGCAAACCTGCAAAATGGCCATGGCTGGTCCTTGCACCGGTTGTGTTCTTCGTTGCCGTCGCAATATTCAGACCCGCCCTCAGCCCCTATGACCCAACTGCGCAGGACTACGGTGCGATCCTGCAAGGCCCGAGTTTGGAGCACTGGTTGGGCACCGACTATCTAGGCCGCGACATGCTCAGCCGCCTGATCAATGGCGCGCGGGTGTCACTGGTTGCCATGTCGATGGTGCTATCCTTTGCCCTGGTGATCGGCGTGGTGATCGGTTCATTTGCCGGCTATGTCGGTGGCAAGGTTGAGCTGGTGCTGATCAGTATCATCGACATCGTGCTGTCTCTGCCCAGCCTGATCATGGCTTTGGCGCTGATCGGGATTTTCGGCCCCGGTTATTGGTCGATGGTGGCCGCGCTGACGCTGGCATGGTGGGCCAACTATGCACGGATGAGCCGATCAGTCGTCGCCTCGGAACTGCACCAGCCGTATATCGAGGCCGCACGGATCATGGGCGCGGGGCATGTGCGTATCTTCTCACGCCATATCCTGCCACATGTGCTCGCGCTGGTCGTCGTCTACGCTTCGGCCGACGCAGGCGCGCTGGTACTGGCGATCGCCACCCTGTCCTTTCTGGGGTTGGGGGTCGAGCCGCCGACACCGGAATGGGGGCAAATGCTGGTCGATGGCATGAGCTACCTTGAGGAGTATCCCCGTCTTGTCATCGCGCCCGGTCTGGCCCTGACCTTGGTGGTGGTCAGCTTCAACCTTCTGGGCGAACATTTTGCGCTACAGAAAGTGCCGCGCGCCCTGAAGCCGCGCAAATTGCGCAAACTGCGCCGTCAACGCCACAACGAAGAGGCCGATATTCAATCGCAGGAGGCCAAGGCATGACCCAACCCGTCTTTGAAATCGAGGATCTGGTGATCGATCTCTATACCGAGCAGGTCTCGGTCCGGGCGGTCGACACGGCCTCGCTCTCGGTGATGCCGGGTGAAATTCTTGCCATCGTCGGCGAAAGCGGATCAGGCAAAACGGTGATGACGCTCGGACCTCTGGGGCTGCTGCCCGAAGGTGTGTCCGTGGACATTCGCGGCACCGCTGTCTGCGGCGGGCAATCCGTGCTGGGTCAGTCCGACCGAGCGTTGGCGGATCTACGCGGGCGCAATTTCGGGGTGGTGTTTCAGGATCCGATCTCGGCCCTGAACCCGATGCAGAAGATCGGTCCGCAACTGATGCGTCAGGCGATGCGGCTACAGGGTGTGGACAAGACCAAAGGACGCGAGATCGCCCTGGGCCTGCTGCGGCGCACCGGCATCCCCGATCCAGAAAACCGCTACAACCGCTATCCGCATGAGATGTCGGGTGGCATGTTGCAACGCGCGATGATCGCGCTGGCACTGGCGGGCAATCCGCGCGTGCTGATCGCGGATGAGCCGACCACCGCACTGGACGCCACCGTTCAAGCGCAGATCCTTGAACTGATCAAGGATATCCAGCAGCAAGAAGATATCGCTGTTGTGCTGATCACTCACGATATCGGAGTGGTTGCCTCGGTCGCCGACCGTGTGGCGGTGCTGTATGCGGGCCGGGTGGTCGAAAGCGGCACGGTCGAGCAGGTGCTGACCGCGCCAGTGCATCCTTATACGCAAGGGTTGCTGGCCTCGGTCCCAGATCTGCGCGCCGAGAGCGACATGGTATCCGAGGGCATTCCCGGATCGCCCCCCGATCAATCGAAACTGCGCACTGGCTGTCCGTTCGACCTGCGTTGCTCGCGCACGATGCCGATCTGCGCCACCCGCCGCCCAGCGCTGATCCCGGTGCCCGGCGATGGTGCACATATTACAGCCTGCCATGCGGCACAGGCAGAACTGGAAGGGGCTTGAGATGGACAAGCAAAACGCAATCGAGGTCCGAGACCTGAAGGTTCACTTCCCCGGCAGTGGCCCTGACCGGATGGTACGTGCGGTCGATGGGGTCGATCTGACTGTCGCACGCGGCGCCTTTCACGCCATTGTGGGTGAGTCCGGCTGTGGCAAGACCACTCTGGCGCGGGCGATGGTGGGACTGCAACCGGCCACCTCGGGCACCGTGCGCATACTGGGGCAGGATCTAGCCGAAGGACTGCGTGATCGAAAGGCGCTGGCCAAACAGATGCAGTTCGTATTTCAGAATCCGCTGGGTGCGCTCAGTCGGCGGCAGACTGTTTATCAGTCGTTAGAAGAGCCGTTGTCGATCCACGGCGTCGGCGGCAAAGAGAGACGCGCGCGCATCGCCCGGTTGATGGATCTGGTCGGATTGCCGGAAAGCGCTGGCGAACGCCTTCCGCGATCCCTGTCCGGCGGCCAGCGGCAGCGCGTGGCTATCGCCCGATCATTGATGCTCGAGCCCGAGATTCTGATCTGTGACGAGCCGCTCTCGGCGCTTGACGTTTCGATCCAGGCGCAGATCGTGAAGCTGTTTGTCACCTTGCAGCAGGAACTTGGTCTGACGGTTGTCATGATCTCGCACGATCTGGCGGTGGTGCGCGAAATGTGCAGCGACGTCACGGTGATGTATCTGGGTCGCGTAATGGAGATGGGTGCGACCGAGACCCTGTTCAGCGATGCGCAGCATCCCTATACGCAGGCGCTTTTATCGTCGGTCCCCTCACCCGACCCGCGCATCGAAGCGACACGGCAGCGCATCGTGCTGCAAGGTGATCCGCCCAGCCCGATGGACCCACCGCCCGGATGCCGCTTTCAGACCCGCTGCCACCGTGCTCAGGAGTTGTGCCGACGCGACGGTCCGGTTCTAGACCACAAGGCCCTGGATCACGCGGTCGCCTGCCATTGTCCTGGTCCGGCTGAGGAGTTGCTACCAACTTCTGAGGCGTGACCTCAAACCGGCAAAATATGTCGGGATGAATTGCGTGGCGCGCGGTGAGCATCGCGCGCCACGTGTTCTGGTCAAACCTTGGTCTGTTGAGCAAACCATTGGTTTAGCGCCCGATAAAACGCCTGGGAGCGGGCTCGATCTGGCTACGGAACAGATAGAACTTAATACACGTAACCACCAACGGGCAGTTCATCGACTTAGATTGACCCGAGCGCGCCGTTGGTGATCGACGGCGTGGCGCTGCCCCCATCCCAATCGGTTGCCGTGTGAAAATCAAGCGACGCAAAATCGAGCCTTCAGATTGGGATCTGTTGCAACGTTTTGAGTATATTCGCGCATGGATGTAGCGATCGCATGATTCAATCAATTGTTAGGTCGAAAGTCGGTTCGTGATCTCATTCAAAAGCACACAATATCTAAAGGATGTGATCCTGTTCGCGGTCCTTTTTTATGTTCGATATGGCGCGTCATTCCGCAATCTGGAAGAGATCATATGCGAACAAGGTGTTCAGATAGATCAGCCTCGGTCGCTGAGGCAGTGCGTCGTCGAAAAGCGCCTCGTGCCCTTTTCATCTGAGCTGAAAAGGGTCGTTGCG
This sequence comes from Ruegeria sp. C2, assembly GCF_056537765.1. Classification (NCBI taxonomy): domain Bacteria; kingdom Pseudomonadati; phylum Pseudomonadota; class Alphaproteobacteria; order Rhodobacterales; family Roseobacteraceae; genus Ruegeria; species Ruegeria sp. C2. Next base: position 23,326 of record NZ_JBQFRZ010000003.1, on the reverse strand, counting down.
GCAGGCAACAAAAATCGCGATTTCAGGGCGGATGAACCAGCTATGGCACTCACGATAGCATCCATACGAGTAGTTTCAAATTCCACGTCAAGGTAACTGCGCAGCGCCGCATTCACTGGTATCAATTAACTTGTGGTTTCGATTTCGATGCCTTGATCTGCAAAAATATACCAACGCGACTTCGGCAGTGGCTGCGGCGGAGTCACGCGATGCAATGCGCAAATCGGTGAAGTCTAGATCTTGATGCTGCGTGAACGAAAATCCAATACGCTTCAACGCCTTTAAGATATTCTGGGCGTCATTAGCTGGATTAAGCAGACTGAAGACGTACTGATAAGCAGAGTTGTGCGACACGCTCATCTTTGGCTTCTGCAGCTATCGGCACAATCAAGACCAAACAAGTCGCTAACAGGCACCGGACGCGACATTGCCACTTGCTTTCAGAGGTCATGAAAACTGATTCATCTATTAGTCGATCAGCGTGTCGTCTTAGCAAGGAACGAAGCGGCAGCCGAGGCCAAGGTCAGGTAAGGCAACTTCGAGCTGGAACTGGACTCTAAATAGATTCAAGCCTACGCTTAACCTTCAAATCGCCGTTTTTTATCAATTTTCTTCCCGAGGCGTCAGGTGTCGTGGATTTGGGTATCAATAACTGTCCTTGTATTCGCAACGGTTGCAAACCCGTTTCCCGCTGGCTTTGCATGGGCTGCCGGTAAAGAAGAAAACACTGACACGCCTGCGGAAATTGTATTTATTCCGCCTGAAATCGGCGCGCCGAAAGATCGAATGGGAGCGGGCACCCGAAGTATACCAACACATGCGGATTCAGATCTGTTGCTGCTGCTGGTCCCGGCGGATGGCGGTTTAACGACCCTAGCCTCTCCGCCTTTGATCTGGCGGCTGTTTCGCGGCCACAGAGGAGATGTGGTTGTCCGGTTGAGCCCGGTCGGGAAGACTGCGGCAGAGTTGCTGGTAAAAGGCCCATTCCCGCCGGGCGATTATGGTCTGGACCTTAGCCGATCAAATTTTCTGCTGGATGCCAACCTGTTTTACCTTTGGCAGGTTGAGCTACTTGATCCCGCCACGGGCGCGGCTATCGAACGATCGTCCAGGTTGATTGAACGCGTACCAGAAGAACTGAAGTCCGACAGCGCGGCTGCGGCAGGTCTTTGGTTCGATGCGCTTTCTGAGCTAATAGAGATAGACCTCAGTGGCCGCGTGCAGGTGAAAAACCCGACCGCACTGGAGCAACTGCTGAACTCAGCGGGCGTAGGTCAGCGACATTGAAGCGTCACAGGCATGCATGGCAGAGAACGTCATCGCTTATGCCAGTTTGGCAACGCTGGGTTTTGGTTTGCGCGATTACATTGATTGTCGGTGTTCCGTTAATTGAACTCCGGCAAAAGGGGATGCTCGAACGTCTTGAGCTCTTCCAATACGACTGGACGACTTCCACTTTTGCCCAAGATGACCCGGTAGCTAGCGTTAATCTGGTGGCTATTACCGACAGGGACTTGGGTGAGTGGGGTTGGCCCGTTCCGGATCACTATTTGGCGCAGATAGTAGGCACTTTGCTGACTGCTGGCGCAACGACGGTGGGTGTGGACATATACAGGGACGTTCCAGCAGGCGAAGGTAGGAAGGCACTTCTTGAGGTTCTGGACGATCCCAGAGTTTATGTAATTTCGAAGCTACCGGATAGCGAGTCCGCAGGCATTGCAGCACCGCCGGGCACTCAAACAGGGTTCGCTGACATTCCAATTGACCCTGATGGCGTCGCGCGACGAGCCTTATTACTGGTCAATACGCAGGACGGAATTTCCTTGTCCCTGCCCATGCAACTGGCGGCATCCCATACTGGACAACCCGCCTTAAGAAGCGATCCCGACAATCCGCGCTTTTTGATGTTCGGCGACACGGTTGCAAGACCTTTGGTGCAGAGCACGAATTTGTTTCGCAACGTGGATACGTCTGGCTATCAAATCATCATTGACTACAAAAACTCACTACCGATCGCGCGCAGTATACCAGCTACAGAGGTTTTGGCCCAAACTGACCTCGACCGTTTTAAAGGAAAGGCCGTGATTATCGGTGTCACCAGCCATTCTGTGAAAGATTATTTTTCAACACCACTCAACCGATCGACCGGCGCCGATTTTACTTTTGGCGCCGAAATTCATGCTGCCATCACCCAACAGTTGATCGACTACTTGAAGGGTCAGGCCATTCCGCTACGCGGATTGAACAGCCGGATTGCCGCCTACATCATCTTTGCTTCTGTCTTCTTCGGGGCCTGTATATCGGTGTTCGTCAGGGTCACCGGCAATGCCGTTTTGACGGCTGGGGTCGGAGGCATTCTGCTCACGATCGGGTTGTCACTGTTTCAACAGATCGCGTTGTTAATGCCTGTAACACCCTCCTTTCTGGGCTGGACCTTTGGATTTCTATTTGGTTTCGGGGTCATCTCAGGCTTTTCACGCAATCAACGACGCACTATCGCACAGGTGTTTGCATCTCATTTGTCCGACGAACTGTCAGCTGAGCTTTGGAAGCAACGCAGAAATCTTCTATCGGGCGGGAAACCCAGATCTCGTCAGCTTTATGTCACGGCGTTACTCGCAGATATTGAAGGCTCGACCCTTGCCGGGAATACGATGAATGCCGAAGAGTTCATGGCTTGGATTGCGCGCATTCTGGATCGGCTGGGTGAGATCGCCCGTGCGCATAATGGGTTTGTCGAGAAATACACCGGAGATGGCATCTTGGTGGTATTTGGCGCGCCGCTCCCAAGCGAAACGTATGAACAAAGGCAATTGGACGCGCTGGCCGGATTGCACTGCGCCCATGCCATGCGCAGCGCTGTGGCGACATTGAACAATACACTTCAAAATCAACCCGCCTACAAACTCCGCATTGCGCTGAACAGCGGCGACGCGATTGGGGGCATTTTGGGCGTCAGCGGGTCCATGCATTACAACGTCATCGGCGACACGGTAAACATCGCGGCACGTCTGGAAAGCTGGATTAAGACCCTGCCGCCCGAAGAAGATGGATGCCACCCAATCTGTATGACGCTAGAGACCGCTCGCCTAATCGACTCTGACCGGAACTGGCTGGTCGTCCCGGGGCTTTACCATGATGATGGGAGAACGGAAATTCAGGTGGTGAAAGCGCCCACAACGATTTGAGACGATCAAAGACAGTTTAGTCGTTTACTGGACGGCCAGATCTACTTTCGTGTGATCACCACATCGACATACCAGTTCTTGTCAAATCGCCCTTGATTGCTGCGTATTGACGCTTTGGGTACCAAAGTTGAAGGCAGGTCCAGCGTAATCGAAAAAGGAACGACATAAACGCTGTTGAACAGAAAATTTGTTCGTCCGGAGATCTTCAAGCGGCCTTTCTCAGACAACGATGCCGGATACTTCTTTGGTCTGCTCTCACCCCCTCTGGAGCGATCTACAGCACTGACAAGCTCGAAACCAGCCTCAGTTTTGCGGTATTTCAGCCAAAGTACCGTATCGATCCCCGAACCGGCGTCTCTGCCCAATGGATCCGGACGCCGTCGAATATCAACAATGTACTCCCCGTTGAAGCCGGTCGTAGCAGAGTTGGCTGACCCGGCATCCACTATGACATTCGTTTGGCCGCGGCTCGTCTTACCTTCGGTCTTTGGTTGCTCCGGCCGTGGAATACTTTTGAGAACCGCGAAGCTCTCGGCGGTCAGGTAGCCGGTACTGGTCAGGCCATTCTTGCTTTGAAAACTCCGAAGCGCGGCGCGAGATCTGGGGCCGAAAATACCGTCTGCAGGCCCGGCAGAGAATCCAAGCGTATTCAGGCCATGCTGAATGTTGCGATAATCATTACGGCTCAGATCCAATCCGATTTCGGTATTCGAATTCGTGTTTTGTTTTTTTGCGGCGTCTTCTTCGTGAACTTCATCTGGTGATTTCTTCTGCGCTACGCTCTGTGTGGTATTTGGGATTGTTTGATGATTCTTTGCCTGATTTTCAGCATCCAAAACACCTTGCGCATATTCACCGGCGCGCGTGTCCGGGTAGAGCTTTACAATCAGATTCAATGCGTTCAGTTTTGTGGCCTCATCTGTCAATATCAGGGCTTCTCGCAAAACCCGCTCGGCTGAACTTTGACGTTCATCCACAGGATCGGCTACAGCCGTCGAGGGTGCCTGGGACGCTACTGGCAAGCTGGCCACCGCCGGCACGAGATATATGTCACGTCCGGGCAAAGAACCATAGGTGAAAGGCTCCTGATATCCATCGGTAAGCTCAAAGACTGTGTCCCGCACTTTTCGGAACAGTTTTCCAAGTTCCAGCCCTGGAACCTCGATATGTTCCAGTAGGGCTTTAGCATAAGGGCTGTTGCGGCCTTCTCCGTCCAAAGCCAGAGTTCCACCACGGGCAGAATAGCCAACCAGTACACCTCCCGGGTCAATACTGCCCAAGCCCTGGCCGATTGCTCGCGTCGCAGTTGTGCGCTGCATATCAGAAAGGAATGGATTATTTCGGCATGCGTCTACAAGGACAAGCTTCAAACCATTAGCTGTCGATACAGCATTTAGGACTGAATCTAGTCGGATCGCTTCGAATTCAACATCCTTGTCGCTTTCAAGCTCCGCGTTGGTAGGGATCAGATAATTGGTGTTGTCGATTTCTATTCCGTGACCTGCAAAATAGACCAACACCACATCAGCTTCCGCCGCCTTGTTAGAAAAGTCTCGCAGGGCTAACCGCATTTGACGATAGTCGAGATCGTATAGCTCGGTTACATCAAAGTTGATTCGACCAAGCGCAGCTGCAATGTCCCGAGCGTCATTTGCCGAATTCGGAATATTCGAAACATATTCATATTGGGCGTTTCCGACGACAAGTGCCATACGCTTGGTTTCAGATAAATCTGCCAAAACAACTACAGGACTGAACATCAAAGGAAGGCTCAGGAGTTTCAAAAAACTATGAATACCGAGTTTTAACAACATAGCGGATTCGTCCAAATGGAACTATTGCTATCGTAACACAGTTTGAGTTGCCCCGCGACGGGGCTACAAAGTCGTTCTCTAATGTACAACTGGTCTCAAGGCATAAGCTGAGTTCGCACGTCACGGTCACAATACTGCCAAGCAATCGGCTTGAGGAGGAAGCAAAAGCGTTTTCTATCTCCAAATGGTTCGACCCCCGAGTTTTCGTACGTCGAAGCTGCAACTCTTCGGAAGTCCGGAAAGAGCCCAAACCGGATCTAATGACTCACTCTATTCAATCTCGATAACGAAGGGCCTGCTGTAGTCACTCCCATCATCCCAAAAATGCGGCTCGCGTGTATGCTTTGGGTTGGCAAAAAAATGACCATATCCCTGCCGACCGGCATAATTGTCAGGATTGCCTCTCGACCAACGCGTATACGACAGCGGCTCACCTGTGCTCCACACCCAGCCCCCAGACGGTTCTCTGCTACCGGGTAGTTGATATAGCCCAAATGCCGGGCCGTGGATGTTTCCGTGGCTATCGGTGTGGAAGTAGCGTTTGTCATTTTTGAAAAGGCTATAGATGAATTGATTTTCTCGCGCGTTTCCGATGGTTGCCAGATGCCCGCCCATTTTCTCGGCAAGGCGGTTTGCTTCAAAAAAGTGCATGTGCCGCAGCGCAACCAAGTATAGATGCCCTTCGAAATATCCAAAGACGACTTCACGCGACCCAAGAACTGAAAGGGCCCGCTGCAACCTCTCTTCCATGGCCTCTGGCAATTCGTCTTCCTTGTAGATGCGCGCCGTGTCACTCTGAAGCGCTTTGATCGCAGGTACCTCCGGCAGGATGCGTAGTAACGCGACGTCGACCCTGGTTCCTGGGGACAGACCGTTAGTGACCCGAACTGTCGAGATTGCCGTGCGGGTTCGGGGGCCAAATGCACCGTCCACGCCACCGACATTCTGCCCCATCATGTTCAGCGCCTCTTGCACCAGCTTTCGCTGTTCCAAGGTCAACTCGGCTTCCTGCTGACCGTCTGGAAAGCTCGCCTTCAGCCAGGGCTCGCGCGTTCGTTTCCTACGTTTCGCATCGGCTTCGGACTGCAGCACATCGAGTTTGCGGGTAGCCAATGCGATCAGATAGTGGTCGGGATGACTCTGATACTTCTTGAGAAATTTTTCCCAGTTGTAGATTGCGTCGCGCTGCTCAGCCTCGGCGTAATCCGAGGCGAGCTCTCGGTTGATCTGAGAAGCGACTATTGCAATTTCTGCTTCTGACACCTGCCGTATCGGATCTGGAGGCAGCGGAGCCTTCAGAAAAAGGTCAGAGCCAGGTAATGAGCCATATGTGAAAGGCTCCTGATACCCCTCAGTCGCCTCAAACACGCGGTCCCGCACTTTGCGGAACATCTTTCCGATTTCAAGCCCGGGCTCTTCAAGATGTGTCAGCAAGGCCGATGCGTATGGGCTATTGCGGCCATCGCCGTCAAGAGCCAAGGTCCCGCCTCGTGCTGAATAACCGACAAGAACACCGCCGGGGTCAATTCGGGCTAATCCCTGCCCAACGCTCCGAGTCGCGCTTGTCCTAATCATGTCCGTCACAAAGGGGTTGTTCCGGCAGGCATCAACAAGCACGATTTTCAACCCGGGAGACTGGGCAATCGAATTCACCACCGTATCTAGGCGAATAGCCTCGAAATCAACATCCAGGTCGCTTCGCAATTCGGCGTTAATCGGAATGAGATAGTTGTTATTCTCGATTTCGATGCCATGACCGGCATAATAGATCATGACCTTGTCAGCCGTGAGGGATGCGTCGGCAAAGTCACGCAGCGCAAGGCGCATGTCACGGTAGTCCAAGTTGGTTCCAACCGTGACCTCGAAATCAAGTCTTTTTAAGGCTGCAGCGATATCCTGAGCGTCGTTGACAGGATTGGATAGGTTCGCGACGTTTTCGTAATCCGAATTGCCAATAACAAGGGCAACGCGTTTCTCCTTAGCAATCGCGTCAGATGCAATGAAGAGGGAAAGGGCCATTGTAAGCCATTTTGAGACGTATCTAAACAAAACCAGCACCAAACAAGCAATTGGCCATCACCGTATCACAAACTCAGGTCTGCTCCAAAAAATACCCGACAAAACACTCCGGATGCGCCTTTGACGGGAGCCCCCATTTTTAACGCAGCAACTGAAAGTCCGGTTTGCCCGCTGTGTGATTTCGCAGACGTATGGAGCTAGCGCATGCGACGAATGGCAACAATGCGGGCTCCAACCGCAGCAATTCCGCACTTCGCCGAATGTCCGGAATGGGCCGACAGAAACACACTGTTTCAAAAACTGAGTCTACCGCAGATTGACTAGTGGACAGTGGAGGCGTACGAAAGCGGTGTGCAAGGAGGTCTTGCTCTCAAATTGATAACGCGGAGGTCGCGCTATGACTAAGGTCACGCTTTCAGTGATCATTGGACGGTTTCAACCTTTTCACAAAGGGCATCGGAAACTGTTCGACCATGCTTCTCACATCTCAGACAAAACGCTGGTCCTTATTGGGTCTGCTTTCCGCCCAAGAACGGAAAAGAATGCGTTCAAGTGGACCGAACGAGCAGGATTCATCTCGAATGCAATGAAAGCTGCGGGATGCCATTCAGAGATCACCTGCCTGCCCCTGATCGACACGCTTTACGACGATAAGACCTGGGCGGGGAATGTGCGCACAGCGATTGATCTGCACCTGCGGACCGAAGGGATTGCGCGGGCCGACGCCAAAATCGTGCTCGTAGGGCACGACAAGGACGAAAGCAGCCGTTATCTGCGTTGGTTCCCGGAGTTCGAAGCTGTTTCGGTTGAGGCCGAACGCAGCGGCAGCACTGTTTTAAACGCAACAGATATGCGAACCGGGTTGTTCCTCGACGAAACACCTGTTGCTAAATTACGCGAGACCTTCGGGGCCATCGAAACCGATCAGGTTGTCTCATGGATAGAAAAGAACCCGCAAGCCGTAGAGCAAATCCGTGCAGAAGCTTCATATAACCAGGCCTATCGCACAAATTACAATAAAGCGGTTGCCGCTTTGGGCTACGAAATCCCCGCCGATTGCGCGGATGCCGTTGTGGTTCAAAACGGGCATATCTTGTTGGTCGAACGGGGAAATGCGCCGGGCAAAGGACTTTTTGCACTGCCCGGGGGACACCTTCAAAAAGAAGCCGCTCAGGAAGCCGCCATCCGGGAGTTGATCGAGGAAACGCGCCTTAACATCCCGCGCAAATTGCTGGAAGGTCGCATCGCCGCACGGCAGGTGTTTGATCACCCCGAGCGTTCAGAACGTGGTTGGGTGCGCACCGAAGCTTTCAAGTTCGAGTTGATCGACGGCAAGGCGCAGGAACGGGTAAAAGGTGCTGATGATGCCAAACGCGCGTTCTGGATGCCGGTCAATCAACTGACTCCGGATGTGATGTTCGAAGACCATTTCGACATCATTCAGGCCTTGGTGCCCAATGTGCCCTTTGCCTATTCATCGGTTCTGATGAGCCGCATGCATTAAGTTCACGGGCCCATTCGGCCCATGATCCCCAGTCCGCCGGGAGGTCCGGCGTGGCTCAACATATCCAATCCAAGGAGGACTGGAACATGGTGATGCAATCATCTCATTTTGCAAACGTCGTCGATGCGAGCAATTTTCTGCTGGACACTGACAGCTACAAGTACAGCCACCCTAAGCAATTCCCCGAAGGGACCGAATACGCCTTTGCCTACATTGAGCCGCGCCGCGCGGATGGTGAGATTGACGAGGTTTTGTTCTTTGGTCTTCAGGCTGAGCTTATGAAGCTCGAAGGGCAAGTCGTTACCCAAGCCATGTTGGATGAGGCCGCGCCGTTCATCCAGGCGCACGGGCTTTCGCTTTATGTTGAGATGTTTCAGCATATCATTGATGTGCATGGTGGACGTCTGCCAGTGCAGATCGACGCATTGCCCGAAGGGACAATTGCTCCGGTTTCCATCCCGCAGGTTCGGATCGTCAATACCGATCCAAAATGCTGGGCCTTGCCCGGCTTTCTCGAAACCCGTCTGCTTCGGGCGGTTTGGTATCCGAGCACTGTCGCGACCATCTCGAACTATGTGGTGCGCCAAATTCGTGACCGGTTGATCCAGACTGATGGCTGTGACGAGGGTCTTGCGTTTAAACTGCACGACTTCGGCGCCCGCGGTGCGACCAGTGCCGAAAGCGCAGCCCTTGGAGGCGCAGCGCATCTGGTCAATTCGATGGGAACTGACACTGTCGGCGGGCTGATCCTGGCCCGAAATGCCTACGGCGCGGAAATGGCGGGCTTCTCAATCCCGGCGACTGAGCACAGCACTGTGACCTCCTTTGGCGCGGACGGTGAATTGGACTTCATGCGGCAGTTTCTGGCGGATAATCCACAAGGCATAGTTGCTTGTGTATCTGACAGCTATGACCTGATGCGTGCTGTGCGCGACTATTGGGGGAATGAACTACGCGATGCGGTCATGGCGCGTGAAGGCGTGCTGGTTGTGCGCCCTGACAGCGGCGATCCTTTATGGATCGTGCCCGAGGTGATTGAAGCGCTTATAGAGAAATTTGGCTATGTAGAAACCGTCAATGGCTTCCGCATCCTGCCTACGCAAGTCCGTGTCATCCAAGGGGATGGCGTCAACAAGATCTCAATTGTTCAGATCATGGAGAAGATGATCGAGCGCGGCCTCGCCATCGGGAACATCGCTTTTGGTATGGGTGCGGGCCTGTTGCAGAAACTGGATCGCGATACATTTTCGTATTCCATGAAAACTTCGGCGATCCGCGTGAATGGAATGTGGCGAGATATTTTTAAGGACCCAGTGACTGCATCAGGCTCCAAGACCTCAAAAAAGGGGCGCCTTGGCGTCATGGAAACCGACAGCGGCCGGTTTGTGAGTCGCCCGCTAGCCAACATACCAACCGGTCACGACGCGCTACGCCCTGTTTTCCTGAATGGAAAAATCGTTCTTATTCAGAACTTTGATGCGATACGAAAGCGTGTTGGGATCATCGGGTAAGAAAGCGCCAAATTTTCTGAGGCCGTCTCATACAAGAGGCGGCTTCAATCCACGCAAATAATACCAACGGGTCACCCCAACTTCCGCGTGGCTTTGTAGCCTAGGCTCAGATTGACATAACAGCCCGATCTGGCATTTGTTTAGCGCAAATAATTCTTGGACAGGTCTCAGTATGGCTTCTTTGAAAGGCGCCGCTTCAAAGGCGTAGTTTTATACGCCATGTTCTGCTGCTTGCGCCACGCGGGGTCTCATCGTGATGTTTAACAGCATGGAGGTTGCGATTTCTGACACAAGCCAATCGCAAATTATCTCCGCCTTTCAGACCAGCCTCTTCTGAACGAAGTCGGCGCTTCACCATAACGCTTCTTGAACCGCACCGTCAGCTGGGTGGCGCTTCCAAAGCCCGTAGCGGCTGCGATCTCAGATACGGGCATCTCGGTTTCGCTGAGCAATGCGTAAGCCCGTTCAACGCGTAACTCGATGTAAAACTGCACTGGTGAAGTTTCGACGTATTTTTGGAAAAGGCGCTCTAACTGACGACGAGATATCTGTACGGCCTCTGCTATTTCAGAGATATCCAGCGGGTCTTCCAGATTTTCATGCATGATCTGCATCGCATTGATCAGGTATTGGTTGCGGCTGCCCAACGCCACCGAGAAAGCTGATTTCTGAAGCGTTTTGCTGTTGTTGGACCGAAAGTGTATGCACATGTCTGAAACGATGACCGCGAGGTCGTTTCCAAAATCGGATTCGATTATGTCCAACATCATGTCAATTGCAGCGTTGCCACCACCGCATGTCATAAGCTCGTTATCGATCTCATACAGGTTTGCCGACGGTTCCAAATCATGAAAGTGTTCGACAAAAGCAGGGCGGTTTTCCCAATGCAAAGTGAATCTTTTCCCTGACAAAACTCCGGCCTTCGCAAGGGCAAAAGCTCCAGTACAGATACCACCCAAGTTACAACCATAGGCCTTCTGGCGGCGAATCCATGACAGCACATTGGGGTTGGTGCTTTCTGCCGGTTCAATACCCGAGCAGACAAACAGCCGCGAGGATCGCGGTAGGTTACACAAGGCAAAATCCGGCGTAATCTCAATTCCATTCGAACAAGAAACCGGATTTCCGTCTTCTGTGATCAGAAACCATTTATACAGTTCTTTGTTCGTGACCTGATTGGCGATCCGTAAAGGTTCCACTGCAGCGCTAAAGGCAAGCATGGTCAGCTTAGGCAACAGCAGGAAATATATTTCCTTGGCCGACCCATCGAAGTCTATGCGATAGCTGGCCGCACCCTTTGGAACAAAGTTTCTCGGGTTCATTTTGACTTCTCCCAGTGGCAACCAAGATGGATGAATGGCACCAACACTCCATAGAGTATAGGTGTAGAAAGGACTGTCGCATTAACTTTGAAGGGCTGCTTCTACGCCGAATTTCACACTGGATCATGCAGCGTTTTCGAACAGCTGAGCAATGACTTAAGCTCGCCAGTGATGCCGCGTTGCTTGCGACAGACGTGGTCGCGTTTGATGGTGCGGATTGTCTCGATACGATTATGTCGCAAAACACTGTGGTAACCAGAGCCAGCATCATGCTGGACGCGATTATCCTTCGGTCTCGGAAACATCCGATAGCCCGAGGTCGTAGCGCTTCTGAATTGCTGTTTCCGGATCATATTGGCGACTTTAATGGCATCCAATGTGGCCGAAGCGTATCTGAACGATTTGAGCCCACACATGTGCCGGACACGCCGCTTTATGAACCGATGATCCTGTCCAATCGTATTATTCAAGAACTTCGACCTAACTACCTGCACTTTAGCCGGATAGCCAAACCGCCACACACTCTTGTTTACTTCCTGAATGCCTGGCGCGTTGGCTCCACTTTTATCGATCACGATCTTGTCTGGAATTCCATTTGTGGACAGGGCGTTGGCGAAAAACTTGGTGGCTGCCGGACCATTCCTGCGCTAAGACAATATGAAATCAAGGGTGTTCCCTGCTTTGCCGACGGCGCGATAGGACACCGTGTACCGACGGTAAAAGCAAGCGGCCTAGAAAACCACATCCTTGGAGAAGTGTCAGCCTTTCAAGGAGGCAATACTAAGACCTGTCCAAGCAATATTGCGGGAAAGAATGCCAGAACAGGCCACCTAGTCAATCTGAACCTAAGGTTTGTGACACAACCATATACAGAGGTTTTCAAACTCACGCACTGCGGAACGAACCGAACCTTCCAAGTTATTTGCCGAAGGTCCGGTTTCGCAGGTGGAATACATTGGACTAAGTGTAGGCACCTCCCGAGTAGGTCAGTTCATAGCTGTGACTGTATAGCTCGAATACGATCCCGAATGGGTCCTCGACGTAGACCATGCGATAAGGCTTTTCATCGGGGAAATATTCTCTGACTGGCATACGTTGTTTGCCGCCCGCGGCAACAATCTTGGCTAGCAGGTCTTCGAGATTCGGATTCTGAATGGCGAAGTGGAACGTTCCGTGTTGCCGGTAATCCAAGTTGTTGCCCGGAGCATGATGGCCTTCAAACTCAAACAGCTCAAACCCGACACGGTCGGCCGTCGCGAGGTGCGCGATGCGGATTTTCCCCCAACCTTCACCAAAGACATCACTGCACATTTGCCCGATGTCACTGGCGTCTTACGTGATCTGGGTCGGCTCCATGATCACGTAGAACCCTAGAACATCGCGGTAGAATGCAACGGCTTTGTCCAGATTCGGTACAGACAGGCCAATGTCAGAGAACGTGCGTGGTGTCGGTGTCGTAGCGTACCCTTTCATTCGCGTTACCGTGTAGATACGCCGATGGTGACATTTAGTTAAATTATCAATATGTATACTTTATATAATGGGGCGTTATTATCATGCTGAATGCAACGTGGCTGAACACCTTTACGACGCTTTGTGAGATTGGCCATTTCACAAAGTCGGCTGAAGCGCTGGGGATGACGCAACCCGGCGTGTCGCAACATCTTCGCAAATTGGAGGCGCAAGTCGGCAAACCCTTGATCGTGCAAGATGGGAAATCATTCACGCCAACCCCTGCTGGAGAGGCCCTCTTCAAAGTAGGGCTGGCCCGCCGCCAACAGGAATGTGATCTCAAGGAAATGATGCAGCGCGATGACCCAGACATTGGCGAGGTCAGGATCGGATGCTCTGGCAGCTTTGCCATGTGGCTCTATCCACATCTTCTGGAACGTTTGCGATCGTCCCCTGATCTTGCGCTCCACCTGACTGCTGCACCGCAGGGCAACATGATACGCAGTCTTATTCGCGGAGATCTGGATCTGGGTATCCTAGCGGGCCAACCCCATCACCCGCAGCTTGAAGCGAAGATGATCATGCGTGAGGAGCTTTGCTTGCTCGTTCCGCGCTCTATGCAATCTCAAGCGATTGACCTAGCCGACTTGAACAAACTGGGATTTGTTGCACACCCCGACGGGCACGAATATGCAGATGAGCTTCTCGGACGAAATTTTGCCAAGGATTATCTGGGCTCAGATCACCTAAAAACGCGAACGTCCGTCAACCAGATAGGGCAGATCCTTACCCCTGTCGCGGAAGGGCTGGGATTCGCGATACTACCCAGATCGGGTGTCGATGCATTTGCAAGGCGGGGTGATGTCTCTATCGTGGATTTACCCTTCAAGCATCACCATGACCTTTGGCTGGCGTTCAGGCGTGGCAGGAACAAATTTGCGCGCATCGCGTCTGTTATTACTTTGATCGAAAAGGAAGTATGCGCATTGGACTAAGTGACCCAACAGGTCACTGAACATGGAAACCAAGCATTTGTTCATGCTACAGCATCGGTCACTTAACCCTCGATGCGGTGCAGGTCGGATAAATTCAGCATGACGCTTCGCTACAACTACACCCCACAGCTAGCAGCCTGTCAAAGCCCAAATTTGGCGATACCGTTTGTGGTGGCTTCGCAAAACCCTGCTCACCCAGTCAGAAGCTAGATTCGTTTGCTCCGAGCGCATCGCGACAATCAGGCCATTCAACAGTCACAGGAACGAATCCGAAGCGAAATTCAGATTCAAGAAAACCTATTCCCCCTGCAGCATACACTTGCATCGGCTTAGCCCGATTGCGGCTCTAATAATACTGACGACAGCGGCATCATAATATTCATGCGCATCTTTCCTATCGCACCACTTCGATACGCCAAGCCCCGAAACTGTGGGAGATTGGTTCTTTCATTGGATATCGATCCATCTCCCGTCATGTTTTGAAGATTTCAAGGCGCTGGCAACGAAGGCCATACCCAGCAGTCCATCGTTCAAACCTGGCAACAGATTTTGCGCCCCCTGATCCCCCCGGATCAGGGCCGCGGCATCCGCATACAAAGTCGCAAACCCCTCCAGATAGCCTTCAGGGTGTCCTGGGGGTACGCGTGTGGCTGCCCTCGATGCTTGGGACGTAGCTGCAGAGCCACGCGTCATAGTCTGACTTGGGTGCCCAAATCGCGTGAACGTCATGTGATTTGGATGTTCTTGCGTCCATTCAATGCCGCCGCATTCGCCATATACACGTAAACGCAGACCGTTTTCATTCCCCACTGCCACCTGGCTGGCCCATAGCATACCGCGCGCGCCGCTGGCATAGCGCAACAGGATGTGGGCGTTGTCATCCACTCGTCGCCCCGGAACCATGCTGGACAGGTCGGCGGCAAGGTGCGAGGGGACTTCGCCGGTCACAAAATGCGCCAAATTGAACGCGTGGGTGCCGATATCACCGATGGCTCCGGCCCCAGACCGCTCCGGGTCGGTTCGCCAATCGGCCTGTTTGTTATCGGACGCGGCGGGTTCGGTCAGCCAGTCCTGCGCGTATTCCACCTGTACCAGCCGCAGCTTGCCCAGATCACCTGAGCGCACCATGTCACGCGCCTGCCGGATCATGGGATAGCCAGTATAATTATGAGTCAGGATGAAATGCGCAGGCGAAGCTTCCACCGCGGCCTTGATCCGCGCGGCGTCCCCGACCGTGGCCGCCAGTGGCTTGTCGCAGATTACATGAATCCCAGCTTCAAGAAACGCAATCGCCGGGTCCGCATGCATGTGGTTCGGGGTCACGATGGCCACCGCGTCGATGCCGTCCGCGTGTGCGGCCTCGGCCTGTGCCATCTGGCGGAAGTCGGAATAGGACCGTTCGATCCCCAGTTCTTTGGCCGAGGCTTCGGCCCGCTTCGGGTCCGACGACAACGCCCCCGCAACCAGTTGCCACTGCCCGTCCAGCCGGGCGGCGATACGATGCACACCTCCGATGAATGCGCCCTGCCCGCCACCAACCATGCCCAGTTTCAAAGGCATCACTGGTCCAGCCCCAGCATGGATCGGATCATTGCCTGATCCACTTCGCCGCCCGCGAAATCGTCAAAGGCCTTATCTGTGGTTTCAATGATATGGCGCGCGATGAAGGGCGCGCCCTCGGCTGCACCCTGTTCGGGGGATTTCAGGCAGCATTCCCATTCCAACACCGCCCAGCTGTCATAGCCATACTGCGTCAGCTTCGAGAAAATCGCACCGAAATCCACCTGCCCGTCGCCAAGGCTGCGGAACCGCCCTGCCCGGTTGGTCCAGCCTTGATAGCCAGAATAGACGCCTTGGCGACCGGTCGAGTTGAACTCGGCATCCTTGACGTGAAAGGCGCAAATGCGCTCGTGATAGAGGTCGATGAACTCTAGGTAGTCCATCTGCTGTAGCAAGAAATGCGAAGGGTCGTAGTTGATGCGGCAGGCCTCGTGCCCGCCAACGGCATCGAGAAACATCTCAAAGGTCGCTCCGTCGAACACATCCTCGCCGGGGTGGATTTCGAAGCCAATAGCCACGCCCTGCTCCGCATACGCGTTGAAAATCGGACGCCAACGTCGGGCAAGCTCGGCGAAAGCTTCTTCGATCAGGCCCTGAGGCCGTTGTGGCCACGGATAGAGATAGGGAAAGGCCAGCGATCCGGTGAAGCTGACCGTGGTATCCAGCCCCATGCGCCGCGCGGCGATGGCGGCCTTTTTGACCTGATCGACGGCCCAATCCTGTCGCGCCTGCGGGTTGCCGTGCACGGTCTCGGGGGCAAAGGCATCGAAAGACTGGTCATAGGCGGGATGGACGGCAACAAGCTGGCCCTGCAGATGGGTCGACAGCTCACTGACCTCAACGCCCGCATCGCGGCAGGTGCCGACAATCTCATCGCAATAGGTCTGGCTATCGGCGGCCTTGTCCAGATCGAACAGCCGCCGGTCGAAACTCGGGATCTGTACCGCCTTGTACCCCAGACCCGCTGCCCATTCCGAAATCGACCCCAACGAATTGAACGGAGCCGCGTCATCCGCAAACTGTGCCAAAAACAACCCCGGTCCTTTGATCGCACCCGGCATATCAGCCTCCCATGAATATCCTGTATGTCAGGCCCCGACCGGGGCCTGACGGGTTCTGGCAATTACTTACCGCCCCAGCGTTCAGGGTAGCCCGGCATGCCTTCACAGCCACAAGCTGCATAGTGCAGCGGCGGCATCGACGGGTTCACGAAATCGGCCAGATTGTCGTTGGTGATTGCCGGCTGCGGCAGGTTCCATTCAGGTCCGGGGATCGCTTCGCCATCCAGAATTTTCAGAGCCGCCAGAATAGGCGTGCGCCACTGATAGGTCGGGTAGGTCGGCGCGATGGTGTTCAAGCCGATCTCTTGCCATTTCTGCAGGAAATCCTGCTGGTCTTCGCCGGTCACAATCGGCACGTCCAGACCCATATCCTCGAAGGCTTCAATCGCCGCGACCGAAGTTGCGCCCGCGTCCATCCAGACCGCGCCCAACTGGGTGCCGCGCTGGATGTAGTCCTCGACAATCGCCTTAGTCTTGGCGCGGTCGCCATCGGTGAATTCCGCACCGACGATGTTCAGACCGGCCTCTTCCAGAATGCGTTTCGCAGCGGAGTACCGGGTTTCCAGAACGTCCACACCGGGCAGGATGCGCAGCATCAGCACGTCCGAGCCTTCGGGCGCGTTGGCGGCGATGAATTCACCAGACTGGATGCCAAAGCCATATCCGCCAACCGGTTTGATGAACGTGACCGGGCAATCGGTGTTCACACCTCGGTCGAACACGATCACGGGCAGCTGTTCGCAGGCTTTTTCCACAGCGGGGGTCAGGGCTGCGGTCGTGTTGGGGGACACGATCAGGGCGTCACAAGTGCCACCGGCCAGCAGATCCTCGATATCGGCGATCTGCTTGTCGTCCGAGCCTTCGGCATCGGTCACAACGAACTCGGCGATGCTGTCATGCTGTTCGACCTCGGCCAGCATGGTATTCCAGCCGACCACGCGCCATGGGTTGTTCACGCCTGCGTTCGAAAAACAGATCGTATGCGGGCCGTCCTTCTTGAAGCCCGAGGTATCGGCCATCACATCGCCATAGTGTTGCAACCATGGGGTTGCGGCATCACCATTGGCGGTTGCGCCCAGCATGTCTTTTTGTTTTGCAAACTCGGCCGGGTCGTCGAAGTTCTGCGCTTGGGCGGGCAAGGCCAACGCTAGCGTAGTCAGGGCTGTTGCCGTGAATTTGTTGATCATTCTTGTTTCCTCCTCTGAATAGTTTCGGGCGCCTATCCCCCGGATCGGCGTCGTCGGTATCCGGCGATCACCACCGCCGAGATCAAAATCAATCCCTGCACCACGTCGCGAATGGGTTTGGGAAAGCCCAGGATGTTGAGCAGCGTGAACATCGCCTGCAACACCAGCGCCCCCGCAATAGTGGCCCCTACGGTGCCGCGCCCGCCCAGCAATTGTGCGCCGCCGATGACGGCGGCGGTGATCGCCTGAAGCTCCAACCCGACGCCCACATCTGTGGATACGCCCGCGAAGCCGCCCAGCAAGATCCCGGCCATGACGGCCGAAATCGAGGACATAATAAAGGCGACAATCCGCGTTTCCGTGAGTGGGATTCCGGCCAGCAATGCGGCCTTCGGATTGTCGCCCATCGCAATCAAGCGCTTGCCATAATTGGTGCGGTGCATCAGCCACCACATGGCAACGCAGACTACGACCATCACGATCACCGCGACGGGCAGGATTTTGATCAGCGGTAGATCCTTGATCAGGTAGCGGCCGAAGAACCGAAAGTTCTCTGGCAGATACCCACGCGGAGCACCTCCCGACCATGTCAGGGCCACACCGCTGAGCGTGATCATCATCCCCAGCGTGGCGATGATCGACGGCACCTTGAGCCACGACACCACCAGTGCGTTCACCGTGCCCACGATCACGCCCAACCCCAGCATGACAAGGATCACCCACCATGTCGCGCTGGCATCCCCGTCCAGCAGGATCGAACTGCCGATCACCGTCAGCGTCACCAATGCCCCTGCCGACAGATCAAACCCGCCCGAGTTGATGACGTACAACTGCCCCACCGCCAGGATCGCAATCGGCGCCGCACGTTTGAGGAAATTCATGTACCCCGTCGGCTGCAGGAAATACGGCGACAGGATCGCTATCGCCACAAACAACAGCGCCAGCACCAGAAAGACAGGGTTCATCTGCTTCAGCCGCGCCATCATGCCTCGATCCTCCGGCTGCGCACGGCATAGACGGCAACGGCGGCTACGATGATAACCCCGCGCAGGATCTGTTTGGCAAAGGCATCGACGCCCGCGATGTTGAAGATCGAGTCGATCAGCGAGAAGATCATCACCCCCATCAGAGTACCCCAGACACCCCCACGCCCGCCGGACAAGGCGGTGCCGCCGATGACAACCACAGCGATGGATTCCAGATCATAGACCCCGTCTCGCCCGATCCACGGCGCGCCCGAGCGTAGGCGGCTGGCTAGATACAGCCCCGCTATGGTGGCGCACACCGAGCAGATCACATGAGCCATGATGACCACACGCGCGGTGCGCATACCGGCCAATTTGGCCGCATCCGGATTGCCACCAACCGAATAGATGTTTGATCCTACGCGAGTGAAGCGCAAGAACACCCAGGCGGCCACCGCCAGGGCGATCAGAAAGATCAGGCTGATCGAGACGCCCCCGACCTGCCCATAGGCGAAGACCTGAAACTCTTCCGGAACTTCCCCGGCAAAATTGTTGAACGTAGCACTCAACAGCCCCTGCAGGATCAACGCCATACCGAGGGTGGCGATCAGCGGGTTGACCTCGAACTGAGTGATAACCAGCCCATTGATCAGGCCAACCACAACGCCCACCGCCAGGACGGCGGCAATCGCCGGCAGCATCATCGACGGATCGCCCGACATGATGGACGAGGCCAACACCGCAGACACCGAGATCAGGTTCGCCACGCTCAGATCGATCGAGGCGATCAGAATGGCAAAGGTCTGCCCAATCGCGGTAATCCCCAGCGCGATGGAGCGCCCCAGCAGGCCCAGAAGGTTTTCGGCAGTCAGATATTGCGTCTGCCCTGTCGCCACCGCGACAATGACGTAGATCGCCACCGCCACCAGCAGCAGCAGAAACGGCGCAAGAGCTGCCAGGTTCCGGGGTTTGCCGATCTTCATGAGGCTTCCAGTCCCAGATGCGCCTCGGTCGCGGCATGCATGACCTCGGCCTCGCTGGCGCCATATCCGAACTCGGCCACGATCTTGCCGTCGCTCATCACCAGAACCCGGTCCGAAATGCCAAGAACTTCGGGCAAATCAGACGAGATCGCCATGACTGCCGCCCCCTCTTGCGCCAGCTTGCGCATCTGGGCGTAGATCCCGGCCTTTGTGTTGACGTCGATGCCACGGGTGGGTTCGACAAAGATCAGAATCTTCGGGGCCAGCGACAGCCAACGTGCAACGATAGCCTTTTGCTGGTTGCCGCCGGACAGAGACTGAATTTCGACCTCGTAATTCGCCGCACGTAAATCAAACGCATCAAACAGCGCATCCATCTGATCAAGAGTCGCAATCGGCGACTTGTTCGGCGCGCCCAGAGCCTCGGAAAACGCCCGCGCCGAGATCATGCCGTTGTCACGGACCGATTGCATCAGCATCAGCCCCTCAGCCTTGCGGTCGCCGGGCAGCATGGCGATCCCGGCCTTGGCGGCGCTGCGCGGATTGGTCAGCCGGACCGGTTTCCCCTCAACCGTCACCGCGCCGGTTTCGAACGGTTCCACGCCAAACAGGGCCAAGGCCAGCGCCGTACGGCCTGCACCCTGAACGCCCGCAAACCCGGTGATCTGACCCGCGCGCAAGTCCAGATCAATGTCGAACAGGCGGTCATTGCCGCCCCCGCGCACATTCAGCACGGCCTCGCCAACCTCATCCGGCGTCGCGGGTTCTGGGTAGAAATGCCCAATGTCACGCCCGACCATGGCTTCGACTATCTGACCGGTTTCCGGCACATGATCGAATGCGGCCGCGACCTTGCCATCCTTGATGACGGTGACGCGATCGGCCAGACGGCGAATTTCGCGCATGCGGTGGGTGATATAGACAATCGACCGCCCCTGCCCGCGCAGATCGTCAATCAGTTGGAACAACAAATCACATTCGGTATCGTTCAACGCTGCCGTCGGCTCGTCCATGACGATCACCTGTGCGTTGAGCGACAGCGCCTTGGCAATCTCGACCATTTGCTGCTGCGCAACGTCCAGATCGCTGACCAGGGTGTCCGGGCCAAAGCGATGGCGATCCCCAAACAGCGCCAGCACCTCCTGCGTTTCGCTCCGCATCCTGTCGATATCCAACAGGCCCCAACTGCGCGTGGGCTCCCGGCCCAGAAAGATATTCTCGGCCACGGTCCGGTCCGGCAGTAACGAGAACTCCTGATAGATTACGCTCACACCTTGAGCGAGGGATTCCAGCGGGTGCTGAAACCGCACCTTCTGGCCGCGCAGAAAGATGTCGCCTTCTTCTGCCTGATACACGCCGGACAGTACCTTCATCAGCGTGGATTTGCCTGCGCCATTTTCTCCGACCAGGGCATGGACCTCGCCAGGGCGCGCCGAAAAACTGACAGCGTCCAGCGCTTTGACCCCCGGAAATACCTTGGTGATCCCCTTCATCTCAAAGATGACATCACTGCTCATGCCTCCGCCCAGCCCTTACGAATGAACGCAGCACTATCGTGAAACAGCTGCGGGTGGTCTTCGAACATCGGGCGCCAGATGCGGGTGGCCGCAGCGAGTTCCGGGACACCTGCACCAAAGGCCTCCATCACCACCCAGCCATCGAACCCGGTTTTCTTCACCTCCGTAAAGATCGTGCCAAAGTCGATCTGCCCAGTCCCAGGCGTGCCGCGGTCATTTTCCGAGATATGCAGAACGTTGATCCGGCCAGAGAGCGCTGCAATCGCCTGCGCCTGATCCTTTTCTTCGATATGTGCATGGAACGTGTCGTACATGATCCCGAACGCGGGATGCTCGACCAAGTCACAATACCGCGCTGCCTGTTCGGCCGTATTCAGAAAATGGGTTTCAAACCGGTTGAGAGGCTCCAGCGCCAGTCGCATCCCCCGCTCAGCCGCTTTTTCAGCCATTCGGTGATGCGCTTCGGCACCGCGCTGCCATTCGTCAGCGGTTGGCCCGCTGCCGGTGAAATGCCCGATCGGCGCATGAAAGGGCCCGCCGATGGTTTCGGCACCCAGTGCTGTCGCGCAGTCCAGTATCCAGTCCAGATGAGCAACACCGCCCGCCCGGATATCTGGGTCGGCACTGGTCGGGTCTGCGTTGGGATCAGGGACAATCGCTGTGCAGGTCCGTTCCAGCCCCAGCGCATCCAGCTCAGCCCCCAGCCATGCATAGTGATCGGCGGAACCTTCAAGGACTGGAATTTCAACACCGTCATACCCTGCTTCGGCAGCGAGCTGGCAAAACTCCAGCCGCGCCTTGTCGATCAGCCCACCGACGCACAGCAGGTTCACACCCAGCTTCATGTCCCCTCCCCAGAGCTCAGAAGATGCCACGGTGCGAATCTATGTAATCGATTTCATTTATTATGTAAACCATTACATTCTTCGTTTTTCGCTGCTATAAATCGTCAGCATGACAAGAAACTCGAATAAGAGACCCACGGTTCGGGACGTTGCGCGGGTGGCCGGTGTCTCTACCGCCACAGTAAGCCGGGCGTTGCAATCGCCTGATATCGTTTCCAAAAAAACACGCGACGCTGTGTTCACGGCTGTCTCGGAAACTGGGTACAGTGTCAACACTGCTGCGCAGATGCTGCGGCGAAATCGGTCGGGTACGGTGCTGGTCATCCTGCCGGATATTTCCAACCCCTTCTTTTCCAAGATCCTGTCAGGCATCGAAGAAGTTGCGACCCGCGCCAATCTGACGATCTTAATCGGCAACACCAACGGGGACGACGCGCGGTATGCGAATATCCTCGAAAATCTGCGCAATGGACGCGCGGATGGTGCTTTGATTCTGAACGGAGCCGCGCCTCCGGATGGGATGCTTCCAGAGGGTACTCCAGTCGTCTCGATCTCAGAACGACTGGATGATGCAAGCTATGCTCATGTTGGGACTGACAACCGGAAAGCGGCGTTCGATGCCACGCAATATCTGCTAGCTCAGGGGCACAGAAGAATTGCGCATGTCACCGGACCCGAAGGCAATCCGCTGACCAATGACCGGTGCGCGGGTTATGTTCAGGCGATGGAAGACGCCGGCCTGACAGACCACATCCACACCATCCCCGGTGGCTTCACCTATGAATATGGTGAGCAAGCGGCAGATCAGTTGATCATCCAATATCCGCGATCCACCGCCGTTTTCTGCGCCAACGATGAATCCGCTATGGGGATGATCCGGGGCCTTCAGCAACATGGATATACCGTGCCCGACCAGATATCTGTGATGGGCTTTGACGACATACCGTTTTCCCGAATTTTTCAACCTGAACTGACGACCGTACACCAGGCGCGAAACCTTATAGGGCAACGCGCGATGGAGATGTTATTGGAACTTCTGGAGAATAACGAACATCCGATCGGCTCAGTGTTTCTGGAACACTCCATCGTGACGAGAAACAGTGTTGGAAAGCTACACGAATAGGTTCCATTGGCTTTGTCAGGTTGTTCACCTTTTACCGAAAAGCGTGTCCTGAGCGACAACCATGCGGTCACTTCGGACGCATACTCTCGCTCAATATTGAAAAGCATCGGCCCGGGCGTGGCCTGCCCCAACACCAAAACAGCTTTCGCAAGAAGCGCTTAGCTGAACCCTTTTTTCAGCGCGATTAAACTAGGCTCAGGACTCATAACCAATAGATGACCAAAGCGGCGAGAGCGATTGCTGAGAGGAATACTCTGGGGCACCTGTCGTACCGCGTCGC